>JAVBYO010000006.1 GCA_030823955.1 Gallionellaceae bacterium
GCGGCCAGCAGCCCCATCGCGGCGCAAGAACTCGCCACTGCCAGCGCCCCCGCCGAAACCGCCCCCCAACCCGTGGCGAGTGCAGCTACACCGCCGGAGCCGCAACGCCCGCCGCTACCCAGACGCGCCCGTCTCAAGTTCAACATCCACAAGGGACAGGACGGCTTCAAGCTCGGCGAGTCGATACATGAACTGGAGGTCGAGGACGGTCGCTACACGCTCAAAGCCAGCGTGCAGACCACCGGACTGGCCAGCCTGCTGAAGAGTTACCGCATGGTGCAGACCAGCGTCGGCTCGGCGACACAGCAAACCCTCAGACCGGAATCGTTCACCGAGGAAGTCACCGACAGCGGCGGTGTGCGCTCCCACAGTGCGACCTTCGACTGGGCCAATCACGCGATCCGTTTTTCGCAAGGCGGCGAAGCCACGTTACCGGCCCAGGCGCAGGACATCCTGAGCATCCTCTACCAGTTCCCGCCCATGCGCCAACAGGAAGAGATCGTCACCATCAACATCGGTACGGGCAAACGTTTCGAGAAATACAACTTCGAAGTCGTGTTCGAGGAAGCGCTCGAGACGCCGATGGGCACGTTGCAGACCGTGCACTTCCGCAAACAACACCCACCCGGCAAAGAAGGGCTGGAGATCTGGTTCGCGCAGGAATATCGCCTGTTCCCGGTCAAGATGCGTTATATCGAACCGGATGGCAACATCGCCGCCGAAGCGGTCATCACGGATATTCGCGTGGCGGACGAATAAACCCGCCCATCTGTTAAACTGCGCGCCCTGATTAAAACAAGCAATTCTTTAATCCGCAGATTACGCAGATTCACGCAGATCTTTGTCAGCAAAAGTTTCTTTTGCTGCAAATTACCCGCCGTACTCGCATCCGTTTTTTATCTTGCGTAATCTGTGTAATCTGCGGATAACCGTTTTTGACTTAAGGCTCTCCCATGCTCATCACCGAATACCGTCTCGACCTCGTCATCCAGGCATTGCGCACCATCCTGCCGCTGGAACATCCCGCCGACACCTCGCTGCGTTATTTCTTCCAGGCGGAACGCGTCGGCTCGAACGAACGCGCGCTGATCGCCGAAACGGTATTCGGCGTGTTGCGCCACCGCCTGCTGCTGGAACACGCCTGCACCACCCCGGCTGCGGCCGCCAACAAAGCCACTCCACGCCGCATGGCGCTGGCCTACTGGGTGCGCTTCGGCGGCTATAACGTGCGCGAACTCACCCCGCTGTTCAAGGTCAACGAAGCGGAATGGCTGGGACAAGTGAAAGGTATCAAAGCCGAAGAGCTGCCTTTGTCCATCCAGGCCGAACTGCCCGAATGGATCATCGAAAAGCTGCGCGCCCAGCGCAGCGAACAGGACATCCTAGCGCTGGGCTTATCCATGCAAGCTGCCGCGCCGCTCGATCTGCGCGTGAACAGCCTCAAGGCCAACCGCGACGAGTTGCTGCACGGACTGAGTGCCGAAGGTGTGCAAGCCGTGGCCACGCCCTACTCGCCGCTCGGCATCCGCGTCTCCGGCAAACCGGCGCTCAACAAGAGCCCGCTGTTCCTAGGTGGACGCTTCGAGGTACAGGACGAAGGCAGCCAGTTATTGGGTTTCTTGCTGGCACCGAAACGCAACGACATGGTAGTGGACTTCTGCGCCGGTGCGGGCGGCAAGACACTCATGCTCGGCGCGATGATGAATTCGCAGGGCCGTTTGTATGCATGGGACATCTCCGAAAAACGCCTCGCCAATCTGAAGCCGCGTCTCGCGCGTTCCGGCTTAAGCAACGTGCAACCGCAACTCATCGCGCACGAGAACGACAGCAAGATCAAACGCCTCGCGGGCAAGATCGACCGCGTGCTGGTGGATGCTCCGTGCAGCGGACTGGGTACCTTGCGCCGCAATCCCGATCTCAAGTTCCGCCAGTCGGAAAAGAGTCTGGCCGAGTTGACCCAGAAACAGGCATCCATCCTCGCTGCGGCGAGCAAGCTGGTAAAAATCGGGGGGCGCTTGGTATATGCGACTTGCAGCGTGCTGAACGAAGAGAATCAGGCCATCGTGGAAAGCTTCCTAGGACAGCATCCAGAATTCACCCTGCTGCCCGCCGGCGAGGCACTGGCACAACAGAAGATCGCGCTGGAGATGGGCGACTACCTGCAACTGCTGCCGCAACAACACGGCACCGACGGCTTCTTTGCCGCCGTGCTGGAACGCAAATCCTAAGTCCGCACCGGCTCAGCGTACACGCCGCGCACCGAAGGTGTTCTCCACCAGCGCCGGGGCATTGGTCTGCGCAACGTGACACTGATTGCAATTGAAACGCGCACCAATCAGCCGCTCAGTCACCTTGTCCGGCGCGGTGCGCAGATCGGTGTAGTGACTGGGCGGAATGGGTGTGGGCGCTCCCGCCGCGCGCTTCTTGCCCCACTCTCCCCGTTGCTCATGGCAGGCGACACACAGATTGCTCTGCGCGGTGATGGGCAGAAAACCCTCGATGTCGTGTGATATCTGCGGCGGCGCGTTGAGGAAGGCACGCGGCAGCAGCTTGTTCCCCCCCGGCACGCCGCCTTTATAACGATAGACCTGCAACGTGGGGATATCGAACACACTCCCCTTGCTCAGACCCGTGCTGTCTGCCGTGATCGTCTGGGCCGACACCGCCCCCGCCCACATCAACACGACGGCTGCACCAAGATGGTAGATACGCATTTTGTCTCTCCTGCTCGGATTGATGGACTAGGCCTTGTAGATCTTAACTGCACACTTCTTGAAGTCGGTCTGTTTGGAGATCGGACACGTGGCATCCAGAGTGACCTTGTTGATGAACACACCCTCGTCGAACCAGGGCACGAACACCAGACCTTTCGGCGGGCGATTGCGCCCGCTCGTCTCCACCACCGCCTTGACCTTGCCGCGCCGCGACTCGATCCATGCCGCATCTTCGCGCTTGAGACCGCGCGACTTCGCATCCGCCGGATGCATATAGATCAGCGCGGTCGGCACCGCCCAATGCAGCTCGCGCACACGCCGCGTCATCGTGCCGGAATGCCAATGCTCCAGCACACGGCCCGTGCTCAACCACAGATCGTACTCGTGATCCGGCTCCTCCACCGGAGCCGCGTAGGGACGGAAGAATATCTTGGCCTTGCCCGGTATCGCGGTCTTGTTCTGGTCGGTGATACCGTTCAGATCGCCGCTGGGCAGTGACTTGAAGGCCGTGCCGTAGAAATCGAAACCGCTGCCTTTCTTCACATACGGGTCATACTCCTCGTTGAAGCGCCAGTGTGTTTCCTTGCCGTTCACCACCGGCCATTTCAAACCGCGCACATCGGCGCGGAAATACACGTCGAATTCGGCCAGGTCATGCGCGTGACCGCGCCCGAACCGGGCATACTCCTCGAACAGCGCCTTCTCGGGGAACCAGTCGCCGCCCAACAACTTCGCCGTGTGATTGTCATGCCCTTGGGCGACAGCATCGGGCCATTTGAACTTGCGGTTATCCGCAGTGGCGAACAACACGTCGTACAAATTAGCCTCCGGGGCATAACCCGAACCCGCCAGCACATCCGGCAACTTGCCATCGGGGAAACCGGCTTCTCTCAGATTCGGAATCTTCTGCTCGCCCCACACTTCTTTCAGCGTGAAATGTTTGGAGAACTCCATGATCTGCCAGACATCGCTGCGCGCCTGTCCCGGCGGCGGCACTTGTTCGCGCCACAATTGCGTGCGCCGCTCGGCGTTGCCGTATGCGCCCCATTTTTCAAAGATCATCGCCGACGGCAGGATCAGATCGGCGACCTTGGTGGAGATGCCGGGATAGACATCCGACACGACGATGAAGTTATCCAGTTCGCGCGCGGCTTTGATCCAGTGGTTGGCGTTGGCGGTATCCTGGAACGGGTTACACACCTGCACCCATGCCCATTTCACCTGCCCGTCCTCCAGGTCGCGCAACAGCTTGGTGAAATGACTGCCCACCTTGGGGTTCAGCGTGTTGGCCGGCAGCCGCCAGAGGTGTTCGGTATACACGCGATGCTCCGGATTATTCACCACCATATCGGCCGGCAAACGATGGGAGAACACCCCCACCTCGCGCGCCGTACCGCAAGCGGAAGGCTGACCGGTGAGCGAGAACGCGCCGTTGCCGGGCATCGCCTGTTTGCCTAGCAGCAGATGGATGGTGTACGCCTGTTCGTTGACCCATGTACCGCGCTGATGCTGATTGAAACCCATGGTCCAGAAACTCACCACCTTGCGGGTCTTTTCGATATACAAATCGGCCAGTTGTGTGAGCTTGAGTTTGAAGTCCTCCAGCGACTCGTCCGCATCCCCCTTGGCCAGCGCAGCCACAAAATCGAGCGTGTAAGGCTCGATCCCTTTCTTGAAGTCCTCGAACTGGATCAGCCAATGTTTATCCGGCGTGGCACGATTCTTCTGCGCCACAGTGGCACCCGCACTGCCACCCTGCGCGACGGCTTCCGCCTCGCTCAGTTGCATGGACAGCTCTTTGCCGTTGGTCGCCTTCTCGGCGGGATAATCGAACTTGTCCGAACCGCGCATGCCATAACCGATGTCGGTCGGCCCGGCGGCGAACACGCAGTGACTATTCACAAAATCCCAATTGACCGCATTGCGGGTCACAATCTCGCGTGCCAGATAGTTCATGATGGCCAGATCGGTCTGCGGTTTGAAGATGATCTCCAGATCGGCGATGCCGGAAGACATGTTGCTCGCGGTGGTCAGATTGACCACTTTGGTTTCGGGATGACTCAACTTGCGGTCGGTGACGCGCGTCCACAATACCGGGTGCATCTCCGCCATGTTGGCGCCCCACAGCACCATGGTGTCGGTCAGCTCGATGTCGTCGTAATTGCCGGAAGGTTCGTCGATGCCGAAAGTCTGCATGAATGCGGCCACCGCCGAAGCCATGCAATGGCGCGCGTTCGGATCGATGTTGTTGCTGCGGAAACCGGCCTTGAACAGTTTCACGGCGGCATAACCTTCCTGCACGGTCTGCTGTCCGGAACCGAAGAAACCGACACCGGTGGGGCCGAGCGCCTGATAGTGGCGCTTGAACTGTTGCGCCATCTCCTCGAAAGCGCGCTCCCAGCTAACCGTGACAAAATCACCCTTCTTGTCGAACTTGCCGTTCTTCATGCGCAACAACGGTTGCGTCAGCCTATCTTTGCCGTACAGGATCTTGCCGTTGAAATACCCCTTGATACAGTTGAGACCGCGATTCACCGGGGCATCCACATCCGCCTTGGTGGCGACGATACGCCCCTTCTCGGTGGCGATCTGAATGCCGCAGCCCACACCGCAGAAACGGCAAACGCCGCGATCCCAGCGCCAGCCGGCCTCGGCACTTTTGGTGGCGGCCTCGGCCAACTCGCCCATCGGCAACCCTACGGTTGCCGCAGCGGAAGAAACGATCACACTTTGCTTGAGGAATTCGCGGCGGGTCACAGTCATTTGAGATCTCCGATCAGGGGTACGGGACAGACACTCTTTAGAAACGGCGCAGTACAACTTGCGCCGTTGACGTTGCGGCAAGCATATTCCGTTTGCAAGATACATTCAACAGTAAAGAATGTTAAATTGTACACTCGCCGGACCGGTTAAATGTGCGCCAGTGCCACACACCGTTCCCTATAATCCCGTCCCACGAACCCGGCAAGGAGAACACATGCAACTCATGCACTCGACCGACATCGCGTTACGCACGCTGATCTATCTCGGACAAAAACAAGACAGCGCCACCATCCAGGAAGTGGCGGACGCCTTCGGTATCGCCAAGACCCATCTGATGAAAGTGGTCATGACACTGGTCGCGGCCAATCTGTTGAGCAGCGAACGCGGCCGCAACGGCGGCATCCGGCTGGCTCTGGATGCCAAACAGATCTCCGTCGGCGAAGTGATCCGCCTCATGGAAACCAATCTCGCGCTGGTCGTTTGCATGAAAGAAGATGTCGGGAACGACATCTGCCCCCTGTTGCCGCGTTGCCGACTAAAGAAAGTACTGAGCAAAGCCCAGGATGCCTTCTTCTCCTCGCTCAACCAGAGCACACTGGCGGATATCCTGAATTGACAGGATCAGCGAACCCTTATGCGTCCGCGCCCGTAATATCCCCTAGGCATAGGCGCTATGTGTTAGCATCCAGCCGACTCCCATAAGTGCCCTTCACGCTGCGCTTTCCAGGTCTTCCCGTCTTTGACGCTGAAGTTCTTTGCACCATTAATAACAACTCAAAGGATGGTGTGATGAACATAGACTCTGAAAAAATCATCTTTGCGAAACTGACCTCCCTCGAAGACGAGGTGAATCATTTGCGCCAAGGCTATTTGATCATCAATAAAAAATATAGCGATACTCTTTCATCACTGAAAGAACTCACGCTTCACGCTTCAGAAGCAGCCAAACGGGCTGCAAGTGCCGCAGGCAAATCTTTAGTTGCGGCAAAGTTGGCCGCAGGAACCGCCGCCATGGCTTCGGCCCATTCAGTCGTACAAGCCGCAGAGGAGGCCGCCGAAGCGGCGGCGGCAGCGGCGGCAGCGGCAGTTGAAGCGGCGGCAGCGGCGGCAGCAGCATCGTCCGCAGCGGCGACGGCAGCAGCACATCAGGCCGAAGAAGCCTCTCTTCAGGCTGCGGCTGAAGCGGCGGCAGCCACAAAAAGAGCTGCCGAAGCCGCCGCCGAGGCGGTCAGGATGTCGAACGAAGCTTCTGCTACAGTAAGAAGAGCGCGGTCATAAAATACAATTCGGCGTAAAACTCTGCGCTAATCAGAATGGACTTCCGCCCCCCTGCTTTTCCGGCCACGAACATCCCTGCGGATGTCGATAGGCAGAGTGACGGGCAACTCTCGAGAATCAAAGAAAAGTTCGACGCGCTGGAAAAAGAATTACATCTGCTCTATGAGCATGTGCCTTTCGGCTATCACACACTGGATTCAGACGGCATTTATCTGGACATCAATCCCCAAGAATTGGCATGGTTGGGATATACACGGGAAGATGTGATTGGAAAGATGCGCTTCAGCGCATTCCTGACGCCCGACAGCCAAGCTCGCTTCCACCGATTTTTTCCCGATAGTCTCAAGGGGAGATATGTCGTGGATCTGGAAGTTGATCTGATCGGCAGGGATGGCTCACTCCGACAAGTCACACTCTATTCAAACATTGTTCTGGATAAGAAAGGCAGCTTTTTAAAGTACCGTTCTGTTCTGTATGACCATACGGAGTCCAAGCAGACCGAAGCAAAGCTACGTATTGCGGCAACGGTATTCGAAGCGCAAGAAGGCATGCTGGTAGCGAATACAGAAGGCCTTATCATCAGCGCCAACCATTCTTTCACAACCATCACCGGATATTCCCCCGAAGAAGTCATCGGCAAGAATCCGCGTTTCCTCAGCTCGGGAAGACATAACAGGGATTTCTATGCAGCGATGTGGGAGCAGATATTACATGTTGGTTTTTGGGAGGGGGAGATTTGGAACAAACGCAAGAACGGCGAAATCTACCCGGAGCATCTTTGTATTACTGCCGTCAAAGACCCGGGAGGTGTCGTTCAAAATTATGTCGGCACTTTGACGGATATCACCTTATCCAGAGAGGCTGCGGATGAAATCCAGAATCTGGCCTTTTATGATTCGCTCACCCGGCTTCCCAATCGGCGACTACTCATGGATCGTCTGAATATCGCTCTGGCCTCCAGTTCGCGCACCGGCAAACAAGGAGCATTACTATTTCTTGACCTTGATAACTTCAAAACACTTAACGACACACTGGGACATGACAAGGGAGATATTCTCTTACAGCAAACTGCCAGACGAATCGAAACCTGTTTAAGAGCGGGCGATACCGTATCGCGTTTGGGCGGCGATGAATTCGTGGTGATGCTGGAGAATCTGAGTGAGCAGCCGCTCATAGCAGCATCCGAGACGAAAGTGGTCGGCTCTAAAATCCTTGCCGCACTTGATCAGAATTTCCAGCTTGACACCTACAGCTATCACATCACTTGCAGCATTGGAGCCACTTTATTCAACAATCAAAAAACCGGGATAGATGAGTTGTTTAAGCAGGCCGATATCGCAATGTATCAAGCCAAGAAGTCGGGACGAAACACCTTGTGCTTCTTCGATCCGCAGATGCAGGCAAGTATCGTTGCCCGTGCAACGCTTGAGCATGAATTGCAACAAGCTGTAGCAACTGAACAATTCAGATTATTTTACCAAGTTCAAGTCGATGCTGCCGGCAGGTCCATCGGGGCTGAGGCGCTAGTCCGATGGTTGCACCCCGCACGAGGATTGATCCTTCCCACTCAATTCATTCCATTGGCGGAAGAAACGGGACTGATATTACCCATTGGAAGCTGGGTATTGGATGCGGCTTGCGCACAACTTGAGACATGGGCACAAAATGAAACGACCAGAGGACTCACGTTATCGGTA
Source organism: Gallionellaceae bacterium (assembly GCA_030823955.1). Taxonomy (GTDB): domain Bacteria; phylum Pseudomonadota; class Gammaproteobacteria; order Burkholderiales; family Gallionellaceae; genus PALSA-1006. The sequence continues at coordinate 8,453 of JAVBYO010000006.1, forward strand.
AATGTAAGTGCCAAACAGTTTCACCAGATCGACTTTGTCGCCCAGGTGCAGACCGCCATCGACCATCATGGCGTGAATCCGAGTCTACTCAAACTCGAGCCTACAGAAAGTGTCTTGCTGGAAAACCTAGAAGATACTATTTCCACAATGAAGGCACTGAAAACGATAGGCATTCACTTTGCACTGGATGATTTCGGCACAGGATTCTCTTCGCTGCAATATCTCAAGAAACTGCCTTTGAACCAGCTAAAGATCGACCAGTCATTCGTAAGAGACCTTTTGTTTGACGGCAGCGACCAAGTGATCGTTCGCACTATCATTGCGATGGCGCATAGCCTGAACCTGAAGGTCATTGCCGAGGGCGTGGAGACGGAAGCGCAAAAGCAATTGCTTCAGGAAAATGGCTGCAATCATTTCCAGGGCTATCTGTTCGGGAAACCTCTCCCGATTGAACAATTTGAAGCATCACTCAGTGGCAATAGCTAAGCAAGTGCTTGCCGCAGACAACACTCCCGTCCCACAGACCGCCCGATAATCATTCCAAGACCCATCCGTTCTGAACTGGCGACTTAATCCCCGCATGCACGCCAGGGTTGTTATTAACACACCAGCCCAATATCATTCCCAATTGCAGAATGTATATCCCCCAACCAACGGAGCCTGGCAAATGAACGACACAACAAAGAACTGGGAAGCAAGCAGCATGACCGAACTCATCGGCCATCTGTTGCAGCACCACCATTCCTATACCAGAACGGCGCTGGACGAGCTTGCGCCGCTGATGAAAAAGGTGTTGAGCGTACACGGTGCGGAACATCCCGAACTGGTCGAGCTGGCCGCGCTGTTGCGCCAGTTGCATGAGGACATGGACCAGCATCTGCCGAAAGAAGAGATGATCCTGTTCCCCTATATGCTCAGACTCGAAGTCGATGCACCGCTCAGCCCACCACCTTTCGGCACGGTAGAGAATCCGATCCGGATGATGGCGCATGAACATCATGCCGACGGCATGATTCTGCACAAGATGCAGGGGGTGACGGATAACTTCACTTTGCCGGAGGATGCGTGTGCCAGTTTCACCGCGCTTTATAGCGGCCTCGATGCGCTGGTAAAAGATCTGCGCATGCACATCTATCTGGAGAACAATATTCTCTTCGCCAAGGCCATCGAACAAGAGCGGAGCCGTCTGGGTTCGGCCTGAATCGACCACTTCAAAAAAGGACAGACTCTGATGGACATGCCGCTGTTGCGCTCGTTTATGCCGCACCCTTCCCCGGTCGGGTTGGCCGAGAAATTCCGCAGCGGTATCGCCGGTGGCGGCGCCATCCTGCTGCTCGCGCTGGCGCTCCACCATCTGCCGTTGGGCGACTATCCGCTGGTCATGCTCGGCTCGATGGCGGCCTCCGCCGTGCTGCTGTTCGCAGTACCACACAGTCCGCTGGCCCAACCGTGGAATCTGGTCGGCGGCCATCTGATCTCCGCCCTCGCGGGCTGGGTCTGCATCCTGTTCATCCACGACCCGTTCATCGCCGCCGGTGTCGCGGTGGGGGCCGCGATCTTCCTGATGCATTATTTCAATTGCCTGCACCCGCCCGGCGCGGCAACTGCGCTGACGCTGGTGTTGAGCAGCGCACAGTTCCAGCATTCGGGCTGGCACTGGACATTGCTCGTGGTGACGATCAACACGATCATCTCGCTCCTGCTGGCCCTGCTCATCAACAACATGCTGCCGGGACGACGCTATCCCTTGCAACAGGTCGTGCAGACACCGCCCAGACCCGGCCCATTCATCACACTGGAACAACGCGATCTGGAATCGGCACTGGCGCAGATGAAAGATGTGATCGACGTGAGCGAGGAAGACCTGGCCAAGATATACGGGCTGGCCCTGCGTCACGCGCAGGAGCGTATCGAAGCCGAAAACACGGCATCAGGAAGCGTGCGTTGAGTTACCTCGCCATCAAGCTGCTGCATGTAAGTTGTGTATTGCTCAGTTACAGCCTGTTCCTGCTGCGCGGGATATGGGTGTTGCGCGCTTCGCCTGTCATGCAGCAGCGCTGGGTAAAGATCGTGCCACATCTCATCGATAGTGTATTGCTCGGCAGCGCGATCACTCTGGCGCTTATGCTCGAACTCTCTCCTTTTGCCGCCCCTTGGCTGGCGGCCAAGATCCTCGCCCTGCTGCTGTATATCGTGCTGGGTTCTCTCGCGCTCAAACGCGCCAGGACACAACGGGGGAAACTGGTCGCATGGTTGGCCGCACAGGCCGTGTTCTGTTACATCGTGTTGACCGCGCTGACACACGATGCCCTGCCTTGGCGGACACTCGGATGAGTACCCTGATCGGCGCCACCCCCGCCCCCGGCTTCGACGATCCGCTGGAGATGCTGCTGGCCTGCCATGACCGCATCCGGGCGCAATGCGCGACGCTGGATAAACTCGTGGCGCATCTGCCCGTTCACGGCTGCGACCTACAGGCCAGACAGGCGGCACAAGCCATCCTGCGTTATTTCGACAGCGCCGGACGGCACCACCATGACGACGAGGAACAAGACCTGTTCCCGCGTCTGCGCGCATCGAACGATACGGCGGCACAGGCACTGGTGACCCTTCTGCTGGACGAACATCAGGTGATGGATGCCGCATGGCAACAACTGCGCCCGTATCTGGCCGCGTTGTGTGAAGCTAGTGCCGCCACGCTCGATGCAGCCACTGCGCAACATTTCATCGACGTGTATGATCGGCACATCACGCTGGAAAATGCGCAGTTGATCCCGCTGGCCCAACGTCTGTTGTCGGCGGAACAACTGGAGACTCTGGGCAACAACATGGCGGCGCGGCGTATACATCGGGAGAAGTGAATGACTCAGGCCGGTTTATCGGAGCAGCAGCGACTCATCGTAGCGCTACGCGACCCGGCTGTTTATCCCCATGCGACCAAGAGCGTGCGCATCATCGAGACCCATATCTCATGGATAGTGCTGGCCGGACGGTATGCCTACAAGATCAAGAAAGCGCTCGATCTGGGCTTTCTCGATACCCGCACGCTGGCCTCCCGTCATCACGATTGCAACGAAGAACTGCGTCTCAATCGCCGCTTGGCCCCAAAACTCTACCTTGATGTCGTATCTGTCGGCGGCAGTGCCACTCACCCCCGACTCGGCATGGAACCGGCTATCGAATATGCAGTGCGGATGCGCCGCTTCGCTTCCGGCAAGACGCTGGATCGACTTGTCTCGCGCGGCAAGATAAATGCCGAGCATATGGATGCCCTCGCTAACACACTCGCGCGTTTCCACAGCGAACTGGCTCCGCTGAACAGCGCTCACAACAACGACTATGCGGCCAACGTGCAACAGGCATTGGCACAGAACTATGCCCAGTTGAGCGGACTGTTGCATGATACAAATTCCGTCATCAGCCTGAACGGCTTGCAACAAACCAGCGCACAGCTATTGCGCGCTCTGTATCCGCGCATCACCCTGCGCCAGCAGCAGGGCCGCGTGCGCGAGTGCCACGGTGACCTGCATCTCGGCAACATCGCACTCATCGGCACGACCCCCATCCCTTTCGACGCGATCGACTTCAACCCCGCGCTGCGCCGGATCGACGTGATGGATGAAGTGGCGTTCCTGTTCATGGATCTGCTGCACCACGACCGGGCGCAGCTGGCCTATCGTTTCCTCAATGCCTATCTGGAGATCAGCGGTGATTATGCCGGGGTGGAGGTGTTGCGTTTTTATACGGCCTACCGCGCCACGGTGCGCGCCAAGGTCAATGCCATCCGGGCGCAGCAGGCGACCCTCACACCAGCACAACAACGGCGCGCCATGACGGCTTGCCACGCCTATCTGGCGACGGCGCGTACCAGTCTCGCTGCACAGTCTCCCGCCCTGCTCATCACCCACGGCCTGCCCGGCTCCGGCAAGAGCAGCTTCGCACAACTTGTCGTGCAACGTATCGGCGCAATCCGCCTGCGTTCGGATGTAGAGCGCAAGCGCCTGTTCGGTTTGACTGCGTTGGCCGATAGCCGCACGGGCAAACATGACCTCTACAGCGCCGCTGCCACTCACGCCACCTACACCCGCCTGCTGGACGATGCACGTAGCGTGTTGTCCGCCGGTTTTACAGTGATCGTGGATGCGGCTTTTCTCAGACACGACGAGCGCGTGAATTTCCAGCGCTTGGCACAGGAGATGCACATCCCGTTCATCATCGTTTCGCTGTGCGCCGATGATTCGACCTTGCGCGACCGTATCATGCAGCGCCAGAAACAGGGCAACGATGCCTCGGAAGCCGACCTCGCTGTGCTGGAGAAATTACGCGGCGTGCAGGAAGAATTGTCGGCTCAGGAGCAGAGCTACGCGCTCACATTGAACGGGGCTCAAGACGAAACGGTATGGCACGCGCTACAGGCGCGCTTATCACGCCACCCCTAGGCTTGCACCATTCGACCGACGCTGGCGATTCAACGATAATACGCGGCGTCGCAGACCATTCCCCCACGCCGATGTCCGCAGAGCGCACTACCCGAAAACAAATCGCCATCATCGGTGCAGGCCCTGCCGGGCTGATGGCCGCTGAAGTGTTGGCACAGACCGGTGCACAGATCGCGGTATACGACGCGATGCCGAGTGTGGGGCGCAAGTTCCTGATGGCGGGCAAAGGCGGCATGAACATCACCCATGCCGAACCATTCGCCGATTTCGTGACACGTTATGGCACCCAAGCAGAACAGATCGAGCCGCTGCTGCGCGCCTTTCCCCCCGAGGCGTTGCGCGCATGGATGCACGACCTCGGCATCACCAGCTTCGTCGGCAGTTCGGGACGGGTGTTTCCCGCCGATATGAAAGCGGCCCCGCTGCTGCGCGCCTGGCTGCATCGTTTGCGGGAGCGGGGTGTGTTTTTCCATGTGCGCCATCGCTGGCAGGGATGGGATGAACAAGGGGCGTTACGTTTCTCCAGCGCGGCAGGTGAACACCATGTCCGCGCCGATGCCGTGGTGCTGGCACTGGGCGGCGGCAGTTGGCCGCAGCTTGGTTCGGATGCGGCCTGGGTGCCGTTGCTGGCACAACGCGGCATCACCATCGCCCCGCTGCGCGCAAGCAACTGCGGCTTCGACGTTGCCTGGAGCACACACTTGCGCGAGCGTTTTGCCGGACAAGCACTCAAATCGGTGGCCGCGACGTTCGGTGCGATTCAGCGGCGCGGGGAATGCATGGTCTCGACTCACGGCATCGAAGGTGGCCTGATCTATGCCTACTCCGCCGCGCTGCGCGACGAAATCGAACACAGCGGCAGTGCGACCCTATATCTCGATCTGCTGCCGGATGTTTCGCCGCAGCGCGTACAAAGCGAGGTCTCACACCCGCGCGGCTCGCGCTCACTCGGCAGCCATCTGCACAGCAGACTGGGTTTGACTGGCGTGAAAGCCGGTCTGGTGCGCGAGGTGTTAAGCGCGCAACAGATGCAGGATGCGGCACTACTCGCACACACCATCAAGGCGCTGCCGCTCAAACTGCTCGCCCCGCGCCCATTGAGCGAGGCCATCAGCAGTGCGGGCGGGGTGAGCTTCGCGGAACTGGATGCGCAGCTCATGCTGAACAAACTGCCCGGCGTGTTCTGCGCGGGTGAGATGCTGGACTGGGAAGCCCCCACCGGCGGTTATCTGCTCAGTGCCTGTTTCGCCAGCGGCCATGCCGCCGGGGCCGGGGTGGCGACATGGTTGCAACAACCCCGTCAGCAACAGGGTTTGTAACATTACGGTGACCTGCAAACAGGTGCGCTTGCGCTACAATGCGCGCCGTCTTTACCCACTTGAAAAGGATGGAACCATGAAGCAATACAGCAAACGCACCGCCGTCACCCACTGGCTGATCTTCCTCTTGTTCATCGCCGCATTCTTTCTCGGCCACGAATTGGACGAAAGCAAAGACGCCGCCCAGAAACTGTCGATGTACCCCATCCATTTCCTGATCGGTGATGCCGTACTGCTGCTGACACTGCTGCGTATCTACTTCAGAAAGAAAGACGGTGAACCGGCTGCCGCGAACGCCAATCCGCTGCTCAACAAACTTGCAGCCGCGACCCATATGCTGATGAACATCGCGGTCATCGCCGTGGTGATCTCCGGTGTCGCCACCGTGGCCACCTCGGGCGTGATCGAAGCACTGAAGCTGGCCGACCCGGCACTGATCCCGGATTTCCACAAGGTCGAAGCCAAAGAGTTCCATGAACTGTTCATCGGTGTGACGCTGCTGCTGGTGATGTTCCATGTGGCCGCCGCGCTGTACCACCAGTTCATCGTGAAGGACAACCTGCTGCGCCGTATCATGATCAAACGCTTCGAAGACTGAACGTCTCGACATCGATAAAAAAGAGGGCTTCGTATCGAAGCCCTCTTTTCATTTGGGGAACCGCGCTACCGTAAGCGTCAGGTTTTACCAGCAGGTCGCAACAGATTTCAGGATAGACGCTCTTTGCGCAGCGCGATCCCCAGCGCGGCCACCCCGAGCAACACATACCAGAGCAACGACCACTGCGGGATACCCAGGGTGAGGAAGGTCCAGCCCTTGGCGGCACATTCGCCGGAGCCGTGCATCAATTCCTGCCAGACTTCGGCCATGGGGAAATTCTCCAGCATGTAATCCAGGCCGGGGCCGCAGGCGGGAACCTGGTCTTTGGGCAGATTCTGTATCCAGATATGGCGGCTCGCCACCGCCACCCCGCCCAGTGCGGCAAGTGCGATCAGGGACGAATAGATCCAGCGCCCAACACGTCCGGCATGATGTACTGCCGCGAGCAGAAACAACAGGCCGATACCGATGAAGATGAAACGCTGCACCATACACAGCGGGCAAGGCTCTTCGTGCAGGATATATTGCAGAGCCAGCGCCGCGCAGAACAATCCGGCGACAACTCCCGCCCCAGCCAGGTACAGCCAGCGCGCCGAGGTGTCTTGCCACAATCGCAGTATCTTGTTCATCTCACTCCTCCACCCGATCAATCCGCTTCATCTATCCATGCGGACTGGATCGCTTCCAGTACCTTTTCGCCACCACGGTGATGATCGTCATCGAAACCGTCCAGATCAACCACCAAGTTGTGCAGGTCGACAAAACGAATGGTCTTGGGGTCGATGTCGGTATGTTTCTCCGACAGCAGGATCGCGATCTCGCGCACATCGGTCCATTTCATATGAGTGCTCCAGAAAATTGTTGCGAGCGATCCGAGAGCAAGGCGTACGGAACGCAGGAACCGGAATGTACAGTTAGTACATGAGGATTCCGAGTACCGCGCAACGCGGCTATCGGTTCGCGCAGTAAATTTAATGGGACACTCATTTTGAATGTCCTTCCAAAGTCATAATCCGCGTAGCGACCAACTGTACCCCTCGCCCTAAGGGAGAGGGGGAACGGGGGTGAGGGAATAGAACATGGCGCAGACAATTCATTTTTTGTGTTGGCCTGCGCCATGTTCTTTAGCCATATTGATGGTGTACTTGGGGATCTCGATGACAAGATCGGTATCACCCACCACGGCCTGACAGCTCAGGCGCGAGTTGCCTTCCAAGCCCCATGCTTTGTCCAGCATATCCTCTTCCAGTTCCGTCGCTTCTGCCAAGCTGCCGAATCCCTCGCGCACGATGACATGACAGGTGGTACAGGCACAGGATTTCTCGCAGGCATGCTCGATCTCGATCTCGTGCGCCAGCAGGGCATCGCAGATGGAGGTGCCGGGAGTCGCCTCGAACAGCGCCCCTCTGGGGCAAAGTTCCTCGTGCGGCAAAACGATGATCTGTGCCATATCAGTTGTCCAGTTCCGAGATCTTGTGTCCGGTGAGCGCATGGGACACGCTCTTGTCCATACGCCGCTGGGCGAAACCCACCGTCGCATCGTTCAACTGCCCGACGGCGCGCTTGATGACGAGATGATCGCCGTCCTGTAAGCGCGCGCGCAGTTCATCCATCGCGGCAGCGATGCCAGCGCGTTCGTCCGCACTGAGCAGACTCTGCCCGTCCTGCTCCAGCGCATTCACCACCGCCTCGAGCAACTGGCTGGCTTCGACCTGCTGCTCGCGCAACGCGCGGGCCTGCATATCGTCGCGGGCATGGCCGTGTGATTCCTGCAGCATGCGTGTGATCTCGGCGTCACTCAAGCCGTACGAAGGTTTGACCACGATGTGCGCTTCCACCCCGCAGCTCTGTTCGCGCGCGCTGACACTCAGCAGACCGTCGGCATCGATCTGGTAGGTGACACGGATACGTGCCGAGCCCGCCACCATGGGAGGGATACCGCGCAAGTCAAAACGTGCCAGCGAGCGGCAGTCACTCACCAGTTCGCGCTCGCCCTGCACCACATGCACACTCATCGCGGTCTGCCCGTCTTTGAAGGTGGTGAATTCCTGTGCGCGTGCGGTGGGGATGGTGCTGTTGCGCGGAATGATCTTTTCGGTGAGACCGCCCATGGTCTCGATACCCAGCGACAGGGGACACACGTCCAGCAGCAGCCAGTCGTCTTCACTGCGATTGCCCGCCAGCACGTTGGCCTGTATCGCAGCGCCCAGCGCCACGACTTTGTCCGGATCGAGATTGGTGAGCGGAACCTGTTTGAAGAAATCGGCCACGGCACGCTGCACCTGCGGCATACGCGTTGAACCGCCGACCATCACCACCCCTTTGATCTCGTCCACGCTCAGCCCGGCGTCGCGCAAAGCGCGGCGCATCGGCTGCAGGGTGCGCGCCACTAGGTTCTGCGTCATGGCGTGAAAGTCTTCCTGCGTGACAGCGGTGTCTATCATCTCGCCGCTGCCCAGCACGGCGGTGATGCGGGTCTCCACGCGGTCGGTGAGCTCTTCTTTGGCCGCGCGCGCGCGCGTCAGCAATGCGCGCGTATCATGTGCGCCGAGCGCCGAGAGGCGGTTCTTTTCCAGCAGCCAGCAATAGAGGCGATGGTCGAAATCGTCCCCGCCCAGTGCCGAATCGCCGTTGGTGGCGAGCACTTCGAACACGCCTTTGGCAAGTTTCAGGATGGAGATGTCGAAAGTGCCGCCGCCCAGATCGTAGACCGCGTAGATGCCTTCGGAAGCGTTGTCCAGACCGTAGGCGATGGCCGCCGCAGTCGGCTCATTGAGCAGCCGCAGGACATTGAGCCCGGCCAGACGTGCCGCATCCTTGGTGGCCTGGCGTTGTGCATCGTCGAAATAGGCCGGCACCGTGATGACCGCACCGACCAGTTCACCACCCAAGCTCTGCTCGGCGCGGTCACGCAGCACCTTCAATATCTCGGCGGATACTTCCACCGGACTCTTCACGCCGGCGATCGTGCGCAGTTGCAACATGCCGGGCGAGTCGACGAAACGGTAAGGCAGATTGGCAACATCGCCCACATCATTCAGACCGCGCCCCATGAATCGTTTCACGGAGACGATGGTGTTGACCGGGTCTTCGCTCTGCACCGCCTGCGCGGCATCACCCACTTGCACGGCACCATCGGCCAGATAACGGACCACGGAAGGCAGCAACGCGCGTCCGTGTTCGTCGTTCAACACCAGACTGATGCCGTTGCGCACCGTGGCGACGAGAGAGTTGGTCGTCCCCAGGTCGATACCTATCGCCAGCCTGTGCTGGTGCGGAGCGGCGCTGAGGCCGGGTTCGGAGATCTGTAGCAATGCCATCAGTGATCCAGCTCGTCGAAGGCGGAAGCGATCTCTTCCGCCAGTTTTTCAAAGAATTTCAATTTTCGCACAATCCCCGCCGCCGCAAGATAGTCTTGCTCGTCATCGAGCAAATGTCCGAGCTGCTGCTCCAGGCTGCGGGTCTGCTGACGCAGTTTGTCCGCCAATCCGTCCAGTGCCGCATCGTCTTTTGCCTGCCGCGCTGCCGCGATGTCTTCGCGCCATTCCATCTGCGCCATCAGAAAGTCCAGCGGCATGGCGGTATTGGTCTCTTCCTGCGTATCCACTCCGCGCAGTGCGAGCAGATATCGCGCGCGGTTCAGCGGTTTGCGCAGGGTCTGGTAGCCCTCGTTGATGCGCGTGGACCACTGCATGGATAGGCGCTGCTCCGCTTCAGGCAGATGGGAGAATTTATCGGGATGGAATTGAACTTGCAGCGCGCGGTAATGCTGCTCCAACAGAGCGGTATCAAGCTGGAAACACAAGGGGAGATCGAAGAGACGGAAGAAGTCCTGCTGGAAGTCGCTACCGATGGAAGACATCTATGCGTTCTCGTCAAAAACCAAAACAGATTCAGCCTCGGATGGGCGCGAATACCCACTGATAAAACATCCTTGAGAATCCGTGTTCATCCGTGGCTAATGAATTTTTCAAACCTTAAAACTCTCGCCGCAGCCGCACTGATCCTTCACGTTCGGATTGTTGAACTTGAACCCTTCGTTCAGTCCTTCGCGCGTGTAGTCCAATTCCATGCCCGCGATATAAGGCAGGCTCTGCTGATCGACCAGGATGGTGACGCCGTTGCTGACGAATTTCAGATCGGCCTCGTCCGGCTCATCGACGAACTCCAGCTTGTACGCCATACCGGAACAACCGCTGGTACGGACGCCCACGCGCAGGCCGATGCCTTTGCCGCGTTTGCTCAGGAAATTCTGCACATGTTTGGCTGCATCTTCAGTTAGCGTGACTGACATTTCATTCTCCGATCATTTGTTTCCGTTACACGCGGCGGTCTCGACCATCGCGCCATTCTTCGCCTTGTAATCCGCTACCGCCGCCTTGATGGCATCTTCCGCCAGAATGGAGCAGTGTATCTTCACCGGCGGCAAGGCCAGCTCTTCGGCGATCTGCGTATTCTTGATCGCCAGCGCCTGATCGACAGTCTTGCCTTTCACCCATTCAGTGACCAGCGAACTGGAAGCGATCGCCGAGCCGCAGCCGTAGGTCTTGAATTTGGCATCCTCGATGATGCCGTCCTTGCCGACCTTGATCTGCAACTTCATCACGTCGCCGCAGGCGGGCGCTCCGACCATGCCGGTGCCGACCAGTGCATCGTCTTTGTCCAAGGAACCGACGTTGCGCGGATTCTCGTAGTGATCTAAAACTTTTTCGCTGTATGCCATTTTTTGCTCCTTTGTCGCAGAGAAGGGAGAAGAGGGAAGGGAGAAGGGTAAAACCACAGCGAGCCTCACCCGCCTTTACCCTTCCCCCTTCTCCCTTAACCCTTCCCCGCTTTCAGTGTGCCGCCCACTGCACAGTATTCATGTCGATACCATCCTTGTACATATCCCATAAGGGGGATAGCTCGCGCAGCTTTCCTATCTTGTCGTGCAACAGTTTGATGGTGTAGTCCACTTCTTCCAGCGTGGTGAAACGCCCGATAGTGAACCGGATGGAGCTGTGCGCCAGTTCGTCGTTGCGCCCCAAAGCGCGCAACACATACGATGGCTCGAGGCTGGCCGAGGTACACGCCGAGCCGCTGGACACCGCGATGTCTTTCACCGCCATGATGAGCGATTCGCCCTCGACGAAGTTGAAACTCACGTTCAGGTTGTGCGGCACGCGCTGCTCCATGTCGCCGTTCAGATAGACCTCTTCCATATCCGACAGTCCCGCCCACAGGCGGTCGCGCAACATGCCGATGCGCTCGTTCTCGCTCGTCATCTCTTCTTTCGCAAGGCGGAACGCCTCGCCCATACCGACGATCTGGTGTGTCGCCAGCGTGCCGGAACGGAAGCCGCGTTCGTGGCCACCGCCGTGCATCTGCGCTTCCAGGCGCACACGCGGCTTACGCCGCACATATAACGCGCCGATACCCTTGGGGCCGTAGGTCTTGTGCGCCGAGAACGACATCAGGTCGACCTTGAGTTTTTGCAGGTCGATGGCCACTTTGCCGGTGGCTTGTGCCGCGTCGACATGGAACAGGATGCCTTTTTCGCGGCAGATCTCGCCGATGGCGGCGATGTCCTGAATGACACCGATCTCGTTGTTCACCAGCATCACCGAAACGATGGTGGTGTCGGGGCGCAACGCGGCTTTGAGCTTGTCCAGATCGAGCAGGCCGTTCGCTTCGGGATCAAGATAGGTGGCCGTGAACCCCTGCCGCTCCAGTTCGCGCACCGTGTCGAGAATAGCTTTGTGTTCGGTCTGCACGGTGACGAGATGTTTGCCTTTGTCGGCATAGAAATGCGCCGCGCCTTTCAGCGCGAGATTGTTCGACTCGGTCGCACCGGAGGTCCATACGATCTCTTTCGGATCGGCATTCACCAGCGCAGCGACCTGTTCGCGCGCACGCTCCACCGCCTCGTCCGCCGTCCAGCCGAACGGATGCGAACGCGAAGCCGGATTACCGAACTGCTCGGTGAGATAAGGGATCATCACCTCGGCCACACGCGGATCGACCGGTGTGGTCGCCGAATAGTCCAGATAGATGGGTAAGCGCAAGGTCATGTGAACCTCTTGTCGGTTAAGCGTCAGGCGGACGCGTGTGCGGCCTTGGCAGTTTCTTTTGGCAAGGCGACCTTGGAACTCTCGGCACCGCTCTTGTTCTGTCCGTCCACCAGTTGCTGCAGGTTCACGCCGGAAAGGTATTCGTGGATCTTCTGGTTCAGGCCGAACCACAGGTCGTGTGTCAAACAGGGCTTGCCGTCGTTGCAATTGCCTTTTGCGTTGCAATTGGTGGCATCCAAAGGCTCGTCCACCGCAAGGATGATATCCACCATTGATATCTTGTTGGCCGGACGCGCCAGACAATAACCGCCACCGGGGCCGCGCACACTGGCCACCACATTGTTCTTGCGCAGCTTGCCGAACAGTTGCTCCAGATAAGACAACGAAATCTTCTGCCGTTCGCTGATACCCGCCAGCGTGACCGGACCGCGCCCGCCCCGTGTCGCCAAATCAACCATTGCCGTTACCGCGAATCGTCCTTTAGTGGTCAAACGCATCGTCTCTCTCCGGTGGATATTTATTGTCTGACGCTCACGCGCCCCTCTTGTGAGGGAGAATCATAGAATACCCGATTCTTTTAATCAACAATCTTATTCAAATAATTGGGATCGAACTTATCCGCCGTGGCGCGCTCCTCGTCCACTCCCACACCCATCTTCTCCAGATGTTGCAGGATAAGCTCGATGCGCTGATCGACCGTGACACTATGCCCGATCAGGCCGTGCAAGGCTTTCGAGACCGGATCGTTCTGGTCGCCGCTCAGCCCGTAGGCATTGAAACCACCGGATTTCTTCACTTCGTCCAGGATACGTGCCGGAATACCCGCTGCCGTGGCCCCCGCCGGTACCGCTTTCACCACCACCGCATTCGAGCCTATCTTGGCCCCGGCTCCGATGACGATAGGGCCCAGTATCTTGGCGCCCGCGCCGACCACCACCCCGTCACCCAGTGTGGGATGGCGTTTGCCTTCTTTCCAGGACGTGCCGCCCAGCGTCACCCCGTGGTACAGCGTCACATCGTCACCAATTTCCGCCGTCTCGCCGATGACCACACCCATGCCGTGGTCAATAAAGAAACGTCGGCCTATGGTCGCCCCCGGATGGATCTCGATACCGGTCAGGAAGCGGGCGATATGTGATAACAAGCGCGCCAGCCAAAACAGTTTCCACTGCCACAAGCCGTGCGACATGCGATGCAGGATGCGCGCATGTACACCGGGGTAGCAGGTCAGTACCTCCAGTGTGCTGCGTGCAGCCGGGTCGCGCTCGAATACGCTCTTGATGTCTTCCTTAATCGCTTTGAACATTGCTTGCATCTCGCTTCAATTTACCGTGGTACTGCGTCGTCAGCGTGAGGATACCACGCAGGATATTGATCTCTTCCGCCTCCAGCCGCGCCCGCGCGTACAGCCGCCGCAGTTTGTGCATCAGCTTGGTGGGATGTTTGCCGTTGAGAAACTCGATCTCAACCAGTGTTTCTTCCAACTGACGGAAGAAGCCCTCTACATGTTCCGCCGGAGCGGGAGTCACTTCCGGCGCACCACAATCCCCCTGTCCCGCAGCCAGATGCAACTCGTAACTCAGCAACTGCACCGCCGCCGCCAGATTGAGCGAAGAAAAATCGGGATTCACCGGGATACGCACCATCAACTGGCAACGCGCCAGTTCATCATTGGTCAGCCCGGACATCTCGGTGCCGAACAACAGGGCCACCGGCTGCACAGCCTGCTGCACCAGCAAAGGCATCGCCGCACGCGGCGCCAGCACCTCCTGCGAGATGTCGCGCACCCGCGCCGACATACCCGCCACGAACACCACACCCGACAAGGCTTCATCCAGCGTTGTGCACACCACCGCATTCGCCAGCACATCGTCGGCTCCCGCCGCCATAGCCGTGGCCTGCGCATCGGGGAAGAAACGCGGATTGACCAGATACAGCCGGGTCAGCCCCATGGTCTTCATGGCCCGCGCAGCCGCACCGATATTGCCCGGATGGGTGGTGTGGCTAAGGATGACCCTGACGTTGTCCAAAACTGCCGCTGAATGTTCTTGTTTATTCAAAACCCAATACCCATTAAAATAGCGACTGTTACTTCGTTCATTAAAAAGGTCCTGCTCTCATGCATCCCATGCTCAACATCGCGGTGAAGGCCGCGCGTCGCGCCGGAAATCTCATCCATCGTGCCGCCGATAACGTCGACCACCTGACGATCACCAAAAAATCCAACGCCGATTATGTCAGCGAAGTGGATCGCGCCGCCGAGAATGCCATCATCCAGACCATTCTGGATGTCTATCCCAATCACGCGATTTTAGCAGAAGAGAGCGGCGCCCAAGGCGAGTCGGAATACCTCTGGATCATCGACCCGCTGGACGGCACCACCAACTTCCTGCACGGCGTACCGCAGTATTCCGTCTCCATCGCCCTGCAACACAACGGTGTGCTCACCCAGGCCGTTATCTACGACCCGACCAAGAACGACCTGTTCACCGCCACACGCGGACGCGGCGCGTTCCTCAACGACAAACGCATCCGCGTGAGCAAACGCGACCAGCTCGCCGACAGCCTGATCGGTACCGGCTTCCCCTATTCCAAGATGGAACACCTCGACGCTTATATGAACATCCTGCGCGATGTCATCCAGAAGACCGCCGGTCTGCGCCGCCCCGGCTCCGCCGCATTGGATCTGGCATGGACCGCCGCGGGCCGTTACGACGCGTTCTTCGAGACCGGCCTCAAGCCTTGGGATATCGCCGCCGGATGCCTGCTCATCACCGAAGCGGGCGGCATGGTCAGCGATTTGCAGGGCAACGACAGCTACATCAAGAGCGGCCACCTCTGCGCGGGCAATCCCAAGATCTTCGCGCAACTGCTGCAAGTGATGGCACCGCATCTCACCCCGGCACTCAAGGGCTGATCCACCGGCAACCCCACCTACAGCAAGCGAAACAAGATCATGGACACCCTGCTCGTCCTCGCCATCGCGACCATCGTCATCGTGCTTATCTTCGAGTACACCAACGGTTTCCATGATGCGGCCAACATCATCGCCACCGTCATCGCCTCGCGCGCCATGACGCCGGTGCAGGCGGTCATGCTGGTGGCTTTCTTCGAATTCCTCGGCCCGCTGCTGGGCGGCACGGCGGTCGCCAACACCATAGGAAAGTTCATCACGCTGGACGACATCGACCGCGTGCTCGCCCTGAGCATCGTGTTGTGCGGCGTGCTCGGTGCCATCGCCTGGAATCTGTTGACCTGGTGGTACGGCATCCCGTCATCCTCGTCGCATGCGCTGGTCGGCGGCCTCGCCGGGGTGGTGATGGTCGCGGCCGGCTCCAGCCATGTGGTGTGGGGCTTTGGCGACCTCATGCACGGGCATCTGAACGGCGTCGCCAAGGTGCTCGTCGCACTCATCCTGTCCCCGCTCATCGGCTTCTGGGTCGGCTACGCGCTGCACCGCACCATGCTGCGCCTGCTGCGCGGCTCGCATCCCTCGATCAACCGCGACCTGCGCCACCTGCAGTTCGTCACTTCCGCCGGACTGGCGTTCTCGCACGGCGCCAACGACGCGCAAAAGAGCATGGGCATGTTGACACTGGTGCTGGTGCTGGGCGGCTTCATCCCCACTTTCGAAGTACCGTTCTGGGTAATGCTGGCCTGTTCTCTGACCATCACTTTGGGCATCCTCTCCGGCGGCTGGCAGATCGTGCGCACCCTGGGGTTCTCCATCTACAAGATCCGCCCGCTGCACGCACTGGATTCGCAGATGACCGCCGCCGCCGTGATCTTCAGCTCGTCGATGTTCGGTGCGCCCGTCTCCACCACCCACGTGGTCGCCTCCTCCATCATGGGCATCGGTGCCTCGGAGCGGCCCAAGGCGGTGCGCTGGGGCAAGGCGCGCGAGATCGTCACCACCTGGGTCATCACCATCCCCGGCGCGGCGCTGATGTCGATATGCTGTTACCTTGCCGTCCGCCCGTTCATCTGAGGAGCTCACATGACCACGAAAAACATCCTTACCATCATCCTAGACCGCGTCTTTCCCAAAGTGCCGGACTTCTTCCAGATGCTCACCGAGCAGAACCAGAAGGTCGCGCACACCGTCAACCTGCTGGTCGAATATATGGAGCATGACGGCCCCGAGGTCGCCGACGCACTGAAGGAGGACATCCACGAGGCCGACCTGATCAAGGTGCGCAACCTGCACGAACTCAACGACGCCTTCTCCACCCCGATCGACCGCGAGGACATCTACCGCGCCATCATGGCGCTGGACGACATCGTGGTGTACTGCAAGACAACGGTACACGAGATGGAGGTGCTCGGTGTCGAGCCGGATGAATTCATGCGCAACATCTCGCACTATCTGCAGGAGGGGGTCGATGCGCTGCACAGCGGTTTTGCCAAACTGGCCACCCGCCCGGCCGAGGCCGCGCATGATGCGGATGCGGCCCGCAAAGCGGAGCGCCGCGCGGAGAAACAGTATCGCGTGGCCTTATCCACGCTGTTCGAAGGCAGCGATTACGTCAACATGTTCAAGCGCCGCGAGATCTACCGCCACCTGACCAACGCTGCCCAGCACATGGCGCAATGTGCCAACACGCTGCACGACATCGTGGTCAAAATCAGCTGATACAAAAAGACGGGAACGCGAGCGTCAGCTTTTCTCCGCCCGCTTCAACAACTCATAACGCACGAACGCCTCGCGGATCAGCGCGATGAGCACCTCGTTCTCCCAAGGCTTGGTGATGAATTGGTATATCTCGCCCTTGTTGATGGCGTCGGTCAGCGTGCCGACCTCGGTATAACCGCTCAGGATCATACGCACCGCATCGGGATACATGATCTTCACCCGGCGCAGGAACTCCACCCCGCTCATACCCGGCATACGCTGATCGGAGAGCACCACATTGACGCGGTTCTGCGCCATCACCTCCAGGCCCTCCTCGGCGCTGGAAGCGGTGAGGATGGTATAACCTTCGCGCCGCAGGATACGTTTGAGCGACATCTGCACGTTCTCCTCGTCATCCACCAGCAGCAGCACCTGCTCCGACACACTCTCCGTCGCCATCTTGCCGCGCGCCAACAATGCGGCGAACTCCTCCGCAGGCAGTGGACGGCTGAACAGATACCCCTGCATCTCCTTGCAGTGCACCGAGCGCAGATAACCCAATTGCGCCTCGGTCTCCACCCCTTCGGCGATGGTCGTCATTCCCAGCGTTCTGGCCAGCGCGATGATGGCCTGCACGATGGCGGCATCGTTTGGATCGCGCGCGATATTGCTGACGAAAGACTGGTCGATCTTGAGTTTGTCCACGGGGAACTGCTTGAGATAGGACAGGCTCGAATAACCGGTGCCGAAATCGTCGATGGAAAGATGCAATCCCATCGTTTTGAACTGCAGCATGATGGCGATGGTCTCCTTCACGTTCTGCATGATCGCGCTTTCGGTGAATTCCAGCTCCAGATACTGCGGTGCCAACCCGGACTGTTCCAGCACCTCCCTGACGGTCTCGGTCAGGTTCGATTCATGCAACTGCAACGTGGACAGATTCACCGCGATGATCAGTTCGCTCCCTGTCTCCTCATGCCATTGCCGCATCTGGCGGCAGGCTTCACGCAACGCCCAGGCACCCATCGGTACGATCAGTCCAGTCTCTTCGGCCACCGGGATGAACTCGCCCGGCATGATCACCCCGCGCTCCGGATGATTGATACGGATAAGCGCCTCCGCCCCGATGATCTCCCCAGTGACAATATCCACCTGCGGCTGGTAATGCAGCAGGAGCCGCCCCTGTTCCATCGCACTGCGCAACTCGGCCCCCATGGTCAACAATTGGCGCGCATGTTCGTTCATGCTGGCCGAATAGAACCTGAAACTGTTCTTGGCACCGGACTTCTTGGCATCCGCCAGCGCGGCATCGGCATGCTGCATCAGGCTGGCTGTGTCTTCCCCGTCCAGCGGATAGACCGCGATCCCCAAACATGCCGACAGCTGCACCTGCTGGACCGACAAAGTGAACGGCTGATACAGCTTCTGCGTGATGCGCTCGGCGAAACGTCCGATCTCCTCGGTGGTGTTGATGTCCGGCAGCACGACCACGAAGGTGTCGGCAGACAACCGGGTGACCGTGGCCTGTGATGGCACGGAATCGACCAGGCGCAGCGCGGTAATGGTCAGGATATCGTCCCCGCCGCCGTGTCCGAACATGTCATTCACGGTATGGAAATGATCGAGATTGAGGAACATCACCCCGATAAAACGCTCGTATTGCCGCGCATGGGTGATCGCACTCTCCAGGCGGTCCTCCAGCAAAGCGCGGTTGGGCAGATCGGTCAGCGGGTCGTAGTGCTTGAGATGTTCGAGTTCCTCCACCGCTTTCTTTTGCAGCAGATCACTGAAGATAGCGAAGTAATTGATGGTATTCCCATCACTATCCTTGACCAGATTGATTCTGGACCATTCCGGAAAAATCTCGCCGTTCTTGCGGCGGTTCCACATCTCCCCCTGCCAACTGCCCTGCAACAGCAGGGTATGCCACAGCGTACGATAGAATTCCGGGGGATGTTTGTCGGATTTCAGGATGCGCGGGTTCTTGCCGATGACTTCTTCCGGCGCATAACCGGTGATGTCTGAAAATGCCTGATTGATGCGAATGATGTTGTTGTCGGCATCACAGATCAACATGGCGTCGGCACTGCTGGAAAACACCCGGTCAGCCAGCTTGATCTGGTTTTCCTGCTGCTTTTTGACGGCATTGTCATGGATTCTGCTCAGCGCAAAAGCGATATTGTCGCTCAGTTTGGCCAGCAGATCGGTCACCTCGGCATCGAAAAAATTCACCGTATCCGTGTATACCATGAGTGCGCCGCGAAAATCCGGCGTGATGATCGGAAGAGAAATGCCGCCGCGCAATTTGTATTGTTCCGCACGTGCGCGCCAGAATTCGGTCATCGGATGCGTGGCGTAATCATTGACGACCACCGGACGTCCTTCGCGGATAGCCGTTCCGGTGGGGCCCTGTCCGGCAGGCAGGTCGGAGCGTGTGGAAAGCGCCAGATCGGCCACATAGTCCCGCGCCGCGCCGGCGATAGAGAGGGGAATGACCTGGTGCGCGCTGTCCTCCTGCCCGAACCACACCAGACTGAAACCGCCAAAATCCAATATCACCTGGGATATCCGCTCCAGCAATTGCTGCGCGTCGTCCGAATGGATGATGGCCGCATTACTCTGGCTCAAGGTGGCGTACAAGCGCGTCTTGCGCTCTTCTGCGGCGGTTCTGCGTGCGACCTCCTGTTCAAAATAGTGCTGCAAGCGGCTCAGTTCAAGATGCACACGTATTCTGGAGCGCACCTCATCGATATCGAACGGCTTAGTGATGAAGTCCGCCGCGCCGATGGAAAAGCCGCGCACCTTGTCCACCGTGGAATCGATCACACTGAGGAAGATGACCGGAATGCGATTGCCCGCCTCGGTCGTCTTGATATGCCGACACACTTCATAACCATCCATCTCGGGCATCATGATGTCGAGCAGGATCAGATCCGGCGGCGTCGCACTTTGCACCATCTCTATGGCTTTTCTTCCGCTGTTCGAGACCAGTATGCGATACTCGTCGGACAATGCGCTCACCAGTTCGTGGACGTTCTCCGGCACATCGTCCACCACCAGGATACTGAGATACTGCAAGGGTGCGCCATCGTTGCCAGAGGGTGCGGAGAGCGGTTTCTTGCGATAGCGCCGTAATTCAAGCTGTGTCAGCACGCGCAAATTGAGCAGGTCGGGATTGACCGGCTTGGTGATGTAATCGGCCGCCCCCATCTTCAATCCTTTGGCTTCGTCTGCCGATTCCGACAACGCAGTGACGAAAATGACGGGGATGTCTGCGGTGGCCGGATCTGCCTTGAGCCTGTGCAACACTTCATAACCATTCATGCCCGGCATCTTGATATCGAGCAGGATCAGATCCGGCTGGGGCTGGTGTGCGGCCAATGCCAGCGCCTTCTCACCGCCGGTAGCCGCGACGACCGCGTAGCGGTCACGCAGAATATTCATCATCACGTGCAAGTTCTCACTCACATCATCGACGATGAGTATCTTGGCTTTGCTGTTGGCTTTGCTGTTGGTTTTGCTCATGTCATTCCCCTGAATTTCACATCCGCCGGATTGTTAGATCTGATCCTGTTCATACGCTCAAGCAGCGCCCTGATAAGCAGCAGCGCTTCGTCGATAGCGAACATATCCATCTTGGCGGCGATTTCGGCGATGTCCGGTTCCACTTCGCTTCCTGCCGCCCCGCTGCGCAATTCCGCCAGAGGTTGCTGCGCCGCCCCCAGGTCGGTCTCCAGCAGCGCGGCCAACGCCGCCAGTTTGGCCAACAATTCATCGTATGTCAGTGCAACAACAGTGTCCGGTAGCGGGCTCTTGGACAAAACCAATTCGTCTATCGCCGTCATCACCTGTTGCACCTGTTCGCGCAACTGTTCGAATTGGGCCGCGTCCGGTCGTTTGCCCTGCTTTAACAAGTTATCCAGTTCGCCTGCACAGGCGAATAACGCGTTGGCACCGAGGTTCCCGCTCACGCCTTTCAATGTATGACAGTAAGCTTCGCCGGCAACCAGCCCCTGCGCCTCAATCTGCCGCTGCAACTCACCCGCTGCCGCTGCGTAGTGTTCACGAAAGCGGCGCAACTGGCTGCGATAAGCCTCTGTCTTGCCGCCGATGCGACGGATACCCTCCGCCGCATCAATGCCGCGCAAAGACAGTAAATCGGCAGGTAGCGCAGATGCGGTACGCTGACTTTCGTCCGCAGCACGAGCCGTCAACCGGTCTGTCGGCAACCATTTGGCCAATGTCGCCACCAGCCGCCGCGGATCGACCGGCTTGGTGATGTGATCGTTCATGCCGGCCTGGCGGCTCTTTTCTTCATCCTGCGCCATCGCCAACGCGGTCATGGCGATGATGGGCAATTCAGCATAGCGCTCATTTCCAGTTTGCTGCGCCAATGCGCGAATGTGCCGGGCCGCATCCAAACCGTCCATCACCGGCATCTGGATATCCATCAACACCGCATCGTAGCCCCGCTGCTGCACCTGCTCCACGGCATCCGCACCATTCACAGCAGTGTCCACCTCGATGTTCATGCTGCGCAGCAGTTCCGTGGCAAATTCGCGGTTTATCTCGTTGTCTTCTACCAGCAACAAACGGGTTCCGGCGAAATCATGGCCATCGCCGGCATCGTCCGTTTCCCGTTCAGACTGGCCTATTTCCATGATACGCCCGCGCCCCAGCGTGGTGAGTACCGTATCGAGCAGCGTGGAAGGGGAAACCGGCTTGACCAGAAAGCTGTTTATTCCGGCCCGGTCGGCCATCTTGACCACCTCCTCACGCCCGTAGGCGGTGACCATCACTATTTTGGGTTGCCGCAGGGCCGGGTCGGCGTGGATGAGACGGGCCACCTCGTCGCCGTTCATGCCGGGCATGCGCCAGTCCATCAGTACCAGATCGAATGGCCGCGCGGCCTCCTTCAGCACCTTAAGCGCACTCGAACCACTGGCTGCGACGCTGACTTCAAGGCGCAGGAAACGCAACATCTCGGCGAGTATCTCGCGCGATGCTTCGTTGTCATCCACCACCAGTACGCGGATGCCTTGCAGCAGCGGGCCGGCTTGTTCCAGCAAGGCACGATGGCGAGCCTGGGCCTGCTCGGCGATCTGAAGCTGCAGCGTGCAGCAGAAAGTGCTGCCTTTGCCCGGCTGCGAATCCTCGATCCAGATGCGTCCACCCATCAACTCCACCAGCAACTTGCTGATCGCCAGCCCCAAACCGGTACCGCCGAACTTGCGTGTGGTGGATTGATCGGCCTGGGTGAATTTCTGAAACAGCTTCTCCTGCACTTCCGGCGCCATGCCGATACCGGTATCGCGCACCGAAACCTGCAAGGTCAACGAGGTTTCGCCAGCCGCCAGGCCGCGGAAGGACAACTCCACTTCGCCGGCCTCGGTGAATTTGATTGCGTTGCTGCACAGATTGAGCAGCACCTGTCCCAGGCGCAGCGGATCGCCGATCAGCGCGGGCGGAATGCTCGCATCGTAGCGGATCAAAAACTCGATGCCTTTCTGTTCGGCTTGCATGCCGACCGAATCGGCCAGTTGCTCCAGCACGCCGTCCAGCCCGAACTCGATATTCTCGATATGCAGCTTGCCGGCCTCGATCTTGGAGAAATCCAGGATGTCGTTGATGATGCCGAGCAGCGACTGCGCCGCACTCTGGGCCTTTCGCAGGTAGTTGTGCAGCGTCGGCGACAGCTCCTGCTTCATTGCCAGATACAACATGCCGAGAATGGCGTTCATCGGCGTGCGTATCTCGTGGCTCATATTGGCGAGGAACTGGGCTTTGGCCTGCGTCGCCGCCTCCGCAACAGCCCGTGCCTGCTGCGCCTCACGCTCGGCGCTCTTGAGCGGCGTGATATCCACGATCAGTCCGACCAAGCCGCCCGGCGTGCCGTCGGCATTGACGAAGCCGGTCACCGAGTAGAGCGTGTCGTGTGTCTTGCCGTCGGCGAAGACCATGGGTAATTCGCGCGACCGGCTTCCGGCATGGGCGATCACCGCTTCGTCTTCCGCCTGATAAGCCAGCCTTTCCTGTTCCGGCAGATATTCGAGGTCGAGCACGCGTTTGCCGATGAACTGTTCGCGCCGGGTGTCGAATATCTGTTCGTAGGCTTTGTTGCAGCCGAGGAAGCGGGTGTCGGCACCTTTGTAGAAGATGGCATTAGGGATGCTGTCGATCAGTGCCTGCATCAGCGTGAGTTGCTGCGCTATCCTGTTCTGCATGATGCGGTTTTCGGTGATGTCTTCCATCACGCTGACCGCCCCCTTGCTCAAATCGGAAGGGTCGATGGCGCGCACCGCCATGCGCAGCCAGAAGCGGCTGCCGTCCTTGCGTACCGCTTGGTATTCGCGGGTGTAGGTTTCGCCACGTGCAATCTGTTCAGCTATCGCCTGTACGGTAACCAGGAAGTCATCCTCGTCGGTGTGCCAGATGCACGCCGATTGGCCGAGCAACTCATTCTCGGTATAACCGAACAATTGTTTCATGCGCCGGTTGCAGCTGCCGATGATGCGGTTCTTGGTCAGTACGATGCCGACGCTGGCCGAATCGAATAGCGCCTGCATTTCCGCGGTACGCTCCGCGACCAGATGTTCCAGATTGGCGCGTTCCAACTCCAGTTCTCGTGTGCGTTGCGCCACTTGCCAGCGCAGCAGCAAACTGATGCCGAGCAACAGCAGCACAACTGCCGTTCCCCCGCTCAACGACCACAGCGCCCAGTTCGGCAGCAGGACTTCCTGCGGCGCGGCCATCGCGCGGTGCAAAGCGGTGAAATAGACGGAATCCGGATCGCGCCGCCAGCGGGTCAGGTGCAAGTCAATCTGCGCCAGCAGTTCGACATTGCGCCCTTTGCCGCTGGCGAAATACAGATTGCTCGGCAAAAAGACGATGGGCGTTTCCTGTAGCTTGTATTTGTCGCCGTTGCGTGCCGCAAAGAAACTGTTGGTCACTACCGCATCGGCTTCGCCTGCCACCACGGCGGCATAACCCTGGTCGAGCGATTCCACCGGCACCGGTACATAGCGGTAATTCCCGCTGGCCATGAGTTGCGCGAAGAAGGATTGCTGGATGCCACCTTGCAGCATGGCGACACGCTTGCCGGACAAGTCGGCGATGGAATGGACTTTGAAGTGCGGCGGGGTATATATCTGCGACCAACTGCTGGCGACCGAGACATTGTGAAAGTCGAAGCGCAGTGCGCGCTCGGTGGAGAATGCCACATCCGGCATCAGATCCAACTCGCCCCGTTCCAGGCGGTTGAGGCAGTCCGCCCACTGGCAGGGCACATAATGCAGCGTCCAGCCTTGCGCACGCGCCATCGCGTCGAGCAGTTCGACGAACAATCCGGCGGGACGTCCATGCTCACCGGTATAGATTTTCGGCGCGTTCTCGTAAAGCCCCACATTGAAGGCGCGCCGTTCAGCACTTCCGCCGCTATGGCTGTTCCATTGCCATGCGGCAAGGGAAAGTCCGAGCAGAAGCAGGACGGACAGCACAAACTTTACGGTTTGCTTGCTTTTCATGAGCGCCATTCTCTGCAATGAAATTTCGGGCGACATATTCTCACTTTAAGGCCGCCGTGTAATTAACAATAAGATGGTGTTCGGTGATGGTGCCGAGGACTCCACCGAGCCGCTGTTCCAGACGTGCCGTGCGGGCCCGCAGCCACAAAGATCTCGCCCACTCCGGCCATGTTGTGCCGGTCAGCCGGTAATCCACCGTGAAATCGTATTCGGTGTTGTCTGACAGAGCGGCTCCCGTCGCCGGGTTGATAGCACCGCTTCCAAAGCTGGCCGAACCGTTGAGGGCGAGTCCCGCCATCCCCATGCGCCCGAGATCCAGCGCGGCATCGACGGCGCGCACCTGTTCCCCGGCGCGATTGAAGCTGGTGATGATGCGGCAGACATAACCCTGCCACGAGCCGAACGGTGTGCGATAAGCGGCGGATGAACCGGTCTGCATCAAGCTGCCGGAAAGCATGAGAGGCCCGCGCAACCAGTCGAGTTTGATGCCCGTCGAGCTGGTGGAAAATGCCGAGCCGGTGAGCCGATTGGCACCCGTGCTGCTCTGCCGCATATATTGTCCGCCAAGGCGCAGCGTATCGTCGTGGCCGAGCGGCAAGATGTTGCTCAGATCGACATAAGTCGATGTGAGCACATCCTTGATAAGGTAGCCGGAAAATCCAAGGCTCAGGTTCTCATGCGGCACGAAATTCCCGCTCAGCAACAGCATCTGCTCGTTGACGGCGTCCGGCGCCCCGGCCACCGTGGCGACATCGATGAATTCGGCTGAATTGCGCGTCTTCATCTTGCCGATGAGGCCTCCGAAATAATCAATCGCACCGCTCTTGCCGCTCAGCGCGATGCCCTGAAATGTACGTGGCGACATGCGCGTGTCCTGCGGATTGACTTCGTGCTGGTTGACCAGAAAACGTCCCGCCGTCAGCATCTGCGCACCGTGCCTCACGGCGGCAAATGCTTCGCCGAACACACTGTAGGGCTGTTGTCCGCTCGCCAGCACCGAGGCGCCATCTTTGTCCACCGGGGCATACAGCTTTTGCGAGGTATACCCGGTCACCCCCAGCTGCACAGTATCGAAAGCCCAGCCGGAGCGATATTCCAACCAGCCCCCGCCCGCCCAGCCGAGAGCATCGGTGGCGGACGATTGTTCGCGTTCGAGAAAGTGCGAGCGCAATTGCAGCGTCAGCCTGCTGTCGCGCACAAAAGACGACGGCTCGTGTTTGACAATTTCGGCGTCACACAGCGGGGATGCGCAGATCAAAAAAAAGATCAGTGGCAGAAATGCCGTGTTGCCCATTGCCGCCACATGCTCTGGCCCATGCGGCGAGTGAACCGATGATGAGCTATTCGGATGCACCATTTTCCACCGCGTCCGCCAGTTGAGCGCGCAAAGCTCTGGTCTGATCGAGTGCAGCATCGATGTCGAACACATCCACGCTGGCTGCGATCCCGTTCACGGCAGATTCCGCTTTACTCCCGGCAACACCGTTGCGCAAAGTGTCAAGCAGCTGTTCCGCCGCCCCCAGATCGCTCTCCAGCAACACGATTAACTCATCCAGCTGTTTCAGCAAATCCTGCGGAACTGGCTTGTCGGCCGCAACCGGGCGGGCGGGTGCGGAAATGGCGAGGGCATCGATCTCGGCCATGACCCGATCGAGCAGGATGCGCAGCTGTTCAAACTGTTGCTGCACAGGCGTTTGATTCTGCTTCAGCGAGCTATCCAGAACAGCAAGAGCGGCAAACAACTCATCCGCGCCCAGATTGCCGCAAACGCCCTTGAGACTGTGGCAATATTCCTCGCACTCGCGCACGCCGCTTTCTTTGAGCAAGCGCTGCAACTCGTCGATCGCCTGCGGATAATGCTCGCGGAAACGCCTCAATTGCCGGAGATAGGCATCGACGTTGCCGCCGATACGATGGATGCCCTGTGCGGCATCGATGCTGTGTAAAGCCGCCAGAGCGGCGGACAGGTTCATCACACCGGGCTTCTCCGCAGTATTCGCGGATCGGGTGCCGACCGGCAGCCATTTTGCCAGGGTCTTCATCAAGTGTTCGGGATCGATGGGCTTGGTAATGTGGTCGTTCATACCCGCATCCCGGCTGTTTTTTGCGTCCTGCGCCATCGCCAGCGCGGTCATGGCGATGATGGGCAATGCGACAAAACGCTCTCCATCCGCTTGTTGTGCCAGTGCGCGAATGTTTCGTGCAGCTGTCAGTCCGTCCATCACCGGCATTTGGATATCCATCAACACGCCGTCGTAATCATTCTTCTGCACCATGGCTACCGCTTCTGCGCCGTTTGCAACCTCATCGACTTCGATGTGCATGCTGTGCAGCAGCTCAACCGCGAACTCGCGGTTGATCGGGTTATCCTCCACCAGTAACAGGCGCAGGCCGGAAAAGTCATAACAGGCCAACTCGTGGGATTCAGCATGGGCCCTTCTTTTCATCTCCACGAGATGGCTGTATCCCAGAACCGAGAGGAGGGTGTCGAGCAGAGTGGACGGCGACATCGGCTTGACCAGCAAGCCGTTCACCCCCGCCTGCTCCGCCTGTTTGAGCGCATCTTCATGCCCGTATGTGGTCACCATCACCAGCTTGGGCTGGGGCCGGATGGTGCTGTCGGTACGGATATGCCGGGTGATCTCTTCGCCGCCCATGTCGGGCATACTCCAATCTATCAGCACCAGATCGAAGGGGTGACTGCCGGATGCCTTCAGCAGGTTGATCGCCTCGGCTCCACCAGTGGCGGCGGCGATATCAAGATTGAAGAAATGCAGCATCTCGGTGAGTATCTCGCGCGAGACGGCATTGTCATCGATGACCAGCACTCGGGTGTTCTTGAGCAGCGGACCGGCCTGTTTCACCAGTTCGAGCCGCTGTGCTTGTTCCTGTTGCGCGATATCAAGCTGCATCGTGCAGCACATAGTGGTGCCCTTTCCCGGCTGCGAATTTTCTATCCAGATACGGCCGCCCATCATCTCGGTCAGATATTTGCTGATGGACAGCCCCAACCCGGTACCGCCGAAGCGGCGGGTGGTGGACTGGTCTGCCTGGGT
Source organism: Gallionellaceae bacterium (assembly GCA_030823955.1). Classification (GTDB taxonomy): domain Bacteria; phylum Pseudomonadota; class Gammaproteobacteria; order Burkholderiales; family Gallionellaceae; genus PALSA-1006. Next base: position 36,050 of record JAVBYO010000006.1, read on the forward strand.
GAATTTCTGGAACAGCAGGTTTTGCGTCTCCGGCGACATACCGATACCGGTGTCGCGCACGCAGACTCTCAGGGTGAGCCCCGAATCGGTGATCTCTACAGCACGGATGTCCAACTCCACCTCGCCACGCTCGGTGAATTTGATCGCGTTGCTGCACAGATTCAACAACACCTGCCCCAGGCGCAGCGGGTCACCGATCAGGGTGTAAGGGATGTTGGGATCGTAGCGAACGAGAAGCTCGATGTCTTTTTGCGCCGCCTGAAAACTGATCGTGTCGGACAATTGCTCCAACACGGTATCGAGACTGAATGCGATGTGTTCAATTTCGACTTTCCCGGCCTCGATTTTCGAAAGATCCAGAATGTCGTTGATGATGGACAGCAGTGAATGTGCCGCTCCTTGGGCCTTGCTCAGGTAATTGCGCTGAGCCGGTGTCAGTTCGGTCTTGAGCGCGAGGTATTGCATGCCGATGATGGCATTCATCGGGGTGCGTATCTCGTGGCTCATGTTGGCCAGGAACTCGGACTTCGTGCGCGTGAGCTCTTCCGCCAGCGTCTTCGCTTTCAGCATCTCCGCAGCGGCCACATGTTCGGCATTGATGTCTTCGATCAACCCCAGCAAGGCTTGCCGTGCCTGATCCGACTTGGCGAGTAATGCGCGGATCTCGCTCTCCGACTCGCGCCGCTGGGTGATGTCGCGCGCGATGCCCAATACCCCGATGAGGATGCCGTTGTTATCACGCACCGGCATCTTGATGGTCTCGGCCAAGACGCGTTGGCCGGTCTCCGCAATGGTCAGCCATTCCTCGTTAGTACGCGCCACACCGGCTGCACTGGCAGCCAGGTCATTGGCACGAAAGAAATCCGCCAGTTCGCGCGGGACAAAGTCGTAATCGGTCTTGCCGACGATATCGGCTTCTTTTGCGCCGAAGAGCCGTTCGAAAGCATGGTTGCAGGCAAGATAGACACCCTCGTTGTCTTTCATCCAGACGAGATCAGGGATGGTACGCACCAGTGTGCTTAACAACGCTTCATTGGTCACGATGGCCGCACTCATATGCTCCCGTTCCGCTTCGACTTGCGCCAGATATCTGGCGACCCATAGCACCAGTGAACTGAGGATGACAACATAGGCAAGCGCGACGAGCGCAACGCCAAAATCCGGCTGGTATAGATGGAAGTCTTCTCCTGTCAGCTTGAGCCAGCCGATCAGAGGCGGAAGGAACAGGGTTGCCGGTAATAGCCTGCGAGTTATAGCGCCACTGCTGTCACGCCGCCTGAACAGCGCGACCACGCCATGTTCGGGTTGTGCGCAGAGCAGGCCCGTGCCCAGCAACATGAGCGCCAACACCGTGTTCGCCGCCAGCTGTACGGCATATTCCAGCCCATAGGAGCTGTCGGTATCGTAGAGATAGATCAGCCCCGATGCGAGAGCAATAAATGTGACCACCACAGCGAGTGCCGCAATGAGCCAACGCTGACGGGGTGACTTGCCATCCAGAAACAATGCCGAGCCCAGCAACATGAAACACAGCGCACTCGCCGGAGCCATACGCCCCGGAGGCAGGGAGCCAACTGCTCCAGCGGCTTCCTGAAACAGCCATTGGTCGATACCGAAGTCGCTCGCAGTCAGATATTCCAGTGCGGAGAGTAATCCTATCAGGATGACAAGGCCGGACAAGATGCGCCGGACAAACTGTCCGCGTGAGGAAGGAAGCGTGACTTCGCGTGCCTTCAGCCACAGCGCCACCCCGCTCAGGAGGAAACAAATCGCCGTATTGGCTTTCATCGCCACCCAGTCTGGGTGGATACTCTTCAACGTCGCGCTGTCCACCAGCCAGCCGAGCAGTACGATGGCACCAATCGAGGCTGCGGCCATTCCCGCCGATTTGGCGAGCAACAACCAGAAGTGGGCATTCTCCCAGCGCCGGGGAGTGATGACTTCGGCTGCGGTAGCAAAACCGCTATGCATCACTGCTTCCTCCCGCGACACTGGCGTAGCGCGGCAGCTCGCCGCCGCGAATCAATATCTCATTCACTTCACGCTTCAACTCCTGAATGCGGGTCTCGCGGTTCAGAGTGACTTCATGCCAGCGCTGTAATTCGTCGAGTTTTGTCTGCAAGGTCTCATCTGCCAGTTTGCGTGCGGTGATGTCCTGCGCGATGGCGATGTATGTACCGGGGATGTCGCCGGATTTCCAGGTGGGCGAAACTGTTATGTGCAGCCAGCGCGTCGAGCCATCCTTGTGAAGGCAGCGCTCCTCCATGGAGAACTCGGTGATATGGCCGTCATTCAAGTCCGATATATTCCCCAGTACGACGGGAAGATCGTCGATCTGGATGAGTGAATCTGAACTCATGCGCAATAGCTCATCACGCTCATATCCCAGAATGTCGCACAGCTTTTGATTGACGTGCAGGAACGCGCCCGAAAAGGTATCCACTTCGGCCACACCTATCGCCGCCTGTTCGAACAGGATACGGTAGCGCTCATCGCTGCTGTGCTTGAGGAGCGACAACTCCGCCTCAATCGCATTGCGCCGCGCGATCTCGGTTTGCAACTGCGCATTGCGCTCTTCCAATAGATGTGTGCTTGGAATCTTTAATGCCTGTGGCATCAGTCGCCATAGCAGCAACGCTGCGATCAGCGATACGATGGCGGTGAAGGTTTTTATCAGCGCATCCAGCCAGTAGTCCGGATACCAGATAGTCCAGATACCGACCAGGTGTGTGGCACCGCAGGCGAAGATGAACAGCGAGAACATCTGGAATATCCAGTTGAACTGAAGATCGCGGCGTTTGCTCACGAAATACAGGAGACCGAACGGAATGGAGAAATAGGCCAGCACGATGACAGCTTCCGAGATCACGAAAGTCCACAGCAATTCCGGCGTCCAAAGATAACAGTGCCCGTGCGGCATGAATCCGTCGGTACTGAGCCATTCCAATGCGTATTGCGGTGAGTCTTCCATCTGGAGCTCCTTGGGCAAACATCAATGCGGCGACATGAACGGCAGGCGCCATATTAGCGCAATAAGTTCCTGTTGATTAGGTTTGGGTTCAGTCGCAGAATAGCCCCATCTCATGCGTTGCATTCCGTCTTCGATGAACTCCTCCCCCGCCAGCGTCGCAGAACCGGTCGTCATCCTGTGTGTGGATGACGAGCCGAACATCCTGAGTTCCCTGCAAAGATTATTGCATCGCCAGGGCTACCAGATAGTGACTGCACCCAGCGGGGCGGAAGGCTTGCAGGTGCTGGAGCGGCAGCCCATCGATCTGGTGATCTCGGACATGCGCATGCCGCAGATGGACGGTGCGCAGTTCCTGGAACAGGTGCGCCAGCGCTGGCCGGATACGGTACGGGTGCTGCTCACCGGTTATGCCGATGTCGAATCCACCATGGCGGCGATCAACAAGGGCGAGATCTACCGCTATATCGCCAAGCCGTGGGACGACAACGATGTGATCCTGTTGGTGCAACTCGCGATGGAGCGCAAGCTGTTGCAGCAGGAAAAGAAACGCCTCGAAGCTCTGACCCAGCAACAGAATGAAGAGTTGAAGACACTCAACGCAAGCCTGGAAATAAAGGTGCAGGAACGCACCCAGGCACTGAAGCTGGCGCTGCATGAGGTTGAGATATCCAATGAACACTTGCGCAAGAACTTCCACACCTCGGTCTCCATCTTCACCAATCTGATGGAGTTGCGTGCCGGCGGTGTCGGCGGCCATTCCCGGCGTGTCGCGGAATTGGCACGCAATCTGGCTTTGCAGATCGGCATGACCCGTGACGAAGTACAGAACGTGGTATTGGCCAGCCTGCTGCACGACATCGGCAAGATCGGCCTGTCCGACATCATATTGAACAAACCGGAGCCATTGCTGACGGATATCGAGCTGGCCCAGCTGATGCGGCATCCGGTGATCGCGGAGGCGGCGCTGATACCGCTGGATCAACTCAAGGCGGCGGCAGTGCTGATCCGCTCTCATCACGAGCGCTTTGACGGCAAGGGTTATCCCGAAAAACTATCCGGGTCTTCTATCCCGTTGGGCGCGCGCATCCTGCTGCTGGCGAATGATTTTGACGCTTTGCAACACGGCCACATGCTGGGCACCCCGCTATCACCGGCGAAGGCATATGAATTCGTCATCGACTCAAGCGGCAAGCGTTACGACCCGGCGGTCGTGAACGCGTTCAAAGAATTGTTCGGCGGCAAGCAGTTGCGTGACGACGTCGCCCCCCACGCCCATACCGAAGAGTTGAAATCTCGCCCGGCGATGCCCAGAAGTGTTGTCGCACACAAGATCGCAACCCAAAGCGAGGTGCCGCCAAACGAGGTGGCGGTGGAGATGAATTCCGCTGACCTCAGGCCCGGCATGGTGCTGGCAAAGGGCGTCGTCAGCCGCGAGGGCTTATTGCTCATGTTTCGCGATGACGAATTGGACTCCACCCTGATCGCGCAGATGATCAAATTCGAACACCAGGAAAAATATCCCCTGGTGTTCTGGGTCAAACAGCGCGGAAATTGGTTACGCACATGAACACCCCGCTTAAAGTTAACGCTTTTGTCTGGAGCGACAAGCTGGCCACCGGCATCGACGAGGTGGATGATCAACATCAACGTCTGGTACAGCTCCTCAACGAGGTTGGCAGCATGTGTGCCGAGGGGGCGGACAGCAGCCGCATCAAACCCGTACTTGATGAATTGGTGCGCTACGCGGTGTATCACTTCGATACCGAAGAACAGATGATGCGACAGTATGCGGTGAGTGAGGCACATCAAAGCAGCCACCTAAAAGCGCACGACGATTTCCGCAAGCAGGTGTCGCTGGCGGTCGGCATCATCCAGACCGCACCGCAAAATTCGATGAATCTGCTGGGTCAATTGCTGGAGTATCTCTCGCGCTGGCTGCTGCAACACATCATGGTGGTGGATAAACGCATGGCCAAGGAAGTGCAGGCATTAAAAGCCGGTGCCAGCCCTGATGAGGCAACTGCGCAAGCTGTGGCGACGGTCTCCCGCACTGGTGACGTCATGCTGGAAGCCTTGAATTCGCTGTACAGCAAGATCGGCGAACAGACAGTGGAGGTGTTGCAGACCAATCAGGCGCTGGAGATGGAGCGCGCCGCATTGCACAAACTGAACGAGGAACTGGAGCAGCGCGTCAGCCAGCGCACCGCCTCACTGGAGAGCGCCAACCAGCAACTGCTCCAGAACAATCTCGAACTCAAGCAACTGAACCTAAAACTCTCCACGACACAAAACCAGTTGCTGCAATCGGAAAAGATGGCATCCATCGGGCAACTGGCAGCGGGCGTGGCGCACGAGATCAACAATCCCATCGGCTTCGTGAATTCTAATCTGGGCACGCTGGAAAAATACATCTCCGATCTGAGCCGGGTGCTGGCGAGCTACGAACGTGCCGAAGCGACCACCGGCACACAGCTTGCCGAGATCGAAGTGATCAAACGCGAGGTCGATCTGCCTTACCTGTTGAACGATATCCCGAACCTGCTCAAGGAATCGCAGGACGGACTGGCCAGGGTCAAACGCATCATTCAGGATCTGCGCGATTTCTCCCATGTGGACGAAGCCAACTGGCAACGCGCGAATCTTGAGCATTGCCTGGATAGCACTCTGAATGTGGCCTGGAACGAGATCAAATACAAGGCCGAGGTCAAAAAAGAATATGCCGGGCTGCCGGATATCGAGTGTATGCCCTCGCAGCTCAACCAGGTGTTCCTCAACCTGCTGGTCAACGCTGCCCAAGCCATCGAAGGCAAAGGTGTCATCACCCTGCGCACCGGCGTAAAGGCGGGGGAGGTATGGGTGGAGGTCGCCGACACCGGCAAAGGCATCCCCGCCCAACATCTGGATCAGATATTCGATCCTTTTTTCACCACCAAACCGGTCGGACAGGGAACGGGCTTGGGCTTGTCGGTCTCCTACGGCATCGTGCAAAAACACGGCGGCCATATCGAGGTGCGCAGCGAGCCTGGCAAAGGCACTTCCATGCGTGTGTATCTACCCATCGAACGTACGGCGGAGCAATGACATGAACGAACCGACCAACGATCTGTTGCGGCTGGAGAACCAGTTCAACTTTCTGCTGCGCTTCGCCAACGACATCATCCTGTTGATGGATGCCGACGGCAATATCCTGGAAGCCAATGATGTGGCGGTAAACACCTACGGCTGGCCGCTGGAACAACTGCTCACCCTCAATATCCGTGAACTGCGCGATCCAGCCACTCTGGACGAGATGCAAAAACAACTCAAGCTGACCGCCGAGACCGGTGCCCTGTTCGAGACCCGGCACAAACGCCGCGACGGCACGATCTTTCCGGTCGAAGTGAGCAGCCGCCTGTTCGAGCACGAAGGCAACACCTACCGGCAAAGCATCGTGCGCGACATCACCGAACGCCACAAGATGCAGAGCAAACTGGCGCGCGATGCCATTCGTTTCGAGGGCTTGCTGAAGCTCAACGAAGTCGCCACGCAACTGCCCGAGAAAGAGTTCATGCAGTTTGGTTTGGAGTGGGTCGAACGCCTTACCGGCAGCAAAATCGCCTTCATCCATTTCGTCAATGACGATCAGGAGAGCATCGAGCTGGTAGCCTGGTCGGCCGCGACCCGGGAAAAATATTGCACCGCCGCTTACGACGACCACTACCCCGTCTCCCAGGCAGGCATCTGGGCGGACTGTCTGCGCCAGCGCCGGCCGGTCACCTTTAACGACTATGCCAACTATCCGGACAAACACGGCCTGCCGGAAGGCCACTCCGAACTCAAACGCCTGATCAGTGTGCCTGTTATCGAGGGGGAGAAAGTGCGAGTGATCTTGGGCGTGGGCAACAAAGACAGTGATTACGACGACGAGGATATCGAGATTGCCCGCCTGTTCGGCAACGACATGTGGCGCATCATCCATCGCCTGCGCCTGGAAAGCGAGCTGAAGCTCAACCTCGAACAGCAGCGCGCACTGAACAAACAACTGGAAGAAGCGCAGAGCCACTTGCTGCAATCGGAAAAGATGGCCTCGCTCGGCCAACTGGCGGCCGGTGTCGCCCACGAGTTGAACAACCCCATCGGCTTCGTGTATTCCAACATGGGCACACTGGAGAGTTACCTGAACGACATCTTCGCCATCAATGCAGCCTATGAGGAAGCCGAACTCACCGTCGGCGACAGCTGCCCCGCGCTGGATCATGTGGTGAAACTGAAACACGAGAAAGACTACGACTACATCAAACAGGACATCTTCCAACTGATGGCGCAGTCCAAAGACGGCCTGTCACGGATGCGCAAGATCGTGCAAGACCTCAAGGACTTCTCCCATGTGGGCAACGAAGGCTGGAAGTGGGCCGACCTGCACAAGGGACTCGATTCCACACTGAACATCGTGTGGAACGAGCTGAAATACAAATGCCAAGTGAACAAAGAATACGGCACCTTGCCGGAGATCTACTGCATCGCCTCGCAGATCAACCAGGTGTTCCTCAACCTGCTGGTCAACGCTGCCCAGGCCATCGAGACCAAGGGCATTATCACCCTGCGTACCGGGATAAAAAACGAGGAAGTGTGGGTGGAGATTACCGATACCGGCAAGGGCATCCCGCCGGAACAGATCAACCGCATCTTCGATCCGTTCTTCACCACCAAACCGGTCGGGGTGGGAACCGGCCTCGGCCTGTCACTTTCCTACGGCATCATGCAGAAGCATCAGGGGCGTATCGAAGTGACCAGCGAGGTCGGCAAAGGTACGACTATGCGACTGCATCTCCCCGTCAAGCCGAAGAGCACTCCCTCCGGCAACAACTAGCCCAGTGCGGCCAGGCGTTTGTTCTCGGTCAACAGGGCGCGCGAGTCCAGTGCCTGAATAGCCGCCATCTTGAGCTGATAGAGGTTCCAGGCCTGCCGCCGCACATCCGCGCGCAACTCGTAGTTGTTCCAGTGCAGTTGCAACAGGCTCTGCACCTCGGCCTCATTGATAGCCTGCGACAGGGTTGATTTGCTCGGATCACCGCTGATGAGGATGCGCGCCACATCCGGCTGCGCCTGTTTCATGCGGCTGAGCAACTGGATACCGTCCATATCGGGCAGCGTCTGTGCCGCGATGATCAGGTCGCAATCGTGCCGCACCGCGTGTGCCAATGCCGCTTCCGCAGTGCGGAAGGTATCCACCGTACAGCAAAATTTCTGCGGCCCCGCGTTCTTGCTGATCTCGCGCTGCATCGCGCCGTACAGGCTGACACTCTCATCCGCCAGTCCGCGCGCCATCAGTGTGGCCAGATGTTCATCGCCCTCCACCAGCATGATGCGGTAGGTGATCGCCTCCGTCTCCCCCTGTGCAGCCGCATGATGGCTGCGGTAAACATCCGCCTGACGGCGATTCTCCAGAATGACTTCGCGATAGGCCAGCGCCTGCTCGATATTGGACAGCAGATCGGCTTTTTCCCAGGGCTTGGCGACAAAGCGGTAGATATGCGTTTCGTTGATGGTGCGGATCAATGCGTCGATATCCGCCTCGCCGCTCAGCACCAGACGCGACGCATCGGGCTGCATCTGTCCGAACTGCTTGAGGAACTCCAGTCCGTTCATCTCCGGCATCTTGTAATCGGAGATCACCAGGTCGAAAGCGTTGTCGCGACAATGCTTCAGTGCCGCCACCGGGCTGTCGAACGTTTCGACTTCGTAGGCATCTTTCAATTCGCGCCGCAATGCATTCAGCACATTGGATTCATCATCAACCAGCAGTATCTTTTTCATCATGTTCTCCAACAAATCGGGCCGCATTACGAGGATGATGCGCGATACTTGTTACAAGACCGCGAAATCGTGACTATCCGATTAACATCAGCCCCATCATATCCCCAACGCGGCGAGAAACAAAGAAGCTCTTCCGCGTTTGGTCAATCATACCGAAGTCGGCTACATTAGCGACTTGGCTCTGAACGGATAGACACGGCAACGGGTACACGCCCAGCCGGATGTGGGCAAATGACAAAGACACACAGCAAAACTCTCGCGCATGACGCGACCAGCGAGAAGCAGACCCCAATGATGCAGCAATATCTGCGCATCAAGGCGGAACACAGCGACAAACTGCTGTTCTATCGCATGGGCGACTTCTATGAACTGTTCATGGACGATGCAGTGCGCGTCGCCAAGCTGCTCGACATCACCCTCACTCAGCGTGGCGCCTCCAACGGCCAGCCCATCAAGATGGCGGGAGTGCCCTATCACGCGGCGGAACAATACCTCGCACGACTGGTGAAGATGGGTGAATCGGTCGCCATCTGCGAGCAGATCGGCGACCCCGCCACCAGCAAAGGCCCGGTCGAACGCAAAGTCATGCGCATCGTCACCCCCGGCACCGTCACCGATTCCGCCCTGCTGGAAGAGAAACACGACAATCTGCTGCTCGCCCTGCACCGGCGCAACAACGAAGTCGGCCTCGCCTGGCTCAACCTCGCCTCCGGCCAGTTCACCCTCGCCGAAGTCGCTGCCAAACAACTGCCCGCCGAACTGGAACGCTTGCAACCATCCGAGATACTGTTCGCTGAAAGCACGACTGCGCCGCAGTTCAAGAACGCCGCCAACAAATCCCTGCCCGACTGGCACTTTGACCGTGACACCGCGCATCGTGCGCTGTGCCAGCAGTTCGGCACGCGCGACCTCGCCGGATTCGGCTGCGACGAGTTCACTCTCGGCCTCGAAGCTGCCGGGGCTTTGCTCGGCTACGCCAAGCTGACGCAGGGCCAGAGCATCGCCCACATCCGCAGCGCACAGGTGTACCACGCCGACGAATTCGTACGCATGGATGCCGCCACCCGCCGCAACCTGGAGATCACCCAGACCCTGCGCGGCGAACCCGCGCCGACATTACTCTCGCTACTCGACACCTGCGCCAGCAACATGGGTAGTCGTCTGTTAGCGCATTGGCTGCATCATCCGCTGCGGGATCGCGCTGCATTGGGCGCAAGACTGGAAGCCGTCGAACAACTGCTGTCACCTCCCTCGCCCTCTGGGAGAGGGATTGAGGGTGAGGGAACACATGTTGAGGTACGCACAGAGCGTCCCCTCACCCCAGCCCTCTCCCAGAGGGCGAGGGAGCTTTACCCCCAAGTCCACGACCACCTAAAACCCAGCGTAGACGTGGAACGCATCACCGCCCGCATCGCGCTGCGCAGTGCAAGGCCGCGCGACCTTTCCGGCCTGCGCGACACACTTAAACAACTGCCCGCATTACATAAGCTGCTGGCCGATGTGAGCGCGCCGCGCATCAGGCGACTCACCGCACAACTGCAAGCCGACGCCGCGCTAGTCGAACTGCTGCAAAAGACGCTGAAGGAAGAACCCTCCTCCGTGCTACGCGAAGGCGGCGTCATCGCCGACGGTTTCGATTTCGAACTGGATGAGTTGCGCGGCATCCAGACCAACTGCGGCGATTTTCTGCTGGAACTGGAGATCCGTGAACGCGCACGCACCGGCATCGACAAACTCAAGGTCGAATACAACCGCGTACACGGCTTCTACATCGAGGTGAGTTTTGCCAATGCCGACAAGGTGCCCGCCGACTACCGCCGCCGCCAGACGCTGAAAAACGTCGAGCGTTACATCACACCGGAACTCAAAGCGTTCGAAGACAAAGCACTCTCCGCCAACGACCGCGCACTGGCGCGTGAGAAGTTGCTTTACGACCAGTTACTGGATGCACTCGCACCGTTCATTCCGCAATTGCAAGACATCGCCGCCGCCATCGCCGAACTGGACGTACTTGCCACCTTCGCCGAACGCGCGACCACGCTCAACTTCAGCGCGCCGCGTTTCAGCAACGATGCGCAGCTCGTCATCAAGCAAGGCCGTCATCCGGTTGTGCAAGCGCAAGTGGAACAGTTCACCCCCAACGACGCCACGCTCAACGACGCGCGCCGCATGTTGCTCATCACCGGCCCCAACATGGGCGGTAAATCGACCTACATGCGCCAGGTTGCCATCATCGCGCTGCTCGCGCATGTCGGCTGCTTCGTGCCTGCACAGGAAGCGGTGCTGGGCGAGATCGACCAGATCTTTACCCGCATCGGCGCATCGGATGACTTGGCCAGCGGACGCTCCACCTTCATGGTCGAGATGACCGAGGCCGCCAACATTCTGCACAACGCCACCGATAAGAGCCTAGTGCTGGTGGACGAGATCGGGCGCGGCACCAGCACCTTCGACGGGCTCGCCCTCGCCTACGCCATCGCGCGCCACCTGCTGGACATCAACCGCAGCTATACATTATTTGCCACGCACTATTTCGAACTCACGCGCTTGGCCGAAGAATTCAAACAACTCGCCAACGTCCACCTCGCCGCCGTCGAGCACCAGCACACCATCGTCTTCCTGCACAGCGTCAACGAAGGCGCCGCCAGCCAGAGCTACGGCCTGCAAGTCGCCGCCCTCGCGGGTGTGCCGAACAGCGTCATCCGCAACGCGAAAAAACAATTAGTGAAGCTGGAACAGAACAGCGCCGCGCAAAATCCGCAGGGCGACCTGTTCGCTGCCGTGCCGGAAACGCCGCAGCCGGAAGAACATCCGCTACTGTCGGCGCTACGCGATCTGCAGCCGGATGAGATGAGTCCGAAGGAAGCACTGGAGAGGATTTATCAATTAAAGAAGCTGGCGTAGGAAGGATATCTGGCCGTGGAAGAATTTAAAGCACATGAAGTGAGAAACTGCTTTCTAATTCTCTCAAAAGCCAAAAGCCCTTCTGATTCGGTTCTTGCCTGGACTGTTTTGCAGAAGCAGTATCCACACTTAAGTGCTATGGTGTCATTAGAAGAATATCCCAAGGAAGCCGTCCCATACTCGATAAAAAAATATACAAAAAAGCCAGATAAATATTTGGTTCCCTATTTCTCGTCTTCAAATATCTATTTCCTCGGTGACTCATTATTGACCGACATGTTTTCTGTGGATGAAGCGAAGATCAAAGTGGACTACTCTTTAATGTTCGACACGAATCTTGCAAGTTATATAAACAAACTCGCAAGAGGAGAGCCGCTCGGTAATATTCAGAATCAAGTAGTTTCTCTGATTGATAGCATCCTGCAGGACAACCTGAATTTCGATCATCTGTTTTACATGGTAGAGAACGCAAAAAATGTTCCCCTCTTAGATTCAAACCACCACTCCAAAATCTCTTTTTGGCGCGCTCTAAACAAAGACTTTAGGCGAAACATGGTGAGTCTTCAGGTATTCAGTAGCATTGATTGCCAAGAATATAAACGAACGTCATTCCCAAAACCTCAAGCCAACTACAAAGAAGCTGCGCGAAGGGCTATCAATTTCTGCTATGACTTCTATGCATCAGAAATCGGGAAGGACCATATTTCCGAATTTTTTCTTCTGCAACGTCTCTTATTGCTTCAGCTATTAGGTATGTTGAGAATTCAGCTCTCAACAAACAAAAGTGTGAAAAACAAGATGAAAGATTATTTCGCCTTTATCCACGAGGAGGTTGGCGCCTATTTTGATAGAGAGTCAATGATCGCACATAAATATTTCAGCGACAGAAACGAGATAGAAGTTCTCGAGAAAATTAAAAAGGGAATGTGCACAACTCGTTTGCTAAAGAAATTAGACAACATAGCTTGGGACATGGCTGCGCCCCGATTCATGGAAAAGCTAATGAGCACAGGGGGGCAAGGAGATTATTTCGTGCCATTCTTTCTCACATTTGATAAGGGCCTACGTGATCTACTATCAGCCTATCGTGTAAAAGGTGTGATTATCAACAAAGGCAAGGGGCAACTAATTCCAATTCCAGAAGTATCTACCTATGAATATTTTGTAAATCAAGGCTTCAAAGATGAGATCGAATATTTTTTTAGCGACCGCGTAAAAAACGAACGTCTCACTCGTCCTAAGCCAAACAGAACTAGCATTCATGAAAAAATCCGTAACGAATATGCCGCGCTAAAGAGGGCATTAACGAACCAATAAGAACTAAAGGAGTCAGCTTCGCATTTCAGCCCCTGTGACAGGTACAACAATCAGGGCAATAACTAGAACGCCGATTTCACGCCACCTTATGAAACTTTAATAAATCACGCATGAGATATCTAATTTCCAAATTCATTTCTGGAAATATTTTTCCCCACAAAAAACCAATTAACGATTGAGTCAGCATCACGAAACCAAAAAGAAGCGCGACATAAAACAATAAAAAAAATGTAAGTAATGGCGTCAAACCTTCGTAGAAGGCAAATACATTAGCAATACCTGCCCCCTCCTTACTCGAAAGCACAATAATCGAAGAAAACAACATGATTAAAAGCGCATTAATTCTCGGCTTAGAGTCCGGATTGTAAATATACAGATGCAGCTGAGAAAGTGTCCTGCTCAGGGGTGGCCTCAACATTTCTTGCAGCTCCAGTACCTTATTAATATCTTGAGCAAGCGAGAGATATTCGTTCTCTGCTTTCCCAATATTTACGCGCAAGAATTGTCGTTTACACATGTCAATATCTAAGAATCTATTCTGACAATACATGTTGGAATATTGTCTATTAAATTTCTTCAAAATCGTTTTCCTCCTATCTTCCTTTGCTTTTTCAAGAGCGAAAAGTCCCACTAGCTCTAACACCATAAGAGGCCAGATTAAATTTCTTTTCGCTTCAATATCATTAAAGGCAAATATCGAAAAAAATGTATATAGGCCAACAACAAAGAACGCTAACCAAGCGAGAAGAGACACCCACGTCGGCATATTTCGCCAATCGTTCTTTTCAAATTCAACGTAATAGTCTTTTGCCTGTCTTGAAATATTTTCCATAGATACACCCTTGCTTGTGCTGCGCCCTTAAGGATACCGTCGGCTATAAAGGTTAGCCTCGCGTTTCTTCTAGCCACCTCTCAAGCTAAACGGGTCAGCCTCGCAATTACCCCCAGCATCCAATCACGCACCACGAGTAGCCTCTTGCCGCAAGTCATTGGAATAATCGGGGACAGACTACGGTTTCTCGGAGCTAAAACGGGAATCCTGAAGATGTCCGTTTTGTTTGATGCCGTATAGCGCGCCGCTCACTCCTTCTGCAACCTCGCCGCCATATCCGCTTTGCGCGCGACCATCTTCTCGGCCAGCGCGTGGCTGCCGCCGTGGTCTAGGATGACCTTGCGTATCTGCTCGTCCGGCATCTGCACCACTTTCATGATGGCCTGATCGATCTCGTCGCGCCGCATGCCGGCGAACAGTCTGGCTGCATGGAAGTTGCCTTCGTCGTTGCGCAACATGTCGAGTTCGTCCACGCGGGTGCCGAAGGCTTTGCCCTTGGGGTCGCCGTGTGCGCGGTAGGCCAATGCACCGCCCACGTCTAGCGTGAGCACTTGGCCGTTGGCGACACCCTGGTTGTCACCGTCGAAACCGGCAGCATCCCAGTTCGCAGTCCAGGCATGCACGCCCAGCCATTGTTGTGCCTGTTTGCGTTCGCCTGGGCTGAGGTGCGCGACACGTTTTTTATCCAGCACCACCCACTCGGTCGCGATCTGGTCTGGCGCTTGTGTGGGCACATAGCTCAGGGTCGGCGCGCCTGCCAGTTGGTAAAGCTTGGCGGCGATCATTTCGTTGCGCGCATGGGCGGCGGATTCCAGCGTCTTTACGTAGTAGCGCCGCCCGCTGTCATCTTCAAAGATACCGGCAGGGTTGCTGCCCAGTTGCCCGCCGACGCGGTGCAGGGTGGTGGTGTCGATAGGTGCGATGTCCATCGTCATGCCCGGCTGATTCATGGCAGGGGCACGGTGCGGCGCACCAAGGCGAGTTGTGCGGGCGTTTCGATTGCGCCCTTGCGCACATGACGTACGGCATGGATCGCCGCTTCCGGCTCCATGCCCAGCTCGACGAGCAGCCGGGCGGCCATCATGCCCGCCCGGCCCAGCCCGCCCTTGCAATGCACGAGCACATCTTCGCCGTTGCGCAGCATCTCGCGTATGGCGCGGCCTTGCGTCAGCCATTCTTCTTCGAATTTTTTGCCCGGCACTGAGAAGTCGGCAATGGGCAGGTGACACCACTTTATGCCGCGCTGGTGTATCTCATGCCCGAGCTGCGGCACTTTCAGGGCGATGAGTTCGGCAGGTTCCACCAGAGTCAGCACCAGCTTCGCGCCCCATGCGGCGATGGCATCCAGGTCGATGCCGAGGTCGCGCTCCCACGCGCCGGTGTGCGCGAAATGGTCATGCTTGCCCGGGCAGAAGGTGATGCCGATGCGCCCATGTGCTGGACTCGCACGGACTTCGGCGATCTGGAGCGGGTGAGTGTGGCTGGTTCGTACGGTTGCCATCGTCAATCTCGGTGAATCGGTGAATACGTAGCTAACGGGATCAGCTTCGAATTTGCTTTACGTCCAAGCTCGCGTCAGCAGTTCATCCATCGCAGCAGTGATTCGGTCGCCCTCTTGTGCAAGCGTGGTGACCTTTTCGCCTAGCTGATCAATGGCGATAGATACCACCTCTAACGGGTGCAATACCACTTCGACACCCTCGACCACAAATACCGGATTCAGCGCCGCTCCAACCACTGCTGCGGCATTATCAAGGTTGCTACGGCGCACCAAAGGAATCACGACTCGGCGGCGGTAACTGTCAAACAGGGAAGATTGAACGATGACAACATAGGGAATTGCTTCCCGCTGTTTTCCGATGTTCCGGTGAACGTCGAACTGTGCCATTACAGCGTGGAGTGTTGGTCTGCAAATGAGCCGGAGCGCTCGTTAAAGGCGTTCCAAGTTTGAGCTGCAACTTCCGCGCGGGTATGTGTTTTATCTGTTGACGTCCGATTACGTGCAGAAAGAAATTCGACGAATTCAAAAACCTCCGCCTGCTTTTCGCGCGGCAACGCATCTAGTTTACTGATTAGTTCGGCGTAGCCCATTACACACCCCGCTTGAGTTGAACGACGGGGGAAGTATAACCTGCGGAGGTAAGGCTTGCTATTGCCTTGCCCTCCGTCCCGCCCCTGTGTAAATTGCCGTATCTCCATCGATCACGGATTCGTAAAAATGACTGCCGCTACCGTTTCCAGCAAATTCCAAATCTCCATTCCCAAAGAGGTGCGCGAGGCCATGCACATCGAGCCGGGACAACAATATGAGTTCATTCCGATGGGGTCTATTATTCAACTCACGCCCAAGACTTCTATCAAGGAATTGCGCGGCATTGCGCTTGGGGCGAGTCCTGAAAAATATCGCGACCGCAAGGATCGCGCCTGATGTTTCTGGAGAGCAATAGGTGACGTACCACGGCTTCCAATCAACCCGTTATCGCCATTCATCCGAGCAACTAATAGGGGCACCTTCGCACTTCCTTACGCGCCCTCACTCCAATATCTGATACGGCTCCAGCGTGACCGATTCGACACGCTCACCGAGCATGATGATCCCCCCTTCTCTTCGGCTATTGCCCGTTTCGGTGAATTCAAAGCGATAGGTGCGGCGCAGTACGCGGCGGCCGGATGAATCACGATCAAGTGCGAGGCTGGTACTAGCGACGGTGTCATCGAGAAATTGCAGCTCTGCTCTGCGGCAGGTTTGTCTGCCCGCATCGCGTGCGATCTCCAGGATGCGGATGCTGTGCAGCCAGAACCATCCCAAGGCGATGATGGCTAGCAGTGCGAGTAAGCTCAAGATGTCCATTTTGGTTTGCTATCTAACGGGGACTGGATTCTAACTTGCCGTTGAACTACAAGCTTGTTTCGCAAGCTATTGGGATCGGATCCACAATTAGTTTCACCTCCCGCTTAATACCTCTACTGCCAGTACCCATTTTTATTGCCCAACCATAAGCGTAGGATATTCAGCACGGTGGGCGGCACATCTGCCGCCCGTTCTGTTCTTTAATCATTTTAAGGAGGCGATCATGAAAACAGCCGATATGATGATTTATGTGCATCCCGATCTGGATGCGACAAAGAGGATGGATATGGAAAGAAGTCTGGCCGGGCGCATCGGTGTGGATTGTGCGGAGTTTGAACATCGTCCGCATCCGCATGCGCTGATGGTGAAATACGATCCGGACTCGATCAAGGGTATGGATATCCTGCAGATGGTACGCAAGCTCGATCCTGCCGCTTCGATGGTGGGCATGTGACAGCTAAAGGAGCCAGCTTCGCATCGCCCTCACTCCCCCAGCGATGTAAGTTGACCGTCCAACCATTTCATTTCAATTGAACACCATGCCCACCCAAGACCCCAGCACCGGCCTGCGTCTAGATAACCAGTTCGCCCGCGAGGTGCAAGGCATGTATGTGCGCTGGCAACCCGAGCCAGCACCTGCACCGCGCTGGCTGCAATTCAACGATGCACTGGCTCAGGAACTGGGGCTGGAGGCACAGGCATTGCGTGGTGATGCGGGGCTGGCGGTGTTTTCCGGTCAGCGCGTACCCGATGGCGCAGAGCCAGTGGCGCAGGCTTATGCCGGTCACCAATTCGGGTATTTCTCGCCGCGTCTGGGGGATGGCCGCGCCTTGTTGCTGGGCGAGATCGTCGATCCCTCTGGGCAGCGTTTCGATCTTGCGCTGAAGGGTTCCGGCCCCACGCCTTTTGCGCGTAACGGTGACGGCAAAGCGGCGGTCGGGCCGGTGCTGCGTGAGTTCATTGTCGCCGAAGCGATGCATGCGCTGGGTGTGCCGACGACGCGGGTGCTGGCGGCAGTGGCTACCGGCGAGTCGGTGCGACGTGAAAGAGCCTTGCCCGGCGCGGTGCTCGCGCGCGTAGCTGCCAGCCATCTGCGCGTGGGCAGTTTCGAATATGCGGCACGTACCAAAGATGCCGCGTTGCTGGGCCGCCTTGCCGAGCATGCCATCGCGCGCCACGCGCCGCATTTGCAAGGCCAGCGGCAGCGCCATCTGGGTTTGCTGGAGCAGGTGGTGGAGCGTCAGGCAAGTTTGATCGCGCAGTGGATGGGGCTGGGTTTCATCCACGGTGTGATGAACACCGACAATATGACCATCTCCGGCCAGACCATAGACTACGGGCCGTGCGCGTTCATGGAGCATTTCGATCCCGAGGAGGTGTTCAGTTCGATCGACCACGATGGGCGCTATGCTTGGGCCAACCAGTCTGCCATCGCACACTGGAACCTTTCCCGTCTGGCCGAGACGCTGTTGCCGCTGCTCGACGATGATGCGGAGCGCGCGGGCGCACTGGCGATGGCAACCATCGGGAAATTCGATACGCATCTGTCGGAACACTGGTCTGCGTTGCTGCGCAGCAAGGTCGGGCTGCCGGACGGTGCGGATGCGGCAGATCGCCTCGCCACCGAATTTCTACATCTAATGCAACGCCACGAAGTGGACTACACGCTGGGCTGGCGTCGGCTGGGCGATGCAGCCGCCGGAGACGAAGCGCCGCTGCGCGCAGTGTTCGGCGCGCATGCTGCCGCGCTGGATGATTGGCTTGCACGCTGGCGCGCGCTGTTCGGCACCGTGCCGGGCGTCGAGCGCGCACGTGCGATGGCCGAGGTGAACCCTATGGTCATTCCGCGCAACCATCTAGTCGAGCTGGCGCTGGAGGCAGCCACCGACTACGACGACCTTGGCCCGTTCGAGCGGCTACTGGCCGAAGTGCGCCGACCGTTCGAGTCGCGCGATGACGCTAACCCTTACATCCAGCCCGCGACGCGCGAAGAGACTGCCAACTACCATACTTTCTGCGGAACCTGATGGCGGCGAGCAAGCAAAGGGGGCAAACCCGCCCGATCCGCATTATCATTACCATCCGCTTCGCCCATCCCAACGGAGGTTCACATGAAAAGATTGCTGCTCTCCCTCGCCCTGCTCCTAGTTTCCGCTACTTCCCTCGCCGCAGTGGAAGGTGAAGAGGTGAGTTATTCCGCGAACGGCACTACGCTGAAAGGCTGGCTCGCTTACGACGGTCTGGCGATGGGCAAGCGCCCTGCCGTGCTGGTGGTGCATGAATGGTGGGGGCACAACGCTTATGCGCGCAAACGCGCCAACATGCTGGCCAAGCTAGGATATGTGGCGTTGGCGGTGGATATGTACGGTGACGGAAAACAGGCGAACCATCCGGGGGATGCGGGCAAGTTCGCCGCTGAAGTCTCCAAGAACAAACCGCTGACGAAGGTGCGTTTCGAGGCGGCGATGAAGTTGCTGCGCGACGATGCGCGCGTGGATGGCACGAAGCTGGCGGCCATCGGTTATTGTTTCGGCGGCGGTGTGGTGCTGAACATGGCACGCGAGGGAGAGGACTTACGTGGTGTAGCGAGTTTCCACGGCGGTCTGACGACCGATATGCCCGCACAGAAGGGCCAGGTGAAAGCACAGGTGCGTGTGTTCACCGGCGCGGATGACAAGATGATCCCCGCCGCGCAGGTGAGTGCGTTCAAGCAGGAGATGGAAAAAGCCGGTGTGAATTACCAGGTAGTGGTCTATCCCGGCGCGATGCATGCTTTCACTAACCCGGATGCGGATGAGTTAGGCAAGAAGTTCAATATGCCCGTCGCCTACAATGCGGCGGCAGACAAGGATTCGTGGGCGCAATTACAGGTCTTTCTGGCTGATGTGTTGAAATGACCGCGAGGAAAACATGAGCAATACCGACTGGATCGACCGCAACGAATATCCGTTCGCGTCGCATTTTTTTGAGACACCTGCGGGCAAGTTGCATTATCTGGACGAAGGCAGCGGCGAGATCATCGTGATGCTGCACGGTAACCCGGCATGGTCGTTCCTGTATCGCAAGCTCATCAAACGACTCAGCCCCCACTACCGCTGCATCGCGCCGGATCATATCGGCTTCGGTCTTTCCGACAAGCCTACGGACTGGAGTTATCTGCCGGAAGAGCATGCGAAGAATTTTGCTGCGCTGGTCGAACATTTGGGCCTGAAGAACATCACGCTGGTGATGGGCGATTGGGGTGGGCCGATCGGCATGCACTATGCTGTAAATCATCCGCAGAACGTGAAACGACTGGTGGTGACGAACACTTGGGCTTGGCCGGTGGATAAGGACTTCCACTATGTGTCGTTCAGCGCATTCATGGGCGGCCCGATAGGGCGCTTCCTGATCCGCCGTTTCAACTTCTTCGTGAGTTCGTTCATGCGCGTGGCATTCGGCGACAAACGCAAGTTAAGCAGCCATGCGCACCAGCACTACAAGGATGCGCTACCCACGGCAGCAGCGCGCAAGGGCTGTTATGTGTTCCCCAAACAGATCATCGCTTCGACACCCTGGCTGGAGAATATCTGGAGCAAGGTGGAAGTACTGAAGGATAAGCCGACACTGTTCGTGTGGGGCATGAAGGATGTGGCGTTCAGGGAAAAAGAGTTGCGGCGCTGGCAGCAGGCACTGCCGAACTCATCTGCCTTGCGGCTGGACAGCGTGGGACATTTTGTGCCGGAAGAGGCACCGGAGGAACTGGGGAAAGCAATCGCTGGATTCCTGAACTGACGCGCAGATCAGGCTTCCTGGTAGATGACGACGCGGTCTTTTCCGCTATGTTTGGCTTCGTATTGCGCCTTGTCGGCCTGCGCAATGAGTTGATCCACACCCTTGCTGTCCTTTAAGTCCAGATAGGCGATACCGACACTTACGGTGAAGTGGATCTCGCGGGCATATTCGCCGGAAGTCGTCACCGATGCATTGCGTATCTCCACCAGCATTTTCTCGATGAGTTGCCGCACGCTCTCTTTGCCGGCGCCGTAGATAATCATGGCGAATTCCTCGCCGCCCAAACGTCCGACCACGTCACTCTTACGCACCACGCTGCGGACAACCGAGGCAAAACATTTCAGCACTTCGTCGCCCACTGCATGACCATAGACATCATTGATGGTTTTAAAGTTATCCAGATCGATATATACCAGCGCCAACTCGATCTGGCTGCGTCGTGCCAGACTGATCGAGCGTTCCGCATGGTCGAGAAAGGCGCGGCGACTCATCACGCCAGTGAGTGCGTCGATCATGGCAAGTTTGCGCATCTCCATCTCGAGATGATGGATCTTGACCAGTGCACTAAACAGCGGCCAGAACAGGAAAGGAGCAATGGTCAGCGGCGCCAAGATAGAGAGGGTCAAAGCGATCTCGCTGACCTCGATACCCTTGAACATCATGACCGCGTAGGTGAACAGAACCGATGATACGGTTGCCAGTGTGGTGGCGATGAACACGCTGGGCGCGCGACCGATTCGAATGATGGATTTCCTGAACATAGTGGTCATTGTAACGCGATTCGGCCAGATGGCGGCACCCGCAAGACACCGCTTGTGTTGATTGGCGGCGGCCTTGCCCGGCGTCCGCCCCCAGTGTAGATTGCCACCTCTCTCCTCCGAGATAACGATATGAGCGGTCGCTACTTCAGCAAGCAGACTTTCACCTTTCTTGCCGCGCTGGCGCAGAACAACGAACGCGCATGGTTCGAGCCGCACCGGCAGGAATACGAAGACTTGGTACGTTCACCCGCGCTGGATTTCATCAGCGATATGTCGGACGAGATGCCCGCCATCTCGCGCCACTTTCTGGCGCAGCCGAGCAAGGTGGGCGGTTCGCTGATGCGTATCCAGCGCGATACGCGCTTCAGCAAGGACAAGACGCCGTACAAGACCAACATCGGCATCCAGTTCCGCCACGAAGTGGGCAAGGATGTACATGCGCCGGGTTATTACCTGCACATCGCACCGGGGGAATGTTTCGTGGGTATCGGGCTGTGGCACCCGGAAGCGGATGCGCTGTTCAAGATACGCGAGGCTATCGCGCAGAAAGGTGATGAATGGCTGGTTGCGCGCGACGCTCCGGCTTTTCGCAAACACTACTCGCTGGAGGGCGATACCCTCGCCAACGCACCGCGCGGCTTCGCCAAGGATCACCCGCTGGTGGCGGATCTGAAACGCAAAGATTTCATCGGCATGGCTAAACTGAGCGAGGCAGAGGTGACTTCGGGCACTCTGCGCGCGCAGGTGGTGATACGTTTCCGCGATGCTGCACCTTATATGCGTTTCCTGTGCAAGGCGCTGGAATTACGCTTCTAGCGCGGAGGCAAGGCGCATAGTTGAATGATCTAGTCTGGCATACCCGCGCGCGAGATTTTTTTCGCCATTGAATTGTGCTAAATTTTCATCGGGCTGAATTTTCACCCGTCAATCAACCAAATCTGGAGGGGACCTAAGATGACTTTCTTACTCATTGTCGTAGTGTGCGCTGTAGTTATTGGCGGCGGTTTGGCGATCATCATGAGCGGTAAATAAGCCCATACACCGGCTTAGCTCACACAGAACCCGCCCCCCGCTCACACCCGCTCTGCATTCATTGTGATTTGGCGGCAATGTATGTCTGAGTGATTCGCTTCAGCAAAGAAAAAGCCCGCTTGTTTCGGCAAGCGGGCTTTTTCTTTGCTGAAGCGACAACGATCAGTGGTGATGGCCACCTTCGCCGTGCACGTGGCCGTGATCCAGCTCTTCCTGGGTCGCGGCACGCACGGCGGTGATGATGCCGTCGAACTTGATGGTCTTGCCGGCGAGCGGATGGTTGCCATCGACGGTGACTTCCTTGTCGTTGATTTCGACCACGGTGTAAAGCAGGAAATCCTCGTCATCGTCGCCTTCCGCGCCGCCTTCGAACTGCATGCCGACTTCGACTTCCTTGGGGAACATGTCGCGCGGTTCGACACGCACCAGTTCGTGCTCGTATTCGCCAAACGCGTCATCCGCTTCCATGGTGACGGAGAACTTGTCGCCCACGTTTTTCCCGTGGATGGCTTCTTCCACTGCGGGGAAGATACCGTCGTAGCCGCCGTGGACGTAGCTGATGGGATCGTCCGCCTTTTCGAGTATGCTGCCTTCGCTCACATCAGTCAGTTCGTAACGCACTGAGACGACGGTGTCTTTAGCGACTTTCATTTCATTTCCTTTATCAAATTGAGTACTTCATCCGGGTGTTTATGCGCGTGCACGCCGTACATCACGTGGCGCAACTTGCCTAGTTTGTCGATCACGAAGGTAGAACGCTGGATGGCGACCGTCTTGTGACCGTCTGCTTCTTTTTCGTACAACACGCCGTATTTTTTGCAGATGCGCGATTCGGTATCCGACAGCAGCAACACGGACAAGCCGTATTTATCGCGAAAGGCGGCGTGGCTGATGCAATCGTCGCGGCTGACACCCACCACGACGGTGTCGTATTCGGCGAAGTCTTCCTCATGGTCGCTGAACTCTGTGGCTTCCATGGTGCAACCGGGGGTATCGTCCTTGGGGTAGAAATACAGCACGATATTTTTCTTACCCAACAGGGAGGTGAGTCTGAACATCTCCATGTCGGCATCAGCCAACTCGAAATGCGGTGCATCCATTCCAACCTGTAAATGCATGGTGTGATCCCCCTGTGCGGCATTCTAACTGAGATTTATTTCACGCCAAATTTATTTTGCAGCGTTTTCCACACGGCTATAATCGCGCCATGAAAACAAAACTCACCCTGTTGGGCGGCCTCTCCACCGAGGAGTTCCTGCGCGATTATTGGCAGAAGAAACCTCTACTCATCCGCCAGGCCGTCCCCGGCTTCAAAGGCCTGTTGAACCCGCAACAACTTGTCGAACTCTCCTGTCTGGAAGACGCACAGGCTCGCCTGGTGAAACAGACGCGCGGCAACTGGCAATTGGCGCACGGCCCGTTCGATCCCGACGAGATGGCGAAGCTGCGCGGCAAATGGACGGTGCTGGTGCAGGGAGTGAACCATGTGCTGCCGCAAGCGACCGAGCTGCTCAAGCGCTTCAACTTCATCCCGCATGCCCGGCTGGACGATCTGATGGTGAGTTACGCACCCAAGGGCGGCGGCGTGGGGCCGCATTTCGATGCCTATGACGTGTTCCTATTGCAGGGCTGCGGGCATCGCCGCTGGCAGATCTCGACTCAGCAAGATCGCAGCCTGATTCCCGGTGCGCCGCTGCGCATCTTGCAGCGTTTTGAGGTTGAACAGGAATGGGTGCTGGAAGCGGGCGACATGCTTTATCTGCCGCCGCACTGCGGACACAACGGTATCGCCGAAGACGATTGTATGACCTATTCCATCGGCTTCCGCACTCCGGCCTATCAGGAGCTGGCAGAGCAGTTCCTGGTATATCTGCAAGACCGCATCTGTGTGGACGGCATGTATGCCGATCCGGATCTCAAGACCCAGATACACCCTTCCGAGATCGGCACACCGATGCTGCAACAGGTGGCTCAGGCGATACGCAAAGTGCAGTGGGACGACGAGGATGTCGCCAACTTCCTGGGCTGCTATCTGAGCGAGCCGAAGCCGCACATCTTTTTTGATACCCCCGCCAAACCGCTCTCCGCCACGCGTTTCGCACAGGCCTTGCAAACGCGCGGCATCACGCTCGATCTCAAGACGCAGATGTTGTGCCACGGCAGCACAGTGTTTATCAACGGCGATTCTCATCCGGTCGGCAAAGGCGGTTATCGTGCGTTGCGTGAACTGGCCGATACCCGTGAGTTACCCGCGGGGAAAAAGTTGACACAAGAGACGCTCGAACTGCTGTATGAATTCTATCTGGATGGTTATCTCGACCTGACCGCCAAACGGAGGTGAGTAATGAGTAACGGCGAACTGCGACACACGGCCTTGAACGGCACGGGCGAATACGTGGCCGCGCTGGATACCTTGTGTGCCTCGGCTAGGCATACGCTGTTGCTGTTCGAGAAAGACTTCGACAATCTCGGTTTCAATTCCGTTGCCCGCTATGATGTTTTGCGCCACTTCCTGCTGGACTCGCCCAATGCGCGCCTGCATCTGCTGGCACACGATGTAAGACCGCTGGTGAGTTTCTGTCCGCGCATGATGATGCTGTTGCGCCAGTTCGGCCACGCCATGCATATCCACCAGACACCGCTCAATCTGCGCCATGTGTCAGCACCGTTTGCCGTGGCGGATGAACAACATTCCGTGCGCCGCTATCACTTCGACGATGTTAGGGGAATTTGGGCGCAGAACGACCCGGAAAGCGCACTTTTATTGAAGTCCCGCTTCGAAGAAATGTGGGAAAACTCGCGCCCAGGAGCGTCGCCTGACGCTCTGGGTCTGTGAATCAGCCCCAAAAAACACTGCTAACCCCCTAATAACCCAGCATATACCTCTAGCTTTTTCAAAAAAAGCAGGTAGAATGCCGCGTCCTTGCAACGGCAGCCATGTCGCGGCACGGCCTCCATAGACTTTTATCAACTGACTTTAACTAAGGAAATACAATGAAACTCTCTGCTCTCGTTGCTGCGTTGTTGGCTCTGTCTCTGTCTGCTTGCGGTGAAAAAGCTGCTGAAGCTCCTGCTGCTGCTCCTGCTGCTATGGAAGCTCCTGCTGCTGTATCCGCTCCAGCCGCTGCTGACGCTGCTCCGGCTCCAGCTGCTGCTCCAGCTCCAGCTGCTGAACCAGCAAAGCACTAAGAGTTGCTCGCAACTCAATAAAAAAGCCGACGCAAGTCGGCTTTTTTATTTCCCGTAAATCCCGCCTCGTTCAGGCGATCTCGCACCAGGGCAAGCCCGCTTCCTGGGTCGCCACACAGATTCGATCTTCCGCATCCGCCAACACCTCGTGCAACGCGCCGACGGCCAGTGCAGCGGTATTGTTCTTGTGGCTGAGATGCGCCGCCACCAAACGCTGCAATCTGCTGTTATCCAGTCGCGCCAGCAACGCTGCCGCATCTCGGTTGTTCAAATGGCCGAAACGGCCACCAACCCGCTGCTTCAGACTGTAGGGATACTCCCCGTTCCGCAACAGGTCTGCATCATGGTTACATTCCAGCACCAGCGCGTCACATCCGCTCAGCATCGCTTCGATATGCGGGGTGGCGCAACCCGTATCGGTCAATACGCCCAGACGTCTGCTGCCGTCACTGAACACGTACTGCACCGGCTCGCTGGCATCGTGCGGTACGGGATAGGGTTGTATCAACACGGCGCCGACTGAAAATGGCAGATGTGGATTGATCTCGCTGACAGCGCCGATATCCGCGAATGCTCCTTGCTGGCTGCGCAGCGTACCGTGGGTAAGAAATACGGGGAGAGAGAACTTGCGCGCCAGACGGGCCACACCGCCGATATGGTCGCCGTGTTCATGGGTGACAACGATGGCGTCCAACGCTTCCGGCACCAAGTCGAGACGAGCCAGACGGGTGACCGTCTCGCTGAGCGAGAAACCACAATCCATCAACACCCTTGTAGCACCGACCTCGACAACGAGAGCGTTGCCCTCGCTGCCACTACCCAGCAGCGCGAAGCGCATTGTTACGGCGCGGGAGGGGGATTGCCGTCACCGGGAAGCGGTGTGTTTTCGCCGGAGGGCTTCTCTGAATTGAGTCCCTGATAGATGGAGTCGATGACACGCGCACTGACCATGCCGCTTTTGCCGTTGGGATCGGTGACCGTGACTTCGCAGTTACCCTGAGTCTCGCGCACCGTCACCAGATGGCTATACGATCTGACTTTATCTTTGTCGGCTTTTTTCAAGGCAGCGACGTAATAGATACCCAAACTTCTGTCCTTATCGATGACGCTGACGCGGGACTGATCCAGCGCCAGACCGACCCTGCGCCAACTGCGGTCGAACGGTTCGCCCAGCAGGATACGCTTCACCCCGTTATTGTCTTGCAGCTTGGGAGCCGGTACGACGGGTGCTGGTGCAACTGCCAGCAGGGGAGCCGCAGCCGCTACAGGAGCGGGTAAAGGCACTGGAGCGATACACGGCTGTTCCGGCTTCTGCTTGCTGTATTCCGAATAACTGGCCACCCCACCGGCCTCGCCTTCGGGAATCACATAGCGCTGCTCTATCTCCGGCACGCTCAGCTTGGGCGGAACTTCGAGCGGCGGCAACTGCACCGCCTTGGTCTTGTATTCGAGTTTGGCTTTGTCGGAGACGCTGCTGCAGCCCGCCAACAACAGAAGGGCTATCACGCCCAATACAATGTTCGTTCGTTTCATTCGTTTTCCCATCAGATGACTCCTGCCTGACGCATCGCGGCTTCCACCACAGGCTGTGCGCCGGTGGAAAGCGGGGTGAGCGGCAGGCGCAGATTGTTTTTCATTTTGCCCAGTCGTGCCACCGCCCATTTAACCGGGATCGGGTTGGCTTCGACGAACAGCTGGCGGTGTAATCCCAGCAGGCGGAAATTGATTTCGCGCGCTTTGGCGACTTCGCCGTTCAATGCGGCGACACACATCTCATGCATCAGCTTCGGTGCCACGTTGGCCGTGACCGAGATCGTTCCGTGCGCCCCCAGCAACATCAGCGCCAGCGTGCTGGCATCATCGCCGCTATAGACGGCAAAATCTCCGATGGAGTCCTTCAAAGCAGCGGCGCGCTGCAACAGGTCGCTGCCGCGCTCGATGCCGCCGGTAGCGTCTTTGATACCGACGATATTGGGAATCTGCGCCAGACGCAGCACGGTGTCGTTGCTCATGTCCGCCCCGGTCCGTCCCGGTACGTTGTACAGGATATGGGGCATGTCCACCGCTTCGGCGATCGCCTTGAAGTGCAGGTACAGCCCCTCCTGCGTCGGCTTGTTGTAATACGGCACCACGGTAAGCGAAGCGGCAGCTCCGGCTTTCTTGGAAAAGGCGGCCAGCTCGATCGCCTCTTTGGTCGAGTTCGCACCGGTTCCGGCGATGATGGGAATGCGTTTGGCCGCATGCTCCACTGCCACCTGGATCAACTGTTCATGCTCTTCCACATCTACGGTCGGGGATTCACCCGTCGTCCCCACCACCACGATGGCATCGGTGCCTTCGGTGATATGGAAGTCGATCAACGAGCGAAAGGCATCCAAGTCCAGACTGCCGTCTGTATGCATGGGAGTGACTATCGCAACGATGCTGCCTGTAATCATGGTCTTCGCCGTTCTAACCAAAGCGCGCATTTTAACTGAAACGAGGGGACGGATGTTTCATAAAATACGCCGCCCCATCCCGAGCCCGCTTGCGTAACATGGCAGGAATCCGATGACACGGGAACACCTTCTCCCGTATCATCACGGCATTCAGTGCGCCGCGCCTCCCGCCATGCAAAACGATCCGATCTCCGAGACCTCCAGCAGCCGCGAAACCATCCTCAATCTGTTGCGCAAACACCAGCTGGTGGAAGGCATGGTGCGCAAGCAGGATATGCCGCACCATGATCTGGTCGAGACACTGGTACGCAAACAGAATCTGGCCAAACTGAAGCAGGTGCTGAATGAAACCACCCCGGCGGAAGTCGCCCGCATCCTCGAGGAACTCTCCCCCGAAGACCAGATGTTCATGTGGGACCAGCTCGATGAAGGCCGCAAGGAGCTGGTGCTGCGCGATGTGCCGATCTCGGTGTTGAACGCCCTGGGAAAACGCGAGTTCAAGAACGAAAGATCCAGTATCAAAGCGTTCGGCCTGCATGAAGGTCGTCTGCGCGAGATCACCATCAACACCAGCGAAGAACTGCTCGGCACAAAACCGGTGTGGATAGACCTGGTCGGTCCCAGTTTCGAGGAACGCACCTGGGTCGGCGGTATCTTCGGGATCGAGCTACCCGATCCGGCCAAGCTGAGCGACCTTGAATCCAGCGCCCGTTTCTATGTCGAAGAGAACGGCGAGATCCATCTGCATTCCGACTTCCTGCTCGACCTCGAAGACGAGTCGCGCAACGTCGCGGTGGCCTTCATCCTGTATCAGGACATCCTGTTCTCGGTGCGCTCGGAAGAGTTGCCGGTGTTCCGTTTGCAGCGCCTGCGCGCTTTCTCGCAACCGAACTACGTTTCCGATTCGCGCGACGTGTTGCTCGATTTGTACGCTGCCGATGCGGAATATTCGGCGGATGCGCTGGAGAACATCTATCGCGGCCTGGAAGCGGTCGGCAAACAGGTGCTCAGCAAACAGATGACCGATGAGGAGGCCGCCAAGATACTGGTCGCCATCGCCCACGAGGAAGATCTGAACGGGCGCATCCGCCGCAATGTGCTGGATACGCGCCGTGCGGTCTCGTTCCTGATGCGCAGCAAGTTCCTCGAACGGCAACAATTGGAAGATGCCCAGCAGATCCTGCGCGACATCGAGTCACTCGACGGACACACCACCTTCCTGTTCGGCAAGATCAACTTCCTGATGGATGCCACCGTCGGCTTCATCAACATCAACCAGAACAAGGTGATCAAACGCCTGACGGTGTTGAGTGTGGTGTTCATGCCGCTCAATGTGCTGGCCGGCATCGGCGGCATGTCGGAATTTTCGATGATGACCCAAGGCATCCCCTGGCCGCTCGCTTACACCCTGTTCACCGCCGGCCTGTTCCTCGTGGGCTGGCTCACCTACGTGTTCCTGAAGTTCATCGAGCAGCGCGAAAAATCGAAGTGAGCCTGCGGCTCAGGGGATCTCGACATCATCCATGCGCGACAGGATGATGTCGGTCTTGCGCATCAGTCCCCTGGCTTCGCGGTGTTTGTCGTAATAACGCGGATTGGGCACCATCGCGGCGAGTTTCGCCGCCTGAAAAGAATTCAGTTGCGCCGCCGTGGTGCGGTAGTAATAACGCGCGGCAGCTTCCGCGCCGAACACGCCGTTCCCCCATTCGATCACGTTCAGATAGATCTCGAAGATACGTTCCTTGTCCATCATGCTCTCCAGCATCAGAGTGATGATGACTTCTTCGCCCTTGCGCCACGGTGTGCGTTTGGTGGAAAGGAAAAGATTCTTGGCCAGTTGCTGACTGATGGTGGAGCCGCCCGCCACGATCTTGCCCTTCTTCAGGTTCTTCTCGTACGCCTTCTGGATACCTTCCCAGTCGAAACCCTCGTGATCGACGAACTTGGCATCTTCCGAAGCAATGAGCGCGCGCTTGAGATTGCCGGATATCTTTTTATAAGGCACCCACTGATGCTTCAATACCGCGTCCGGATTCTTGTCCTGCATCACCTCCAGGCGGTCATCCATGAACGAACTGGACGCCGGATTGTGGTCTATCCACCACCACACGTGCACCGCGATCCATGCCTGATACAGCAGCATAAAAACGAACAGCCCCAAGAAGATGCGCCACGACCAGCGCCATATTTTTTTTATCATGGCCGCAGACTCGCGATCACGGGTGCCGTGTCCGGGCGCACTTCGCGCCATTTGCAAAATGCCTCCGCCGCCTGCTCCACCAGCATACCCAGACCGTCGGCCAACCGTGCCGCGCCCTGCGCGGCGGCGAACTTCAGGAACGGCGTCTGCTTGCCATACATCATGTCGTAAGCCAGCGCGTTCGGCGCAAACAGGCCGTCAGGCAGCGGCGGCAACTCATCCGTCAGGCTGCTCGATGTCGCATTCACCACCACATCGAATTTTTTGCCGGCGAGTGCCGCATAACTGCTGGCACAGACCGTGCCGTAAGGCGCGAACTCACTCACCATCTGTTGCGCCTTTTCCAGCGTGCGATTGGCGACGGTGATGGTCGCACCGGCATTGAACAATTGCCAGATCACCCCGTGCGCCGCGCCGCCCGCCCCCATCAGCAGCACTTTTTTGAACAGCAGCTTGCATTGCAGATTCTGCTCAATATCGGTGAGTAATCCCGCGCCGTCGGTATTGTCACCCAGCACCTGCCCGTCCCTGAAAAACAGCGTGTTCACTGCCTGTGCCGCCTGCGCACGTCCGGTGAGCTGCTTGCAAAGCTGGAACGCTTCGAACTTGAACGGCACCGTGACGTTGCAGCCTTTATAACCTTCCTGCACCAAACGCTCGATGGTGGCTTTGAAACCGTCCAGTGGCGCTTCGATGGCCTGATAAGAGATATCTTGCTGCGTCTGGGCGGCAAAAGCCTGGTGGATCAGCGGCGACTTGCTGTGTGATATGGGGTGGCCGATGACGGCATATTTGTCGGTCATGCTGGTTCAAAGAAGATGAGATGGCGCGGATTATAGCCGCTTGCCCCCGCGCGAGCGGATGTACCGAGTGTCGCCACAATGGCAGCACCACTTCCCTTTGATGGCAGACTCAGCACTCCTGTGCAACGCAGCCAGGCCAATCTTATTATCCCGCTGTTTTATTTGAATGATTTATTTTAGCGCCAACCCTAAAGGTCGTCAGGAATATGCCGATAGCTACATCACTAACCGTACTTTCAACGAAAGGCCGCATCATGGAAATCAACTCAGGTCATTCAAACGTGCAGATTGCCATCGCCGTTCAGCCACAGAACAAGCCCGCGCAAAGACAGACTGCGGAATACGGCAATGATGACAACGCCGTCACCTCGGTCATACGCACAGTCCCCGCCCCCTCCATCAATACCCGTGGCGAGGAAGTCGGCAACCTCATCAATACGTGGGCCTGACCCCGGATAGCGGCAGGAAAGGTTGATCATGACCATTTCTTCCATCACCACAAGATCGGTGACCGTCAGCACCAGCGAGAGCACACGTGTCTATGCGCCGACGCGTGCGATGCTGACCGAACAACCCGCCAAGACGGCGGATGCACGTTCGTTCGTGCGCGAAGCCGCGCCGGAGCTTGTCGCAAAAGCCGTGGAACAAGTGAATGAAGCTTTTGCGGAAAAAGGCAAGAATCTGCACGCGCTGATCGAAAGGGACGAAGCCACGGGAATCAGTGTGGTCAAGGTGCTGGATAAGTCCACCGAAGAAGTGATCAGCCAGTTTCCTTCCAAAGAGGTGCTGGCCATCGCCGAAGCGATCCGGCAATATCAGGAAGAGAAAGGGCAACTGCTCGACGTCAGCGCCTGACCTCCCCGTTTCACGTTCACCTGCCTCCCCAAAAAACACCCTCAAGAAACGCCCTGTATGGCCGATAACTATCCTGTAGTTCGGATATTTCGGAGAGCCCACACATGAAAATCGTTACCTGCCTGTTTGTCGCTTTACTCGCTACGTCTCTGTCAGGCTGTGCTATCCCGACACGGGAGAGTGTGATGGATTCATGGATGGGGCATCACGAATCGGAACTGGTCTCGAATTTCGGGGAGCCCTCCATGGCCATGCGCAACCGCGAAGGAATGGTCATCCTGACCTGGGACGAACTCGACTGCGTCAAATCTTTCACCGTGGATGCTTCTGGTGAGGTGGTGAACTGGGACCATCTGTGCGCGTCGTCCTGAACCCGCCTACTCGCTTTGTAACTGGTCGTTGCTGGTGAACGACCAAGTGCGGGTGATACTGAGCACGTCGGTCTCTTTGCGGATGTCGGGCGGAAACACCGCATAGGGTGCGGCAAGTTTGACGATGCGCATGGCGGCGGCATCTAGGATACGCTGCCCGGAGGAGCGGTTGATCTCCACACTTTCCAAACTGCCGTCGGCACGGATAGAGACCGTGAGCGTCAGCTTGCCGTAGATCTTCTGGTCCCGCGCCTGCTGCGGATAGTTCATGTTGCCGATACGCTCCACCTTGCCACGCCAATCCTCGACATATTGGGCATAACGGTATTCCTGAGTGCGCGCGCCGATGAATTTGCGTTTGGGCAGCTTCTCGTAAGACTCCAGACTCTTGCTGATCTGTGCTTCCAGCCGGGCGATCTCCAGCGCGCGCTGCACTAGCTCCTCGCCACTCACATCGTTGGCGACCGGCTTCTTCTCGGTCTTTTCCTGCGCCACGCTGTAATTGCTTTTCAGTTGCGTAAGTAAACGCTTCGTCTCCTGCTCCAATTGCTGCACGCGCCGCGCCGACTGTTCCAGCGAGAACGTCTCACCGTCGCCCAACACCGGCAACGGTGTCTTGGCAGAACGGTCCTCGGAAGTATTACCGCCCCCGTCCAGATTATGCTGCGCCATCTTGGTCGCATTACTGGGCCTGCTGTGCGACTTGCTGTTGACCAGCACCACTTCCAGCGGTTGCAGCGGTGTGCTGAGAGTCTTGCCCAAATCCGGGAACGCGATGCCGACACCGAACAGTACAAAAGCGTGCATGCCGAGCGAAAAAGCTGCGGCCAACACGATGCGCTGTTTGAGCATCTGCCACATCATGCAGGCGTCGCCTCCACTGCCGCGACAAAACGCGCATCGAAATTCAGATCGAGCAG
Source organism: Gallionellaceae bacterium (assembly GCA_030823955.1). Taxonomy (GTDB): domain Bacteria; phylum Pseudomonadota; class Gammaproteobacteria; order Burkholderiales; family Gallionellaceae; genus PALSA-1006. Next base: position 69,064 of record JAVBYO010000006.1, read on the forward strand.
ATCGATCTCGCCGATCTCCAAGGTGGCACGGGTATTGGGCGGCAATTCGGGCAACGAGGGAATACGGCTCACCAGCGGGATGTCCACCAGTTTGACCAGATTCTCACGCAACACCCATACCTCGGTCTGCCGCACCTGCTCCTGCAACAACCAGCGCAAACACCAGTAGCGTTCCATCTGGCGCTGGAAATCGTTGTAGAGCGTGTAGGCCGCATCGAAATCGCGCAGGATGGTGAACAGGCCGGTATCGTTTCTGGCGTAGACGGGCGGCTCGTTGCGCAACAGGCTGATGATCTGGCGCTGGTTGACCAGATCGACATAACGGCGCAACGGCGAACTCGACCACATGTATTGCGCCACGCCCAGCCCCTGGTGCGGTGCCGCGACCGTGCTCATCTTCACCTTGCCGTTGTTCTGCGTGCGATATATCCCGGCCACGTCGTGGTCGGCGAGCAGCTTCCCCCACGTACTGTTAACCAGGATCATCAGCTCCGACACCACCTTGTCGATGGGGGAGCCGCGCAGGCGGTTGCTGATGGTGATGCGGTCATCTTCCACATGGAAGTTGTAATCGATCTGCTGTGTGCTGTTGTCGGCGGACTTGCCGCGCAGTGCCTCCAGCTTGTTGGCGAACTGCCACAACAGGGCAAGTTCGTTGGCATAAGCGTAATCTCGCTTATCCTCGGCGATACTGGCCTCGTTGAACAAAGGCTCCAGCGTGTCGTGGCGCAGGTTGGCCGCGATATGCAGACGCTCCAGACTGCTGCTGCTGTTCAACACCTCGAGGGTCGCCGCGTCCACCTCCAAATACAGCGACAGCGCCGGGCAGACCTTGTCGGCACACAGGGTGAACGCCTGCACCACACTATCCGGCAACATGGTGATCTTGTCGCCGGGCATATACACAGTGGACAACCGTTGCGCGGCGATGGCATCGAGAGGTGTGCCCGGCAACATCCCCAGCGCCGGTGCGGCGATGTGGATACCGACGCGCCAATTACCGTTTTCCGCGCGCGCCAGCGAGAAGGCATCGTCGATCTCGGTGGTGCTGGCATCGTCGATACTGAAAGCATTCACCGCCGCCAAAGGCAATTCGGCATAAGCCTCCACGCCGATCTCGGGGAAGCCTATGCCCCCGGGGAAGTTCTCGAACAGGAAACGATGCAAATGGTAATCGCGCGTGGAAGGCAACGCGCCGCAACGATGCAGCAGGTGTGCCGCCGAAAGGTGGGTGGCCGCACACGCAGCCTCCAGCGCTTTCACCTCCAGTGTATTGCGATCCGGCTTGTACAAGATCTGCGGCAAGTGGGCGGCAAATTCGGCGGGCAAAGTGAACGCGGTCAGCTCTTCCACATAACGCGCCTGCAACAACGCTTGCTGGCGCTTCTTCTCGGCACTTGCCAGCGCCGACTTCAGCGCTTCCGGCGGTGCCGCCTTGTAGTGCCCCTTGCCTTTCTTGTAGAAATGCATGGGCGAGGCGTGTAAGCGGATCAGCGTCCCGGCGGCTTCGACAGGGGTCGGTGTATGCCCGAAATATTCCTGTGCGAGCATGTCGAAAGCGAACTCCTCGGACGGGCAGGATTCCCACAGGAAATCGACATCGATAGCGGCCGAGATGCTCTCCGCCTGGGCCAAAAAATCCCCCAGACCCGGCTGGGCGAAACGCAACATCACATTGGCAGATTTGATCTTGCTGCGTTTGCCGTGGGCGTTCTCCACCTGCAGCGAGGTCACGTTGTCCGCAAGGATGCTGCCGACCTTGAAACCGCCGTCTTCTTCGTAAAAAATATTCATCAGGAATCACGCCAAAATCGAGCTGCGATTATAACCCAGCGCAATCGCCCAGAACTTTGTTCGTGTTAAGCTGTCCGAGTACCCGCCTCCGCACAAGGCGGCCGTCTATCAACCAGAAGGAGAATCTCCATGAATAAGCTCATCAGCAGCATCATCGTTGCTTCCTGCACCACCATCGCCGCCTCTTCCGCATGGGCCTGCCCTCCCATGGGCAAGGGCAAACCCTGCGACAAGCAGTTCGAAGCGATGGACAGTAACAAGGACGGCAAACTCTCCAAAAAAGAATTCGCCACCATGCACGACCAGCGCTTCAAAGAACTGGATAGCAACAAAGACGGCAAACTATCTGAAGACGAGATGGATGCGGCCATTCCGGCGATGCATGGCCGCAAGCAGGGTGACCGCTTCATCGGCAATCGTTTCGAGACGTCCGACACCAACCACGACGGCGCATTGACCAAAGAGGAAGCCAAAGATATGCCGATGCTCACGCAGAACTTTGATGCCATCGACACGAACAAGGATGGCAAGGTGACTCAGGAAGAATTGGCCGCGATGATGGAAGAACATCGCGCCGCAGGCGGGCCGGCTGCAGTCAACAAGACTCAGGACAAAAAATAACTCACCCGTTCGGACAATAAAAAGCGGGCCAGCATGATGCCGGCCCGCTTTTTATCGTGTCAGCGACGGTTTATTTGACGGCCAATATCCAGCTCACCAACGACTTGATATCGGCATCGCTCACATTGGCACCGGTCTTGGGCATCGCCATCGTGCCGAATACACCACTACCGCCGTTGCGCACTTTGATTTCCAGTTTGGCCTGGGCACCCGCGTCGCCACGGTATTTCTCGGCAATGGCTTTTACCGACGGGCCGACCGTCTTCTTTTCCATATTGTGACAGGTTCCACAGTTACTCTTTTTCAACAGCGCCTCATCGGCCAGCGCGTTGCCGGAAATGATCAGTGCTGCCGAGAATACAACGAGATGACGGATCTTCATGGCGATTTCCTCTTCGGTTAATAAAACAGTCTGCGTTTCCATTGTAGCGCATCGCCCCGCCAATGCCCAATCCCGATAACGACCCGATGCACTATACTAACGCCGCCACATATCTCGCATACAGAAACAACTGAGAGGATCGCGATGTATCTCGAACATTTCGCACTGACCGAACCGCCGTTCAAGATCACCCCCATCAAGGAATTTTTCTTTTCCGGGGCGAATCGCGGCGAGATCCTTGATGCGCTGATCCACGCCATCACCGACAGCGAAGGCATCATCAAGATCAGCGGCGAGGTCGGCAGCGGCAAGACTATGTTGTGCCACATGCTGCTGGAGCGACTCCCTACCAATATCAAAGCCATCTATCTCGCCAATCCGAGCCTGTCCCGCGAAGAGTTGCTGTACGCCATCGCCGACGGCCTCGAGCTGGATCCGGAAGGCCAACGCATCAGCATCCTGTTGCAGAATCTGCACAACCGTCTGGTCGAAAAATATAACCAGGGAGAACACTGCGTGGTGCTGGTGGACGAGGCCCATGCCATGCCGCTGGATACGCTGGAAGAGCTGCGCCTGCTTTACAACCTGCAAGTCGGCAAACACAAGCTGGTCAAGATCATCCTGTTCGGGCAGCCGGAGTTGAATGACAAACTGGAGCAGTCCAACATGCGCCAGCTGAAAGACCGTATCGTGCATCATTTCAACATGCAGCCGCTGCCCAAGAAGACCCTTGCCGCCTACCTGATGTTCCGTATGCGCACCGCCGGATATCAGGGGCCGGATATCTTCTCGCCTGCCGCGATCAATCTGATCGACCGGACTGCCAACGGACTGATGCGTCGCGTCAACATCCTCGCGGACAAATCGCTGCTTGCGGCTTTCGTGGAAGACACCCACCGTATCGAAGCCCGCCATGTGCAGGCTGCCATCAGGGATAGCGGACTCACCCCGGACAGGCGCCGGCTCAATCACAGGGATATCGCTCTCGCCGGTGGCGCCGCACTACTCACCCTGTTGATCGCCAGTGCCGGATGGATGATGGGCAGAACCGACAAGACAGCAAACGACGCCAGCACAAACATTCCCGCCGCCACGACTCCGACACTTTCCGATAACGCAGTGCCGCCCAACCCGCCGGCGCTCTCTGCTCCGGTTGCAAACATACCTGTGACTGTCACACATCCCGCCTCCGAAGTGATGCCTGTCGCCCCGTCCGGCACTTTGCTCGAACAACGGCAGCTTGCCACAAAGAGCATGCTTTCCCGTATCGGCAAAGGCGCGGTCAGTATCCAATTGTTCTACACCGAAGACATCCGTCCGGCACGCATGGAACGTTTTCTGATGCGCGCGCAGAACATGGGGATGTTGTCCGAGATCTACGTCACCCCTATCCAGATCGACGGCAAGGCCGGCTACCGTGTCCTGTACGGTATCTACAGCAACAGTGAAACAGCGCGGGCCGGCATGAAGAATCTCCCGCAGCGTTACAAGGACGCTTTTGCGCTCACACTGCACGAACTTGACGGTTATTGATCTGCAAGGAAGGACGAATATGTGGCTGCAAATGCTGGGCGGCATACTCGCTACACTATGGGTAGGGCTCTGCACCGGAGAGGGCCTCGTTGCGCCTGCCACGCCGGCATCCCGCCCCATCTCCCGCGAGATCGGCCACACTTCCGGCATCGTGGGTGTGGCGATCTCCCCGGATGGACAGCAACTGGCTTCGGCCAGTTTTGACGGCACCGTCAGGGTGTGGAACGCTGCCAGTGGTGCGCCATTACACTCCCTCAACGGACATGAAGGGTTCGTCTACGCTGTCGCTTTCGCGCCGAACGGGCACGTGCTGGCCTCGGGCGGCTTCGACGACACGCTGAAATTGTGGGACAGCACGGGCGGAAGATTGCTGCAAACCCTGACAGGGCATCACGGTGCGGTCAGCAGCATCGCTTTCTCGCCGGATGGACGCATCATCGCTTCCGGCAGCTGGGACAACACCATTCGCTTCTGGGATGCAAGTTGCGGCAAGGTGTTGCGTATCCTCACAGGACATGCCGACATCGTCAAGGCAGTCGCTTTCTCACCGGACGGCAAGACATTGGCCTCGGCCAGCTGGGATAACACCGTACGATTATGGCGCACCAACAACGGTGAACTGCTGCGCACCTTGAGCGGCCACCGCAAAGGCGTCACTTCCGTAGCCTTCTCGGCAGATGGTCGCACTCTGGTCTCAGGCGGCTGGGATGGCGCGCTCAAACGCTGGGATGCAGCGAACGGTACGACACTGGAGTCGTTGCGGGAAACCGGCGGGGAGATCACCGCTCTCGCGCTGGCTCCTGATGGTCGCACCCTCGCGGCAGGAAACAATCTCAATACACTGGAACTGTGGGATATCAGCAACGGAAGGCTGCGTCAGGCCTTGCGCGGACACACCAGCACGGTCAGCGCGCTGGCCTACTCTGCGGACGGCCAGCGGCTTATTTCGGGAAGCTGGGACCACACGCTCAGACTGTGGGACACCAGCAGCGCGCAAACACCCGCAGTGCAGGCAGCCGAGAAGACGCCTTAACCGATCTTGGCCATCTCCGGATGTTTGTCCGCAACGGCCTGATCGATATGCTTCATCACCCCCATGCTGGCTTCTTCGGAACACTCCATCGCGTTGATGATGCGATCCTGCAGGGCCTCATCCTTATCCCACGGCTGATCCAGCATCGCCACCATGTCATGCACACAGTCGTGTACTTTGCTATGCGGCTCAAGCAGGTTGCGGAACGACGGAGAATCGCCGAACACCTCTTTGCCCGGCCCCGCATACCATTTGCCCAAGCGGCAGTTGTGATGATCGACCTCGGCCGCAGTCCTGACCTCGGTATTACTCGGTTGGCTGATCAATACATAGGCGCGTTGTTTATAGATGATGTGGTCGACCTTTACCAATGAGGCGAAACTGAGATCCTGCGCGTAACGCGCGCCCGTCAATGTCGTCACCGCCGACTCGTTGAACTGGGTGAACTTATGCTCCAGCTGGCTGATGACATCTTGCGAGGAGTTGGCGATCTCGTGCATCTCGGCCGAATCTTTTTGCATCTTGGAGGCATCGTCCTGCAACATGAGCATGATCTTGCCGATCGACTCGGAAGCGTTCTTGGTGTTCTCCGCCAGCTTGCGCACCTCGTCGGCGACCACCGCGAACCCGCGCCCCGCCTCGCCGGCACGGGCCGCCTCGATCGCCGCGTTGAGGGCGAGCAGATTGGTCTGGTCGGCGATCGAGTTGATCAGACCGACCGCTTTGGTGATCTCCGCACTGCGCGCGTTCAATTCGGTGATCGCCTCGTTGGCACGGTTCACCCGCTCGACGATGCCGGACAGGCGCTGCACGACATCCTTCACCGAGCTGCGACTCTCGTCCGCGTCTTCACGCGTCCGTCTGGCCAGCGAAGCAAGACGTTCCATGTTGTCGGTGATGACTTTCATATCCTGCTGGCTGGAAGACAGGTTCTTCAGCAGATTATCCGTGTTCAGCGTATGCACTCTGGACAACATGCGGGTACGCATCGACGACATTTTCTGCTCCGCCATGCCGGCGATCAGGATGTTCTGGTTCTCCAGACCTTTCTTAAAGCCACCGTGCAAACCCACACCCATGGCGGTGCGATAGAAATTACCGGCCAGATTGGAACGGAAGCTCGTTTCCTGTTCGCGGAAGAACGTGCCCAACTGGTCCAGCATGTCGTTCACACTCCAGCACAACAGGCCGATCTCGTCGCTGTTTCCCGCGACACCGGTCACGCGGCTGTTGAATTTGCCCTGCGCCACCTCGTCGATGACCGTCTTCAGTTTGGCAACCGGCGCCAGCCAGCGGCGTGCCAGCCACTGTCCGTAAGCAGATACGGCGATCGAGACCACCAGAAAGACCAGCATGAACACATCCACACCGTGTAACGCGAAACTGGTCAGGATGATAGCCAGACTCCCCAGGGAGAACGACCATAACAGCGCGGAGAATCTAAATTGCAAGGACGAGTTCGTCATAACTGAGCCCTTTCTCATTCAATATGTCGACCAATATCTTGGTGGAGGCCGCGATCGCGTTTGCCGGCCCGGCTTTTTTCTCCGCTTCCAGCATGAGACGATAAACTGTACTGGCAGTCTGAACGCCGCTGGCCTTGGGTTTACGGCGCACGGAAAAATATCCGGTGATTTCCCCACTCGGATCGAAGATGGGCGTCACGTTGGTGAACACCCAGTAGAAACTGCCATCCTTGGCCATGTTCTTCACGTATGCGCAGCATTCCTCGCGGTTGGTGATCTTGTCCCAGAGCAGCTTGAACACGGCTCTGGGCATGTCGGGATGGCGGATGATATTGTGCTGGGAACCAATCAGCTCCGTCTCGCTATAACCGGAGAACTCGATGAATATGCGGTTCCCATAGGTAATGCGGCCTGTGGTATCAGTCATCGACACGATGAAATCCTCCTCGCGCATGACCTTCTCCACTGCTGTCGGTGTGATGTCTCTTTTCACTATTTCCCCCCTGAGCTATCTAGTTTTTGTAGCCACTCGAGGCTACTATCGGCAACCTCGCAAAAAACTTTAGCCGCCCAGAGTGGAATCGTAACCATACCACCCCCCTTTATTAACGTCGATTAGAAATACAAAATGCCCCCTATTCTGCCGCATATCACCTTGGAAACCGGCTCCGCTCCCCGTCACAGCATCATCTGGCTGCACGGTTTGGGGGCGGATGGAAGCGATTTCGTCCCCCTCGCCGAAGAAATGGCCCTGCCGGTGGCGGTGCGTTATCTGTTCCCGCACGCCCCCAAACGTCCCGTCACGATCAACGGTGGCTTCGTCATGCGCGCCTGGTACGACATCGCAACGGCGGACATCGGCGGCACCCAGGATGCCGAGGGGATCCGCGCCTCGCAACTCGGGATCGAACAACTGATCGCCCAGGAACGCGCGCGCGGGATAGCGGCCAGCGATATCTTTATCGCCGGTTTCTCCCAGGGCGGTGCGATCGCGCTGCATACCGGCCTGCGCCACAGCGAACGGCTGGGCGGCCTGCTCGCGCTCTCGACCTATCTGCCGCTGGCGGAGACACTCCCCGCCGAGGCGGCTGCGGCAAACCGCGACATACCGGTGTTTATGGCGCACGGACGCAGCGACCCTGTGGTGCCCTATACATTGGGCGTCTCCTCCAGGGATCGCTTGCAACAGCGGGGGTATGCGCTCGCCTGGCACGAATATGCGATGCCACATTCGGTCTGCCAGGAAGAGGTCGGCGACATCGCCGCCTGGTTGTCGCAACGGCTGCTAACAACAGCCTGAGGAAATAGACAGGGTTAGATGATTCCTCTGCTACAAGACCGCACCCCTTTCCCGCCGCTGCAACAGGCTCTCCGGCAGCCCAACGGCTTACTCGCCGCAGGCGGCGACCTGTCGCCCGAACGGCTGCTGGATGCTTACCGTCACGGCATCTTCCCCTGGTTCAACGAGGGTGATCCTGTGTTGTGGTGGAGCCCGGACCCGCGCATGGTGCTGTTCCCCGGCGAATTCAGGACATCACACTCGCTGGACAAGACCCTGCGCAAAAGCAACTACGAAGTACGCATCGATAGCGCCTTCGAACAGGTGATGCGCGCCTGTGCCGCCCCGCGCGCGGGTGCAAGCGGCACATGGATAGTGGAAGAAATGATCCGGGCTTATTGCGAACTGCACCGCAGGGGCTATGCACATTCGATAGAGACCTGGGTGGACGGAACGCTGGTGGGCGGACTCTACGGCATGGCGCTTGGCCGGATGTTCTACGGCGAATCCATGTTCAGCCGCCGCACTGACGCCTCCAAGATCGCCGTCGCGCATCTCGCCAAACAACTCGAACAATGGGATTTTGGCATGATCGACTGCCAGATGAATACGCCGCATCTTGCCTCACTCGGCGCGCGCGCGATCGGGCGCGACGAATTTATCGCACGACTCCAGGAATTGATACACTGTCCCCCCGTCACCCTCTGGCAATTTGATCCCGGACTTTTTCAACGATGAGTCTATTGCGCGACATCCCGATCTCGGCCTTGCAGTTCTATCTGACCGCACCCTACCCGTGCAGCTATCTGGCGGATAAAGAAGCTCGCTCGCAGGTCGCCACCCCCGCCTTCCTCATCACCCCGCAGGTATATTCGGAACTGGTGCAACACGGCTTCCGCCGCAGCGGCACCTTCACCTATCGCCCGCGCTGCGACAGCTGCCAGGCCTGCACCCCGGTGCGCGTCGACATCGCCGGATTCACCCCCAACCGTTCGCAGCGGCGCAGCTGGAAACGCCACCGCGCACTGGAGGTCAACCTGCTCCCGCTGGAAGACCGGGACGACTACTTCGCGCTCTATCAGCGTTACCAGAACACACGCCACCGCGACGGCGGCATGGACAACGACGACAAGGAACAATACGGCAACTTCCTGTTGCAGAGCCATGTCGATTCCATTCTGGTCGAGTTCCGCGAGGCGGGCGTATTGCGCATGGTCAGTGTCATCGACGTTCTCGAAGACGGGCTTTCGTCCGTGTACACCTTCTACGATCCGGACATCCCCGGCAGCAGCTTCGGCACGTTCAACGTGTTGTGGCAGATCGAGCTGTGCCGCAAGCTGCAACTACCCCATCTGTATCTGGGCTTCTGGATAGAACAAAGCCAGAAGATGGCCTACAAAGCCAACTTCCAACCCTTGCACGGATTGCAACGCGGCACGTGGCGGCCACTGATCCACGGATTCGAACGATGAAGCTGCGCCTCATCCTATTTGTCGCGCCCCTGTTGCTGCTCCCGCCGCTCGCACTGTTCTTGTCCGACCAAGACTGGCCGCCAGCAGCAACCATCGACGGCGACATGCTGCTGCCCGCCCTGCTCAGTGGCGTTGCTTTGCTGGCACTCGCGGCCCTGCTGGACAGACAGGGATTGCGCCGCAACGGCTCCAGTCTGCTGCGCGCCCGTCTCGATTACACACTCTGGCTGGGCGCGACCGGTGCGCTGTTATGCGCGTTGCTTGTCTATCTGAACGCCTTTTGCCCGTTGTGGATCGGCCCGCTCACCCGCCCCGCCGAGATGCTGCTGGCCGCGCTGCTGGGCAGTGTCCTGCTGCCGACCATACTCGTCACCCGTCACTATCTGGCCGGCTTCCCGCCTCTGCTGCGCAAGCTCACACATATCACCGCCCTCCCCCCGCTACAGACAGAACCTACCGCCGCACTTCTGCTGCTCGCCACCTGCGGCGGCCTGCTCGGCGGCAGTGTGTGGCCCGCGCAACTGGCATGGCTGTTCTGGTTATCTCCCCTGCTGCTGTTAGTCGCCCTGCAATTGTTATGGCATGAGAGCACCGTCTTCTCCGGGTTGCAGCGGGGCGACTGGAGTCGTGTCGGACTCGGTGCCGCCTCCGGCATATTGGTAGGCGGCGGCACACTGACCTTCTATCAGCTTGCAGGCGGAGCGCTCTATCTGCCTCTGCCAACCTGGCTCTTGCTCGTGTTGCTGGCCACATTCGGGCTGTTGTGCCTGCAAGCGGGCGACCTCATCGCCGAACACTGGCGCGGCACATCGCGCGGCGCCGTGTTCAAGAAAAAACCGTTTCCTATACCTATCGTTATCAAGAAAGACTCCTGATGTGTACCTCTACTAATCAAAATTTCGTCGCAATACTGCGTTGCTCACAATAAATTGCTCCTTACATATTACTAATATGCCGCGTCGCAATTTCTTGCTCGCGCCTTGTCTTGCTTAGAACTTTAAATTATTAGAGGTACACATATGTCCCTGTTCCAGTTATTCCGTCCCGCCCTGTTCGCACTCGATGCGGAAGCCGCCCACCACGCCACCATCGAAGGCCTCAAGAAAGCCAACTGCTTCGGCGTGACCTCGCTGTTGTTCAAGCGCCCGGCGGACGATCCGCGCACGGTGATGGGGCTGACCTTCCCCAACCCGGTCGGGTTGGCTGCGGGCTTGGACAAGAACGGCGAAGTGATCGACGCACTCGCGGCCTTCGGTTTCGGCTTCATCGAGATCGGCACCGTCACCCCGCGCGCGCAACCCGGCAACCCCAAGCCGCGCATGTTCCGCCTACCCGCAGCACAGGGCATCATCAACCGTATGGGTTTCAACAACGACGGCGTGGATGCACTCATCGCCAACGTGAAGCGCGCGAAATACAAAGGCATCCTCGGTATCAACATCGGCAAGAACGCCGACACCCCCATCGAAAAAGCGGCGGACGATTACCTCATCGGCCTGCGCAAGGTGTACCCATACGCCAGCTATGTCGCCATCAACATCTCCTCGCCCAACACTAAGAACCTGCGCCAGTTGCAAGGCGGTGACGAACTTGACGCGTTGCTCGGCCAGCTCAAAACGGAACAGGAAAAGCTCGCGCAATTGCATGGCAAATACGTGCCGCTCGCCGTGAAGATCGCGCCCGACCTTGATAGCGATCAAATCAAAAACATCGCCGCGCTGCTCACCAAACACGCCATCGACGCCGTGATCGCCACCAACACCACGCTGTCGCGCGAGGGTGTGGAAAATCTGCCGCACGGCAACGAGACCGGCGGCTTGAGCGGCGCCCCCGTGCGCGACAAATCCACCGCACTCATCCGCCAACTCGCTGCCGAATTGAAAGCCTGTGCTGAGCAAAGTCGAAGCAGCGCGCTACCTATCATCGGTGTGGGCGGCATTTTGAAAGGCGCGGATGCGGTGGAGAAGATACAGGCGGGTGCGGCGCTGGTGCAGGTCTATAGCGGGCTGGTGTATCGCGGGCAGGAATTGGTGACAGAATGTGCGGCGGCGATCCGCAGCAAACACTAATGAAAATCTGAAATCACAACCAGCCAGACTTCTTAAATCGGTAATACAAAACACCGCAAGTCGCCGCGATCAAAGCCAGTGCCAACGGATAGCCATATTCCAGCTTCAGCTCCGGCATATGCTCAAAGTTCATACCCCAGACACCGACAAAAGCGGTTGCAACAGCGAAGATACCAGCCCAAGCTGCCAAGCGTTTATTGACCTCGTTTTGTTCGATAGACACCGTCGACTGGCAGACCAGAATCGCGGTAGTGATGGTGTCGCGCATAGCCTCTATCGTTGCATTGATGCGAGTCAGATGGTCATAGACATCACGGAAATATTCCTGGGTGGTGGCACAAACCGGCGGCACGCGTCCGCCGAATAATTTTCCGGTGGTTTCCATCAGCGGCATGACCGCATGTTTGAGCACCACGACCTTGCGCTTGAGCTCATAGAGCTGCTCGATATTTTTAAGGGAAGTGCCCTTGTCAAAGAGGCGCTCCTCGATGGTTTCCAGTTGCGATTCCAGATCATCTATCACCGGAAAGTAACGATCCACCACCGCGTCCATCAACGCATAGAGCACAAAGCCCGCACCTAACCGCAGCAATTCCGGCTCACGTTCACAGCGTTCGCGCACTCCAAGAAAATGCAGGCTGCTGCGGTTGCGGATGGAAAGAACGAAATTACGCCCGACGAAAATGCTGACTTCCCCGACAGCCATCTCAGAATCAACCACCTCCACCAGATGCATCGCCACGAACAGCGTATCGCCGTATTCCTCGATCTTGGGGCGCTGATGGCCGTGGCGGGCATCCTCAATCGCCAGATCGTGCAACCCGAATTCCTCCTGCATCTTTTCGAGCTCGGCCTCAGTAGTATCGCGTAGCGCCACCCAGACAAAACAATCAGGACGCCCAAGATAATCGCTGATTTCCTCGACGGAAAGATCGGCGAGTTTGACGCCGTCCTGATAGGCAACGCAATTGATTAGCATGGTGATTTACGATTAGTTGTTAGTGATAAGGGGGGAGGAATAAAGTGCCATTCGATACTCCGGTTATCTGGTTTTAATGAGGTATGAGCGCAGGGATTCTAAGCCAGACAAAACATCGTCGCCTAATTTTCAGGGCTTTTCACCCACGCCAATCTTTTTCGCCGAGTTTTTACAGCTTTTTTATCCCACGGCTGGAATAATCCTGCCGCATGAAAGCTTCATTCTTTTTCGCCACGCCCGCCCGCAGCCTGCCAATGCGTATGCTGTGGGTGATTGCTGCCTGTAGTGTCGCCACGCTGCTGGCTTGGCCTTGGCGTGAGCTGTTCGATCCGGCCAACACGGCGATGCTGTACGTGCTGGCCGTTGCCATCGTGGCGGCGCGTGCGGGCAAGGGGGCGGCCATCGCGACGGCGCTGCTCGGCTCGGCGTTGCTCGATTTTTTCTTCATCTATCCGCATTTCACTTTCACCATCGGCGATGCGCAGCACATCGTCACTCTGGCGGTGATGCTGGCGGTGGCACTTATCATCGGCAACCTGACGCTGAGCCTGCAACGCGAGAAGGAGGCCGCACTGGAACGCGAGCGACAGTCACGCGCCTTGTATCAACTTGCCAGCCAGTTGGCGGGAGCGCTGACACTGGAGCAGGTGGACGAGCTGACCCGCCGCTTCCTGCAAAAGACCCAGGCATGTAACGGGATGCTGCTGATGCGGCAGGGTGAAAATGTATTGCCGGTAGCGGGCGCACAAGCACCGCTTTCCGGCAAACTCTATTACGCGGCGCAGAGCGCGCTACGCCAGGGTGCGGTGCAGGCCACGGTGGATGAACCGATGCAATGGCTGTTCCTGCCGCTGCATGGCTCGACCTATATCCGTGGCGTGCTGGCACTGTCTGCGACAGACACCTATCTGCTGGACACCGAACGCCAGCCTTTGTTCGAGGCCATTGCCGCATTGCTCGCGGCATCGACCGAGCGTCTGCATTTCGTCGAAGTGGCGCAACACGCGCAATTGCAGATGACCGACGAACGCCTGCGCAGCAGCATCCTCTCCGCGCTGTCGCACGACATCCGCACACCGCTCACCGTGTTATACGGCATGGCCGATACGCTGGCACAGTCGGAATTGCCCAAGGCTTTGCACGAGATGGCAGATGCGATGCGCCAACAGACGCTGCGCCTGAACAGCATGGTGTCCAACCTGCTGGACATGGCCAAGCTGCGCGCGGGCGATATCAAGCTCAATCTCGAATGGCAGCCGGTGGAAGAAGTGATCGGCGCGAGCATCAAGCTGCTCGCGCCCGCGCTGGCACAGCATCCGGTGAGCGTGAAGCTATCGCCCGATATACCGTTGCTGCGTTTCGATGCGGTGTTGATGGAGCGTGTGTTGTGCAACCTGCTGGAGAACGCCGCCAAATACGCGACACCCGGCTCACCCATCCGCATCGCGGTACGCACCGACAAGAAATTCGCGCACCTCTCGGTGAGCAACGACGGTTCGCAGTTTCCGCCCGACCGATTGGAAAACCTGTTCGAGTTATTCGAGCGCGGCGACAGCGAATCGAACATACCCGGTGTGGGACTGGGACTCGCCATCTGCCGCAGCATCGTGAGCGCGCACGGCGGCAGTATCCATGCCGACAACGACGACGGCGCCTGTGTGATTTTCACGCTGCCACTGGGCGAGCCTCCCGTGATCGAGCCGGAGGGTGAAAGTGAGTGAGCCCACCATTCTGCTGGTCGAGGACGAAGCGCAGATACGCCGCCTGGTGCGTGCCGCACTGGCGGAAGAAGGCTACCGCGTGCTGGAGTGCGGCACGCTGAAGGAAGGTCTGGCGCAATTACACGCCGAGACCATGCAACTGCTCATCCTGGATCTCGGCCTGCCCGATGGCGACGGCATCGCTTTCATCCGCGAACTGCGCACGCAGTTTTCGCTGCCGGTGCTGGTACTTTCTGCACGTTCTGCGGAGGGCGAGAAGATACGTGCGCTGGATGCTGGGGCGGACGACTATCTGACCAAACCCTATTCCAGCGGCGAGCTGCTGGCGCGGGTACGCGCACAGTTGCGCCGCGCGCCACAGGAAGGCACGGCAGCCGAAACGCATTTCTGCTTCGGCGACATCGAGGTCGATCTCGCACAGCGCAGCGTCACACGCAAGGGCACAGCCGTGCGCCTCACCCCCATCGAATACCGCCTGCTGTGCGCCATGCTGGCCGAACCCGGCAAGGTACTGACCTATCGCCACCTGCTGAGTGCGGTGTGGGGCAAGGCCTTCGTCGAGAGCAACCATTACCTGCGCATCTACGTGAGCCATCTGCGGCAGAAGCTGGAAGAAGACCCCGCGCAGCCGAAACATTTTTTGACTGAAACCGGAGTCGGTTACCGATTCCACCCCTGAAGGAGAATTCAACATGGATCAAACGCAAAAAGCCGGTACCAGTGCCCTGACCCTTGCCGCACTCGGCGTGGTGTACGGCGACATCGGCACCAGCCCGCTGTATGCCTTCAAGGAGGCTTTCGCCGGGACACACGGCCTCACTCCCACCGAGCCGAACGTACTAGCCACGCTGTCGGCATTGTTCTGGGCGATGATGCTGATCATCTCGATCAAATACGTGTGGGTGATGCTCAAGTTCGACAACAACGGCGAAGGCGGTGTGCTCGCGCTGACCGCACTGGCCAACCGTTCGGCAGGCAACGCCTCGCACTGGAAGTTACTGATCGCCACGGCGGGCATCTTCGCGGCCGCCCTGTTCTATGGCGATGCACTCATCACCCCGGCAATCTCGGTATTGTCCGCAGTAGAAGGACTCAGCGTCGCCGCGCCAGCACTGGAAAGATTCATCATCCCCGTCACAGTTGGTGTACTCACCGGACTGTTCTTGATCCAGCGCCGTGGCACCAGCAGCATAGGCAAATTGTTCGGCCCGATCACGCTGCTGTGGTTCGCTGCATTGGCGGTGCTGGGCACGATCAGCATCGTGCAAAACCCCGTCGTGCTGAACGCACTCAATCCGATGTACGCCATCGACTTTGCGCTGCAACATCCGACCGGCATGTTCCTGCTACTGTCGGCGGTATTCTTGGCGCTCACCGGCGGCGAGGCGCTGTACGCGGACATGGGACACTTCGGCGCAAAGCCGGTGCGGCTGGCTTGGTACGGGCTGGTGTGTCCGGCGCTGCTCATCAACTATTTCGGCCAAGGCGCGCTGGTGCTGCGCTCG
Source organism: Gallionellaceae bacterium (assembly GCA_030823955.1). Classification (GTDB taxonomy): domain Bacteria; phylum Pseudomonadota; class Gammaproteobacteria; order Burkholderiales; family Gallionellaceae; genus PALSA-1006. The sequence continues at coordinate 84,918 of JAVBYO010000006.1, forward strand.
GCGGAAGCGATACAGAATCCGTTCTACCTGCTGTCGCCCGATTGGTTCCTGTTGCCGCTGGTCGCGCTGGCCACCGCCGCCACGGTGATCGCTTCGCAGGCCACCATTTCCGGTGCGTATTCCATCACTCTGCAAGCCATGCGTATGGGTTATCTGCCGCGCCTGTTCATCCAGCACACCTCCGATTCTCAACGCGGGCAGATCTACATCCCCGCCGTGAACTGGATGATGCTGGTCGGCGTTCTCATCCTGGTGTTCGAATTCGGCTCTTCCGGCGCGCTGGCGGCGGCTTACGGTATCGCGGTGTCCGGCACCATGATCATCACCACGCTGCTCACGCTGTTCATCACGCTGATGTTGCCGGGACGTGCGCGCCTGCTGTTGCCGCTATTGCTGGCGTTCGCTTTGCTGGAGATGTTGTTCTTCGGTTCCAATCTCACCAAGGTGGCGAGCGGCGGCTGGATGCCGTTGGCGCTCGGCCTATTCCTGTTCCTGCTGCTCTCCACCTGGAAGCGCGGTAGCTCATTGGTCGCCGAACAGCGGCGCAAACTCGACATCCCGATGGCGATGTTCATCTCTGGCACACAGCCCGATGTGCCGCGCGTCCCCGGAACGGCGGTATATCTCACAGCCGATCCCGCTACCGTTCCCAGCGCGTTGTTTCATAACCTCAAACATTTCAAGGTGCTGCATGAGCAGACTCTGTTCCTGCATGTGGTCACCAAAGACGTGCCCTACATCGAGCCGGAACAACGCTTGAAAGTGACACAACTCACCCCCGGCATGTACAACGTCGCACTGAATTACGGCTTCCGTCAGGAAGTGGATATCCCGCTGGCATTGCAAAGGCTGGGAGAGTATGGCATCGAACTCGACAGTATGGGCACCACCTATTTTGTCGCCCGCTCCAATGTAGTGGACGGGTTCGGCGGCATGCCCGCATGGCGCTGTGCCTTGTTCTCCTGGATGACGCGCCAGTCGGAGGGAGCGGCAAGTTTCTTCAACTTACCCGCCAACCAGGTGGTCGAATTGGGCACCAAAGTGGTTCTGTGAACACAGGTACGCAAGTTATATCCATATAGCCTGAACACGGTTGAAGCTGCTTATAAATCAGTGGATAATCCGCCTCTTCTATAGAGGCATGTGAATGACCGAATACCTACTCATTCTCGTCGGCACGGTGTTCGTGAACAATATCGTGATGGTGAAGATACTCGGACTGTGTCCGTTCATGGGGGTTTCCAAGAAACTGGAAGCCGCCGTCGGCATGGGTGCGGCCACCACCTTCGTGCTGACGCTGGGCTCCGGTGCCAGTTACCTGATCCAGCATTACCTGCTCGGCCCCGACCTCGCCTACCTCACCACCCTGTCGTTCATCGTGGTCATCGCGGGTATCGTGCAGTTCACCGAGATGGTGGTGCAGAAGACCAGTCCCGCCCTGTATCAGGTGCTGGGCATCTATCTGCCGCTCATCACCACCAACTGTGCGGTACTAGGCATCCCACTGCTTAACGTACAGGCCAAACACGATTTCATGGAGTCGTTGTTATTCGGCTTCGGCGGCGCGGTCGGTTTCACGCTGGTGATGGTGTTGTTCGCCGGCATCCGTGAACGTCTCGAAGGTGCGGATGTGCCCGGCATCTTCAAAGGTTCCGCCATCGCCATGATCACCGCCGGATTGATGAGTCTGACCTTCATGGGGTTCTCGGGCTTGGTGAAATGATCTCAGCACTTCTGGTCATGATCGGCATCGCCGCCTTTCTCGGCACAGTGCTGGGTTTCTCCGCGATCCGCTTCAAGGTGCAGGGCAATCCGCTGGTGGACAAGATTGACGCGGTGTTGCCGCAAACGCAATGCGGGCAATGCGGTTACCCCGGCTGCAAACCTTATGCCGAAGCCATCGCCAAAGGCGAAGCGGAGATCAATCTGTGTCCGCCCGGCGGCGAAGACGGTATCCACAAACTGGCCGATCTGCTCGGCAAGGAGTTCGTGCCCTTTGGTGAGGGTGCCGCCCCCAAGGGCAAGTCTGTGGCCTTCATCGACGAGAACACTTGCATCGGTTGCACCCTGTGCATCCAAGCCTGCCCGGTGGATGCCATCGTCGGCGCGGCCAAGCAGATGCACACCATCATCGCGTCTGAATGCACCGGTTGCGAACTGTGCCTCGCCCCCTGCCCGGTGGATTGCATCAGCATGTTGCCCATAGCCGAAGACATCACCAACTGGAAGTGGCGTTATCCGGTCTTCCCCATACGGAATGCCGCATGAAGGCGATCTTCAGATTCCACGGCGGGATACATCCGCCCACACACAAGGCCGCATCGACACGCACGCCCATCACACCGGCGGCACTGCCGTCCAAACTGGTCATCCCGTTGCATCAGCATGTGGGTATCCGCGCCAAAGCGGTGGTACAGGTCGGTGAGCGTGTGCTCAAGGGGCAGGTCATCGGCAGGCCGGAAGGGCGTCTGTCCAGTACGGTACATGCCTCCACCTCCGGCACGGTGAGTGCCATCGACATGCAGTTGGTCGCGCACCATTCCGGCCTGCCCGATCTGTGCGTGACCCTCATCCCCGACGGCAAGGATGAATGGATAGAACACGGCGGCGTGGATTACAAACAGATATCCCATACCGAAGTGCGCCACCTGTTGCGCCAGGCCGGCGTGGTGGGTTTGGGCGGCGCGGTGTTCCCCAGCGACGTGAAAGCCTATTCCAACAAACACAAGATCAAAACGATGGTGCTGAACGGCGCGGAGTGTGAACCCTACATCACCTGCGACGACATGCTCATGCGCGAACGCGCGCATGACATCCTGCGCGGCGCGGAAGTGCTGCGCGAGCTGCTGTATGCCGAAGAAGTGCTCGTCGGCATCGAAGACAATAAGCCCGAAGCCATCGCCGCGATGCGTCAGGCGGTGATCGACGACCAACATGAACACATGCGCGTGATCTCGGTGCCGACGGTCTACCCCAGCGGCGGCGCAAAACAGCTCATCCGCATCCTCACCGGTATCGAGGTCGCTGCCGGTGTGCGCTCGCCCGAGATGGGCGTGCAATGCTTCAACGTCGCCACCGCCTACAGCGCATGGCGCGCCATCAGACACGGCGAACCGCTGCTGTCGCGTATCGTGACTGTCACCGGCAACGTGGATGACGCGCGCAATTTCGAGGTATTGCTCGGCACCCCGGTGGATGAGCTGGTGACACAGGCAGGCCGCCGCCCCGATACCGACAGACACATCATGGGCGGCCCGATGATGGGAGTGCAACTTCCCGCCGCGACGGTGGGGGTGGCCAAGGCCACCAACTGCATCATCGCGTCTTCACCGGCATTGTTCCCACCGCCACAACCCGCATTGCCATGTATCCGCTGCACACGCTGCGCCGAAGTATGCCCGGCCGAGCTGCAACCGCAAGATCTGTATTGGTTCGCCAAATCGAATAATTTTGGCAAGGCACAGGAATTCCATCTGTTCGACTGTATCGAATGCGGCGCATGCGCCTACGTGTGCCCGAGCCACATTCCGCTGGTGAGCTACTACCGTTACGCCAAGAGCGAGATATGGGAGCGCGAGCAGGAAAGCCAGGCGGCAGAACTCGCGCGCGAACGCCACGAATATCGCCAGTACCGCATCGAGCGCGAGAAACAGGAAAAAGCCGAGAAGCTGGCACAGAAAGAAAAAGCCGCAGCGGCGGCCAAAGCTGCCGCCGCTGCCGCCGCAGAAAAAGCCAGACTGGACACCCCGTCCGATCCGGATGCCGACCCCGACGACACGATGCAATTGCGCATTGAGGCGGCACTCGCGCGCGCCAAGGAACAGGCTGCCACCACTCAGCCCAAGAACACCGATACACTGACGCCCCAGCAACAGGCAGAGATCAACGAGATCGATGCTCGCCGTGCCAGGATACATGCCTCCGCGCATCACGATGCCGAACCCAAGAACGAATAACACCATGTGGATTTCCCCTTTCATCACCAGATCCAGCAGCGTCAGCGCGATCATGCTCAAGGTCATGCTGGCACTCATCCCCGGCATCGCACTGTATGTGTGGTACTTCGGTCCGGCGATCCTGGTGTCCATCACGCTGGCCTCCATCACCGCGCTGGCCACCGAAGCGGCCATGCTCAAACTGCGCGACCGCCCGCTCAAACCTTTTCTCTCCGACAACAGTGCCCTGCTCACGGCATGGTTGCTGGCATTGTCCATCCCGCCCCTCGCACCGTGGTGGCTGGTGGTGGTCGGCACGACCTTCGCCATCTCGGTCTCCAAACATCTGTACGGCGGGCTGGGTAGCAACCCGTTCAACCCGGCGATGATCGGTTATGCCGTGCTCATCATCTCATTCCCCATGCACATGACACATTGGCTCACGCCGCATGCGCTGGGCGGTGTCGAACTGACGTTCGCCGAACAACTGGGCTATATCTTCAACGGGGCGTTGCCGCGCGGCCTGACGCTGGACGCCATCACCATGGCCACCGCGCTCGACACGATGAAGACCCAATTACATCTCGGCTTGTCGGTTTCCGATATCCGCGACATGCCGATCTATGGCCGTCTGGCCGGACAAGGCAGCGAGATGGTGGCGCTCGGCTTCGCCCTCGGCGGTATCTATCTGTTGCTGAACCGCATCATCACCTGGCATCTGCCGCTGGCTTATCTCGGTGCGCTGTTCGCCACCGCAGGCATCTTCCATCTCGTTGACCCAGCCCATTACGTCACCCCGCTGTTCCACTGGTTCTCGGGTGCCGCAATGATTGGCGCGTTCTTCATCCTCACCGACCCGGTCACCTCGCCGACCACAGCCAAGGGCAAGATCATCTTCGCGCTCGGTGCGGGCATACTCACCTACCTCATCCGCGCGTTCGGCGGTTTCCCGGACGGTATGGCGTTCGCCACGCTGTTCATGAACATCTGTGTGCCGTTGATCGATGCGTGGACGCAGCCCAAGGTGTTCGGCAAAAAGGGGGACGGCAAATGAAACGTATCGCGCGCGCCAGCCTGCAATCCGCCGCCAATCTGGTGTTCTTCGCCGTCATCGCCACAGCAGTGCTGGCCTCCACCTTCTTTCTTACGCGTGACGAAATCGTAAAAAGCGAACAGGCTGAAAAGCTCAAACTCATCACCCAGATCGTGCCGCCAGCCCTGTTCGACAACGACATCATCCAGGACACGATCAGCATCCCCGCCGATCCACTGCTGGGCACGGAAGACATCACCACGGCCTATCGCGCGCGTCTCAAGGGTGAACCTTCCGCTGTGGTGCTGGAAGCCATCGCTCCGGACGGTTACAGCGGCAAGATATGGCTGATTCTTGCAGTCAAATCCACCGGCGAACTGGCCGGGGTACGCGTCGTTGCGCACAAAGAGACACCCGGCTTGGGTGATTACATCGAACTGCCGAAGAGCCCGTGGATCAAGGGCTTTGATGGCAAGTCGCGCGCGGCGTATAAAGAGGCGGACTGGAAGGTGAAGAAGGACGGCGGGCAGTTCGAATACATGGCGGGAGCCACCATCACACCGCGCGCCATCGTCAAAGCGGTGAACAAGGCGCTGATCTATTTTGCAGAAAATCGTGACATCTTGTTTAAGGCGAATACGCCACAGAAGGAGAAGAAGAAATGAGTCTCCAAGAATATAAGGACATCCTGCATAACGGCCTGTGGAAACAGAATCCCGGCATCGTACAACTGCTCGGCCTGTGCCCCTTGCTGGCAGTCAGCAGTACGGTGGTGAACGGTGTGAGTCTTGGGCTCGCCACTGCCGTGGTGATGGCATTGAGCGGTGCATCCATCGCCCCTATCCGCAACTATGTGCCGAACGAGATCCGCATCCCGGTGTTCATTCTCATCATCGCGGTGCTGGTCACCGTGGTGCAATACCTGATGAACGCCTACATGTACGGCCTGTATGTGGTGCTGGGTATCTTCATCCCGCTCATCGTGACCAACTGCATCGTATTAGCGCGCGTGGAAGCATTCGCATCCAAAAATGCACCGTTACCTTCCGCACTGGACGGATTCGCCATGGGGCTGGGGCTGACTGCGGTGTTGGGGGTGCTCGGTGCAATGCGTGAAATCATCGGCAAGGGCACCCTGTTCTCCGGCATCGATCTCGCACTGGGCGATATGGCGCAAGGCTGGGTGTTGCATATCATCCCCGACTACAAAGGTTTCCTCATCGCCATCCTGCCACCCGGTGCCTTCATCGGCTTGGGTTTGCTCATTGCGGGCAAGAACTGGCTCAACCTGCGTGCGGAAGCAAAACGCAAGACGACCGCCCCCTCCTCCGATAGCGCAGCCGTTACGGCATGAACGCTGCCAAGCGCCGCGAGATATTCCTGCGCCTGCAAGCGGCCAATCCACACCCCACCACCGAGCTGCAACACAAGACCCCGTTCGAACTGCTGGTCGCGGTGATCCTCTCGGCGCAAGCCACCGATAAAAGTGTGAACCTCGCCACGCGCGAACTGTTCCTCGTTGCCAATACGCCGCAAAAGATTTTTGACCTAGGCGAAGCGGGACTGCGCGAATATGTGCAACGCATCGGCCTGTATCAGACCAAGAGCAAACACATCATCCGCATGTGCCAGATCCTGCTGGAGCAACACAGCGGCAAAGTGCCGCAGACGCGTGAAGCGCTGGAAGCCTTGCCCGGCGTGGGCCGCAAGACCGCCAATGTGATTCTCAATACCGCCTTCGGGCAGCCCACCATCGCCGTCGACACCCACATCTTCCGCATCAGCAACCGCATCGGACTGGCACCCGGCAAGGATGTGGCGGAAGTGGAAAAAAAACTGATGAAATTCGTGCCGGACGAATTCAAGCTTGATGCCCATCACTGGCTCATCCTGCACGGGCGTTATGTGTGCATGGCACGCAAGCCCAAGTGTCCCGAATGTATCATCCGAGATCTGTGCGAGTTTCGCGACAAGCTCTGACCCGGCACAAATCCCCCTACTTGAGGCATGCCTACTCGCATCGGTAGGCGGCTTTCCCCCGCTATTCGACGCATATCGCCGTGTCGGATATGTGACAATCCACCACTGTAAAACCACCACAATAAAGCTCCCGACCCAACAGGGAGCTACTAGGAGAGAGACATGTTCGGCGGAAGACTCAAGGAAGAACTTCGTACCACGCAATTGCGGTTGGCACAGTCTGAAAACGAAATCGGCAGACTGCGGGATGCGCTAAACAGGGCGGAAGGTGAACTCGATATCGCGCAGAGCGGGATGCGACAGGCACAAACCGAATGTGAAGTATCCAAACTGATCTATCGCAACATGCAGACCTTTGGCGAGTCGTTCACGGCGATGCAGCAGTCGCAGGTCGCGGCCGCGCAAGCCCTGAAAGAAGAGAAAGCAAACGCGATTGAGGCCGCCAATGTGTCCGCCGGTAACGGCGAATCCGTGGAAAAGATCGCGCGTAGCCTGGATGCTTTGTCCTCGGACACCCTGCAATCTTCCGGCAATGTGGAGAACCTAGCCCAGCGTGCCGCCCAGATCGGCAGTATCGTGCAGTTGATTAAGGAGATCGCCGACCAGACCAATCTGCTGGCGCTCAACGCCGCTATCGAGGCGGCACGCGCCGGTGAACAGGGGCGCGGCTTTGCCGTGGTGGCCGACGAGGTCCGCAAGCTGGCCGAGCGCACCTCGAATGCCACCAGCGAGATCTCCACCATCGTGACTGCGATCCAGGGCGAGACCAAACAGACTCAGGTGCAAATGGCCGATCTCGCCAGCAAATCGCAAGAATTCAGCGTCAACGTCGGCGGTGTGATGACCAGCATGAAACATCTGCTCGGCCTGTCCCACCAGATGGAGGGAACCATTTCGGCGGCAGCCCTGCGCAGCTTCGTTGAAGTCGCCAAGATCGATCATGTGCTCTACAAGTTCGAGATCTACAAGGTGTTCATGGGCATCTCCGAGCGCACCGCCGACAGTTTCGCTTCCCACACGGCCTGCCGTTTGGGCAAGTGGTACTACGAAGGTGAAGGCAAAGACTGCTTCTCCAAACTCGACGGTTATGCCGCCGTGGCAAATCCCCATCAGGCCTTCCATCAATACGGCAAAGAAGCCGTCTCCGAATTCACTGCGGGCAACCCTTTGCGCGGCATGGAGCTGGTGGCGAAGATGGAGGCAGCTAGTATGGAAGTGTTGGCGAATCTGGAACGTATCGCGACCGCAGGCGAGGGAGACAGCAGCCTGTTATGCCACTCCCCCGGATAAACGGCGGGGATACACCAACCCTTTGACCAGCCGCCCGCGTTGACGCGGGCGGCTGGTCAAGGGACAATCCCGCGCTCCATCAAGGTGTGTTTATGTTCAATCCGACCCGAGACCAAGCGCGGCAGTTCCTGTTCGAATCCTGGCGCAAACGCCGTGCGGGTGAATTGCTCACCCCGCTGGAAGACCTCACCGCCCAGCTCATGGAGAAACATCCCGAATACCACGCGCTGTTTAATGATCCGGAAGCCAATCAGGACAAGGAATACAGCGCGGACGGTGATGTGGTGAACCCGTTCCTGCATCTGATGATGCATCTGACGCTGGAAGAACAGATCAGCATCGGTCAACCGCATGGCATCCGTGCTCAATTCACCCGGCTGACCCAGAAATACGAATCCGAACACGAGGCGCAACACGCCATGATGGACTGTCTGGGCGAGATGATCTGGCAGGCCCAGCGCAACCAGACCGCCCCCGATGCGGCGATCTATCTGGCGTGTCTGGAGAAACAATGAGGCTGGGAAAGATCACCACACGCACCGGGGATGACGGCAGCACCGGACTGGCGGACGGCAGCCGTGTCGCCAAAAACAGTGCGCGTATCAGCGCGCTCGGCGCGCTGGATGAACTGAACAGCCAGCTCGGCCTGTTGCTCTGCGAATCCTTGCCGCAGGATGTCGCGCACATCCTGCACTCCATCCAGAACGATCTGTTCGATCTGGGCGGCGCACTGGCAACCGCCACTGGCGGAGAACTTGCCCCGGACAAACTCGCCCGGCTGGATAATGCCATCGCCCGCTACAACGCTGCACTCCCGCCGCTCAGGGAATTCATTCTGCCGGGCGGTACCCGTGCGGCGGCACTGTGCCATGTCTGTCGCACTGTGGCACGCCGCGCAGAACGCGACCTGGTCGCCCTCGGGCAGACCGAATCATTACCCGGCAATGGTTTATCCTACCTCAATCGCCTGTCCGACCTGCTGTTCGTGCTGGCCCGCACCTTGAACCGGGACGCAAACCTGACTGAACCCCAGTGGCAAACGAAATTAAGCTGAAACACATTCCCGCCCGCTCGGGAAAGGATGGAATTTCCCGCTGACGGGCGATTCGGAAGCCGTTATACTTCGCACCCGGAAAGTAACGAACAACAAGATCTACGGAGAGTATCCATGCCACACCACAAGCCACATACTTTGCAAACGTTTACCGAGCTGTCCAACATCCTGCTGCCGAGCAACGAGCCTTGGCAGGTCGAGCTGACCGATCCGGCCGCCTCGGTCATGACCGATTTCAATGTGCGCGCGCTATTCAAGGTCGCGGCTGAAGACACCATTGATGAAGCACTGCAAAAAATGAAGGTTGCCGGTCTGCGTATCGGCTTCGTCGTTGACGGCACTTCCGACAAGATCCTCGGCATGATCACTTCTTACGACATCATGGGCGAAAAACCGATGCGCTACCTGCAAAGCGTCGGTTTCGCCGATCGCGGTGTCACCCATAAGGACATCAAAGTCAAAGACATCATGGAAAAGGTCGAAGACTGGGTCAGCGTCGAAATGAAGAACGTCGATATCGTCAACGTTCAGGCGTTGCTGGATGTGTTCCAGAAAACCGGACGCACCCATCTTCCGGTCATCGACAGCCATGAAGGGAAAGAACATCACCTGCGCGGCCTGTTCTCCTCCGCCAAGGTTCTGCGTTTGACCGACTTCGCCCGCCGCAAAGCAGCTCACGGCAAAGTCTGATTCGGTCTCGAAACAGGCAAAAAGGCGCACCGTGAAAACGGTGCGCCTTTTTTACTTATTAAACCGCCAAACGGTCGGCGCTTTTCTCACTCCGGTTAGGAGCCTCCTCGCAAGCTTCATCTTCTGTCGGCAGCAATTCTTTTTTTCTGGCGCGCACAAGCAACTCCAAACTCAATCGGGTCGGTCGGCGACTCTTGATTTCCGCCTCGGTAACGTAAACTTTCTCATCAGTGATCATATTGCCCTCTTTCTTTGACCGTCTTGAATCAACGGATATATTGCCGAACTACGAGTACACCCTATTGTTTGCGGGCCTAATCTATACCGGGGCGATGAACAGATCGACAAAAGTGTCGGCATCGACCGGCCTCCCGAGGAAATAGCCCTGCCCTGTTTGGCAACCTATTTGACGCAATACCTCAAGCTGCTCCGAAGTTTCAATCCCTTCGGCAATGGTGTGCAGTTGCAGCGCCGTACTCACTCCGTGGATCGCCGTGGCGATACCCCTGTCACTCTCCTCAACGGTGATGCCATCGACGAACTGGTTCGGTATCTTGAGAAACGAGATCGGGAATGACTTGAGATACGACAGCGAGGAATAGCCGGTGCCGAAGTCGTCGATGGCAATGGGTATCCCCTCCAACTCGATCTTGTGCAGCCTGCGCGACAACTCTTCACTGCTGTTCATCAACGTGCGCTCGGTGATCTCGATCCCGATGGAGCCGGCAGGCAAACGGTAACGCGTCAACTGCCGCGTAATGATGGACAGCAAGGGCTGGCGCAGCAATTGACGCGCGGCGACATTGACAAAAAGCGTGCCGGGCAGCCCCTTGCCTTTCTTGCGCCATTTGCTCAATTGCTCGGCGGCATGTTCGATCACCCATTCGCCGAGGTCCAGGATGAGATCGGACTCTTCCGCGATAGGGATAAAATCCGCCGGGCCGACCGGGCCGAATAATTTGCTGTCCCAACGCAATAACGCTTCCGCGCCAACGAGCTTACCGGTTTGAATATCGAATTCCGGCTGAAACACCAATCTCAACTCGCTCTCTTCGATCGCCTTGTGCAGTGCATTCTCCAGCTCGATACGATGGGTAATTCTGTCTTTCAGATCGGAGGTGAAGAACTGGTAGCTGTCCTTGCCCTTTTCCTTGGCCTGATACATGGCCGAATCAGCGTTCTTGGTCAGCGTTTCCAGATCCTCGGCGTCCTTGGGGTAAATCGCGATACCGATACTGGCGGAAACAAATACCTGCTGGTCTTTGATCAGATAAGGCTTGGATACCTTTTCCAGAATACGCTGCGCGGTATTGGCGATCTGCGTCTCCGTAACATCTTCCAGTAATACGTTAAATTCGTCACCGCCGATGCGCGCCACGGTATCTTCGCCGCGCACGCACAAGTTCAATCTTTCTGCGGCCTGTTGCAGCAGGATGTCACCGGCATCATGTCCCAGGTTGTCGTTCACGTTTTTGAAATTATCCAAATCAAGGAACATCAGCGCAAAGTTGTTGCCGCGCCGTTTTGCACGGGCAAAGGCCTGCGCCATACGCCCCTTGAGCTCATTGCGGTTGGGCAGATCGGTCAATTCGTCATGGGCGACCATATATTCGAGCCTCTGCTGCGAAGCTTTGATCAGTGTGATGTCCGAGAAGATGGCAATGTAGTTGGTAAGCTCGCCCAACTCGTCACGGATCGTATTGATGGTCAGCCATTCCAGATACAGACTGCCATCCTTGCGCTTATTCCATAACTCGCCCTGCCACCAGCCTTGGGCGTTGAGATCTTTCCACATGGCCGCATAAAACTTGGCATCCTGTTTACCCGAACCCAGTAGCTTTGGGGTCAGGCCGATAACATCGGACGCCTCATAGCCGGTGACTTTGGTAAAAGCGTGGTTGACCTTGATGATGTTCTGATTGATATCGGTGATCACGATACCTTCGTTGGCCGAATCGAAGAACTTGGCGGTCAACTTTTTCTGCTCGTCCAGTTCCTTGCGTTCGGTGATATTGATCGCCTGGCTGCATACCGCCCTGATCGAACCCTGCTCGTCATTGATCGGATAGCAGATGAATTCGAACCACTGCTGCTGATTGGCGATCTGGATACGCTCTTCCGCTTCCACGCGATTTTTTCTGTGCAACACATCGAAGTGCAATTTCTCAAAAATGGCGGCGAGCGGTTCGGGGAATAATTGCGTATCCGTTTTGCCGATGACCTGACTTTGAGCCAACCCGAAGGTGATCTCAAAGGCTTTGTTCACAAACTGGTACTGACCGGCGGGATCTTTGATGCTGATGTGCATGGGTGAGTTCTGCATCACCGCAACCAGGCGCTCCTGGCTGGCCTCAATGTCGTGCTGCGCATTGACCAACTCGGTTTCGTCGATGAAGGTGATGATCACTCCGCCCAGCGTTTGATCCTGCGAGGTGTAGGGGAAACACAGCACGTTGTAGTGTTTGCCGCCAAAGCTGATCTGTTGCTGGCGCTTGATGCCATCTGTCATGGCCTGCTTCGCGGCACCCAGCACCTCTATCAGCGGAAGCGTGATCACGGGTATCGACTTGCCGAGCGTATGTACGCTAAAGCCGAACAGGCTGGCGGCCTCTTTGTTGTAGCGCTGTAAACGCAAGTCATGATCCAGCAGGACGAGAGAGAAACCGGTACTGTTTTGCAGGTTTTCCAGCTCGGTATTCACCAGGCTCAGTTCGCCGCCCTTGACGATCAATTCCTCATTGACGGTGGTCAGTTCCTCATTGGTAGACTGCAGCTCTTCGTTGGACGCTTCCAGCTCTTCGTTGGAAGATTGCAACTCTTCATTGGCTGCCTGCATTTCTTCGTTCAATGCCTGCAACTCTTCATTGGAAGTTTCCAGCTCCTCAATGACGGTTTGCAAATGCTCGCGCGTAGCGATCAGCTCATCCTCAAGCTCGCTGTTATTGGCCTGCGGATGGTCCTCTATGGGCTCGCCTCCCGTCTGGGTGGACAGCGAGATGAAACTGATCAGAAACTGTTTTTGATCGTCGCGTGACACCACCGGATGCACTTCGATCTTGACGCTGTGTCCGACTCTGTTTTTAACCGGGCGTATCCGTCCCTTCGCGATGGTGTGCTTGAGGTCGGCATGATGTACCAGCGTTTGCACCTCGGTACGCCACTCGCGGCGCAATAATTGCGCCAAGTTCGTTTCCAGCTTGCCGGCGGGAAAATGCAAGAAAGTCTGCATATCGCCGTGCACTTCGATCACATCCAGCTCTTTGTTGATCAACACGCTGGGCGGCGCGTAAATCTCGGAGAGCGCTTTCTGCAACTTGTTCTCCGGCCTGCGCGGAGACCGCTCGGTGAGGGTGATCGACGGCTTTGGACCCGCACTTGCATCCTGGCTGGAATACAAGGGGATAGGAATGATCTGGTCTTTTGCGGCGACACGTTTGAAGATACGCGCCTCCTTGCTCACGGGAAGAAACAGGTTGTCCTGATGGACGATGCTCTCGGATTTTCCCAGGAACAAATACGCCGACGGCCGCAGCGCAAAGTGAAAAATGGACAGCACCCGTGTTTGCAGCAAAGGCTGAAAATAAATCAGCAGATTGCGGCAACTGACCAAGTCCAGCCGCAAAAAAGGCGGGTCGAGAACCAAGTCCTGCCGGGCAAAAACAACCATATCCCGAATCGGGCGCGCGATTTCGTAGAGATCGGCTTTTTTGCTGAAGTAGCGCGCGGTCGTGTCGGCACTGACTTCTGCCAGCGAGCTTTCCGAGTATATCCCCTTGCGCGCGACTGCCATGGCATCCATGTCAATGTCGGTGGCGAATATCTGGATGCGGTAATCGCTCATCCTGCTGCCCAGAATATCCGACAGCAAGATACCGATCGAATACGCCTCCTCTCCCGTGGCACACGCCGGAACCCAGATACGAATCTCATCTCCCGGTTCTTTCAGAGATATGATTTCCCCCAATATCTTGCGCAAGCCTTCGAAGTTGTTCCGGTCGCGAAAGAATGCGGTAACCGAAATCAAAATATCTTTACTGAGCTTGCTCAGCTCGTCGGGATTCTTGCTGCAAAAATCAAAATAGGCGGCGAGATTGCTCAGGCGGTTCGCCGCCATACGGCGTTCAACACGGCGCGACAACGTCGCCTCTTTGTAGCCGGAAAAATCTATCTTGGAATGTTTGTAAACCATTTGCAGCAGGCCCTTCATCGTGGCCGGTGCATTTTCCTGCTTGGTGGCGCGGTTGATTAAACCGTGCGCCCGCGCGATCGCCGTGATTTCTTCGGCGATGCCTTTGCAACTCAACACCCATTCGACACATCCGGTGCTGATCGCCGCCTGCGGCATGCCGCTGTATTTCGCCGCTTCGGGATCCTGGGCAAAGGTGAACCCCCCGGCCGCCTTGATCGCGGCAATACCTGCCGCGCCATCCGAACCGGTACCGGACAGAATCACGCCGATGGCATCCTCGCCCTTTTCTTCGGCCATGGAATTGAACAGGGCGGTCGCCGAAGGTTTGGGCAGAATGGTCTTGCCCGGAACCAGCAAACGCATCACGCCATCTTTCAAGATGATGTTCCAATTGGCGGGCGTGACATAAATGACGTTGGCTAACGGAGCCTCCCCGTCTTCAGCATCTTTCACCAGCATCGTCGTTTCGCGCGCGAGCAGCGGCACCATCATGCTGCGATGTGTAGGGGACAGATGCTGAACGACGATATAGGGAACACCCAGATCATCAGGCAGAGCCCCGATCAGATCTGAGAGTGCTTCCAAACCACCGGCCGATGCACCGATACCAACAATGAAGTTACGTTCTTCGGCAGGTGCAGCCGCCGGGGCGGCTTTCTTGGCAGCGACCTTGCGCGGTTTGGGGGATTTCTTGCTGGCTTTGGCGGCGAGGAAATTAAGTTCTTCTACCGATGAATTGACGGGTACTTCGGGGGATTTTTTTACTTTACCGATGAGCGTCTTGGCGCCCTTCGCGATAACGGATGGCGGCGGTGGCGGCTTGGCCATGCTGGCTGCAACGGGCTTAACGCTTTTCGACTTGGCGGTACTGGCAGGCTTCTTGGCTTTGCTGACGGCAGGTTCGACAATCTTTGTTCGACTAACTTTGCTCACGATGCCGCCCGCCTAAATTAAGTGACAGCATCCTAACCCGATGGGCAATGGGGATATACTGGAGAAACCCTTGTTTTGACCTAGTGGTTTCCCTTATTCGGCATCATTATTGATTGAAATGGGTTTTTAATGTGCCGCCGTAATCCAATGGGTGGCATAACGCATCAAATCAGCGCCATCTTTGAGATGCAGCTTGGCGCGGATATTGGCACGGTGCGTTTCGATGGTTTTGATACTGCGACTGAGCAAACGGGCGATCTCCTGGCTGCTGTGTCCGGAACCGATCAGATGTAACACCTCGAATTCGCTGGGCGTCAGGCTATTGATCAACTGCTCCGATTCGGCACTTCCGGTCACAAAACGATCCAGCAACTTGGTGCGCATCTGCTCGCTCAGATAGAAGTTCCCCTTCATCACCTCGCGTATCGCCAGGATCATAGCCTGTCCGGCTTCCTGCTTCATCACATAACCCCGCGCTCCGGAGCGCAGGGCACGCTCCGCATACACGGTCTCGTCATGCATGGACACGACCAGCACGGGAAGCGCGGGGATCAAGATATGGATACTCTTGATCAACTCAAAACCGGAGAGGGTCTTCAGCGACAGGTCCACCAGAACGATATCGGGTTGATGCTCCAACTCCAGCTTGGCCATCGCATCACCGACATCCTCGGCATCACAACACACTTCCATGTCATGCTCTGCATTGATGAGCATGGCCATGCCTTGACGCACCAAAGCATGATCATCGACCAACATTATTTGTGATTTCAGGGCCGCCATACCGAGAGCTCGTCGTTTCAACATGCATATCATATCTGCGCAGATGTGGATTGCAATGGATCCGTACTAAAAATCACATCTGCCGCGACGGGTGCCTGGATATGCTCTGCCGCACATTTACCACCGCGTATTTATCGGCCAAGCGGAAGCGGCGCACGGACTCAGAACTCCGCCTGCACGCCAAAAGAGAAAGGCAACACGAACGGGTAGACCGGTTTTTCGACGGTATAACTCGCATCGTAGGTGTAACCCACGATATTCTGGCGCCCGTAGACGTTGTTCAGCTCAAAATACAGATTCAGCTTGTAGGTGTCCCGCAACAATTGTCTGGCCATACGCAGGTCCAGACGATGATACATCGGCAGCGTCCCTGAATTGATGGCGGCATAGCGGGGGCGCAGGCGGCCATCCGCATAACTTCCGTTGGTTCCGGTGATCGGTGTATACGGGGTTCCGGAATGTCCGCTCCACTTCGCATCCAGACTCCAATCGTCATTCAACTGGTAACTGCTCACCAGTGTGGCATTCACCGGCTGATCCAGCTCAAAGCGGAACGCTTCTCCGGTAAGGTCATTGCGCCGCTCCGAGCGCGCCAGAGAAAGCGACAACCATCCCGACAAACGCTCGCCGCTATCCTTCTTGACCAGCAGTTCCAGACCATAGGCACTTCCGCTCGCACCATTGACATAGTTCAACTGCGGATCGTCCACCACCAGGTCGCTGAAGCGTTTGAAATAGGTCTCCGCTTTCCACGACCACAGGTCATCAACACGATGACTGACCCCCAGCACGCTGTGATCGGCGCGCAAATGGCCGAGACGGGGATTACCAAAGGCATTGGCGATCTGCTGCCCGGTCGGCATCTGGTTATGCCGCCCCCATCCGGCGGTGACCAGCGTCTGCGCTGTAGCTTCCCATTCGAGACCGATGCGCGGTTCCGTATAAGATTTGGACAGGTATCCTTCGTAACTATGCCGTGCGCCAGCCACCAATACCACGGACGATGAGATACGTTTGCGGTCTTGCAACGATGCATCCCAGGCATTCGAGGTAAAACGGTCGACCAGCTTCTGCTGTGCGGCACTGGTCAAATCACAGGCGGGATTGAACTGGGTACAGGTGGCATTCTTAATATCAGCATCGATGCTGATCTGCGTCTGCGACAGATTCGCCCCCAGCGCCAGTTCGTGCCCCTCACTGAGCGGCAGGTTCAGATGTTCACGCAACAGCCATGCGTCCTGCGCAAGATACAGATTGCCCGCGCTGGCCACGGAATTGGTGACATCGGCAGCGATATGTTCCAGTGCCAGTGTATTGCGCGCACCGTCGAGCATGCTCGCATCCCAGACCAGCGCCTGCATCGCATAGGCATCCGCTACCGCGATATTACCGGCCAGCACAGGTTGTTTCTGGGCAATATCCGAGCTCCCGTCAATGTTCAACTGCAACGCATCCGCCGCACCCTGCACATGGAAGGTAAGTTTGTCGGCACCGGCCAGCTTGCGGATATATTTGCCTTGATAGTCGGAATAATGGGGGATTTGCAGCGTGACGCCTTCTTGCTGAACCTGCTTGAGGAACAGATCGATATAACTGCGGCGCGCGGCGAAGTAGAACGACTGATCTTCACCGACCGGCCCCTCGATCAACGCATCTGCTCCCAGCATATTGATATTGAGTTTGCCGCCGAGTTGGTCGGTGCGCGGATTGCGCAAGGCGACATCCAGCACGGCTCCCGTCACATCACCAAAACGCGGCGCGAACGCTCCGCTGTACAGATTGAAATCACTGATCAGATCGGCGTTGAACACACTGATACCGGCGACATGAAATATCTTGCCTACAACCAAGCCATCGACATAATAGGCATTGTCACCGGGGCCGGAGCCACGCACGGCAGGTCTGCTGCCGTTATTGGTGGAAACCACGCCGGGCAAAGTCTGCAAACCCGCCAGCGGGTCTCCGCTGGTTCCGGCGATCCTGTTCAATTGTTTGCCGCTGATGGCGGTTTTACTGATACGGTCAGGTGTGCGCTCGCTCACAACCAACACTTCGGGTAGCCTGAAGAGGGGCATCAGATAGAAATCCTGCCTACCCGCCTCCGCCTGCTCCGTCACCGAAATTTCGCTGGCAGCGGAATCATATTCCCCCGGCTTGCTTGCCCGCAGGGTGTAACGTCCCGTGCCGGGCAACTTCAGACGGTAACGTCCCTGCTCGTCACTGACGGCGGACTCTGTGCCGCCCTGCACCGTGACCACGGCACCGGTGATCGGTTTGCGTACACCGCGCTCCTGTACCGTACCGCTGATATCGGCCGCCTGCGCGGAAGCGGCTTGGACGATAGTCAACAAGATGGTGAGATATGTTTTGTTCATTTTATCCGCTCATTACCCGGCTTGGCACCGAGCCACTCCGACATAGAGCAGTTCAGAAAAGGCCGAGGTCTGCATGAATGGAACGGGACATCTCCCGACGGAAACTCGCCAAGAGCCGTCAGCCCAGTGGATGGCTCCGTTGCTTGCGCAATGCCAACACCCACATGACGTAGCCGGAGAGGGCATAACCCAGAAACAGCAGGAACAATACGCCGGGTGGATAACTGGAGATCAGGATGAAGAACAGCGCCAGCACGAAGATGGCGATGAAAGGCACGCTCTTGCGCACATTAAAATCCTTGAAGCTGTAAAAACGCACATTGCTGACCATGCTCAGGCCGGCGAACACCGTCAGGGCTGCCGCGTACCAGCGCAGGTCTTTTCCGACAAAACTCAGATCGCCCATCACCCAGACGAAACCGGCCACCAGCGCAGCGGCTGCCGGACTGGGCAAACCCTGGAAATAACGCTTGTCCACCACGTCGATATTGGTGTTGAACCGCGCCAAACGTAATGCGGTACCCGCACAATAGATGAATGCGGCGAACCATCCCACCTTGCCGAGGTCGCGGAACGCCCACTCATACATCAGCAGCGAAGGTGCCACACCGAAGGAGACCATGTCGGACAGGCTGTCGTATTCTGCTCCGAACTCGCTTTGGGTGTGTGTCAGACGCGCCACCCGACCGTCCAGACCGTCCAGCACCATGGCGATGAAGATCGCCACGGCAGCGAATTCAAAGCGGCTGTTCATCGCCTGCACGATGGCATAGAAACCGGCGAACAAAGCACCCGTAGTAAACAGATTCGGCAGCAGATAGATACTGCGGCGGCGTAAGTCCATCGGTTTGCGTTTGTTCAGTTCGGTCATAACATTTATAGCTGAGCCAGTATGGTTGTGGTGGCGGACACTTTATCACCGATGCTGACTTTGACGTTAGCGGTGAGCGGCAGGTAGACATCCACGCGCGAACCGAAACGAATAAAACCGTAACGTTGTCCGCGAGTCAGGGAATCGCCAACATTGACGTAACACAAGATACGGCGCGCGATGAGTCCGGCTACTTGCACGAAGGTCACGGTCTGACCGTCGTTGGTGGTCAACACGACCGCGTTACGCTCGTTCTCTGTGGATGCCTTGTCCAGATCGGCATTCACGAACTTGCCGGGGAAGTATTGGATTTTCTCGATCTTGCCATCCATCGGGCTGCGATTGGAGTGTACGTTGAACACGTTCATAAACACGCTGACCAGGATCGCATCGCGCTGTCCGTAAGGGTCTTGCGTGCGCTCGACCTTGATGACACGGCCATCGCAAGGAGAAAGGACGGCTCCGGACTGTTGCGGAATCTCACGTGCCGGATCGCGAAAGAACTGCAACACGAACACGAAGATGATCCACAACGGAATCGACCAGCTCGCACACCATACAGTAGCAGCGACGGCCAATGCCAGAGTGATCGCCAGAAACGGCCAGCCCTCGCGGGCGATGATGGGGTGGGGATAGTTTTTCATTAGAAAATGTGAAACGTGAAGGTGAATCTGTGAAAAGTGAAACGAAGAAACTGGTTACGTTTCACCTTTCACGTTTCACTAGTTTTTAGATTGATCAACCAGCTTGTTCTTGCCGATCCAAGGCATCATCGAACGCAGCTGACCACCCACCACTTCGATCGGATGCTCGGCGTTCAAACGACGACGCGCAGTCATCTCTGGATAGTTGGTGCGGCCTTCCAGGATGAACTGTTTGGCGTAGGAACCGTTCTGGATGTTCTTCAGACATTCCTTCATCGCGGCGCGGGCTTCGTCGGCGATCACACGGTGGCCGGTGACGTATTCGCCGTATTCCGCATTGTTGGAGATGGAGTAGTTCATGTTGGCGATACCGCCTTCGTACATCAGGTCGACGATCAGCTTCAGCTCGTGCAGGCACTCAAAGTAGGCCATCTCCGGAGCGTAACCCGCTTCGGTCAATGTCTCGAAACCGGCTTTAACCAGTTCCACCGCTCCGCCACACAACACGGCTTGTTCGCCGAACAGGTCGGTCTCGGTCTCTTCACGGAAGTTGGTCTCGATCACGCCGCCTTTGGTGCCGCCGTTGGCAGCCGCATAGGACAGGGCAATGTCTTTCGCCTTGCCGCTCTTGTCCTGGTACACCGCGATCAGTGTCGGTACGCCGCCACCCTTGAGGTACTCGGAACGCACGGTGTGGCCGGGGCCTTTGGGGGCGATCATGATGACATCCACGTCGGCGCGCGGCACGACTTGGTTGTAATGCACGTTAAAGCCGTGCGCGAAAGCCAGTGCGGCGCCCGCCTTAATGTTCGGGGCGACTTCATTGTTGTAGACATCGGGGATGTTTTCGTCGGGCAACAGCATCATCACCACGTCAGCGTTCTTCACCGCAGCAGCCACTTCGGCGACCTTGATACCGGCCGCTTCGGCTTTTTTCCACGATGCGCCGCTCTTGCGCAGACCGACAGTCACGTTCACGCCGGACTCTTTCAGGTTTTGCGCGTGGGCGTGGCCTTGCGAGCCGTAGCCGATGATGGTCACTTGTTTGCCCTTGATCAGGGACAGGTCTGCGTCTTTGTCGTAATAAACTTTCATGTTGGCCTCTTCAGTAAAATTCAATCAATAAAAAATTCAGAGCTTCAAAATACGGTCACCGCGCCCTATGCCCGAGGAGCCGGTACGCACCGTCTCGAGGATCAGATTACGGTCGATAGCATGTAAAAAACTATCCAGCTTGCTGCCCGTGCCGGTCAATTCGATGGTGTAGGTCTTGTCGGACACATCGATGATACGGCCACGGAAGATATCCGCCATACGCTTCAGCTCTTCACGCGCCTCGCCCTGCGCGCGCAATTTGACCAGCATCAGTTCGCGCTCAAGATGATCGCCGTCGGTCAGATCGATCACCGCCACGACCTCGATGAGTTTATTCAGTTGCTTCTTAATCTGCTCGATGATGGCGTCGGAACCGCGCGTCACAATGGTCATACGCGACAGTGTCTCATCTTCAGTCGGTGCAACCGTCAACGATTCGATGTTATATCCGCGCGCCGAGAACAGACCGGCCACACGCGACAATGCTCCCGCTTCGTTTTCCATCAACAGGGAAATGATATGGCGCATGTTACAAGTCCTCCGCAAAGATCACTTCGGACAAACCCTTGCCACCGGGCACCATCGGGAACACGTTCTCGGTCGGATCGGTACGGAAATCCAGGAACACCAGCTCATCCTTGCGCGCGAACGCCTCGCGCAATGCGCCTTCCACATCGGACGGTTTCTCCACCAGGATACCGACGTGACCGTAAGCCTCCGCCAATTTAACGAAATCCGGCAGCGCATCCATATAGGACTGCGAATAACGGTTGCCATGGAAGAACTCCTGCCACTGGCGCACCATGCCCAGATAACGGTTGTTCAACGCGATCACTTTGATCGGCAGGCGGAACTGTTTGCAGGTGGACAACTCCTGGATGTTCATCTGGATGCTGCCTTCGCCTGTGACACAGGCCACGGTCGCCCCCGGATGGGCCAGTTGCACACCCATCGCGGCGGGCAGACCAAAACCCATGGTACCCAAGCCGCCGGAATTGATCCAACGACGCGGCTGGTCGAACTTGTAGTATTGCGCGGAGAACATCTGGTGCTGCCCCACGTCTGACGTCACGAAAGCATCGCCGCGTGTGATCTCGTACAACTTCTCGATCACAAACTGCGGCTTGATGACCTCGTCGGAATATCTGTACTTCAGCGCATTGCGGCTGCGCCATTCGGCGATCTGCTTCCACCATGCCTCCAGCGCGGCGGTATCGGGCTTCTGTTTGCTGCTGCGCAACACCGTCAGCAACTCGCCCAACACTTGCCCCACATCACCCACGATAGGCACATCGACCTGCACCCGCTTGGAGATGGAGGCCGGATCGATATCGATATGAATGATCTTGCGCGGCACCGAACCGAAGTGCGCCACATTGCCGATCACCCGATCATCGAAACGCGCTCCAACCGCCAGCAGCACATCGCAGTGCTGCATGCCCATATTGGCTTCATAAGTGCCGTGCATGCCGGGCATGCCGACGAATTGCTTGTCAGTGGCAGGGTAACCACCCAGCCCCATCAGCGTATTGGTGCAGGGAGCGCCCAGCAAACGTACCAGATCGGTCAACGGCCCGGCGGCATCCGCCAGCACTACACCGCCGCCCGCATAGATCATCGGGCGTTTGGCATCAGCCAATAGTTGCGCCGCCCGCTTGATCGAACCGGCATCTGCCTGTCTTTCGGGATGATATGAGCGGATATGCACCGAGGCTGGATAGTTGAACTCCACCTTCTGATTGGACACATCCTTGGGGATGTCGACCAGCACCGGCCCTGGGCGTCCGCTCTTGGCCAGATAGAATGCCTTCTTCAGTGTGCTGGCGATGTCTTTGGCGTCTTTCACCAGAAAATTATGCTTCACACAAGGCCTGGTGATGCCGACCGCATCCACTTCCTGGAAGGCGTCTTCGCCGATGAAATTGGAAGATACCTGACCACTGATGACCACCAGCGGGATGGAGTCCATATAGGCCGTGGCAATGCCGGTCACCGCATTGGTGACACCCGGCCCCGAAGTCACCAGCGCAACACCGACCTTGTCGGTCGAACGCGAATAACCGTCGGCGGCATGCACCGCCGCCTGCTCGTGGCGTACCAGCACATGTTTGACCTGATCCTGATTGAACAGTGCATCATAGATGAACAAGACCGCACCACCGGGATAGCCGAACACATATTCGACTCCCTCTTCCTGCAAACACCTGATGGCAATTTCTGCGCCCGTCAGTTCCATAGCAACGACCCTAGCTGGCAACGATTAAAGAACCGTGCAAGATAAAGGCTGACGGCATTTTGGTCAACCCCCAGCAAGCAAAGGGGGGTGCAAAACCGCTTCCTTGTGAATGCGTTTACATTGATACATACGCTCGTCGGCCATTTGCATCAGCTTATCCTTGGCCGGATTTTCGTAAACATGTACCGAGCCGAAGCTGGCACCAGCCAATTCAAAACCTGCCGCACGCAACCCTTCCACCGTGACGGTCAGCACATGTTCAATTTCATGCAAATCACCTTGCGGATGAGTGATGGCAAACTCATCGCCGCCCAAGCGATGCAGTCGCGCTTGTGCCGGCAACTGTCGTTGCAGCAATTCCCCAAAACTGCACAGCAATTCATCGCCACGCTCATGTCCATAACAGTCGTTATAGTACTTGAGGCCATCCAAATCAATGAAAGTGAGACTGCCCCGCTCCGGCAATTGCTGCAAATCGCTTATCAAAGCATAACGATTGGGCAAGCCGGTTAATGTATCGGTGGTGGCGGCATGTAAATTTCGCATTGCCGAGGACAGCGCCAGTTCCTTTTCCTTGTGCAACTGGGCGAATTGCTGCGCCAGCACGAAAGACAGCAGCAAGGCTTCCAATGTAAAGGAGAGCAAGCCCAGATGTTCAATATAAAAGGTATACACACCCTCGAGACTATTCAGGGAAATGGAGGTCAATCCCAACACAAAAAACACCCCGATAGCCGCCAGATAATAACGGGCTGATTGATGTCCGTCACGCGCACGAACCGCGCCGCAAACCAGCCCATAAGACAAATTCACCCCAACCGCTATCCTGACCAACTCCAGTGACCAATTGGGCTTAAACAACGCCGCCAGGGCAAAAATCAGGCACACACTAACCAGTGCCATACCCGCCCAGAACAATTTGGGTTGTTGGTCGCGCCGGATATCCAGTAGCCCGATCACAAAAAAGAGGTAGGCCAAATTGCCAAACAACAGGAATGGAAAACTGATCAGATAAAACCAGTGCATGTCGAACAAATCGGCAAAAACCTCAAGCGCGGTCATGTTGTACAACAAATTACTCAGGATGACCAAAACGTACATGGCATCGACAAAATTGCGGCGCACGATGGAAAGCACGGTGTAATAAAACACCAAGCCAAACAGAACACCTATACACACCAGCGTGATGGCATTGCCCGAATTAATGGATTGACGATAGTGTGGTAGAGAATCAAGGTAGGGCTGAGGCTGCGCCAGCAGAAAGGGCGAGGTGAGTTCGGTAATCAAGCGATAGTGGCCCGGCGGCAAATTCAATTCACGCCCATGGCGCAGAAGGAAATGACCTTCCCCGCCATCCTGAATGCCCCCTGTGAACTCTTCGAGCAAACGGCCTTGTTCATCAAATATCCGGTGATGAAATAAGCCGATTACGCTGGTGTTTTTAAAATCCAATACCAGCACTTGGTCTTGAATATCAAAGTCGGCCCGATACACAAAATGCCCGCCAGTCAGACTCAACTGATTGAGCGGAACCAATCTGGCATCATCCAGATTCGCTTGTCCAACATATACCCAATCCGGGGTGGCGCGAAACCATTGCCCGCCCAGCTCCAGCGGCTGTGCCTGCCCTTGGGCCAGCGGCAGAAACGACAGCAGCAACAGCCCAATCAATCGCCACGATCTCAACGTAGGAAAAAATAACGCGCGCATTGGAATGCATCCTCAAATAAGCAGCAATCGGCACGCAACTCTAGCACATCACCTCCATTTCACAGACAGGAGCAATGATTCCCGCAAAACTCTCAAACAGCCGCGCGAATTTGCTAGTATTCCCTCCAAATCAGGGGAGCCCCAAACTGAGCAGTCACCACAAACTTTCTCGATTCCTCGCCGAGGTCGAGCGCCGCGCCTACAAACAGGCACTATTTGCCGTTCGCGACGAACATGCCGCACTCGACATCGTGCAGGATGCCATGCTCAAACTCGTCGCCAACTATGGCGACAAACCCGCCGCCGAATTGCCCCTGTTATTCCAGCGCATCCTGCAAAATACCATCCGCGACCACTATCGCAGGCTGAAGGTTCGCAGCCTCTGGACGACACTGTTCTCTTCCTTGGCTCCCCGGCACGACGAACAGGAACAAGACCCGCTGGACACCCTGCAGGACAAAACCAATCCTTCCCAGCCAGCGCAACCTGATGCATCACTCGAACAGTCACAACTGCTTGCTGCGATTGAAGAAGCCTTGACTGCGCTGCCAATGCGTCAACGCGAAGCCTTCCTGTTGCGTTACTGGGAAGACTTGAACACGGCGGAGACTGCCGCCGTAATGGGATGTTCCGAAGGCAGTGTGAAGCAACACTGCTCGCGCGCCACACATGCGCTGGCGGAGCGACTCAACAGAAAAGGGATTTCACTGAAAAATGAACAATAAACACCTGAACACGAAATCGATCCGAAATTTACTGGATCATGCGACCGATCACCTTGACCCAGCCACAGCGGCACATCTACACTCCGCACGCAACCATGCTCTGGCCAAGCAAAATACCCGTGTGGCATGGCATGGCAGTCTGGCCTGCACCGCCCGCGAGCACCACCGTATCCCGTTCTGGGCCTTATCCATCCTACTCGCGGGCGGGCTGCTACTCTGCACCATCACCTACTGGCATCATGCCGCCGAACATGACCATAGCGACATTGATATCGCCATCCTGACCGACGATCTGCCTGTTGATGTCTATATCGACTGAGCATTCAAATCATGCGCCTGAGCCAACCGACACTCCTCCTGCTGGCAGCACTTTGTTTCCAGTCCGCTTCATCCGCTGCGCAATCATGGAACGACATCCCGCTTGCTCAACGCGAGGCGCTCGCGCCGCTCGCTCAGGAATGGGACAAACTTTCCGAGAAACAACAGCGCAACTTTCTCGGTATCGCCAAACGCTATCCGAAACTCACCCCGCTGCAACAGCAGCGTATGCATGATCGTCTGGTGAAGTGGAGCAAATTGACACCCGCGCAACGTCAGCGCGCGCGCGAGAAATACAAGTCCTTCAACCAACTGCCACCCGAGAAACGCGAAGCCGCCAGAAAAAATCTGCGCGAGCGGCACGCCACAGAGATACAGCCCAGAACCGGTGCCACACCTCCTGTCGGCCAATAACGGCAGCTAACGCCGCTCCGTACGCCACATCAACACAAAAGCAACCGCCAGATATACCCAGCTGATTGCGGTTGCGCTGGGCATCGGCCACCAGTCGTTCAATGCCCCCAGATTGGAGAATAACTTGCCGCCGAAGTGGTAACTCAAACCGAGCAGGATACCGACGAACACCTTGCTGCTGATCCCGCCCTCGCGGCGGTGATAAGCCGCGAAGGGCAGCGCCAATAACATCATGATCAACACCGCGAACGGATAAGCGATCTTGTTCCACATCGCGATCTCGTAACGGCCGGTCTTCTGGCCGTTGTCACTCAAATGCCGGGTGTATTGATAAAGGTCGCGGGCAGACATCTTCTCCGGCAAACGCAACAACACGTTCAGTAATTTGGGGTTAAGCGTCGAATGCCATACCAGACTGGCCTGATTGAATACCGCCGAACCCTGCGTATTGAAACGTGTCTGCCGCACCCCTTCCAGCATCCACTGGTCGTTGCCGACATACGCTGCACGCTGGGCAGAAGTGATCGAGCGCAGATGATAGGTCTCGTCAAACTCATAGATACTAACATCCAGCATGGACGTATCGGGCATGACACTTTTGACGTTGACGAAACTGCGTTCATCCTTTGCCCAGACACCGGAACGGAACTCTTTAAGTAATACCCCCCGATTCTGAGCTTTCATCAATACTTCTTGCGCCAATTGATAACTCGGTGGCGCGATGAATTCACCAAACACGAAACACAACACCATCAGGGGAAAACCGATCTTGGTCAGCGCGAATACCATTTGCTGCAAAGACGCGCCGGAGCTGCGGTAGACCATCATTTCCGAATTGCTTGCCATCTGCACGATGGCAAAGATGGAGCCGATCAACACCGCCAAAGGAAATAACTCGTAGATATAGCCGGGGATAATGAGTCCGATATAGAGCAAAACATGGCCAAGACTATAATTTCCCTGCCCCATATCGCTCAACTCCTGGATCAGATCCATGAAGGCGAACAGCGTGACCAATACGGCAAAGACCAGAGCGATGCTGAAATAGATCTCTTTCGCCAGATAACGGGTCAACAGCCTCATGGCAACAACCTCCGCCAAGAGAATACGGACAGCCGTTTGTAGAACAGTACCACCAGCAACATCAGCATCACGCTATGCACAGCCCACAGGCCGACGCCGACACTAACCTTGCCCTGCCCGATCCAGGTCGTCGAGACTCCCATCATGTTGTTGTACGCCATATAGATCACTACCGCGATGATCAAATTGAGCGACCGGCCCGCGCGCGGATTCACAAAGCTGAGCGGGATCGCCAGCACCGCCAGGATCAGCGCACTGAGCGGCAAACCGACACGCCAAGCAAGTTCGGACAGGTTCCATCGGTTGGGATCCTGCACCAGTTGCGCAGTGGAGAGGCTCTTAAAATTGGGGCGCGACTCCTTGACCTCCGCCGCCTCGATACGT
This sequence comes from Gallionellaceae bacterium, assembly GCA_030823955.1. Lineage (GTDB taxonomy): Bacteria > Pseudomonadota > Gammaproteobacteria > Burkholderiales > Gallionellaceae > PALSA-1006. Next base: position 112,660 of record JAVBYO010000006.1, read on the forward strand.
ATCGCATAACGTTCAAACTCGGCGATCTTGAAATCGTGCCGCCCCGGCTCCCCCTCGTACCGAGTACCATTCAACATCACCAGAAAACGATCCCCGTTCGGTGCGATCTCCTGCAACCCCTCCTTGGCGACCATCGTCCCCTCTTTGCTGTTCCGCACAGACTGGACGAAGATATTACTCACGCGCTCGCTCCCTGCATCGATGTTCTCCATGAAGAACACCTGATTCCCCTCATTTGACTCGCGGAACACCCCCGGCTTGGCCAAAGTGACTTCGTCCTTTGCATTCAGCTGCCCCTTGAATTCTTCCGCTTTCTGTCTGGACCACGGCGTCAGCACAAAACTCAGCAAGGCGATGAGACATACCACCGGAACAGCGAATCCCATCACCGGGCGTATCCAACGGGTCAGCCCTATCCCGGAAGAGAACCACACTACCATCTCGCTATCGCGATAACTCCGCGTCAGCGTCAGCAGGATGGAAAAATACAAACTGACGGAAAGCAATATCGGCAGATAGTTCAGCGCGCTGAAACCGACCAGGGCCGCCACCCCCTCGACCGCCAGCGCGCCGCTCACAGAATCTCCCAGCAGCCGGATCAACTGGGTAAACACAACGATACCGAGCAGAATGGAAGACACGAATGCCCCGGTGACAAAGAATTCACGCACCAACGCGCGATGGAAGATGCTGCTCCTGATACGAGAACGTGATGATTTTGACTTTTGTCGGCGAGATTGCGGATAATCCGGCATAGTGCGCAGCACAGGAAAACATAAGGGGAATGAGGTATGGAATTTAGCATAAAACAGGGCAGTCCGGAAAAACTGAAGTGTGGCTGTCTCGTGGTCGGCGTATTCGACGGCGGCAAACTGTCGAAAGCGGCACAGATGATCGACAAGGTCGCGCAGCACGCTCTCAGTGATCTCATTGCGCGCGGCGATATGGACGGCAAAGCCGCGACCACCTTGTTGCTGCACAAACTGCCCGGCGTCGCGACCGAGCGTGTGTTACTGGTCGGCTTGGGCAAGGCCGGCGAACTCGACAATAAAACCAGTCTGGATATCCTGCGCGCAACTTTCTGCGCAGTGAATGCCACGCCGGCCAAAGATGCGACGCTGTATCTCACCGACGAAGGTGTCGGCAAGGATGCCGTGTGGATACTCAAACAAGCGGTACTCACCGCCGCCGAACAGGTATTCCGCGCCGACAGCCTGAAGAGCAAGCCCGCCAAAGCGGCAGCGCTGAAGAGCGTCACCTTCGCCACGCTGGATAAACCAACCGCCGCGCTGAAGAACACCCTTGAACAAACCGCAGCCACCACACGCGGCATGGCACTTACCAAGACACTGGCCAATCTGCCGGGCAATATCTGTACCCCCACCTACCTCGCCGCCCAGGCGCTGGCTCTGGGCAAAGCGCACAAAAGCATCAAAACCACCGTACTGGAAGAAAAGGACATGCAGAAACTCGGCATGGGTTCTTTCCTGTCCGTCACACGCGGCAGCGAACAACCGGCCAAGCTCATCACGCTGGAATATTGCGGCGCGGACAAAAAACAGAAGCCTATCGTACTGGTCGGCAAAGGCATCACCTTCGACACCGGCGGCATCTCGCTCAAGCCCGGTGCCGACATGGACGAGATGAAGTACGACATGTGTGGTGCGGCCAGCGTGCTGGGCACCCTGCAGGCCGTGGCCGAGATGGGGCTGAAGCTCAACGTGGTCGGCGTCATCCCGACCTGCGAGAACATGCCCTCCGGCAAAGCCACCAAGCCGGGCGACATCGTCACCAGCATGTCCGGCCAGACCATCGAGATATTGAATACCGACGCGGAAGGTCGCTTGATCCTGTGCGATGCGCTGACCTACTCAAAGAAATTCAACCCCGACACTGTGGTCGATATCGCCACCCTCACCGGCGCTTGTGTGATCGCTCTGGGTCATGTCGCCAGCGGCATGTTCAGTAACGACGACAAACTCGCCAAGGAGCTCATCGCTGCGGGCGATCAGGCGCACGACCGCATCTGGCAACTGCCGCTGTGGGACGACTACCAGCCGCTGCTGGACAGCAACTTCGCCGACATGCAGAACATCGGCGGGCGCGCGGGCGGCACCATCACGGCGGCCTGCTTCCTCGCGCGCTTCACCAAGGATTACCGCTGGGCGCACTTGGACATCGCCGGCACGGCCAACCTCTCCGGCAAGAACAAAGGCGCAACCGGTCGTCCGGTGCCGTTGCTCACGCAGTATCTGATCAATCGCACGGCAGCGAAGTGACCAAGGTCGATTTTTATACGGGCAGTGAGGATAAGTTACGCACCGCTTGCCAACTGAGCCATAAAGCGATGCAGAACGGCTTGCGCGTGCTGTTGCATGTGCCGGACGAAGATATGGCGGACAAGCTCGACAAACTGCTGTGGCACTTCCCTGCCACCGCTTTTTTGCCGCACTGCCACAGTCATGCCGCAGAGGCAGCCGACATGCCGGTCGTCATCGGTCGCGACGAGACTTTCCCGCATTCGGAACTGCTCATCAGCCTGCACGACACCTGCCAGCCGTTCTTCAGCCGTTTCGAACGTGTCATCGAGATCGTCAGCCAGTCCGATGATGACGCCAAGCTGGGGCGCGAACGGTATGTGTTCTATAAAGACCGTGGTTACGAACTGCGCCATTTCGACCTGCTAAAGAAACAGGGGACTGCGGGATGAGCGGACACAAGGCCGACAAGATCGATCTTGGCCGCATCCCGGTACTGACCGAAGTCATCGACGGCACACCGCTCGACATCCCGGTATTGACGGAAGAGGTCACGCTTCCGCCGACGGCGAAAAGCAACCATCTGCGGACACAAATCACCGCCAGCACCCCCGCCCCTGCCGGGATAACATTATCCCCCGCGCAGTGCGAACACTTTTCTGCCGCCCTCGTTGCACGTATCGAAGCTTGGCTATTCCAGCGTTATGACTCGAACACGGATGCCGACTGGCCGGAACTGCAACGGGCATTGCCGGAGCTGATCCACGCGCAATTCAGAGAATCCGCCGGCATCGCGCCATCCGCGTCCGGCATAGGTATAATCCCCGCCTCTTTCGACCAGCCCAGTACAGGCTCATCAGCCGCACCACGACCAAACAGCATGGATACCAACGAACTCGCAAAAAGTTTTGAACCGAAGACCACCGAAGCCTATTGGTACGACAAATGGGAAAGCTCGGGATATTTCAAGGCCGGACTCGACCCGAACAAAACCGAATCGTTCTGCATCCAGTTGCCGCCTCCTAATGTCACCGGCACCTTGCACATGGGCCACGGCTTCAACCAGACCCTGATGGATGCACTCACGCGTTATCACCGCATGCGCGGCGACAACACACTGTGGCAGCCCGGTACCGACCATGCAGGCATCGCCACGCAGATCGTGGTCGAACGCCAGCTCGACGCGCAAGGCATCTCGCGCCACGACCTGGGGCGCGAAAAGTTCATCGAAAAGGTGTGGGAATGGAAGGAGTTCTCGGGCAATACCATCACCAAACAGATGCGCCGCCTCGGCACTTCGCCCGACTGGTCGCGCGAACGCTTCACCATGGACCCCAAGCTCTCCAAGATCGTCACCGAAACTTTCGTGCGCCTGTTCAACGAAGGCCTGATCTATCGCGGCAAACGTCTGGTGAATTGGGACCCCAAGCTGCACACCGCCGTATCCGACCTCGAAGTGGTGCAGGAAGAGGAAGACGGTTTCATGTATCACATCCGTTACCCGCTGGCCGGAAAGGATAGTGCGCACGGATTGACTCACCTCGTCGTTGCCACCACCCGCCCCGAAACCATGCTGGGCGACGTCGCGGTCATGGTGCATCCGGAAGACGAACGTTACCGGCACCTCATCGGCAAGAAGGTGAAATTGCCGCTGTGCAATCGTGACATCCCTGTCATCGCGGATGAATATGTCGACCGGGAGTTCGGCACCGGCGTGGTGAAAGTCACTCCCGCGCACGACTTCAACGACTATGCCGTAGGCCAACGGCACAGACTCCCAATGATCAACATACTCACGCTGGACGGGAAGATCAAAGGCAGAAGCAACGCGACACTGGAAGTAAAGTCCGGCAGCCGCCGCGAAACGCTGAGCCAGGCCCTGCAGCACCATGAAACGGTCGAAGACATCCCCGAGAAATATCACGACTTGGATCGTTTCCAAGCACGCAAACAGATCGTCGCCGATCTCAAAGACGCCGGCCTGTTCGAAAAAGAAGAGAAACACAAACTCAAGGTGCCGCGCGGCGACCGTACCGGCGTAGTGATCGAGCCCATGCTCACCGACCAGTGGTTCGTCGCGATGAGCAAACCCGGCAACGGCGGCAAGAGCATCACCGAGCAGGCGCTGGAAGTGGTCGCCTCCGGCGAGATCCGCTTCCATCCCGAAAACTGGGTGAACACCTACAACCAATGGCTGAACAACATCCAGGATTGGTGCATCTCGCGCCAACTGTGGTGGGGACACCAGATCCCGGCATGGTACGGCGAGAACGGGGAAGTATTCGTCGCCCACGATGAAGCCGAAGCCCTCCAGCTTGCCGCCAAGGCGGGTTATAGCGGCAATCTCAAGCGCGACGACGATGTGCTGGACACCTGGTTCTCTTCCGCGCTGTGGCCCTTCTCCACGCTGGACTGGACACCGGATTATCCGGCCCGATCCAACCCGGCACTCGAAATGTATCTCCCTTCCTCGGTATTGGTCACCGGCTTCGACATCATCTTCTTCTGGGTGGCGCGCATGGTGATGATGACCAAACACATCACCGGCAAGATTCCGTTCAAGGACGTATACGTGCATGGCCTGATCCGCGATGCGGAAGGACAGAAGATGTCCAAGTCCAAAGGCAATGTGCTCGACCCCATCGATCTCATCGACGGCATCGGCATCGAGGAACTGGTCAAGAAGCGCACCACCGGGCTGATGAACCCAAAGCAGGCGGAACAGATCGAAAAACGCACGCGCAAAGAGTTCCCGGAAGGCATCCCCGCTTTCGGCACCGACGCATTGCGCTTCACTTTCGCCTCCCTGGCTTCGCCCGGACGCGATATCAAATTCGACATGCAACGTTGCGAGGGCTATCGCAACTTCTGCAACAAGTTATGGAACGCCACCCGTTTCGTGCTGATGAATTGCGAGGACAAGGATACCGGCCTAGACGAATCGCTGCCGCGCGAATATTCCGCCGCCGACCAGTGGATGATCAGCCTGCTGCAGAAGGCCGAAACTGAAATGGCTACACACTTTGCGGAATACCGTTTCGATTTTGCCGCACGCACGATCTATGAACTGGTGTGGGACACCTATTGCGACTGGTACGTAGAGCTGGCCAAGGTGCAGATCGCCGGCGGCAACGATGCCCAGCAACGTGCCACGCGCCGCACCCTGGTACGGGTACTGGAGACCATCCTGCGCCTGGCACATCCCGTCATCCCGTTCATCACCGAAGCACTGTGGCAAAAGGTCGCTCCACTGGCCGGAGCACAGGGCGACACCATCATGCTGCAGACTTATCCCGCGCCCAATCCAGCGTTCATTTCCGCAACCGCGATCGAGACCGTCACCCTGCTGCAGGAGATGATCAACGCCTGCCGCAAACTGCGCAGCGAGATGAACATCTCGCCCGCGTTGCGGGTACCTCTCGTTGCGGCGGGTGACGCCGACACCTTGCTCGGTTTTGCGCCCTATTTGCAGGCGCTGGCGAAACTGAGCGAAGTGCAGGTCGTGGCCGAACTACCGGAAGGTGATGCTCCGGTCTCCATCGTTGGCAACTTCAAGCTGATGCTGAAAGTGGAGATCGATGTGACGGCAGAACGCGAGCGTCTGGACAAAGAGATCACCCGCCTGTCCGGCGAGATCGCCAAAGCGGAAAGCAAGCTGAACAACGAAAGTTTTGTGGCACGTGCGCCTGCGGCGGTGGTGGAGCAGGAGAAAAAACGTCTGGAAGACTTCAGCGCGACAGTGAATCAGTTGCAGGTGCAGCGCAGCAAACTAGGCTAACCCGGCGCAGGGCGGGCTGCTGTCGATTTCCCCTTTGGGATTTAGAAACACACTGATTCATCGACTCCGCTCCCTCCCCTTTTGGGGGAGGGTTGGGGTGAGGGGATAAATCAGCCTGCCCTTAGTCTGCACGGCGACGGATCAGGAAGATGAATTCGTCGCCGCATACTTCCGACGACAGCAGCTCGTTACCTGTCTTGCTGCAAAAATCCAGAAAATCCTTGGGTGAGCCTTGGTCGGTCGCCACTATCCTCAATACCTGGCCGGCGCGCATCGCCGCCAGCGACTTCTTGGCCCGCAGAATAGGCAAGGGACAGGCCAGCTTACGCACATCCAGTTCCGCGTCGAACTCAACCCCGCTCATGCCACGATCTCGCCGCCACTCTGCGCCCAGGCGGTGATACCGCCTTGCAGGTTATAGACATCCAACATCCCCTGATTCGCCGCAAAGGCCGCCGCCTGCGCCGAACGTCCGCCCATCTGGCAATAGAACACGGTCGGCCGCTTGTCATCCATTTCCTGCAGACGCATAGGCAGCAGGTGCAGCGGCAATTTCAGCGCACCCTTGATAAAACCGCGCGCCACTTCCGCATCCGTGCGCACATCCACCAGCGCGACCTTTCCCGCCACCAGCAAAGGCTGCAATTCAGCAACCGTCATGTCTTTGTAACTCATCATCCACTGACTCCGTATTATCCGTACCGATCTTCCGCCCCCGGCTCCACCGGGGGCGGGCATTCTGCGGGTTTACACAGCGACTGTCCAGATTTCAGCGCGGCCAAACCCGGTAAAGCTCTGTTGACAATCATACAAAGCCGTTATCATAGCCGCTATGAAAAAACTGCTTCTTCCCGCCCTCTGTTCCCTCGCGTTAACTTGCCACGCCGAAGGATTGCCCGATCTGGGAGATGTCTCGCAAGAGATGATCTCCCCACAGCAGGAGCGCCAGATCGGTGAACAGACCATGTTCCAGATCCGCGCAGACAAGAGTTATCTCGATGACCCCGAGATCGCAGACTATCTCAACCAACTCGGTGACCTGCTGGTGGTCAATAGCGGCGAACCGGCTCAGGATTTCGAATTCTTTGCCATCAACGACCAAGCCATCAACGCGTTCGCCATCCCCGGCGGTTTTGTCGGCGTCAACGCCGGACTGATCCTGCTAGCACAGAACGAATCCGAACTGGCCTCGGTACTCGGCCATGAGATCGCGCACGTCACCCAGCACCACTATGCGCGCATGATCTCCGGACAAAAATACGACTCGCTCGCCGCGATGGCAGCCGTCGCGGTGGCTATCCTCGCCGCACGCAGCAATCCGCAAGCAGCCACCGCTGCCATCTACGGCGCACAAGGCGGCGCATTGCAACGCCAGCTCAATTTCACCCGCACTCACGAACTGGAGGCAGACCGCATCGGCCTCACCACGCTGGACAGGTCTGGCTTCGACACCCGCGCCATGCCGGCCTTCTTCGAGAAACTGCAAAGAGCCACCCGCCTGCAAGAGGGCAACACCCCCACCTATCTGCGCACCCACCCCGTCACCGCAGAGCGTATCGCCGATGTGGACAACCGCGTCCAACAACTACCGTTCCACCTTGTGCCGGATAGCCTCAATTTCCAACTGGTACGCGCCAAGCTGACTGCCACGTTAAAGACACCGGCGGAAGCGATCACCTATTTCAACTCAGCACTGGGCGAACAGAAATTCGGCAACCCGGTGGCGAACCGCTACGGATTAGTGATCGCGCTGTTGCGCAACCAACAGGTGAAACAGGCGGCACAGGAATTCGTCACCCTGCAAAACCAGGCCTCCGCCAACGCCATGATCACCACGCTAGCCGGCAAGATAAAACGATTGAACAGCCCTGGCAAAGACATCGCCGGGTTCTATCACACCGCCACCCGCAACTTTCCCCGGCACCGCGCGCTTATTTATGACTATGCCGAGGTATTGCTACAGGATCGACGCTTTGAAGAAGCACTTAAACTGCTCAATGAACAAGTGCTCACCAACGGCAACGACGCCCGCTTATACGAATTACAGGCCAAGACCTTTGCCGCACTGGGGCGCAAACAGGAAGAACATCATGCCCTCGCCTACAACTTCATCCTGCGCGGCGACCTGCGCGGCACGATAGAACAACTGGAACTGGCCAAACGCAGCGGCACGGATTACTACGAACTCTCGACTATAGAAACCGAGCTAAAGCAATTCAGGGAGATCGCAGCGGCGCAACGGAAGAAGAACTAGCCTTCTTCGACTGACTCATACTCACAATGGCGCAAGCGATGGACTCTCCCAACTCACAACTCCTCGCCATCTCTTTCATGGCACCAGACTGGTCTCCCATCGCCTTTAATACGACACCTCTGCTGTAGTGCACCCTGGCATTCGTTGCGCCTAGCTCGATCACCCTGTCTAATTCGGCCAAGGCCTCGTTGTAACGCTTGGCACCATAATATGCGAAAGCCAGTGCCATATAGACCTGCGGACGAGAGTGATCGATGGATAAAGATTTACGATAATCCGCGATAGCAGAATCCCAATCTTTCTTCTTGGCTGCATATAACGCACGGTTGTAATAGATACGCTGTGCTCCCAAGCGGTCTTCGCCCTGCAGCAACTTGGCCGCGTCATCCCACAACCGGTAGTTATCGGCAAACACCCACAAACGATTCCATGCCAGCGGCACCAACAACAGTGCGGCCAATCCACCTGCCAGCATGATCTTTCTATCGGGCAAGAAACTGACCAGCACCGCCCACAACAACATCGTTCCCGGCAGCCACAGATAACTGCGGTACAACACAAAGCTCTCCTGCACACGTACAGTCGAAAACTCCGTCATGAATAACAGCCACGGATAGATCAAGGCAATACCGAGCAAACCGACCCGCCCTCCTCGCAATAAGCACCACAATGCGAATACACCGTAACTAATAAATGCGAGTAATCCTAACCAGCTTGTCCAATCCACATAGGACAAGATAAACGGCTCTCTCATGTCTATCGACATCCATGCCGGATTAGGGATGAGCATAAGCAGACAATATTTGAAAAACAACCCGGCTTGAGTAAGAGCGCTCAATAAATGGGGAGCAACGAGCCCACTCAGCATCTCTTGCTGCCCGAACAGGCTGGCCGCATCTGGCTCGTATGCCACACCTAACAATCCCTTCATGCGCATCATCACCAATAAGGCGACTAGAGCAAAACCAAACCAAGTGGCCCATAAAATTCGAGGCGAAAATTGAATACGCGCTCGAATCATCCAAGTCAGCGGCAACAAAATAGCGGGAGCCATAATGCTGTGCTCCTTACTGAAGACAGCAAGGAAATAAGCCGCTACCGCCAAGGCCATATAGCGTTTTTTGTTCTCCAACAACCCGCGCAGATAGGCTAACTGCATCACCAAGGCAAACATTGTCGCCATCAAGATGCTGCGCTGTATCAGATACCCTACTCCATACACCGCAAGCGGGTGACAGGCGAAGACCAAGGCTCCGAACCAAGCCCCCCAATTGGCTAGCCTTGCATTTTCTGCCTTGTTAATGAACAAACCAATCCATAACCGCAGCAGCAGCAGCAGCAGCAGTACGCTCATGCCATGTATAAGTAGATTCTGTAGACGAAACACGGGGTCATCTACCGCAAAGAAAACCGAGGTGAAGCCTAAGGAAACATAGGGAAACCAACGAATGCGAAAATCAAATGGCTCGTCTGCAAAACCCAGCACTCCAGGAAAGAATGGCAGATCATCGAATACCAAGGGATTATCAAGAAATGGCAGATAAACCAAGAACACCAGCGCTAATAAGAGCAGCCCTTTGAATAAATCGCGAGGGAAGTACAGAATAGAAAAAGTATTCATAGTCTCGAGCAAGCCATCACTCTACAGAAATGCAAAACCCCTCCGAAGAGGGGTTTTGCATATTCAACAGCTACCAATTTAATTAGCAAGTGAAGTATTTCTTCAGGATAGTATCTGTGCTGGTGCAGGTATTAGTCCAAGACATGGCCGACTGCCCTGCAGTTGTGCTTGGTGTCATAGTAATGGTCGTTGTATCGATACCAGTCTTGATGTTCTGCAGCGTAACAACGAGTGCACCGGTAGTAGCAGTCTGTGAGATAGAGGCAACTTCAGTGCCCAAAGTCGGGCCAGTAGAAGGCAATCCAATGGTAGTCCATGCATCTGCGGTTGTTGGCATGGAGCCTTGCTCTTGGTAGTACATTGCAACGGCCAATTTAACTGGATCAACGGATGCGGATACTTTGGACAGTTTGGCCTTGACGATGTAGTCCTGGTAAGCAGGAATCGCTACCGCAGCCAAGATACCAATGATCGCTACAACGATCATCAATTCGATCAGGGTAAAACCTTTTTGTACTTGTTTCATGTTGAGGCTCCTTTGATGTTGATAGGTACACACGAGGTGTGCGGCGGAATATATGCAGGATGCGTGCCAAGCTCACCAGTAGATTACATTGACACTAAAATCATGCAACTCCTTTACATAAGCGGCCAAAGCGACGGATCAAGGTGATTTTTGGGATGCCCCGTGAACAGCATCCACGCCGAGGTGCGATTTCCGTCAACCGAAGTGACGATTTTCGTCACTTTCAGGCCAGCGTCACCCGCCCGAACTTGCGTTTGCCGACCTGAGCGACAACAACCTCTCCCGCTTTGAGCTGCAAGGCTTTGTCGCTGACTTTTTCACCATCCAGCTTCACGCCCCCTTGCTCGATCATGCGCAATGCCTCGGAGGTGCTGGCCACCAGATTGGCCTGTTTCAGCAACTGGGCGATGCCGATGCTGCCATCGACACAGGCAACCGTGATCTCCGACATATCGTCCGGCAACACGCCTTTCTGGAAACGCGCTTCAAATTCAGCCAGCGCGTCTTCGGCAGCCTTTTGCGCATGAAAACGGGCTACGATCTCCTGTGCCAGCAGCACTTTGATATCGCGCGGGTTGCGCCCGTTCGCCACCTCTTCTTTGAAATTGGTGATCTGCGCCAAGCTGCGGAAAGACAACAACTCAAAGTAGCGCCACATCAAGTCATCGGAGACGGACATCAACTTGCCGAACATCTCGGTCGGGGTGTCGGTGATGCCGACGTAGTTGCCCAGCGACTTGGACATCTTGTTGATGCCGTCCAGACCTTCCAGCAACGGCATGGTGAGCACGCACTGTTGCGGCTGACCGTGATGTTTTTGCAGCTCGCGCCCCATCAATAGGTTGAATTTCTGGTCGGTGCCGCCGAGTTCGATGTCGGCCTTGAGCGCGACGGAGTCGTAGCCCTGCACCAGCGGGTAGATGAATTCGTGGATAGCGATAGGCTGGTTGTTCTTGTAACGCTTGGAGAAATCGTCGCGTTCCAGCATCTGCGCCACAGTGTGGGTAGCCGCCAGACGAATCAGATCGACCGCGCTGAACTTGTCCATCCAGGTGGAATTGAACACGACTTCGGTCTTGGCCGGGTCGAGTACCTTAAACACCTGTTCTTTATAACTCTGCGCATTGGCAAGCACCTGCTCACGGGTCAGAGGCGGACGGGTGGCGTTCTTGCCGGTGGGGTCGCCGATCATGCCGGTGAAATCGCCGATCAGGAATAAGGCGTGGTGGCCGAGATCCTGCAACTGGCGCATCTTGTTAAGCAGCACGGTATGCCCCAAGTGCAGATCGGGCGCGGTGGGGTCGAATCCGGCTTTGATACGCAACGGACGATTTTGCGCAAGCTTCTGTTTCAATTCGTGTTCCAGCAGCAGCTCATCCGCGCCGCGCTTGATGATGTCCAAGGTGTTTTGCTGTGTCATATCCAAAAGTTCAAGTTGATTAGAACATCCTCCGCCACTCGTCCGGCGTTTTCTGCCGCTTGTCGCTCTTGAAGCGCCGTTTAGTCCAAGTGCTTGAAATTCCCCGGCGGATTTTGAGGCCATGCCGCTTTCTGTTAAAGTGGCGGCCATTTCGACGAAGCGACATCTCGTCAAGCCGATAATCTGCTGCCTTGGGAGGCGCGAATGTTACCGCAAAACACTTTGTTACACGCGCACAAAATGAAGCTGCGCTGGTTTGTCACCTTGTCCACCCTGCCTTTGCTGGGTGTCGTGACCGCTTTCGGTATCATGCCGCAAACAGCATTCAATGCCTCCGCACAAAAGACCATCGTGGAAGAGATCAGCCTGCCGCTGGTGGCCGAATCGTCCGCCACGACCGCCACGTTCTGGCGCAATGAGCGGGTGCAACGCGGGGATACCGTAGCCGAACTGTTGCGCCGCCTGAACGTTGAAGATGCCGCAGCAACCAATTATCTGCTCAAAGACCGTGCCGCCGAGCCCCTGCGCCAATTGAGCGTGGGTAAAGAAGTGCAGTCAGAGATCGCCGCCGATGGCAGCTTGCTGGCATTGCGTTTCCTCGGCAACAGCGGCAATCAGATCGTGATCGAAAAGGCCGGTAACGGCTATGCGACCAATTCGCTACCGGTTCAGCTCGAGCAACGGGTGTTCATGCGCACCGGCGAGATCAAATCCACCCTGTACGCGGCGACCGATGCGGCCGGATTGACCGATCCCGTAGCAAACCAGATGGCAGAGATCTTCGGCGGCGATATCGACTTTCACCGTGACCTGCGCAAAGGCGACAAATTCACGGTCATCTATGAGATGACTTATAGCAACGGCGAAGCGGTGCGTTCCGGCCGCATCCTTGCCGCCGAGTTCATCAATCAGGGTCACGCCTACCGCGCGTTCTATTATCAAACCAGCGATACGACCGGCGATTATTTCACTCCGGAAGGCAAGAGTACGCACAAGGCCTTCCTGCGTTCGCCCATCGAATTTTCCCGTGTCAGTTCCGGCTTCAGCTCATCCCGTTTCCATCCAGTGCTGAACAAATGGCGCGCCCACAAAGGGGTGGACTATGCCGCACCGACTGGCACCAAAGTCAAAGTCACTGCGGATGGCGTGATTGCCTTCGTCGGCCAAAAGGGCGGCTACGGTAATGTGGTGACGGTCAATCATCAAGGGCGCTACACCACGGTTTACGGGCACCTGTCGCGTTTTGCCACCGGCCTGCACCGTGGACAACGCGTCAGCCAGGGCGAGATCGTCGGTAATGTCGGCATGACCGGCCTAGCCAGCGGCCCGCATTTACATTACGAATTCAAGATCGACGGTACGCAACGTGACCCCTTGCGCGTCGCACTGCCCGATGCCGCCCCGATCAGCGCGGCACAACGCTCCGCCTTTCTGGAAGCGACGCTCGACCTGAACGAACGCCTGGCCATGTTGCGCAACGCCCGCTTGGCCAAACTGGATTGATTCGCCTCAGGTGAACCGTCCGGAGCTTTATATCGGCATCATGTCCGGCACCAGCCTGGACGGCATCGATACCGCACTGGTCGATCTATCGGGCGATACTCCTGCGCTGCTTGCCTCCCACTATCAGGCGTATCCACCGGGCATCAAAGACGCGTTACTGGCACTGCATCACCCTGCACCGAACGAACTCCACCAGTCACAGCTTATCTCCAACGAATTGGCGCGCGCATACGCTGAAGCGACCCATGCCCTGCTCAAAGGAGCCGGAGTACAGGCGGATCAGGTACAAGCCATCGGCTGCCACGGCCAGACCGTGCGCCATCGACCGGAACATGGCTACACCATACAACTCAACAATGCCGCATTATTGGCGGAGCTGACGCATATCCATGTGGTGAGCGATTTCCGCAGCCGCGACATCGCCGCCGGGGGTCAAGGCGCCCCGCTGGTACCCGCTTTCCATGCCCTGGCGTTGCGCCACGCGACTACCCATCGTGCCATCCTCAACATTGGCGGCATCGCCAATTTGACCGATCTTCCAGCTACCGACAAGGTGAGCGGTTTCGACACGGGGCCTGGCAATCTGCTGATGGATGCCTGGATCGGCAAACATCTCGATCTCCCTTATGACAAAGACGGCGCTTGGGCCGCCAGCGGCAAGGTGATTCCAGCATTGTTGGCGCGCCTGCTGGCAGAACCGTTTTTCACGATGGCACCGCCCAAAAGCACAGGTCGTGACCTGTTCAACGTCGCCTGGCTGGAAAGACTGTTGCACGGAAACGAATCAGCCGCCGATGTGCAAGCGACCCTGCTCGCACTCACCGTCACCAGCATCGCGGATGCCGTAAAACGTTTCTGCCCCGGCACCAAAGAGCTCTATCTGTGCGGCGGGGGCGCGCACAATGGGACACTCGCCGCCCATCTGCAACAGGCGCTGCCGCGATGCCATATCCAGAAGACCGAAGCACTAGGGATCGCCGCCGACTGGATGGAGGCGATTGCCTTCGCCTGGCTGGCACAACAGACCCTGCACCTGCGCCCGGCCAATCTGCCTGTCGTCACCGGAGCAAAACACCCCTGCGTGCTGGGCGCGATCTATCCGGCCTGAACAAAGCAAACGGGGCGCAGCGCGCCCCGTTCCTTGCAACATCCCGCCCTGCCTTACGCCGAGAACGACGAACCGCACCCGCAGGTGGTGGTGGCATTCGGATTCTTGATGACGAACTGCGAGCCTTCCAGTCCCTCGGTGTAATCGATCTCCGCACCGACCAGATACTGGAAGCTCATCGGGTCGATCAGGAGCTGTACGCCGTTCTTGCTCATCACCGTGTCGTCTTCGTTGGTCACCTCATCGAAAGTGAAGCCGTATTGGAAACCGGAACAGCCGCCGCCGCTAACGAACACGCGCAGCTTCAGTTCGGTATTGCCCTCTTCCTCTATCAACTGCTTCACCTTGTTCGCCGCGTTGTCGGTGAACAGCAACGGGTCTTGCATATCAGCCACTGTATTCATTTTTTACTCCTCAAGAATTTTATGATTCTGCACCGCTCAATTTCAGAGTCACCACTTTATCAGCGGCCTCCGCCAAATGGATCAGCTTGCCCTCGACGATCGCCCCCAATTGGATCTCCAATGTCTTGTAATGCACGTCGCCAACAAGTTTGGCCTTGCTCTGCAACTCCAGATATTCTGATGCCCGCACCGGCCCTGTCACGACACCGTTTGCCACCAGATGGGTCACACTGATCTCGCCATCCACCCGCGCATGCTCACTCAACACCAGCGTGCTCTGTTTGCCTGGATCGGCGATGACGTTGCCATCGATCTGTCCGTCCACCCGCAATCCCCCGCTGAACAGCAAATCTCCTTTTACTCTGGTCCCTGCGCCAATCAAAGAATCGATACGATTCTGCGGCTTACTCGGTCGGCTACCAAACATCCTGTTCTCCCTTAATTCAGCGCGATAGTCTGTTTGACTTTGGGGACTTGCGCCCCCTTCTCGAACACCCTGACCTGGACACTTTCAACCCGCATCTCCGGGGGCACCTTAAAGACCCAGTCCACACGCTGATAATATTTGAAATTCAGCTGATGCGCCGCGATATCGGGCGAGTCTTCCTGCGGGAATTGTATCACTACTTTTTTGCCGTCCAACTCGCCATCTACCAGCAATTGCAGATTCCCCTGAAACTCTTTTCCGCGCCGCTGGATATTTTGTACCAACAATAAGCGACAGTGATATTCACCCGGCAAAGCATCCGGCTCGACTTTCAGACGATGTATGCTCAGATCCGCCTCCTTCCCTGCCGTCAACGGCAGGTTCTGGAAGAACGACAGATCATCCTGCAGGCGAGCATTCTCCTCGTTCAGGCTCTTTACCTGAACGGCGGTCTCCAGCATCGCCGAGCGATCGATCTGCGCCTGGCGCTCGTCGGAAGCGAGCTTCGTTGCCATCTTGGCATTTTCCGCCTCAAGATAGGCCACGCGCTCACGCAACTCTTCCAATTCCTTTTCTGCCAAACCTCGATGGAAACCGGCCAGCTCCAGCCCCGAATCGTAAGCCCACCATACCATGCTCCCAGCCGCCACGATGAACGGAACCATGATCGCCCAGCGCACATACCAGGGTACATGCGGACGCACCGACAAGCGCGGCGCGGAGATGCTGAACTTTCGCCTGAATTTCCTGATCATGCTCAGGGCAACAAAGGCAATACGCGGAGAGCCGTCGCCTCCGGCAGATCGAACATGATATTCAGGTTCTGCACCGCCTGCCCGGCCGCGCCTTTGACCAAATTATCAATCACCGACAAAATCACCACCGTATCGCCGCCTTGTGGACGATGCACCGCGATACGGCAATGGTTGGAGCCGCGCACCGAACGTGTCTCCGGCATACTGCCTGCAGGCAACACGTCGACGAAAGCCTCCTTGGCGTAACGTTGCTCGAACAATGCCTGCAAATCCGCATCCGCTTTGAGCCGCGCATACAAGGTGGCATGGATGCCGCGTATCATCGGTGTCAGATGCGGCACAAAGGTCAGCCCCACCGGCTTGCCGGAAACATTGGCCAGCCCCTGCCGAATCTCCGGCAGATGCCGGTGCCCGCCGACACCATAAGCTTTGAAGTTGTCCGATGCCTCGGAGAACAATGTCGCGATCTCCGCCTTGCGCCCCGCCCCCGACACTCCCGATTTTGCATCAGCGATCAAAGATCCCGTGTCGATCAATCCCGCCTCCAGCAGGGGGATGAAACCCAGTTGCACCGCCGTGGGATAACACCCGGGATTGGCGACCAGCCGCGCCTGTTTGATCTTGTCCCGATTCACTTCCGGCAGACCGTACACCGCCTCCGCCACGAGGTCGGAGCAGGCGTGGGGCATGCCATACCATTTCTCCCACTCGGCGATATCCTTGATGCGAAAATCCGCCGCCAGATCGATGACCCGCACCCCAGCATCCAGCAAGGCGCGCGTCTGCTGCATGGCGATGCCGTTGGGTGTGGCGAAGAACACCACGTCACACTGCTCAAGATGCGCCTCATCGGGATGAGTGAAGACCAGATCGACATAGCCGCGCAGACTCGGAAACATCTGGCTGACCGGCGTGCCCGCATCGGCGCGCGAGGTGATGACTTGCAGCACGACCTGTGGGTGCTGCGCCAGCAAACGCAGCAATTCGACGCCCGTATATCCCGTGCCACCTACGATACCGACCTTGATCACATCCTGCTCCCGTCTTGGTTTAAGCGTGAATGATAAATGAAAAAACCGCCCGAAGGCGGTCTTTCCAACACTCCCAGCAAGCCTCTCGATATACTCGAGACAGGCTTAACGCTTGGAGAATTGTTTCCTGCGACGCGCCTTGCGCAAACCGACCTTCTTACGCTCGACTTCACGCGCATCGCGAGTCACCAGACCGGCTTTGCTCAAAGTAGGCTTCAGATTTGCATCGTAGTCGATCAATGCGCGAGTGATGCCATGACGCACCGCACCGGCTTGGCCGGATTCACCGCCGCCGGACACGTTCACCATGATGTCAAACTTGCCGAGCATCTCTGTCAGTTCCAGCGGCTGACGCACGACCATACGACCGGTTTCGCGCGAGAAGAACACGTCCAGCGGCTTGTCGTTAACAACGATGTCGCCCTTGCCCGGCTTCATAAATACGCGGGCTACTGCGCTTTTGCGACGGCCTGTGCCGTAGTTATAAGTTACGCTCATGATTACGCCTTCAACAGATCAATAGGTTTGGGTTGCTGCGCGCTATGCGGATGTGTTGCACCGGCATACACCTTCAGCTTGCGCAACATCGCGTAGCCCAAAGGCCCCTTTGGCAACATACCGCGCACGGCTTTTTGCAAAACGCGATGTGGATGGCGTTGTTGCAGCTTGGTGAAATTGGTTTCGTATAGGCCGCCTGGATAAGTCGTGTGGCGGTAATACATCTTGGCCTGCGCCTTGTTGCCGGTCACGCGCAGCTTTTCCGCGTTAACGACCACAACGAAGTCACCGGTATCGACGTGAGGCGTATAAATCGCCTTGTGCTTACCGCGCAAGCGCGCGGCGATCTGGCTGGCTAAGCGGCCCAGAATTTGATTGGAAGCGTCAACGAGCAGCCAGTCGTGCTGGACTTCGTGAGGCTTAGCGGAAAATGTTTTCATGGCATTTCCTAATACAAAAGAGTTAGTAAACTTCGAAGGGCGCGGATTGTATGCGAGACTGCAAGCTTGTGTCAAATATCTCTGGCACGACAATCCGTCAGCAATCGAATTTATTTCTTATTTTCAATAGATTCAAGGATCTTCGGCTCGCTATCGCAACAGGCATGCCGTATGATGTCCGCTCTTCAAGAATCCACAGATCCCCATGTCCTGGTTCATCACCAACTTCATCGCCGCCATTCTGCTCCCTCCGCTCAATCTGCTGCTGCTCGCGATAATCGGCTTGTTGCTGTGGCAAAAACGTCCGCGCATCGCTCGCCTGCTGCTTGTCGCCTCAGTCTCTCTCCTCTGGCTGCTCTCCTCACCTTTTTTCTCCATGATGTTACTGCACACGCTCGAAGGTACGCCACACGCTCTGGATACCGACCAAGATCGCGCCGAGGCGATCGTCGTGCTCGGCGGTGGAACCTATTCCAATGCCCCCGAATATGGCAAAGACACTGTAAGTGAGGCCAGTTTGTCGCGCCTGCGTTACGCAGCCAAACTATATCGGGAGACTGGCAAACCTATTTTAGTTACCGGAGGCAATCCTGTTGGCAACCTCACTTCCGAAGGACAGCAAATGAAACAAGCGCTGGAGGAGGAATTCAATATCCCAGTTCGCTGGGTAGAAGATAGATCAGACAATACCCGTGAAAACGCGTATCTCAGCCATGAGATACTCAAGTCTGCTGGCATCAATCGCGTCTATCTAATCACCCACGCATGGCACATGCCACGTTCCGTGGTGGCCTTTAAACGCGCCGGATTCGAAGTTATCCCGGCCCCGACCAACTATTCCACCCATTTCCAGACCAGCCTACTGAGCTACCTGCCCGATGCTGGCGCTTTAAGTGTTAGCCGTATCTTCATGCATGAAATGATCGGCATGTTGTGGTATCGGTTAAAATCCTGAATCAGCGGCACAAGCCGCCCCTGCACATAATTAATGAGGTGTCGCATGAAAGCACGTGTCAAATGGGTGGAACAAGTCTCGTTTCTGGGCGAGACAGAGAGCGGGCATGCCGTATTGATGGACGGTGCGCCCGCTGCAGGCGGACGCAATCTCGGGCCGCGCCCGATGGAGATGTTATTGCTTGGCGCCGGCGGCTGCACCAGCTTCGACGTGATCGGCATCCTGAAAAAGAGCCGCCAGGCCGTATCGGATTGTTATGTCGAGCTTGAGGCGGAACGCGCCGAAGCGGATCCCAAGGTCTTCACCAGGATACACATGCATTTCGTGGTAAAAGGCAAAGATATCAAGCCGGAAGTGGTTGAGCGCGCCATCAAACTTTCGGCAGAAAAATACTGCTCGGCATCCATCATGCTGGGCAAGACGGCAGACATCACACATGACTTTGAGATCGTCGAAGAGCTGTGAAACGTGAAGATGAAAATGTGAAAAGTAAATACGTAAGGCTGGTTCTACGATTCACTTTTCACGTTTAACATTTCACAGAAGTCAAACCCAATAAACCGTACGCGTCATCACCACCGACATCCCGCGCATCGCCAGCTTCACCGGCAAAGGTAACTCAGCGGCACCGAGCTTGATCGCCATATCGGAATGGCTGACCTCATCGGCATACATCTGTTGGACGACCTCCCGACTCTTGGCATCCTGTAGCGGGAGACTATCCAGATGGCTTTGCAGATGTGCACCGACCTGTCGTTCAGTCTCGGCAAGAAAGCCCAAGTTCCACTTATCCCCCAGCAAGCCGGCCACCGCGCCCAGCGCCAGCGAACCAGAGTACCAGAGCGGATTCAACAAGCTCAGATGACTGCCCAGCTCCCCGACACGCTTCGATGTCCAAGCCAGATGTTCAGTCTCCTCCCATGCCGCCCGCTTCAACTTTTCCTGCACCAAAGGATCACGTGCCGTCAGTGCCTGCCCCTGATACAACGCCTGGGCACAGATCTCTCCCGTATGATTGATACGCATCAACGCGGCGGCATGTTGCTTTTCCGCGTCATCCATCACACCCTCCGGAGTCCCGGCATCAGGATACGGTCGCGCAGTCGGCGCCTTGGCAAACAAGGTACGCAGGCCTTTATCGAACTCGACGATCAACCCATCCAGATTCAACATGTCACTCTCCCCATAATCAACCCGGCCAATCTAGGCAATTGCCTCGCCTCTGTCAAATAAAAACGACCGCCCGAAGGCGGTCGTTCGATCCTGCAATCCGATGCTTCCAGATTTAGAACTTCTTGCGCAGACCTACAGCAACAATACTGGAGCTACCACCGTTGGTCAGAGTTGCCGCACTCAAGGCATTACCCACAACGCTATAGGTATTGGTTGCAGAGCCATTGGTTACGCTGTGGTACGCGGCGTATCCGGTAACTGTTTTTGACACGGTACGCAAATAACCAACAGTGTATCCGGTACCATTGCTATTGGCAGTCGCCATAGTGTTCGAAGCATAAGTCAACGCCAGTGCATCGTTACCCAACGGAATCACGCCAGACAGCGACATAGCTGTATTGTCCTTAGTTGCTGTGCTCGCCTTGCTGGATTGGTAAGTAGCCAATATCTTGGCAACACCCAAATCATAGGAACCGCCCAAGGCGTACTCAGAAGTGGTGGCACCACCTGCGTTTTCGTTTCCGGTACCCGCATATACCAGGCCAGCGCTGATCGGGCCTTCGGCGTAAGACGCAGAAGCCAGCACAGCCGTAGATTTCAGGCCTGTCGTAGCTGAGCTAGCAGCACCCAGATCGGTTCCAGCCAATGCCGTGCTGTAGTTCAACGCAAACGACAGCCCGCCCATGCTGGGAGAGATATAAGCCAATGCGCGCTGTGCACGAGCTGCACCCGCAGTAGTGCCGATCAGGAAACCACCACCCTTGGCAACACTTTGCAGCGGCGAGACCAGCGAGCCTGCAACCGGGTCATATTTTGCAGCAAAGTCGTAACCGGTCGTTTGCAGATAACCCGATGCCACCGTACCGAAGCTGCCTGCGAGCGCAACATACTCTTGGCGCGCGTTGCCTACTGTATCGCTAGTCTGTGTATCCAAAGCATATTCCAGTACACCGGCAGCGGTCAGACCATCACCCAAATCTTCGGAGATTTTCAATCCAACGCGGGACGTGGAGAGGCCGCCGGAATAACCCAGCAGGTCACTTTTTTGGCCATCGGCCGAAACACTGACCACCGCAGCATCAAGGATGCCGTAGGGGGTCACATCAGCGAAAGCTGGTGCGGAAAATGCGGCAGCAACAACAGCGAGAGCGATGATTTTCTTTTGCATATTTGGACTCCTCATTATTGAATTTGAATAATTGTCTGAAAACGGCAGGTTTCAAATATCCGTACTCGTTTCGGGGCCAAAACTACTTACACATCCTTACGGCAGACTTACATTACAAGCACATTGCAAATTGATTGCAGAGGGAGTCAAAGAAGAAGGCCGATCTCAATCTCGCACCCGCCTTACTACGACAGGGGCTGGAGGACATGTTCAGCCAATTGCAGGGGCATATACTCAACGAACCCCGCTCACCAAAACTGTTGTTTTTTTGCAACGTTGCGGCATTTTTGCACGTCAATAACACTCCGAATTAAACTTCGAGGCATAAAAAAACGGACACTCGTTAAAGTGTCCGTTCTCTAGTTTCATCCAACCGAAACACCCTCGCATGGAGGGATGTCGATTAAAACGAGTGGATCAGGCCAGTACCAAATGCAGATTGTGCAGAACCCGTGTCCGTTCCGAATGTGGTACCTGCGTTAAAGCCATACTTGCCATGAGCATCGTTCTTGAGCGCCGTGTAAGCCGCAAACAGTTCGGTACGTTTGGAGAAGTTGTAGCCATAACGAACAGACACTTGATTCGCGCCGGTATTGGCTGTCGCTGTTGAACCCGCGATGGCGTAGCTGACTGCCAGCTTGCTCGCGCCCATCTTGTATTCACCCACCAACTCGCTGTTACCTTGAGTGTAGTTCGCTGTCGCCGAAGTATTCACAGTGATGCTTTCAACCGTAGCACCCAACCAGAAGTCGCCCATGGTGTAACGAGCAACCAGACGGGTCGCCGAATCGCTCTTCCCGGCAGTGGTGTCGTCTGCACGGCTTTCGATCGCGGCAGCTACATAAATCGCGTCAACATCATAAGTGGCAGCCAAAGAGAACAGGCTCTTGTCTTGGGTAGCTGTAGGCGCCTCATCTGGACTGAACGATGCAGCCAATGTCACACCGCCCAGAGACGGCGACCAGTATTGCAGATCGTTCTTCTGACGTGTGTTGTAGTTCTTGTTGTTAGTAGAACCACCAGCACGACCAATCAGATTCAACGCGCTGAACACTGTAGTGTTGTCGAACAACTCAACTTTGTTATGCGCGACCTTGAACGGTGTATCCCATACTCCGAGGATCACTTTACCAAAACCACCTTCCAGACCAACACCGCTATTGCGGGTGCCGTTGCCTACGCCGTTACCGGAATTGCCGTCTGCATCCATCTGCACTTCGTATTGATAGATCGCATTCAGACCGTCACCCAGATCTTCTTTGCCCTTCACGCCGAAACGGGAAGCATTGGTTTGCAGGCGCATGGCGCTGGTTTTGGCAGCTTTATCATTGGACACGGATTCGATGTTCAGAAATGCCTTACCGTAGACTGTCACGTTTGCATTGTCAGCGAAAGCAGGCGCGGAGATTGCGGCTGCGATTGCCAGAGCGATGATTTTCTTTTGCATCTTTAATAACTCCTTAACGTTAAAGTTGGTTTCACCGCCTGATTGGCAGGTGTAATCAAAATTCCCTCGAGTGAGAATTCGGAGCGGATTCTGCCGCAAAAAATCGCATACACAGACTTGTAACAAAAATTTCACAAGACTGTATCTATCCCGCCACAACACTGCGTGTTGTCACAAGATTGCAATCAAATTGCGCTAGGAGAATTCAGGTCGGCGAGAAGACTCGGGCCAATTCGGCTCCGGGATCGTCGGCGCGCATAAAGGCTTCGCCGACGAGAAAGGAATACACCCGATGTTCACGCATTCGCTGCACATCGTCGGCAGTGAAGATGCCGCTCTCGGTGACAACGATGCGATCTTCCGGAACAGCAGACAAAAGTCCGAGTGTGGTTTGCAGACTGACTTCAAAGGTACGTAGATTGCGATTGTTGATGCCGATCAGCGGGGTGGACAATTGCAACGCGGCTTTCAGCTCTTCGCCGTCATGCACCTCCACCAATACCGCCATGCCCAACTCATGGGCCAGCGCCTCGAAGCGCTGCATCTGTTGCAACGTCAGTGCAGCTGCGATCAGTAGAATGGCATCCGCCCCCATCGCGTGCGCCTGATAGATCTGGTATTCGTCCACTATGAAATCCTTGCGCAGCACCGGCAACTCACAGGCGGCACGTGCCTGTTGCAGATATTCAGCACGACCCTGAAAAAATTGCTCGTCGGTCAGCACCGACAGACACGCCGCTCCGTGCCGCGCGTAACTCTGCGCGATCTCCGCCGGATGAAAGTCTGCGCGTATCACCCCCTTGCTCGGGCTGGCCTTCTTGATCTCGGCGATCACAGCAGACTGTCCTGCCGCGATCTTGTTGCGTATCGCCCCGACAAAATCTCGTGCAGGTGCGACCTGCTCGGCTTCGGCACGCATGGCAGACAAAGGAAGTGATGCCAGTGCGGCAGCGACTTCCTGCGCTTTCACCGCAAGGATTTTTTTCAGAATATCGGACATGCTGAGCTTTCTTGAATAAGGTGCGCATTCTAGCGCATGTGCAATGCTAAAATACCTCCCACACGCAACACTGGAAACATCATGGAAGACGTCAAACAATACATGAAGTCCGTCGGGCAACAGGCTCGCACCGCATCGCGCCTGATGGCGCAAGCCGACACCAACGCCAAGAACCGCGCGCTGGAGAACATCGCCACGGCCATCCTGCTGAACAGCGCCAAGCTGACCGCCGAGAACGCCAAGGATGTCGCCGCTGCCAAGGCCAACGGTTTGGATGCGGCCTCCATCGACCGCCTCACGCTCACCGAAAAGACCATCAAAGGCATGGCCGAGGGCCTGCGCCAGATCGCCGCGCTGCCCGATCCTATCGGCGAAATTTCCGACATGAAATACCGTCCTTCCGGCATCCAGGTCGGCAAGATGCGCGTGCCGCTGGGCGTCATCGGCATCATCTATGAATCGCGTCCGAACGTAACCGCGGACGCGGCCGGGCTGTGCCTGAAGTCCGGCAATGCCGCCATCCTGCGCGGCGGCTCTGAAGCTATCCATTCCAATCAGGCCATCGCCGCCTGCGTCTATCAGGGGCTGCGTGAAGCCGGCTTGCCAGAGACCGCGGTGCAAGTGGTGAACACCACCGACCGCGCGGCGGTGGGCGAACTCATCACCATGAAAGAGTATGTGGACGTGATCGTGCCGCGCGGCGGCAAGAGCCTCATCGCCCGCATCTCCGACGAAGCCAAGGTGCCGGTCATCAAGCATCTGGATGGTATCTGCCATGTGTATATCGACGACGAGGCTGACTTAGCAAAAGCCATCCGCATCGCCGACAACGCCAAGACGCATCGCTACGGCGTGTGCAATGCGATGGAGACTCTACTGGTGAACGCCAGCGTCGCGGCGCAGGTACTGCCGGAGCTGTGCGGCATCTACCTCAAGAAAGGCGTCGAACTACGCGGCGATGATGCAGCACGCAAACTCGTCGCGCAGATGAGCGCGGCTACCGAAGAGGATTGGCGCACCGAATACCTCGCGCCTATCCTGAGCGTGCGCGTGGTGGCGAATCTGGACGAGGCCATCGACCACATCAACACCTACAGCTCGCAACACACCGACAGCATCGTCACCGAGAACTACACCAAGGCCATGCGCTTCCTGCGCGAAGTCGATTCCGCCAGCGTGATGGTGAACGCCTCGACGCGCTTCGCCGACGGTTTCGAGTACGGACTCGGTGCCGAGATCGGCATCTCCACCGACAAGATCCACGCGCGCGGCCCAGTGGGGCTGGAAGGACTGACCTCGCAAAAATTTATTGTTTTAGGTAACGGGCAGATCAGAATTTAGAAAACACTCCCTCTCCCCTCGCGGGAGAGGGTTGGGGAGAGGGGACTCTCAAAATGTCACCCTCTCCCTAACCCTCCCCCATCAAGGGGGAGGGGGCACAAACAGCAAACTTACGGAGAGCACATGAGCACAATCGAAATCAAAGTACCGGACATCGGCGGATTCAAAGGCGTTGCCGTGATCGAGATCGCTGTAAAAGCAGGCGACAAGATCGAGCAGGAGCAAGCGCTCATCTCGCTGGAGACCGACAAAGCGACGATGGAAGTACCCTCGCCCGTTGCGGGCACGGTAAAAGAATTGAAAGTGAAAGTCGGCGACAAAGTATCGGAAGGTTCTGTCATCCTGTTGCTGGAAAGCAGTGCCGCAGCCCCAGCACCGGCCGCAAGCAAACCGGCAGCGCAAGCCGCTGCTCCCGCGCCGCAAGTCGCACCGACACCGGCAGCCAATGTCGCCAAGGGTGATATCCACGCCGAAGTGGTAGTGCTCGGTGCCGGCCCCGGCGGATACACCGCTGCATTCCGCGCTGCCGACCTCGGCAAACAAGTGATCCTGATCGAGAAACATGCATCGCTCGGCGGCGTCTGTCTCAACGTCGGTTGCATCCCGTCCAAGGCGCTGTTGCATGTGGCCAAAGTCATCAACGAGGCGGAAGAAGTCAGCCATCACGGCGTGACCTTCGCCAAACCGAAGATCGACATCGATGCCATCCGTAGCTGGAAAGAGAGCGTCATCACCAAGCTCACCGGCGGCCTCGCTGCATTGGCTAAACAACGCAAAGTGCAAGTGGTACGCGGCACCGCCAAATTCACCTCGCCCAACAGCCTTGCAGTGCAAACCGCCGAGGGTGAGAAAATTGTCACTTTCGACAACGCCATTGTGGCAGCAGGCAGCAGCGTGGCGCGCATTCCCGGCTTCCCTTACGACGACGAACGTATCATCGACTCCACCGGCGCGTTGGCGTTGAAGGATGTGCCGAAGCGCATGCTGGTGATCGGCGGCGGCATCATCGGCCTGGAAATGGCCACCGTATACGACGCCCTCGGCGCAAAGATCTCCGTGGTCGAGCTGATGGACCAGATCATGCCCGGCGCGGACAAAGACATGATCAAGCCGCTGCACACACGCATCGCCAAGCGTTACGAAGCCATCATGCTGAAGACCAAGGTCACCAAGATCGAAGCGACCAAGGCTGGTTTGAAAGTCACCTTTGAAGGTGAGCAAGCACCCGCCGAAGCTCAGGTGTACGACAAAGTATTGATGGCCGTGGGCCGCCGTCCAAACGGGCGCGAGATCGCCGCCGAAGCAGCCGGACTCATCGTCAACGAGCGCGGCTTCATCCCGGTGGACAAACAAATGCGCACCAACGTACCGCACATCTTCGCCATCGGCGACATCGTGGGCGACCCGATGCTGGCGCACAAGGCGGTGCATGAAGGCAAAGTCGCAGCGGAGAACATCGCCGGACACAAAGCCTTCTTCGAGCCACTCACCATTCCTTCCGTCGCTTACACCGATCCCGAGATCGCATGGATGGGACTCACCGAGACACAGGCCAAGGCGCAGGGCATCACCTATGAGAAAGCTTCCTTCCCGTGGGCCGCTTCCGGCCGTGCACTGTCTATCGCACGCGAAGAAGGCGCAACCAAGGTACTGCTCGACCCGACCACACGCCGCATCCTCGGCATGGGTATCGTCGGTGTAAACGCGGGTGAGCTGATCGCCGAGGGTGTGCTGGCACTGGAGATGGGCGCAGATATGGAAGACATCGGCCTCACCATCCATCCGCACCCGACCTTATCCGAAACCCTGTGTTTTGCCGCCGAGATGGCGGAAGGCACTATCACCGACCTGTTGCCGCCGCGCAAGAGATCCTGAGGACACGTACCAAAAGCAACGGGGAGCCTTTCGGCTCCCCGTTGCTTTTGGTGCTATTGGTCAGCTCAGCTATGCATCAGATTGAGCTGTTTGGCGATAACGTCATGGTTCAGCCATAACACGGGAGCCGCCGGATCGGAGGTTTCGAAGAACATCAACGGCCCGGTTCCTTCCAGCACCAGCGCGCTCAACACGTCCGTCACCAATGCTTCGCGCGTCTTGTGCATCTGGGTGATCTCGCCGGAAGTACCGATCATCAGATCCGCCAACTCGCGGCTGTTATCCATCGGCCAAGCTTCGAAATTACGGAAATGTGCCATCACATCGCTGGCATTGTAGCTATCGATCTTTTGTAGCAGGCTTTCCAGCGTCATCCCGTCCTGCAACAAGACGCGGCAGGCATCCCATTGCGCTTCCGCCCAAGCCCCGCCGCTCTCCTGGCGCAATGCTTTGAGCAGCGGGAACAGTGACAGCTCGACCCCCACAAAGATGTCAGAAGAATTGGTGCGTATCTCGGGGCAGTTATACACCGTGGCCTTGATACCTTTCGCCCAGGCGATCTCGGCGACACGCTCCAGACGCATCTTGGCGTGGCCCTGGGTGTAATTGGTATAGGTCTGCCATTGATAACGACCGTCGATCAGTATCTCGGTGCCGTGGTAACCGTAGGCGGTATAACGCACCTGCCCGCCGGTCTTTTCCAGTCGGGCACGTATCGCCTCCGAACCTTCGATCAGATACTGGAATGTGTTCGCGGTGACTTCGTCGAAATTCATCAGGATCAACTTGCCCAGATCGCTGTCGAGCAACGCGCGCGATGACATATAACGCTCGCCCTGCCCCTTGTAGATACGATTGGCGATGGCCAGAAACACCTTCACTTTGGGGATGCCACCCGCCATGGTGTGGGCGAAGAAGGCATTGCTACCGTCGGGAATCATGCCGTCCAGCTCGGACATCACTTTCGCCACGGAGTCCTTGAACCGTTTCACGCCGACTTCACGACACTTCTCGATATGCGCCCAATCGAGTTTGTCATCCTGCCAGCTCTTCAGCGTCATACCCGCCAGCAGGTCGGTAGGAGTAGGTTCTCCCGCCGGCGCATCCAGATCGAAACCCGCCATCAGCGGTACATTGATGATGCGCCCGCCCAGATTGACTTCGGCAGTCGCCAGCTCCTCGGCAGTCAATGGTCGCAGACGGTTTTCCTCGTCGCGCCGCCCCACCGTGACACCGATGATGGTCATCCCAGCCTTGCGGGCCTCGTTGATCAGACCATTGGCGTAACCTCGCCCGAACAGTTCTCCGAACAACACAAAGACATCGTTTTTGCGGAAGATGTTCTTTTTCGGGATATCCCTTAACGGAACGGGTGAAATCATAATCTCTACCTCTTTCATGGCGAACAATTGGAGCGCGGGTCTTACCCGAATGAACAACATCGGGTAGCCCAGCACAAATCTAAGGGTGATATTCTACCCGCAGGCTTGAGATTGTTGCGCGAAAAGGTGCAAGTGCCGATTTCCCCTTGCCCCACACTCTGAACATAACGACTTGGATACTTTGACCGATTTTTTTACCAGCGACCTCAGCTTGTGGGGGCTATTCCTTTCCAGCCTGCTGGGTGCGACGATACTGCCGGGCGGATCGGAACTGGTACTGGTCGCAGTACTGAAAGCTCACCCCGAACTGTTTTGGCCGGCCCTGCTGCTCGGCACACTGGGCAACACACTGGGCGGAATGATCTCGTTCTGGATGGGCTGGATGCTACCGCAGACACAACAACTCAAACATGTTGAACGTGTCCGGCATTATGGCGCACCCGCGTTATTGCTGGCATGGCTGCCGCTTATCGGTGATGCTTTGTGTATCGCGGCTGGCTGGCTGCGTTTGAATCCGCTGCATGCCCTGCTGTTCATGCTGGCCGGAAAGTTGGCGCGTTATACCCTTGTTGCCGCCGCCGTATGATGCCGCCTAGAAATAGTGGAAATACGCCAACTGCACATCGGTGAAAGCGCGCGCGGCATCTGCGCCATCGTTCACAGCTTGTCGCGCGACATTCAGCCGCATGTTGTTTTGATTGTCGAACACATCCCAGGCGAGAGCGGCGGATAAGCGATACATACATCCACCACGCCGCTCGCCCGCCACGTTGCAGTGAGCGTTGGCAACCGCCTCGCTGCGCACCCCCGGCGTGACGGCCCAGATGACACCGGTGCTCGGCCCCACCGCCACAGACGAAACCTCGCTCAAACTGCTCACACTGTCCGCCAGAATATAGACACGGGCATCCGCCCCCATACGGTAGGTTTTGCCGACGCCGACCTGGACACGCAATGCGGTCGGCTCCTGCGCATCGTCCTGCAACATCTCGCGCCGCAGAGAGATATTGATCTTGAGCGTCGTCGGCTGCACCCATGCGGTCTGCACCGCCGGGGCGAACACATCGAACAAGTCCAGTCGCTCGAAACGTATCCGGTCGGCATTCAGGCGCAGATACAGGTCACCGATCTTGGAGCTGGCACCTTGTGCGAACCCGCTCTGCGGATCGAGACCGTCGTGATAACCGCCGCGCAGATTGAGTTGCGCATAAGATGCACCGCCCGCCTGCCCCGTGGCCAGACCGACACGGAAAGAGCCATGCCCCTGATCGGGGCGCTGCACCGGCGGCGGCATGGCCTTGTATTGGGATTCTGCTTCGATCTTGCTGCGCACTCCGGCCAGTCTGAGCTGGCGCTCGGTGATGACCTCGATTTCCTGCCGGGTATGCTTCTGGTTACGCTGATATTCCAGCATACCCAGACTCAGATCCAGTATCCGCGCCTGCTCCCTACCCGGTGGCATCTCTGTTCGCCCCTCCGACAACGCTAATGCCTGCGCCTGCTCGACCTCCGTCGCCAGATCGTAATTGTGCAGCAGTGTGTTGTACTGCGACGGACGGTAATGGCTGCTGGCAACCAGCCCTGGCTGCTGTAGCACCAGCTTGAGCATATCCAGCGGGATATACCATGGCTTGGCTTGTTCGATGAGATCCAGTTCCGGACGCGCCGCCTCGAAAGAAGCCAGCAACATCAGTGCGCAGTTGTCATCGAAGAAATAATAGTCCATGTAGGTGAAACTCTGCTCCCAGATGAACGCCAGCATGCGCTCGATTTCCTCGCTCCGCAGATCGGTCTGGTATTCCCACAGATCGCGGTTCTCCAGATCGGCATATTCACGCACCTTCACGTAATACGGCACAAAACCGAACGCCCCCGGATACCCGCCGAACAGGCTGCGTAACAGGAACATCGCGCCGTTGCCGTCGCGCCCCTGCACGAAATAACCCACGGTCGCATCGTTCAGGCGGTTGTATTGGCCGGGTGTCTCGCTGTCGAAACGGATGAAGGCATGCCCGTACATGGAAGCCGGACTGTTCAAATAGACCGAGGCGAACACCAGCGTCGCCCTGTGTGTGGCGATACCCGACTTCCAGCGCTCGAAACCCTCGCAACGCGGCAGCTCATAAGTGAAACCCAAGGCCCGCATGCTGCGGCTCAGAAAGCCGTAACGCGCGATCCAGCGGCACACGTTCGGCTGGCGGCTGTTGTTCGCCATGGAATCATCGAATGCGCCGCGTATGGTCGCCTCCAGTTCGGCCGCAGGATCATGCGCGCCGTCGGGCGACAGGAAATAACTTGGATCGTCGACACGGCTCTTCCAACCGCCGAAACGCACATGATAGAGATTGATCTTGTGCCACTCGGCGCGTTGCGCCAGTTGCGCCTGCCGCGCCAATACCAGCATCTTCTCGATATCTGCGGCATGGGAATCATCCGCCTGCTGCGCGTAAGCGGGGACGGCCTGTACCAGCAACAAGAGAGCCAGAAGGAAACGGGGAATCATTGCGATATCGCGGCAACAAAAAACCGAGGCCGCAGCCTCGGTTGTTCGTGCTCAAGCCTGTCGATCAGGAAATGTAGGCTTGCAGGGTCTTGTCCATCTCGTTCTGGATCGCCTCGGTAGAGGACTGACTGAAGATAGCGACTTGGTTGGCTTTCAGTGCGGAGATAGCTGCCGGACGGTTAGTTTCTTTCACGCCGAACATCGTCACCAGCGCGGCCAGACGGTCTCCCTGGCCTTGGGCGACCTCGACTGCCAGCTGCGGCTTGTTGAACTCGATGAAGCTGGCGATCTGGCCCCGGATGGATGCGCCGGTCGGGCAGTTACCCAGACCCAGGGTCATCGAAACGGTGTTGAATGTGGAGGAGTTGGTGGTCATCGCCAACAGGCTGTACAGCAGACCGGTCGAGTTATCGAACAGCATCGTGCCGATACCGCAACCAACGGCGCTCTGGGTAGTTCCTGCCTGCGCACCGGGCGAAGCCATCACCGTGAGGGAGAGTGCGAGTGCGATGCTGGATAGTGCCTTTTTCATGTTTACTCCCTTCTGTATTTTTGGAAAATCACGTTTTTCTGCTGCGCCGGAAATCTACCATAGGCCGGCAAACTTCAACAACCACAATCGATCCGCTACAGAAATTCGACTTGTGTGAACAACACCCATAACCCGGCAGCTCCGATCACGGCTGCGAATGATGCCGCCATCAACAACAACATCCAGAACAACCAGCCGGGCAGAAAGTCCGGCTTAAATCTGGCGACCTGCACCAACCATGTATTCATTCCGCCCCCCTCATTGTGAAATGACAACTCATCGCTGCAACATAGCCAAACCCCAGGCGACACCGAAACCGTTCACCTCGTGCGCGACGATACCCAGCCCGCCCTCGCAACGACTGGAAGACAGATCGACATGCAGCCAGGGCACGTCTTTCTCCACGAAACGCTTGAGGAAACGCGTGGCCAGGATGTGATCGGCATCACCATCCAGCGTGCATTGCTTGATGTCGGCAACTTTGGAATCGAGCGCGGGTTCGTAATCTTCGTCCTGCGGGAAGGCACACAGCCGCTCGCCGGTCTGCCTGCCCGCGCTCACCGCACGTTGCGCCAATTCGTCACTGGTGGCGAACACGCCGCTGTAGCGCGCGCCCAAAGCGGTTGCCATGCTGCCGGTGAGTGTGGCGAAATCGATCATCAGATCCGGCTTTCCGCGCGAGGCCAGCGTGAGTGTGTCGGACAACACCATACGCCCCTCGGCATCGGTGTGGATCACCTCGATAGTGGTGCCGTTCAGCGCGGTGACGATGTCGTTTTGTTTGTATGCCTTGGGACTGATATGGTTCTGCGCCAGCGCCAGCCAGCAATCGATGTTCACCGGCAACTGCTGCTGCGTCGCCGCCAGCAGGATACCCAGTGCCACAGCGGAACCGTTCATATCCTCGTGCATGTTGTGCATGTAGCGCGCGGGCTTGAGGTTGTGCCCGCCGGTATCGAAACAGATGCCCTTGCCCACCAGCGCCACGGTCTGTTTGGCCTTGGGGTGTTTGTAGCTGAGATGCACGATGGCCGCATCTTCATCCGCACTACCCTGCGCCACCGCGACAAACGCGCCCGCCCCCAGCTTGCGCAGCTTGGGCAAAGTAAATTCATCAAGCTCCCAGCCGTTGGCTTGTGCCAGTTTCTTGATACGCGCGCGATACACACCCGGCGTCAGCTCGTTCGGCGGCAGCACCGTCAATTCGCGGCACAATAGATTGCCCGCAGCCTGCGCCCTGAGTGCATCGAACCCGCCCTTGCCGCCGAACAGCTCGATCTTTTGCAAGGCTTTGCGCTCGTCTTTTTTCTTGCGCACCGGCAACAAAGCACCGTTCACCCATGCACCGTATACCGCCGATTCAGCGCCACGCTGCCGCTGCGCCGCATCACCCAACACCACGATGCCGATTTGCTTTGGCTGTTCCTCCAGCAACAGTTGCAAAGCCTTGCGCACCTGCACCTGCTGTGCAAAAGTGTCCTTATCGGGATCGAGCATCGCCCAGACCACCAGCCCACCGTCATCGGCACAGGCACTGAGCGGCGACTTCGCCAGCTCGTCAACTTTCATATCACGGCGCTTAAGCACTGCGGCGAGCAACTCGCCATAGGGCAGGTCTTTCGGCAGAGCCTTGGCTTTGGGCAACAACAACAATACATGACGGTTACGCAGTGTCTTGCTCAGGGAGGAAGACAGGGTCAGTTGTGCTAGCATTACGTCCTCGATAAATGGTGAATCTTGTCATTATCGCTGAAAAAACATTTCACCACAGAGACACTGAGACACAAAGGAAACCAAGGCAATATCTTTGCAACAATTAACGCTGTTGATATCGACTTCTGTCACCCGCGTGTTTCGTCTTGAGCTTTTCTCTGTGTCTCGGTATCTCTGTGGTCAATCGATTTTGTGGGTTATCCATGCGCAATTACCTAGATCTCATGCAACACGTGCTGGACCACGGCACCAAAAAATCCGACCGCACCGGCACCGGCACCACCAGCGTGTTCGGCTACCAGATGCGTTTCGATCTTTCCAAGGGCTTCCCGCTGGTCACCACCAAGAAGTGCCACCTGAAATCCATCATCCATGAACTGCTGTGGTTCCTGCAGGGCAGCACCAACACCAAATACCTCAAGGACAACGGGGTCAGCATCTGGGATGAGTGGGCGGACGAGAACGGCAACCTCGGCCCGGTGTACGGCAAGCAGTGGCGCTCGTGGGAGACCATCGACGGGCGCGTGATCGACCAGATCAAGATCGCGGTAGACCAGCTCAAGAACAATCCCGATTCGCGCCGCATCATCGTCTCGGCCTGGAACGTGGGCGAGCTGGACAAGATGGCGCTGGCGCCCTGCCATGCGTTCTTCCAGTTCTACGTGGCAGATGGGAAATTATCCTGCCAGCTGTACCAGCGCAGTGCCGACATCTTCCTCGGCGTACCCTTCAATATCGCCAGCTACGCGCTGCTGACCATGATGATGGCGCAGGTGTGCGGACTGAAGCCGGGTGACTTCGTGCATACATTCGGCGATGCGCACCTGTATTCCAACCATATGGAGCAGACCGCGCTGCAGTTGTCGCGCGAACCGCGCGCGTTGCCGACCATGAAGATCAACCCTGATGTGAAAGACATCTTCGGCTTCAAGTTCGAGGACTTCACCCTTGAGGGTTACGACCCGCACCCAGCGATCAAAGCCCCCGTAGCGATATGAGCAAGCTCTCGTTAATTGTCGCAATGGCGCGCAACCGCACCATCGGCATCAACAACACGTTGCCTTGGCGCTGCCCGGAAGACCTGAAGCGTTTCAAGGCGCTGACCATGGGGCATCACATGATCATGGGGCGCAAGACCTTCGATTCCATCGGCAAGCCTTTGCCGGGGCGCACCACCGTAGTGGTGACACGTGACACCAATCTGAAGATCGAAGGCTGTTTAATGGCGCATTCGATACCGGACGCGATCAAGACTTGTGCCGGAGATACGGAGATTTTCATCGTCGGGGGTGCAGATATCTACGCACAATCGCTACAACTCGCCGACACGCTCTATGTCACCGAGATCCAGCAGGATGTGGAAGGTGATACACACTTCCCCGCATTCGATAAAATACACTGGCATGAAACTGCCCGCGAAGTACACTCACAGGAAACACCGCAACCGCTGCAATATCATTTCGTCACCTACCAACGCTGCTAAGGACTACCCATGAAATATCTCAAATCCGAATTCCCCATTGCCATCGCGCTGATTGTGCTGGGCCTGGGTTTTGCGCTTGAACACGGTGCCGTCGAGCACGGTGGCGGCGCACTGTGGGGGCTGCTGCTGGTGATCCTCGCGGCCATCATCGGTGTCGCCTTTCGTATCGCCCACCATGCCGAAGTTCTGGCGATCCGCTTCGGTGAACCCTACGGCACACTGATCCTCACGCTTGCTGCCGTGTCGGTCGAGGTAGTGATCTTGGTGGTGTTATTGATGGGAGAACCGAATCCCACACTGGCGCGCGATACAGTATTCTCCGCCGTGATGTTCGACATCAACGGCATTCTCGGTCTCGCTGCCATCGTCGGCGGACTCAAACACGGCCAGACCAAATACAACATCTCGTCGGCCAATTCTTTTGTTGCCATGCTGCTGGTCGCCATCGGTATCGGCATGTTCATCCCCGATTTCGTACCGGACGACAAATGGCACATCTACTCCATCTTCTCGATCGGCATCATGGCCGTCATGTATGCCGGTTTCCTGCGTTTGCAGACTGTGGAACACCGTACTTTCTTCGAGTATTCCAGCGAGGCAGATGAAGAGGCGCACGATGAAATACATAGTCCGAACAGTCTTCACGTCGGCATCATGCTCGGAGCCATCGTATTGGTCGGTCTATTGTCCGAAGTGTTGTCCGTGCTACTGGATGCCGGGCTGGCGGGCAGCAGTCTGCCCAAATCGATTCCCGCCGTATTGGTCGCCCTGATCTCGGCCAGTCCGGAGATCCTCACCGCACTCAAAGCCGCTCAACAGGATCGCATGCAGACCACGGTCAACATCGCGCTGGGTGCGTCACTCGCTACTGTTCTGCTCACGCTACCGGTGATCGAATTCATCGCATTGTTCAGCGGTGACCGTATCGTCATGGCACTTACTCCGATACAGGGCGGATTGCTACTGCTCACCTTCGTCACCGTGATGAACAACCTGCACGACGGCGAAACGAACGCCATCGAGGGTATCAGTCACTTCGCTTTATTTGCGGCGTTCATCGCGCTGGTGGCAATGGGCCTGGTTTAAAACCAGCCTCGCCAGACATCCGCACCACCCCGCCAAGCCCGCAGTGATGCGGGCTTGTTTGTTTCTCATTCCCGAATTCAGCCCAAAACGCCAATTTTGTCGACATAAGCAAAATATATTGCACAACAATCCGTTTTAAGTGCTAGGATTCCGCAACATTGTCGACAATCGGAGTTCTTGGGATGTTGCTCGATACCCCACAACAAGGCACTTTGGCGGACATCGCTTCGCGCCGTCTGGCACAAAGCATCGTCACCGGCGAGTTGGCCCAAGGCCAAAAACTGAACGAAGCCGAACTGGCTGAACGTTTCGGTATGGGGCGCGGCCCGCTGCGCGAGGCGTTGCGTCATCTCGAAGGCATGCGACTGGTGAAACGCATTCCCAATGCCGGAGCACGTGTCGTGGTGCTGGATCGCAAGACCCTATCAGACCTCTACACCGTGCGCGAGGCACTGGAAGGTATGGCCTGCCGTATCGCGGCGACCCAGATGAGTGATGACGAGATTGCCCAGTTGAGCACCCTGCTCGACCAGGATGAGAAACAGATCCAGAAACAGGCCGGCAAGGTGTATGCCCAAAGCGAGGGCGACCTCGACTTCCATTACCAGATCGCGCGCGGCAGTCGCAACCAGATGCTGATGGACATGCTTGGCAGCGAGCAGTATCAATTGCTGCGCATGTGCCGCTACCGCACCAGCCGCAACGCCCAACGCACCCAACCCGCACTCAGCCAGCATCGCCAGATCGTCAACGCATTGGCGAACCGCGACGGCGAACTGGCCGAACTGCTCATGCGCCGCCATATCCAAGGTGCCTGGCGCAGCATCAGCGAGATGATCGATAAGGAAGAAAAGGAAACCGCATGAATAATACCCCCGGCAACAAACTACGCCGCGCCGTCGCAGACAATCATCCTTTGCAAGTCGTCGGTGCCGTCACCGCCTATTGCGCCATCCTCGCGCAAAAGAGCGGACACAAGGCGCTGTACCTCTCCGGCGGCGGCGTGGCGGCTTCCTCGCTCGGCATCCCCGACCTCGGCATCACCACATTGCATGACGTGTGCGAAGACACCCGCCGCATCACCGCCGCGAGCGACCTGCCGCTGCTGGTGGATGTCGACACCGGCTGGGGCGGCGCTTTCAACATCGCGCGCGCCACGCGCGAAGTGGCGCAGGCCGGCGCGGCCGGTTTCCACATCGAGGACCAGGTAATGCAGAAACGCTGCGGCCACCGCCCCAACAAGGCCATCGTGAGCCAGAGCGAAATGGTGGACCGCGTAAAAGCCGCCGTGGATGCGCGCACCGACAGCAGCTTCGTCATCATGGCGCGCACCGACGCGCTGGCGGTGGAAGGTATGCAAAGCGCCATCGACCGCGCACATGCCTGCGTCGAAGCCGGTGCAGACATGATCTTCCCCGAAGCGATGACCAAACTGGAGCAATACGCCGAGTTCACCAAGACAGTGAAAGTGCCGGTGCTGGCCAACATCACCGAGTTCGGTGCGACGCCGCTGTTCACCACCACCGAACTGGCGGGCGTGGGCATTGGGCTGGTGCTGTATCCGCTCTCGGCCTATCGTGCGATGAGCAAGGCGGCGCTGAACGTGTATCAACATATCCTCGCCGACGGCACACAGCAGAACGTGGTGCCGACGATGCAGACACGCATGGAACTTTACGACTATCTCGGTTATCACGCCTACGAGCAGCAGCTGGATCGGTTGTTTGCGGAGAAAGGCAGCGAGTAACGGTTTTCTCCCTTCTCCCGCAGGCGGGAGGAGGGTTGGGGATGAGGGGCGGCGCGTACAAGCCAATTTGGATTAATCTCAACACCCCTCACCCCTGCCCCTCTCCCGCTTGCGGGAGAGGGGATAGATAAAAGAAATTTGATTTACTGAAGGGAGCACACCATGGCAGAAGAAAGCACACTACCCAAACCCAAGAAGTCCGTCGCTCTTTCCGGCACGGTCGCAGGCAACACCGCAGTCTGTACCGTGGGCCGCACCGGCAACGACCTGCACTATCGCGGTTACGACATCCTCGACTTCGCCGAGCAGGCGGAGTTCGAGGAGATCGCGCATCTGCTCATTCACGGCACGCTGCCGAACGCCGCGCAACTGCAAGCCTACAAAACCAAGCTCAAATCGCTGCGCGGTCTGCCGCAGGCGGTGAAGCAGGCGCTGGAAGCCCTGCCTGCCAACGCACATCCGATGGATGTGATGCGCACCGGCTGCTCGGTGCTGGGCACGGTGGAACAGGAATCCGAGAAGCACGACCCCACCAAAACGAAAGAGATCATCGACCGCCTGATGGCGAGCTTCGGCTCGATGCTGGTGTACTGGTATCACTTCAGCCACTCTGGCCGCCGCATCGAAGTGGAGACCGACGACGATTCCATCGGCGGCCATTTCCTGCACCTGCTGCACGGCAAGCCCGCGAAGGAATCTTGGGTACGCGCGATGCACACTTCGCTCATCCTTTACGCCGAGCATGAGTTCAACGCCTCCACCTTCACCGCGCGCGTGATCGCGGGCACCAACTCCGATATCTACTCCTGCATCACCGGCGCGATCGGCGCACTGCGCGGGCCGAAGCACGGCGGCGCCAACGAGGAAGCGTTCCGCATCCAGAGCCGATACAAGAGCGCGGACGAAGCGGAAGCCGACATCCGCGAGCGCGTGGGCCGCAAGGAGATCGTCATCGGCTTCGGCCACCCGGTCTACACCATCGCCGATCCGCGCAACGAAGTGATCAAGCGCGTGGCACAGGGGCTTTCGAAAGAGAACGGCGACATGCTGATGTTCGACATCGCCGCGCGTCTGGAGACGGTGATGTGGAACCTGAAGAAGATGTTCCCCAACCTCGACTGGTTCTCCGCCGTGTCCTATAACCAGATGGGCGTGCCAACCGAGATGTTCACGCCGCTGTTCGTCATCTCGCGCGTCACCGGCTGGGGTGCGCACGTGATGGAACAGCGCGCCGACGGCAAGATCATCCGCCCAAGTGCGAACTACGTCGGGCCGGAGAATCTGGCGTGGGTGCCGATTGAAAGGCGTTAAACCAAAAGAACGTAATTCAGCCCGCAGATTACACAGATTAACGCAGATTTTTATGCGGCCACCTACGGAGACTGCATCACCCCAAAGATAAGTAACAGAATCGCTGTAATGGTTTGTTTTAATCGGCGTTAATCTGTGCAATCTGCGGGCAACTAAGGTTTTTAGGACATTATGAACACCAAATACCGCAAGCCTTTAGCCGGAACCAAGTTGGACTACTTCGACACCCGTGCGGCAGTCGAAGCTATCCAGCCCGGCGCTTATGCCAAGCTGCCCTACACTTCCAAAGTGCTGGCAGAACAACTGGTGCGCCGCTGCGAACCGGGAGAATTGACCGATGCGCTGAAACAATTGATCGAGCGCAAGCGCGACCTGGATTTCCCGTGGTATCCCGCCCGTGTTGTTTGCCACGACATCCTGGGCCAGACCGCACTGGTGGACCTCGCCGGTCTGCGCGATGCGATCGCCGATCAGGGCGGCGACCCATCTTTGGTCAACCCGGTCGTGCCGACGCAGCTGATCGTCGACCACTCGCTGGCCGTGGAAGCCGCCGGTTTCGACAAGGATGCCTTCCGCAAGAACCGTGAGATCGAAGACCGTCGCAACGAAGACCGCTTCCACTTCATCGAGTGGACGAAGACTGCGTTCAAGAACGTCGATGTGATCCCCGCCGGCAACGGCATCATGCACCAGATCAATCTGGAGAAGATGTCGCCGGTGATCCAAGCACGTGACGGTGTGGCCTTCCCCGATACCTGCGTGGGGACTGACTCGCATACCCCGCACGTCGATGCGCTCGGCGTGATCGCCATCGGTGTCGGCGGTCTGGAAGCCGAAACCGTCATGCTGGGCCTGCCTTCCATGATGCGACTGCCGGACATCGTCGGCGTGAAGCTGGTCGGCAAGCGTCAGCCCGGCATCACTGCCACCGACATCGTGCTGGCGCTGACCGAGTTCCTGCGCAAGGAAAAGGTGGTCGGCGCCTGGGTCGAATTCTTCGGCGCAGGTGCAGACAGTCTCACCATCGGCGACCGCGCGACCATTTCCAACATGTGCCCGGAGTATGGTGGCACGGCGGCGATGTTCTACATCGACGCGCAGACCATCACCTACCTGAAGCTGACTGGTCGCGAGCCGGAACAGGTCGCGCTCGTAGAAAACTACGCCAAGACCACCGGCCTTTGGGCGGATCAAATGGTTGCGGCCGAATACGAACGCGTGCTGGAATTCAATCTCTCCAGCGTAGTGCGCAACATGGCAGGGCCCTCCAATCCGCACCGTCGTCTACCGACCTCCGCCCTGCACGAGCGCGGCATCGCCGACGAAGCGAAGCTGGCAGCAGGCAAGACCGAAGAAGCGCAGGGTCTGATGCCGGATGGCGCCGTCATCATCGCTGCCATCACTTCCTGCACCAACACTTCCAACCCGCGCAACGTGGTTGCCGCCGCTTTGCTGGCGAAGAAAGCCAACGCGCTGGGTCTGCTGCGCAAGCCTTGGGTCAAGACTTCGTTTGCGCCCGGCTCCAAAGTCGCCGAGCTGTATCTGAAAGAAGCGGGCTTGCTGACGGAGCTGGAAAAACTGGGCTTCGGTATCGTCGGCTTCGCCTGCACCACCTGTAACGGCATGTCCGGCGCACTCGATCCAAAGATCCAACAGGAAATCATCGATCGCGACCTGTACGCCACCGCCGTACTGTCCGGCAACCGCAACTTCGACGGACGTATCCACCCGTATGCCAAGCAAGCCTTCCTGGCTTCCCCGCCGCTGGTCGTTGCATACGCCATCGCGGGTACGGTGCGCCTCGACATCGAGCAGGATGCGCTGGGCACCGACAAGTCCGGCAAGCCGGTCATGTTGAAAGACATCTGGCCTTCCGACGAAGAGATCGACGCCATCGTTGCAGCTTGCGTGAAGCCGGAACAGTTCAAGCAGATCTACATCCCGATGTTCGACTTGGGCGTCATTGAAGCGGCGAAAAGCCCGCTGTACGACTGGCGTCCGCAGTCCACCTACATCCGTCGTCCGCCGTATTGGGAAGGCGCACTGGCAGGTGTTCGCACGATGAAGGGGATGCGTCCGCTCGCGGTGTTGCCGGACAACATCACCACTGACCATTTATCGCCTTCCAACGCGATCCTGCTCGACTCTGCTGCCGGTGAATATTTGGCGAAGATGGGCCTGCCGGAGGAGGACTTCAACTCCTATGCGACACACCGCGGCGACCACCTCACCGCACAACGCGCCACCTTCGCCAACCCGCAACTGGTCAACGAGATGGCCGTGGTCAACGGTGAGGTGAAGAAAGGTTCCCTCGCCCGCGTCGAACCGGACGGCAAGGTGATGCGCATGTGGGAAGCCATCGAGACCTACATGGGTCGCAAGCAGAACCTGATCATCATCGCGGGCGCCGACTACGGTCAGGGCTCGTCGCGTGACTGGGCAGCCAAAGGCGTGCGTCTGGCCGGTGTGGAAGCCATCGTGGCGGAAGGTTTCGAGCGCATCCACCGTACCAACCTGGTCGGCATGGGCGTGCTGCCGCTGGAGTTCAAGGCGGGCGATACGCGCAAGACCTACGCCATCGACGGCACCGAGACTTTTGATGTGGAAGGCAACATCACGCCGCGCGCCAACCTGACCGTGATCATGCACCGCAAGAATGGTGCTTCGGTGCGCATCCCTGTCACCTGCCGTCTGGATACCGCTGCCGAAGTGCGTGTCTATAACGCGGGCGGTGTGCTGCAACGCTTTGCGCAAGACTTCCTCGAAGGAGCAGCATGATGGCGCAAACCCAAATAAAAATCCCCGCCACGTATATGCGCGGTGGCACCTCGAAAGGTGTGTTCTTCCGACTGGAAGACTTGCCAAAAGCGGCACAGGTCCCCGGCAAGGCGCGTGACAAGTTGTTCCAGCGCGTGATCGGCAGCCCCGACCCCTACGCCGCGCAGATCGACGGCATGGGCGGCGCGACCTCCAGCACCAGCAAGTGCGTGATCTTGGCCAAGAGCACGCGCCCCGGTCATGACGTGGATTACCTCTACGGCCAGATCTCCATCGACAAGGACTTCGTCGACTGGAGCGGTAACTGCGGCAACCTGTCCACGGGTGCGGGTGCTTTCGCGATCCATGCCGGATACATTGATGCCGCACGTCTTAAAGAGGGTGTCTGCACCGTGCGCATCTGGCAGGCCAACATCAGCAAGACGATCATTGCTCATGTGCCAGTCAGCAACGGTCAGGTACAGGAGACCGGTGATTTCGAGCTGGATGGCGTGACCTTCCCGGCAGCGGAGATCGTGCTGGAGTTCATGGACCCCTCCGATGACAGTGAAGAAGGCGGCAGCCTGTTCCCGACCGGCAATCTGGTCGACGATCTGGAAGTGCCGGGAGTCGGCACCTTCAAGGCCACCATGATCACAGCCGGCATCCCGACCGTGTTCGTGAATGCAAAAGATATCGGTTACACCGGTACCGAACTGCGCGAAGCCATCAATACCGACCCGGCAGCACTGGCGCGTTTCGAAAAGATCCGCGTGGCAGGCGCATTGCGCATGGGGCTGATCAAGACCCCGGAAGAAGCCGCGACGCGCCAACATACCCCGAAGGTCGCTTTTGTCGCGCCCCCTGTTGACCATGTGGCATCCAGCGGCAAAACGATCAAAGCGTCTGAAATCGATCTGCTGGTGCGCGCCCTGTCGATGGGTAAGCTGCACCATGCCATGATGGGCACGGCAGCGGTTGCGATCGGCACGGCCGCAGCGATTCCCGGTACGCTGGTAAATCTGGCGGCTGGAGGCGGTGAACGCAATGTGGTGAAGTTCGGGCATCCATCCGGTACATTGCGAGTCGGTGCCGCCGCCAGCAAGAACGGTGGTGAGTGGCAAGTAGAGAAAGTCACCATGAGCCGCAGCGCACGCGTGCTGATGGAAGGCTGGGTACGTGTTCCGGGAGACAGTTTTTGAGAGTGGTTTTATAGACTCCCAGCACTGACAGGTGTGAGGTCGGGGATGGGTTCATAACGGGAGGAGTCAGACATGAGTTACCAAGCCGAATACCAACGTTCCATGAATGATCCGGAAGGCTTCTGGCGCGACCAGGCCAAGGCGCTGGAATGGTACAAATTCCCGCAAACCATCTTGCAGCAGGATGCCGACGGCATCGGCCACTGGTTCGCCGATGGCGAGATGAACACCTGCTACATGGCACTCGATCATCACGTGAAGAACGGTCGTGGCAACCAGACTGCGATCATCTACGACTCCCCCG
This sequence comes from Gallionellaceae bacterium, assembly GCA_030823955.1. Taxonomy (GTDB): domain Bacteria; phylum Pseudomonadota; class Gammaproteobacteria; order Burkholderiales; family Gallionellaceae; genus PALSA-1006. The sequence goes on from JAVBYO010000006.1 coordinate 155,662, forward strand.
TCACCGATACCAAGAAGAAATATACCTACGCCGAACTGACCGACCAGGTCGCGCGTACGGCGGGCATGCTGGCCGAACTCGGCGTAGTCAAAGGCGACCGCGTCATCATCTACATGCCGATGATCCCTGAAGCCGTGGTCGCGATGCTGGCGGTGGCGCGGCTGGGCGCGATTCACTCGGTGGTGTTCGGCGGTTTCGCACCACCCGAACTGGCCGTGCGCATCGACGATGCCACCCCCAAGGTCATCATGACCGCCTCCTGCGGCATCGAAGTGAAGCGCGTCATCGAATACAAGCCGCTGGTGGACAAAGCCTTCGAGCTGGCCAAACACAAGCCGCAAAGCTGCGTGGTGCTGCAACGTCCGCAGGCGAACGCGAGCATGATCGCCGGACGCGACCATGACTGGAGCTCATTGCTGGCGAAAGCCAAGGCCGTCGGCTGCACGCCGGTGAAAGGCAGCGACCCGCTCTACATCCTCTACACCTCCGGCACCACCGGCAAACCGAAAGGCGTGGTGCGCGAGAACGGCGGCCATGCGGTAGCACTCAACTACAGCATGAAGGCGATCTACAACGTCGAGCCGGGTGATGTGTTCTGGGCGGCGTCAGACGTGGGCTGGGTGGTCGGGCACTCTTACATCGTGTACGGCCCGCTGCTGCACGGCTGCACGACCATCGTCTATGAAGGCAAACCCATCATGACGCCGGACGCGGGCGCACTGTGGCGCATCATCTCCGAGTACAAGGTGAAGTCGTTCTTCACCGCGCCCACCGCGTTCCGCGCGGTGAAAAAGGAAGATCCGGATGCGCTGATGATGAAGCCCTATGACCTGTCGAGCTTGCAGGTGATCTTCTCGGCGGGCGAACGTCTCGATCCGCCGACACAGGAATGGCTGACCGAGAAAAGCGGCAAGACCGTGGTGGACCACTGGTGGCAGACCGAGACCGGCTGGGGCATCACCGCCAACCTGTGGGGTGTGCAACCGTTGCCGGTGAAGCTGGGCTCTTCCACCCTGCCCACGCCCGGCTTCGACGTGCGCATCCTCGACGAGAACGGCAAGCAACTGGCGCGCAACGAACAGGGCTACATCGCCATCAAGCTGCCACTACCCCCGAGCTGCCTGAACCGCATCTGGGGCGACGACAACAAGTTCCGCGACGGCTATCTGAGCTTCTTGCCCGGTTACTACACCACCGGCGACGGCGGCTACATCGACGACGAAGGCTATGTGTTCGTGATGGGCCGCGTGGACGACGTAATCAACGTGGCGGGACACCGTCTCTCCACCGGCGAGATCGAGGAAGTGGTGGCCGGACATCCGGCAGTGGCCGAGTGCGCCGTCATCGCGCGCGAGGACGAACTCAAGGGACATGTGCCGATGGGGCTGGTGGTATTAAAATCCGGCGTGACCATCACCGAAGAGGTGTTGCAGAAGGAACTGATCAACCGCATCCGCGAGAACATCGGCGCCATCGCCTGCTACAAGGATACCGTCATCCTCAAGCGCCTGCCCAAGACCCGCTCGGGCAAAACGTTGCGCAAAACCCTGAACGGCATCGTCAACGGCAAACAATACAACGTGCCTTCGACCATCGATGATCCCGCCGTGATCCAGGAAATCATCGACACTTTGCGCGACAAACACCTCATCACCTGAGCGTAACCCGGCATGGCGGCGGGTATAATCCGCCGCCATGCAAAACCCGCATCGACATCTCGAACTGCTCGCCCCCGCGAAAACTGCCGCCATTGGCCGCGAGGCCGTGTTGCATGGTGCGGACGCGGTATATATCGGCGGGCCATCGTTCGGCGCGCGCGACAAAGCGGGCAATTCGATAGCAGACATCGCGGCACTGGTGGAGTACGCGCACCGCTTCCACGCCAAGATCTACGTCACGCTCAACACCATCCTGCACGATGCCGAACTGGAGGCCGCACGCAAGCTGGCTTACGACTGCCATGACGCGGGTGTCGATGCACTGATCGTCCAGGACATGGGACTGCTGGAACTCGACCTGCTGCCCATCGACCTGCACGCCTCCACCCAATGCGATATCCGCACACCGGAGAAAGCGCGTTTTCTGGCCGAGGTCGGTTTTTCGCAACTGGTGCTGGCGCGCGAATTAACCATAGAAGAGATCAAAGCGGTGCGCGCCGTCGTACCTTCAGACACCGTCATCGAACACTTCATCCACGGCGCGCTGTGTGTGGCTTATTCCGGCCAGTGCAACATCAGCCACGCGCACACCGGGCGCAGCGCCAATCGCGGCGACTGTTCGCAAGCCTGCCGCCTGCCCTATACCTTGCAAGACAACAAAGGACAGATCGTCGCGTTCGAAAAACATCTGCTGTCGGTGAAGGACAACAACCAGAGCGCCAACCTGCGCGCCCTGATCGCCGCCGGAGTGCGCAGTTTCAAGATCGAAGGGCGCTACAAAGATGCGCCCTACGTGAAAAACATCACCGGGCACTACCGTCGTTTGCTCGACGAGATACTCGACGAACAGCCCGAATTACACGCTGCTTCCAGCGGCAAGACCCGGCTGCTATTCACGCCCGATCCCGACAAGACCTTCCATCGCGGTGCGACCGATTATTTCTCCAACGGACGCAAGGCCGACATCGGCGCATTCGATACCCCCACCTTCGTCGGCCTTGAGTTAGGCACGGTGACCAAGCTCGGCGACACCTGGTTCGAGATGGAAACGAACGCAGACCTGTCGAACAGCGATGGTTTGAACTATCTGCACAAACGCGAAGTGCTGGGGCTGCAAGCCAACGTGGTCGAGCGCAGAGGCAAAGTGTGGCGCGTGTTCCCGAACGAACCCATGCACACCTTAACGGGCTTGCGCATTGGCCTCACCATCAGCCGCAACCGCGACCACGCCTGGGAACAAACGCTCACCAAGAAATCTGCCGAGCGCAAGATCCGCATCAGCGCCAGCTTCAGCGAAACGCCAGAAGGCTTCGCGCTCACGTTGCAAGACGAAGACGGCATCACCGTCTTCGCCAACAGCACATTCGAGAAACAGCCAGCCAAGAACCCGTCCGAAGCGGAAAATAACGTACGCGAACAACTGGCGCGTTTCGGCAATACCGATTTCGAACTTGACGCCCCTGTAGGAGCGGGCCATGCCCGCGACAACACGCTTGATCGCGAGCATGGCTCGCTCCTACACGATGCCATCGCCATCCACTGGTCACACCCCTGGTTCGTCCCCAGTTCGCTCATCAACCATCTACGTCGTGCCGCCGTAGAACAACTCGAAGCGGCCCGCCTCACCACCTATACCCGCCTGCCGCGCAAACCCGCAGTGGAACCGCCCGCGCGTTATCCGGAAGAGTCCCTCACCTTCCTTTCCAACGTGTACAACAGTGCCGCGCGTAGCTTCTATGCCAAGCACGGCGTGAAACTCATCGAGGCGGCGTACGAAGCGCACGAAGAAGCTGGAGATGTGCCGCTGATGATCACCCGCCATTGCATCCGTTATTCCCTGAGCCTGTGCCCCAAACAAGCCAAAGGCGTGATCGGCGTACAAGGCCAAGTGCGCGCAGAACCGATGACACTGGTCAACGGCAGCGAAAAACTACGCTTGGAATTCGATTGCAGAAAGTGCGAGATGCACGTTATGGGAAAAGCAAAGAAACATATTTTGAAATCGGCGCCACCGACCACTGTACCGGTGACTTTCCATCCCCGCCGGGACTAACCCCGTATCGCCTGCATCTCCGCGATGGCGGCGCGCAATCTGAAAGTGAGATTGACCGCCACGTTCTTGATAATCGCCAGGGCAAGCCCTGGATGCTGCTGCGCCAGTAGGTCAAATCGCTTGCGCGACAGCACATAGACATCAGCATCGGTTAGCGCCAAGGCATCGGTAATATGCGCGCCGCCTTCAAGGAACCCGCTGCCGCCGACAATCTCGCCCATACCACAGCTGATCAGGTGATAATCTTCCCGTCCGGCGATCGGCACGGTCACCTTGATCGCCCCCTGACGCACGATCAGGAGCTCATCATCCTTATTGCCAGCGCTGAATACCTGCTCGCCCGCCTTGATTGCGCGCACCTCCATCAAGGCTTCCAATGCCTCCAGCGATTCCTTGCTCTGCCCCGAGAATATCGGCAGCTTGTGCATCTCAAAAATCGGTTGCTGGTGTACTGCTGCCGTCACTTCACCCTGCGTCATCACCCACTCGAGCGCTTCATCGAGCTTCTTGAAAGCGAACGCTTTGTTGGTCGGTCGCACCACCCCGGTGGCCTTGAGGAAACGTTTCATCTTAAGGCCGCTGGGCAGATCCTTGGGGATGTCGCAGAACACCAGATAGGCATCGCATTCTTCCAGCCTATCTTTGATCTGCTCAAGCACATGGGTCGCAGTGATGTCCAGCGACTGCACCCGACGCATACTGAGGATGACGAATTTGCGTTCACCGATCTCTTTTTCCAGCGCCCCCTGCAACTGGCTTGCAGTACCAAAGAACAGACTGCCTTGTAGCTCGAAGATCACCGACTGGTTGGCGTTCTGCACAATATGGTCGACGCTCTGCACCCTGAGCGAATGTTTGTGGAAATATTCCTTGCCCTCAAAGCGGTTGCGCACCACAGAGCTGCGCGTCTGTTCGCGAATGAACAGCAGGATCGCCAACGCAACCCCCACGCCGGATGCCGCGATCAGGTTACCGAATATCGCCACCAGGATGACCGCCAGGATGACGATGAAATCGAGGCGTGTGGCCGGATTGAAGAAAAACGCCAGGCTGTGCGTATCGATCATCCGCAAACCGATGACGATGAGGATTCCCGCCAGTGCGGCGACAGGCACCCACGCAATCAGCGGCGCCAGCAGCAGGAATGCCGCCAGAGAGAACACCCCGGCCATGAAACCGGACAGCTTACTGGTGCCACCACTGGAGATATTGATCAGCGACGCGCCCATGGTGCCCGCTCCGGGAATCCCGCCTATCAGCGACGAGGCGATGTTTCCCAGCCCCTGTCCCATCAGTTCGCGGTTGGAATTATGGTGCGTGCCGGTCATCGTATCGACCACCAGACACGTCTTCAGTGTATCGATTGACAGCAACGCCGCCAACGTCAGCGCGGGTACCAGCACCATGACCACATTACCCATATCCAGCGAAAAAAATGACTGCCATTGCCGCTGCAATCCGGCCATCAGATCGCTGGACTCCTGTCCGAGTGAACCTACCAACAGCGGATTGCCCTCGATATTCATCAACACAGGGTCGATCCAGGCAAGAATCAGATAACAGACTATTCCCGCCAGCAATGCCAGGATCGCGGCAGGAACGGCACGCGTGATACGCGGGATAAATACCATGGTGGCGATCACCACCATGCCGATATAGATCGGCTGCCACATCCATGCCTTGGGCATCAACAAGGCATCAATGAGCTGGGTACCGCCGGGAACTCCGAGGATTTTCGGAATCTGACTGCCGATGATGATGAGGCCGACGCCGCTCAGATAGCCGCTGACCACCGGAAACGGTATGAATTTGATCAGAGTGCCGATACCGAGCGTGCCGAGACCGATCTGAATGGCTCCCGCCAACAGGCCTATCAGGCCCAACATCAGCAGCACCGTGTTTGCCGGAATACCCTGCTGGGTGAAGGTAACCGCCAGTGCGCCCAACACGGCGGCTGCCGGGGCGCAAGGGGCGGAGATTAGCCGTGTGCTGCCGCCGAATACCGGCGCAATCATCCCCAATGCCATCGCACCAAGAATACCGGCAAGTGCCCCCTGTGCCGCGAGTGTACCGCCCAACGGGGCAAAAATGGTCACGCCAAAAGCAATCGCCGACGGCATTGCCACCAGCATCGCAGCCAACCCGCCCCATACATCGCCGGAGAGGTTGTCGCGCGACAGATAGCGCTGTCTGATCTCAGTCCAAGTCATAGCTAAAATCCACCGACGCGATCCAGCGCCTTCGATAACCGCAAATCATTTGCGGCGGAAGACATACACCACCGATTCCAATTCCGGCGGCAGCAGCAACGCACTGAGCTGTGTTTCTTCTTGCAACGTGAAAGTCGTTTGCCGGGTATAGGCTTTCCAATCACCAAAGGCGAACTTATGGCGACTGCCGATAACGATATAGAGTTGCACAGCCGGGGTGTTGAACACATCCTGCTCGAAATCGTTCTGCGCAGGCGGCCAGGAGCAGATGACAACTGCGGGCGTGTAGGTGCGCAATGCTTCGCGCGCATCCAGCTTGATTACCCAATCGGGATATTTCACCGCCTGGCTCCAGCCGTGATTGTCCGTTGCGGTGATAGCCACTTCGCGGTCTTTGAGGAAGCGCGTCAACGTGCCGTCTCCCGCGCCGATCTCCAGACAAGTGCGCGCGCCTATCATCGCGGCCAATGCCGCGATCAGTTCGCGCGAGTAGAAACAGTAGATGCCGCGCGGCTGCACCAGCGGCATGAGCCGCTTGCGCTGCCACACCAGTGGCCACAACAGACGGAACCAGAACAGGGACACGGGTTTGCGCTCCAGCGCGCGGGCGAACAGCAGTTTTTGCGCGATGAAACCATTGAACAGATTGAAACGTAACTTGCCTTTTTTTACTCCGGTGTCTGCCGCCAGCGTGGAAAGGCACAACTTCTTGACCGACTCTTGCGCCATACGGCCACGTACATAGTGAGACAGGACGGCCTGTAGATCGGCCTGCCGCCGCACCGGTGCGGAGTAGCCTTGCAGATAGGATTTTAATTCTTCCGCCGCACCGCGCTCGACGATAGTGGATATCTCTTGCTGCACGGCTTCCCACTCTGCCGGATAACGTGCACACAACTCATCCAGAGAAGGATTCGTCTTCAGCCAAACCAACTCTTTGTTGTAGGCGGCTTGCTTCATGGATGATTGCGCCACCTACAGCGCGACTTACTTCACGCAGTCCACGTAATACACGCGCTGCCCGTCCACCTCACCCGCCACGAGGCCGTGGATATCGGTCTCAAAGCCGGGGAAGCGTTTGTTGAAGTCACGCGCAAAACGCAGGTAATCGACGATGGTCTTGTTGAAGACTTCGCCGGGAATGAGCAGCGGGATGCCGGGCGGATACGGCGTGAGCAGCACGGCGGTGACACGGCCTTCGAGGTCGTCGATACGCACACGCTCGATCTCGCCGTGCGCCATTTTGGCGAACGCATCGGACGGCTTCATCGCGGGCACCATATCGGACAGATACATCTCGGTAGTCAGCTTGGCCACGTTGTTGGCTTTGTAGATGCCGTGGATCTGATCGCACAGATCGCGCAGACCGATCTTCTCGTAACGCGGATTCTTGGCAATAAATTCCGGCAGAACTCGCCACAGCGGCTGGTTCTGATCGTAGTCATCCTTGAACTGTTGCAGCTCGGTCACCATGGTGTTCCAACGTCCTTTGGTGATGCCGATGGTGAACATGATGAAGAAGGAATACAGGCCGCACTTCTCCACCACCACGCCGTGCTCGGCGAGATATTTGGTGACGATGGCCGCAGGGATGCCGAACTCTTCGGAGAAGTCGCCATCCACGTCCAGTCCCGGCGTAATGATGGTGGCTTTGATCGGGTCGAGCATATTGAAGTTGGGAGCCAGCTTGCCGAATCCGTGCCAGCGGTCTTCGGTACGCAGCACCCAGTCTTCGCGTGCGGCCATACCTTCTTCCACCAGATAATCCGGCCCCCACACCTTGAACCACCAATCCACACCGAACTCTTCATCCACCTTGCGCATGGCACGGCGGAAGTCGAGCGCCTCGGCGATGCTTTCCTCCACCAGCGCGGTGCCGCCGGGCGGCTCCATCATCGCGGCGGCCACGTCGCACGAGGCGATGATGGCGTACTGCGGGCTGGTTGAGGTGTGCATCAGATAGGCTTCGTTGAAGCAGTCGCGGTCGAGTTTTTTCGAGTCGCTGTCCTGCACCAGAATCTGCGATGCCTGCGACAGACCGGCCAGCAGTTTGTGCGTGGACTGGGTGGAGAAAATCATCGACTCCTTCGCGCGCGGACGGTCGCGGCCGATAGCGTGCATGTCTTTGTAGAAATCGTGGAAGGTCGCATGCGGCAGCCACGCTTCGTCGAAATGCAGCGTGTCGATCTTGCCGTCGAGCAACTTCTTCAACGTTTCCACGTTGTACAACACGCCGTCGTAGGTACTTTGCGTGATGGTCAGCACGCGCGGTTTGCGCTTCTTGTCTTTGATGAACGGGTTCGCGTCGATCTTGCGCTGGATGGTTTCCGGCTGGAATTCGCTCAGCGGAATGGGGCCGATGATGCCGAAGTTGTTGCGCGTCGGCGTCAGGAACACCGGCACCGCGCCGGTCATCATGATCGCGTGCAAAATGGATTTATGGCAGTTACGATCCACCACCACGATGTCGTCGGATGCCACGGTGGAGTGCCACACCACCTTGTTGGAAGTGGAGGTGCCGTTGGTGACGAAATACAAATGGTCGCAATTGAAGATACGCGCGGCATTGCGCTCGGAAGCGGCCACCGGGCCGGTGTGGTCGAGCAACTGGCCGAGTTCATCCACCGCGTTGCACACGTCGGCGCGCAGCATGTTCTCGCCAAAGAACTGGTGAAACATGCGCCCCACCGGAGATTTCAAAAACGCCACACCGCCGGAGTGGCCGGGGCAGTGCCAGGAATAGGAACCGTCCTGCGCGTAATCGACCAGCGCGCGGAAGAACGGCGGCGCGAGCGAATCCATATACGCCTTGGCTTCGCGGATGATGTGGCGCGCCACGAACTCCGGCGTGTCCTCGTGCATGTGAATAAAACCGTGCAGCTCGCGCAGGATGTCGTTCGGGATGTGGCGCGAAGTGCGTGTCTCACCGTAAAGATAGATGGGGATCTCAGCATTCTTGTAGCGGATCTCTTCAACAAAGGCGCGCAAGGTGCGCAACGCGATCTCGGACTCTTCCACACTACCCGCACCGAACTCATCATCGTCGATGGACAACACGAACGCCGATGCGCGGCTCTGCTGCTGCGCAAACGAAGTAAGGTCGCCGTAACTCGTCATACCGACGACTTCGATGCCCTCTTTCTCGATGGCATGAGCCAAAGCACGGATGCCGTGACCGCTGGCATTCTCCGAGCGGTAGTCTTCGTCGATGATGATGATAGGAAAGTTAAACTTCATTGAACTACTCCCTGAAGGGCTGGTAAGAAAATATTTAGTTTAGCGGCGCATTGTTACGGCATCGCCACTACGGCTGATACGACGTTTCAAGACTGGCGATCAGCTCGGTGAACACGGCGCGCACCTGTTGCTCGTCGCAGCCCATCAGCACCGCATCGTCCATCGCGTCCTGGCATATCTGGCGTATCTCAACGAGGTTCTCCTGCAACACCTTGTTCTTCTCCACACAGGCGATGACTTCGCCGGTGGGAGAACGCCAGATGATTTGCTTGCGGTGCGGCATCAGATCTTCGGCAAAGTGACACCGACCTGGCCCTGATACTTGCCACCGCGATCTTTGTACGAAGTCTCGCACACCTCGTCGCTCTCGAAGAACAACACCTGCGCCACGCCTTCGTTGGCATAGATCTTCGCGGGCAACGGCGTGGTGTTGGAAAATTCCAGCGTGACGTAACCTTCCCATTCCGGCTCGAACGGGGTGACATTGACGATGATGCCGCAACGCGCGTAGGTGGATTTACCCAGACACACGGTCAGCACGTTGCGTGGGATACGGAAATATTCCACGGTGCGCGCCAGCGCGAACGAGTTCGGCGGGATGACGCAGAAATCCGCCTCCACGTTAACGAACGAATTTGGGTCGAAGTTCTTGGGATCGACGATGGTGCTGTTGATGTTGGTGAACAGTTTGAATTCGCGCGAACAGCGGATGTCGTAACCGTAGCTCGATGTGCCGTATGAAACGATCCGCTTGCCATCCGCTTCTTTGACCTGCACCGGCGAGAACGGCTCGATCATCCCGTGTTGCTCCGCCATGCGGCGTATCCATTTGTCAGACTTGATGCTCATAA
>JAVBYO010000008.1 GCA_030823955.1 Gallionellaceae bacterium
CCTGTCAGTGCCGCCGTGATGAATAGCAGCAGGGAGCCGCGATACTGGTTCAGGGCGATGTTCACCATCGAGTCCATGTCTGCCGACAGGGTGTTGATCTCGGAGCCGACATGGCGGTGGACGTAGCCGAAATAGACCATGTCGATGATCATCATCAGGATGAAGGTGAGCAGGGCAAGGTAGACGAGCCACCCCCAGAGTCGCTGCCACAGGACATGGTGGCTCCAGCGGAACGGCAATAACAGCAGCAACAAGGGGATGCCGATCACCAGCACCGCCATCGAGAAGTCGAAGCGCAATCCGACCAGAAATGCAGCGAGAACCTGTCCGGCGTTCAGGCTGGCGAAGTCCTGATGATAGGCCAGGTAAAGTCCAAGTCGGATCAGGGTCGCGGGTAGCAGGAACAGGAGCAGTAGAAGCAGGACGCGGCCATAAGGATGGGCGCGCAACATAAGTGGGGAGATATTCATCCGCTCATTTTAACGTAGCACTGGAAAGTCTGTCCTCGTGTGCATGAATATTTCAATAAATCATCGTATTGGAAATTGTTGCGCGGCGGGGGCGGGGGCGCTCCAGCCTTGGGGTGTATAATCCGCCCTCCTGAAATTTGCGGCATTCTTGCCGCAGTCACTATTCGGACGAGATGATAAAAAAACTGTTCAAGCGGGTGTTCGGCAAGTCTGCCAAAGTGAAGTCGCAAGGTGCGGCCCGCGTGATCCCGTTCGAGGCGCACAAAGTGAGCCGCGACGGCATCAGTTACGGGGCGAAGCGCGTGACGGACGGGTTGCAGGCGGCGGGTTTCAAGGCTTTTGTGGTGGGCGGTGCGGTGCGCGATCTGCTGCTGGATAAACATCCCAAAGATTTTGATGTGGCGACGGATGCCACGCCTGAAGAGGTGCGCCGCGTGTTTCGCCGCGCGCGCATCATCGGGCGGCGTTTCCGTCTGGTGCATGTGATGTTCGGCGAGGAGACGGTGGAGGTCTCCACGTTCCGGCGCATGATCGAAGCCGAGGATGCGCAGACCGACGAACATGGCCGTCTGTTGCGTGATAACGAATTTGGCGACCAGGAGCAGGATGCGGCGCGGCGCGATTTCACCGCCAACGGACTGTTCTACGACCCCACCACGCAAGAGATATTCGACTATCACCACGGCTACGAAGACATCCGCGCCAACACCCTGCGTATGATCGGTGATCCGGAAGTGCGTTACCGCGAAGACCCGGTGCGTATGCTGCGTGCGGTGCGTCTCTCCGCCAAACTGGGCATGAAGCTGGAGGCGGCGACCGCTGCACCGATCACCAGGATGAAGGACTTGTTGGCGAACGTGCCGGAAGCGCGCATGTTCGACGAGATGCTGAAGCTGCTGTTGTCCGGCCACGCTTGGGAATGTATCAAGAAGCTGCGCGCGATGGAGTTGCATCACGGTATGTTGCCGATGCTGGATGTGATCCTGGAGCAGCCGATGGGCGAGAAGTTCGTCACGCTGGCGCTGCAAAACACCGATCTGCGCATCCGTGAGGACAAGCCGACCAACCCCGCGTTCCTGTTTGCCTGCCTGTTGTGGCACGAGGTGCTGGCCGCGTGGAAGATGAAACAGGAGGCGGGCGAAAAACCGATTGGTGCATTGCACGAAGCGATGGATGAGGTGCTGGACCGGCAGCGCGCGCAGCTTGCCATCCCGCGCCGTTACGATACGGTGATGAAAGAGATGTGGTTGATGCAGCCACGTTTCGAACAGCGCGGCGGGCAGCGTCCCCTGCGTTTGCTGGGTGTGCCGCGTTTCCGTGCGGCTTATGACTTTATGTTGCTGCGTTGCGAGAGCGGCGAGGCGGACAAGGAGTTGGGCGAGTGGTGGACGGAATTTCAGGATGCATCGGAAGAGCGCCGAGCCGAGATGTTGTTGCCCGACGTTGGTCCGAAAAAGAAAAGACGCCGGCGCAGCAAACAGTCCGATACGGCTGAAGCACAGGCCGAACTTCCCATAGATTGAGTACGGACGCGTGACGGAACACAAGGTCTTCGTTGGTCTGGGCAGTAATCTGGCCGACCCGTGCGCGCAGGTGGGGCAGGCGATACGCGAGCTGTCCGCATTGCCGCAGACACGGGTGGTGTGCCGTTCCTCCCTGTATCGCAGTGCCCCGGTGGGTTATCTGGATCAGCCCGATTTCATCAATGCGGTGGTTCAATTGCAAACCGGTTTATCGCCGCGCGCCTTGCTCGATGAGTTGCTGGCGTTGGAACTAAGATGCGGTCGTACGCGCGAGTTCGTCAATGCGCCGCGCACGCTGGATCTGGATGTGTTGCTGTATGACGATGTGCGGCATCACGAACACGGTCTGACCATCCCGCATCCGCAGATGCACCTGCGCGCATTCGTGCTGCAACCGCTGCTGGAGATTGCGCCGGATGTCCTGATCCCGGGTATAGGAGCTGCGGCAGAGCTGGCGTTGCAGAGCGCGGACCAGAAATTGGAGCGGCTTGAACATGCCTTTGAATAAATATCGCTACATCGTGGTCGAAGGCCCTATCGGCGTGGGCAAGACCAGTCTGACGCAACGGCTGGCCGAGCGCAGCGGGGCGCAGACGTTACTGGAAAAGCCGCAGGACAATCCGTTCCTGGCGCGTTTCTATCAGGACCCGGCGCGTTATGCTTTGCCCACACAATTGTTTTTTCTGTTCCAGCGTATCAACGAGGTGCGCGATCTGGCGCAGATGGACCTGTTCAGCAGCCGCACGGTTGCGGATTATCTGTTCGAGAAAGATGCGCTGTTCGCGCGACTCACCTTGAGCGAAGACGAGTACAAGTTGTATCAGAACATCTATCAGGGACTCGCGTTGCAGGCGCCGACGCCGGATCTGGTGATCTATCTACAGGCTTCGACTCCGGCTTTGGTCGAACGTGTGCAGCGGCGCGGGCATAGTTACGAGCGAGCTATCAGTGACGATTATCTGGCGCGCCTGGGGCAGAGTTATGGCGAGTTCTTCCATCATTACAGCGCGGCGCCGTTGCTGGTCGTGAATAGCGACAATCTGAACTTCGTCGATCAGGACGAGGATTTCGAGTTGTTGTTGCAGCGTATCCAGAATATGCGCGGCCCGCGAGAATTCTTCAGTATGGGGTGAGAATGAAAATTGAATCTCACGTTTGTCCTCTCTCCCGCTTGCGGGAGAGAGTTAGAGAGAGGGGCTTTGATGCGTAACACATTGACCATATTGCAGGCCATGCGTGAGCGGGGCGAAAAGATCGCCGTGCTGACGTGTTACGACGCGAGTTTCGCTACGCTGCTGGAGAACAACGGCGTGGAGGTGTTGCTGGTGGGAGATTCGCTGGGCATGGTGTTGCAGGGGCGCGAATCCACTCTAGCCGTCACACTGGACGCGATGGCTTACCACACGGCTTGTGTGGCCAGCGGTGCGGCACGGGCACTCATCATGGCCGATATGCCGTTTGGCACCTCGCAGGTCAGTCCGCGCGAGACGTTCGCCCACGCGGCACAGTTGATGGCTGCCGGTGCGCACATGGTCAAACTGGAAGGCGGCGCGGCGATGGCCGAGACCATCACATTCCTTACTGAGCGCGGTATCCCGGTATGCGCGCATATCGGGCTGACGCCGCAGTCGGTGCATCAGATGGGCGGTTATCGCGTACAGGGCAAGAGCGAACAAGACGCGCAACGTCTATTGCACGATGCGCAGGCGGTGGCACAAGCGGGAGCCGGAATGGTGTTGCTGGAGGCGGTGCCCGCAGCATTGGCAGCGCAGGTCACTGCGCAACTGAAAGTGCCCACTATCGGCATCGGTGCTGGCGCGGGCTGTTCCGGTCAGGTGTTGGTGTTGCACGATATGCTCGACATCTACCCCGGCAGGAAAGCGCGCTTCGTGAAGAACTACATGCAGGGCGCGGATTCCATCGCCGCTGCGATAGCGAACTATGTACGCGAAGTGAAATCCGGCGCGTTTCCAGCCAAGGAACACAGTTTCTGATGCGACAGATAAATACGATCGCCGCGTTGCGCGAACATCTGGCGCAAGCTGGAACGGTGGCCTTTGTACCGACTATGGGCAATCTGCACGAGGGGCACATGGACTTGGTGCGGCAGGCACGAGGTTATGCGGATTGCGTGGTGGTGAGCATCTTCGTCAACCCTTTGCAGTTCGGTCCATCGGAAGATTTCGACAGATACCCGCGCACGCTGGAAGCCGATTGCGCCAAGCTCGACGGCCTGGCCGATGTGGTGTTCGCACCAGCGGTGAACGAAATGTATGCGCAGCCGCAGACGGTGTTCGTCGAACCACCGCAGATCGCCAATGAATTATGCGGCGCGGCGCGGCCCGGACATTTTCGCGGCATGGCGACCGTGGTGCTAAAGTTGTTGAACATCGTACAACCGCAGGTGACGTTGTTCGGCAAGAAGGACTACCAGCAGTTGCACATCATCCGCCAGATGGTGGCGCAGATGAATCTGCCGATACGTATCATCGGCGGCGAGACGGTGCGCGCGGCGGATGGCTTGGCGCTGAGTTCGCGCAACCAATATCTGGGCCCCGCCGAACGCACCGAGGCAACTTTTCTGTGGCAGACATTGTCTAACCTGCGTCGGGATGCGCTCGGAGGTCTGCGCGACTATGCCGCAGCGCAGGCTACTGCTGTTGCCGCCCTTGCCGGACGCGGGTGGCGCGTGGATTACGTGGCAGTGCGTCAGCGTTCGACATTGGCCGCAGCGGGGGCGGCGGATCGTGAGTTGGTGGTACTGGCGGCGGCGTATCTGGGGACGACGCGGCTGATCGATAATCTGGAGATCGATCTGCCGTAGTGGTTTGTCTTTCTGCGCAAGCGACTTATAATGCGCGCCCACATTCGAAAGCCCGTGGTAAAAAGGGCTGGAATTTCCGGAGGTAGATATGCAACGAACCATGCTACAAGCGAAACTGCACCGCGTGCGCGTGACGCAATCGGAGTTGCACTACGAGGGTTCGTGCGCCATCGATGATGATTTGTTGGATGCCTCCGGTATCAGGGAATATCAGCAGATCGACATCTATAACGTCACCAATGGTGAACGTTTTTCCACCTATGCTATCCGCGCACAACGCGGTTCGCGCACCATCTCGGTGAACGGCGCGGCGGCACATAAAGCGGCCCCCGGCGATATTTTGATCATCGCGGCTTATTCGTCGTTCGCCGAAACCGAGTTGCGGGGGTATCGCCCTGTTCTTGTGTACGTCGATGAACATAACGGCATCATCGCGCAACGCGACCAGATTCCGGTGCAGGCCGCATAACAATCCTTACCCCGCCGCCCCGCCGGGAGGTAGAATGCACTTACACATAGCGACATAAATCTACTGCGCGGTCACATGGCTGCGTTGCGCGGTGCTCGGAATCCTCGTGGACTTTTGTGTACATTCCGGTTCCTCCGCGCCGGGCGCCTTGCCCTGCAACCGCTCGCTACGATTTATGCCGCTATGTATAAAAACAAACTGGGTGCGGCGGAAGATTATCCGCGCGAAGAGGAGAGGGGGAGTTATGGTTTCTGCCATCATGAAGAAGGTGTCGTCACGGCGGGGGATGCGCTGGGTCTCTTGGTTGCTGGCGCTGGCATCAGTCTCTTCCGTGGTCATGCTGTATTACACCCAGAACCCTTTCCTGGAGGCGTTCGAGGCCAGAACCTATGACCTGCGTTTCAAGGCTATGCGCGGCCCGATCACGCCGCATCCCGATATCGCCATCATCGCGATAGACGACAAAAGTATCGCCGAACTCGGACGTTTTCCCTGGACTCGCACCGAATATGCAAGGCTGCTGAAGCAGACTTCCGCAGCCGGGGCGAAGGCGGTGTTGTTCGATGCCTTTTTCCCCGAACACGAGAGCGCCAGAGCTGATGGGGCTTTTGCCGAGGCCGCGAAAAAGGCCGGCAATGTAGTGTTGGCTACGTCGTTCAACTTCGACCCCTCATTCAGGATCACCAGCCGTATCCGCTCCATCGCGGAGATCGAACGTGCCGCCAGCGGAGTCGGTCATATCAATTTCCTGCCCGATGGCGACGGGGTGAACCGGCGCAGCAGATTGCTCATCGAGCAGGACGGCCAGTTCATACCCTCTTTGGGACTGATGGGGGCGATGGTGGCACTGGGCGAGAAGACGTTCGAGCCTGATGTGTTCGACATCGTATTGGGCGGCCAGCGCCATATTCCGGTGAGCGCCGATTATTCGATGTGGATCAACTTCACCGGGCCGCCCAAGATATATCCGCATTTCTCGTTCGCGGATGTCGCGCAGGGGCGTATCGCTCCGGCGTTGCTGAAAGACAAGATATTGTTCGTGGGAGCCACGGCGATGGGGGTGTATGACATGCGCGTCACCCCGTTTGACGGCAACACGCCGGGGGTCGAGGTGCACGCCACCATCGCGGACAACATCATCAGTGAGCGTTTCGTGCGCCAGACAGGCTTGGAGGCGTTGCTCGATATCACGTTCATCGTGTTGCTCGGTTCGATGGCCTATTTTCTGACCACGCGCCTGCGCTTGTATACGGCCTTGCCGGCCACCGTACTGCTGGCATCGGCTTATGTCTGGCTGAGTTATACCTTTTTTCTGCAAGGGCATTGGGTCAGCATGATCTATCCGCCGGTTGCGGCGTTCGCGGCGTTGCTGGTCGGCGCAAGTTTCCGCTTTCTGGTGTTGGAGCGCAGTGCCAGAAAGATGCGCGCGATGTTCTCCAGTTATCTGTCGGACAAGTTGGTGGCCCGTCTAGAGAGGGATCCGGAAGCAGCCAAGCTGGGAGGTGACAGCAAAGAGGTGACGGTGTTGTTCACCGACATCAAGGGATTTACTTCCTACAGTGAAGGCCATACTCCGCAAGAGGTGGTGGCGCGCTTGAACGAATATCTGGGTGAGATGGTGCAGGTGATCGAGAATTTCGACGGTACCGTGGATAAGTTCATCGGTGACGGCATCATGGCCTATTGGGGGGCGCCGTTGGAACAACCGGATCACGCCGAACTGGCGATCGCCTGTATCCGTGCCATGAAAAAGAAGATGAAAGAGCTCAGGGCCAAGTGGGAGAAAGAGGGAATTGAGCCTTTTTATATCCGGGGCGGACTACAGTCCGGGGATGTCGTGGCTGGTAATGTCGGTTGCGAGGGCAAAAAGATGGAGTACACGGTGATCGGTGATACCGTGAATCAGGCCGCCCGCCTGGAAGGGACGGCGAAATATTACGAGGTCACTTTCCTGATCGGAGAGAATACCTATGAAAAGACTGCGGCTACCAATCATTATCGCGAGTTGGATCGGATAAGGGTGGTCGGCAAGCAGAATCCGGTGCGGATATATGAGTTGTCGGGTTTCACTGCCGGGATGGATGATGCGGCCATCGACGAGTTCAATGCGGCACTGGTCTTGTATCGGGAGCGAAAATGGGCCGAGGCGCGCTACTGTTTCGAGCTCATCCTGCAGCGTGTGCCGAACGATAAACCCTGTAAAATATACATAGAGCGTTGCGAATTCTTTATGAAGAACCCGCCACCCGAGAATTGGGATGGTGTGTTCAATCGGCGTGAAAAATGATTTTTTATGATTCCCTGTTGGGCTGATATTTTGGCTGTCCGGCCAGTATCTTTCTGACGGGGCTTAACTGATGGTGTCAATGATGCGTATCTCGACCATATTCTTTTGTCTGCTGGCCTCCTCCGTTGCGGGGGGCAGTTATGCGGCTGAGCCAACGGCTGCCGCGAGTGTCGCCAAAGCCGATTTCACCAAGGAAGTCCCTTTGCTCAGGGGCGGGCTGCGCCTATTGGGGAGTGGCACGGAGAGGCTATTTTTTGCGCTCAAGGATGGCGCCGTTGCGGTGACCGATCTGGAGGGCAAGTTGCTGCATACCTTGCCCGCCAAAGAGGGAACGGAGCAAATATTGCGTAAGCCGGAATCTGTCGCTTTTGCTGCCGGTATCGTATATGTGGCGGACAGTGAGCTCAGTCAAGTTTCCATGTTCTCTACCGACGGAAGATATGAAGGACGTTTCGGCGCGAAGAAGGGTGGGTTGTTCGGTGGAGGTGCCGAGCATCAGCTGGCTCGTCCGCGCGGAGTCGCAGTCCATGAAGGTATTGTCTATGTTCTCGATGGCGAGCTGAAAAAGATATTGCTATTCGGCAGCAACGGGGTGTTTCTATCCGGTTTGAATATTCGTGAGGCGGCGGGAAAAGCGGGCGGTGAGACCTATAAATTGCGCCAGCCGGTCGATATCAAGGTTGATCTTGCCGGACGGATATATGTGTTGGATGTGGATGATTTTCTGGTCAAGGTATACAGCCCGGACGGGGAGTATCTGCGTGCACTTCCCGATGACGGCGCATTGATCGGTTTTACTGTCGCCCAGGACGGAGTTTATGTTGCGCGGAAAAATGATCTGACGATACAGAAATACGATTTTAATGACCGACCACTGTACCGTTTCGGCGGGTATGGAGATGCTGCTGGACTGTTCAAGGCGATCTCCGGAATCGCACTCGCCAAAGACCGTCAGGTTATTGTCGCCGATGCAGGCAAAGGTATGGTCAATCATTTTGTGGCTGATCCGGGGCTGTCTATCGAGGCGATTCCCAGAGCAGCTTCCCGTACCTTCGTGCAAAGCACGGGCGAGGTACCGATGGTGGTGAGAAAGCTGGCCTGGAATGGAAAAGACACGGTCTATGGTGTGGATACAGAACACAATGCACTGGTCGCGTTACGCAATGGCAAGATAGAAGGGCAAATCAAGGTCAAGGATGTCGAGTTGCAGGCAGTCGCCTTTGATGGCAGCGGGGCAGCTTGGGTGCTGGACAGGAAGCAGCGTGTGCTCAAACTGGATGCGGCTGGCAAAGAGGTATTCAGTTTCGGTAGCAAGGGCTCTGCGGATGGTCAGTTCGATGATCCGACCGATATGGTGATCGCCCCGTCGGGCAAGATATATGTGGCGGACAAGGGCAACGATTCGGTGCAGATATTCGATGCCGCCGGTGCCTTTCTGGGTGCTGTGCGCAAGCTCGACAATCCGGTGGCCATCGCGGTAGACCCGCAAGAGGGGCTGTATGTGCTGGGCAAGGGGGGCGAGGTCGTTTCGATCTTTTCGGGACAGGGTAATCAGGTCGGCAAGATTGGCAATGAGAAAGAAGGGTATCCCGGCAAACTGTCGGAGCCGGCCGCACTGATGGCGACCTTTGATGAAGTGATGGTGCTGGATGGCAGTGTGGTGAAGGTCTATAACCATCAAGGCCGATACGTGCGATCTTTCGCAGCCAAGGGCAAAGCTGTGGGTGAGTTGGACGGGCCCGTTGCTATCGCCCAGAAGGGCGCAGCCGAATTCCTCATTGCCGAGGAAGCCGGTAAGCGCGTACAGAGCTTTGTTACGCAATACAAACCGGCCGCCCCGCAGGCATTGGTGGCTGAAGGCGGGATACACAATATCAGCGTGAGTTGGGCGGCTTCAGTGTTGCCCTATATCAAGCAATACCAGGTCTATCGCTCCAAGAACGAGTTGGGTGGTTTTGTGCGGGTCGGGACGGTTGCAAACAACCGCTTTGTGGATCGCGGGCTGGAGGTGGAAGGGAAATATTTCTACCGTGTCGCGGCGGAGACTGTTTCCGGTTACGAGGGGGCGACCAGTGTCGCGGTAAGTGCTGTTTCCAAGCGTTATATCCCGCCGGCGTTGGATGCGGTTCAGGTCGAGGCCTCTGCCTGGCAGGTCAAGATGAGCTGGAAGCCGATCGAATCGGAATACCTCAGTTCCTACATCATCTATCAGAAAGAAGGCGAGACCTACACCAAGGCCGGGGAGGCGATCACGCCCGAATTCACCAAGGGAGAGTTGCAGCCCAATACGAGATACACCTTTTATATCGCAGCACGCAGTTCGGACGGCTCGGAAGCGGAGAAGTTCGCCGTGACTGCAACGACGGCGGCATTCAGCCAGGCGCCGCTGGAGATCGAAGTGTTGAAGCTGCGGCCGATCTTCTCGAACAGCTACAAGCTGTATCAGGACGAGGGGATAGGCATGATCAAACTCACCAACAACACCAACAAGGTGATGGAAGGGGTGACATTCTCTTTCAAGGTGAACGATTTCATGGATTTCCCCACGGAAAGCCGGGTGGAGAAACTGCTGCCGGGGCAGAGTGCCGAGATCAAACTGAAAGCAGTGTTTAATAACAACATCCTTAATGTCACCGAGGATTCGGCGGTGCAGGCTATGTTGGAAGCAAGTTATTTCGACAATGGCAAACGCGAGTCTTACAGCAAGAACCCGACTGTCAATGTCTACGAAAAACACAAGTTGTTATGGAATGAGCGCGAGCGTTATGCCACCTTTATCACGCCCAAGGATCCGCCGTTGTTGTCTTTTGTGCGCTCCATCGTGACGCAATACAAAGAGGTCAAGGATGACACCCAGTTGGCGGCGGCGTTGTTCAATGCGTTGGGGGTCTATGGCCTGACCTACACCGTGGATCCGAGCAATCCCTATCAGGAGATCTCCGGCAAGACCAATGTGGTGGATTACATCCAGTTCCCACGCGAGACGCTGGAGCGCAAGTCGGGAGATTGCGACGATCTGGTCGCGTTTTATACCTCTGCGCTGGAGAGTATGGGAGTTAGTACACGAGTGGTCGAAGTGCCCGGACACATGTTCATGATGTTCTCCACCGGCATGGACGTGGAGGAGGACGGCTACAACATGGATGATATGTATGTCGTCTACGAGGATAAGTTATGGATCCCGGTGGAGACGACCGTGGTGGGGAGTTCATTCGTCAAAGCATGGGAGTTGGGGGCGGAGAGCTACTACAAGTGGAAAGACAAAGGGCTTACCATCCTAGATATACAGCATGCGTGGCAGACCTATAAACCGGCGAGTCTGGCCGAGTCCAAATGGAAGCCGGGCGAGGTGAGCAGAGAGATGATAGAGAAGAAGTTCCCGAGCGACTTCACCGCGATGCTCAAGATCGTTTCGCAGACCAAGACTCGCCATGACCGTTTGAGGATCGAGAAAGATCCCTCCGATGTGGAGGCGCACCTGCAGATCGGTATCGTGCTGGCCAAGCTGGGGGACAGGGTGGAAGCGGCGAAATATTTCGACAAGGTCATTGCTTTGCAGCCCAATAATGCTGCAGCGCTGAACAACAGGGGCAACCTGTTTATGATCGGCGACCAATATGCCGAGGCGCAAAGAGCCTATCGTGCCGCCGCAACTGCCAATCCGGACGATCCTTATATCTGGATCAACCTGGCCAGGGCGCACAAGGCGGTGAACGAGATCAAGGAGGCCAAAGAGGCGTTCATGAAAGCGCAGAGTCTGGATCCGGAGATCAAAAAGAAATATAAGGCGCTGGGATTGGAACTGTCGAACACGTTGTAAGGATGTAGTCGCTCATTAAAGGAGATAGTCATGAAAAAGATCATTGCGCTGTTGTTGGTGTCATTGTCGGTAGGGCTGTTCGGTGCCTCATCGCTGTATGCGGCGGATAACGGCAGTTCACTCAGCCTGTGGGAAAAGTTGCGCAGGAAGATCGAGAGTTTCACGCCGCAGAAGAAGATCGGCGCGACCAATGCGGTCGGCGGTGTGCGCGGCGCGCCCTCCGATGCCAATGACGTCTACTGGAAAGGCGAGAGCAAACGCGAAGT
Organism: Gallionellaceae bacterium; assembly: GCA_030823955.1. Taxonomy (GTDB): domain Bacteria; phylum Pseudomonadota; class Gammaproteobacteria; order Burkholderiales; family Gallionellaceae; genus PALSA-1006. The sequence continues at coordinate 11,660 of JAVBYO010000008.1, forward strand.
CATCGACGCGGAGGAGTTGGGCGCTTTTAAGAAAGCCATGGACTTGGCTGCGGCGGGCGAATCGAAACAGGCTCATGCCGCATTTGCTGAATTCGTGAAGAAACACCCCGAGAGCAGCCTGCGTAAAGATGCGGATCAGGCTTTGGCTGCACTCGCCGAATAGTTCCGGCAGCTGTGCTGTCAAGCCGCTCAAATGAAACAGCCCCTGTGTATCAGGGGCTGTTTCATTTGAGTGCTGCCGTGTGTCGCTTAGATCCGTTTTGCCAGTGCGGCGGCTTTACCCAGATAGGTGTCTGGGCTAAGTGCCTGCAGGCGCTGTTTTTCCGCAGCGGGAATGTCCAGTGCATCGATGAATGTGCGCAGTGAAGCTTTATTGATGCCGTCTTTGCCGCGCGTCAGCTCTTTGAGCTTGTCGTAGGCGTTGTCGATGTTGTAGCGGCGCATCACGGTCTGGATCGGTTCCGCCAATACTTCCCAACTGTTGTTCAGGTCGTCCGTGACGCGTTGCGGGTTGGCTTCCAGCTTGCCCAGTCCCTTCAGGCAGGACTCGTAGGCAAGCAGCGTATAGCCGAAGGCCACTCCCATGTTGCGCAATACGGTCGAATCGGTCAGGTCGCGCTGCCAGCGCGAGATCGGCAGTTTCTCGGAAAGATGTTTGAGCAGGGCATTGGCCAAGCCGAGGTTGCCTTCCGAGTTCTCGAAGTCGATCGGGTTCACTTTATGCGGCATGGTCGAGGAGCCGACTTCGCCCGCAACCACCTTCTGTTTGAAATAACCCAGCGAGATATAACCCCAGATGTCGCGGTTAAGATCGATGAGGATGGTGTTGGCGCGCGAGAAAGCATCATAAAGCTCCGCCATGTAGTCGTGCGGCTCGATCTGGATGGTGTACGGGTTAAAGGTGATGCCTCTTGCCGTGACGAAGCGCTGTGCGAAGCTCTCCCAGTCGATGTCCGGATAAGCGGATAGGTGCGCGTTGTAGTTGCCCACTGCGCCATTGATCTTGCCCATGATCTCGACTTCTGCGATGGTTGCACGCGCACGTTGCAAACGATACACGACGTTGGCCATCTCCTTGCCCAATGTGCTGGGAGTCGCGGTCTGGCCGTGGGTGCGGCACAACATGGGCAGATCGGCCAACTGGTGAGACAGCTCGCGCAGGCGGGTGATGAGTGCATCCAGTGCCGGCAGCATCACGTCGGCGCGGCCATATTTGAGCATCAGTGCATGGCTCAGATTATTGATATCTTCCGACGTGCAGGCGAAATGGATGAACTCCAGCACGCCGGCCGTTTCCGGATTGCCGGAGAGGCGTTCACGCAGCCAGTATTCGATGGCTTTTACATCATGGTTGGTGCGCCGCTCGATGGTCTTGATCTGTTCCGCATCCGTGGTGCTGAATTGTGCGGCGAGCTGGTCGAGTTGTGCGATGGTGGCAGCCGAGAACGCGGGCAGCTCCCTGATACCGGCTTCGGCACTTAATGCCTTGAGCCATTCGATCTCGATCAGCACGCGGTAACGGATCAGGCCGTATTCGCTGAAATGATCGCGCAAAGCGGAGACTTTGCCCTGATAGCGCCCGTCCAGGGGCGAAAGTGCGGTGAGTGCGGAGAGTGCGGAGAGTGACATGGTGGTTGCTTTCAATATCGACGCGGCATTTTACCGCGAGTGAGTGGGAGTTCAGTTATTTTCTGCGCTGCCGATGATGCCGCCGCCCAGACACACTTCTCCGTCATACACCACGACGGATTGGCCCGGTGTGACCGCCCATTGCGCCTCGGTAAAGGTGAAGTGCGCCGTATTATTTCCGCCCGGAACAATGCGACAGGCGGCATCCCTCTGGCGGTAACGAGTTTTGGCGGCATAAGCACGCAAGGTGTCCGGCGTCTGCCCGCTGATCCAGTGCATGTCCAGTGCATCCAGCTCCGGCTTGAGCAGCAGCGGATGGTCATGTCCCTGCACCACGATCAGGCGGTTGTTTGCCATGTCCTTGTCGGCGACGAACCAGGGTTCACCGCTGCCTTCCTTGTCACCGCCGATGCCCAATCCCTGACGCTGGCCGTAGGTGTAGAACGACAAGCCCATGTGTTGCCCCAGCACTTTGCCTTCCGGCGTGACCATATCGCCGGGCTTGGTCGGCAGGTAACGATTGAGGAATTCGCGGAACGGGCGCTCGCCGATGAAGCAGATGCCGGTGCTATCCTTCTTGGCTGCGTTGGAAAGGTTATGTTGGTGCGCGATCTCGCGCACTTTGCTTTTGGGGATAGCGCCGAGCGGGAACATGGACTTCGACAGTTGCTGTTGGTTCAGCCGGTGCAGAAAATAACTCTGGTCTTTGCTGTCGTCGTCTGCCTTGAGCAACTGGAACAGGCCGTCCTGTTCGCGTACCTTGGCATAATGCCCGGTGGCGATCTGGTCGGCGCCGAGGCGGATGGCATGGTCGAGGAAGGCTTTAAACTTGATCTCGGAGTTACACAGGATATCCGGGTTCGGTGTGCGCCCGGCTGCGTATTCGCGCAGGAAATAACTGAACACGCGATCCTTGTACTCTTGCGCGAAATTCACCGCTTCGATGGGGATGCCGATGGTGTCGGCCACTGCGACCGCGTCGATCAGGTCTTGCCGTGAGGAGCAGTATTCGCTGTCGTCATCGTCTTCCCAGTTCTTCATGAACAGGCCGATGACTTCATAGCCCTGTTCTTTGAGCAGGAGGGCGGTGACGGAAGAATCGACGCCGCCGGACATGCCGACGACGATGCAGCCGCGGGATCTCATATTGCCGTCCGCGATTGCCCCCTCGCCCGCTTGCGGGGCGAAGGCGGGGTTTCGGGAAGCATGCTTCCCGCCGCTGAAGCCGGACGGGGATGCAGCCCCGTCCGTGGGGCGCGGAGCGGGGTTGCACCCGCAAGGGGTAGGCCGTGGTTGTAAGGGGCTGAAGCCCCAACAACACACGCTCGGGTGAGGGAACGAGCTTGCTCGTTACTCATAGTGTGTGATGAGATCAAGCGGATAACGTTTGCCCGCGAGATAGTCTTCAACGCAACGCAGGATCAGCGGGCTGCGGTGGCGCGATTGTGTGGCGCGTATTTCATCGGGTGTCATCCAGACGGCGCGCACGATGCCTTTGTCCAATGCGCGTTGCGGATAATGTTTCAGGATGCGTCCGCTAAAGGCGAAGCGCAGGTAGGTGGCGTCGGAAGTGTGTGAATGCCAGCGATAGACTCCGATCAGGAACTCCGGCGCAAACTCATAAGCAGATTCCTCCAGTGCCTCGCGTACAGCACCTGCGGGCAAGGTTTCATTGGGTTCCCAATGTCCCGCCGGTTGATTGAACAGCAGGCCTTGTGCGGTATGTTCCTCCACCAGTAGGAACTTGCCGTCTTGTTCGAGGACGGCGGCGACGGTGGCGTGTGGTTTCCAGATCATGTTGCTATTTTAAACGAAATAAAAAAGGCAGGGTTCCCCCTGCCTTTTTTAACTACTGCGAGATTACTTTGCAGCAGGAGCGGCAGCAGCTGGAGCTGCGTCAGCCTTGGCTTCAGCTTTGGCTTTTTTTGCTTTCTTGGCTTTTTTTGCTTTTTTTGCAGGCTTGGCTTCAGCAGCGGCAGCAGGAGCGGCGGCAGCTTCTACCTTCGCAGGAGCAGCGGCAGCAGGTGCTGCGTCAGCGGCGATAGCGGAGAAAGAAGCAGCGGCAAATACAGCAGCGATCAGAGTGGACAACAGTTTCATGTGGGACTCCATTTTTGTAGGTTGATAAACGTTTATGACACTACCAGTGTCAGTGTGGCTATAACGATCAAGTATCCACCACGTTGACATGAATACAGATCGATATGTTTGGTGCCGGGGGGGGGACTTGAACCCCCACGCCCTTTCAGGCACCGGATTTTGAGTCCGGCACGTCTACCGATTCCATCACCCCGGCTTGGTGAAGGCGCGAATTATCCATGAAACAGCGGGCTTCATCAACTACAATGCGCGCTTTTGCACCGAGTTTGCCGTCCTTAATGCGTACCGATGATTTTGAATTCGAATTACCCGAGCAATTGATCGCCCAGCATCCGCCGACGCAACGCGGCGCAAGCCGCTTGTTGGAGGTTGGTTCGTTGGGTCTGAAAGATAGTCGTTTTACCGATCTAACGGGCCTGGTACGGAAACACGATGTTCTGGTGCTGAACGATACGCGCGTGCTCAAAGCACGCCTGCACGGCGAAAAAACAAGCGGTGGCAAGGTCGAGGTGCTGGTCGAACGTTTGCTCAACGAACACGAGGTGCTGGCTCAGGTTCGCGCCAGCAAATCACCTAAAGTGGGTAGCCGTTTCTTGTTGGCGGGAGGTCTGTCCGTGCGGGTGGTCGGGCGTGTGGGGGAATTCTTTCATCTGTGCTTCGAAGCGGCTGAGCCGGTGGAGGCGTTATTGGAGCTTCATGGTCACCTGCCGCTGCCCCCTTACATCACTCATGCGGCGGGGGAAGAAGACGCGACGCGTTACCAGACTGTGTTTGCCCGCGAACCCGGCGCGGTAGCGGCGCCTACCGCCGGACTGCATTTTGACGATGCAATGCTGGATGTGTTGCGTAACCGGGGTGTCGATGTCGCGTATGTCACGCTGCATGTCGGAGCGGGAACTTTTAAGCCGGTACGTGCAGATCAGATCGAAGAACACGTCATGCACAGCGAGCGTTATGTCGTGCCATCCGCTACGGTGGACGCGATCAGGCAGGCCAAGGCGAACGGCGGGCGTGTGATCGCGGTGGGCACGACCAGTCTGCGCGCGCTGGAAAGTGCGGCCCAAGGCGGTGAGTTGGTCGCGGGCGGCGGGGAGACCGCTATCTTTATCACGCCGGGGTATCGTTTCAGGGTGGTGGAGATGTTGCTCACCAACTTTCATTTGCCGCGCTCCACGCTGCTGATGCTGGTGTGTGCCTTTGGCGGCATGGATAAGATGCTGGCCGCCTATCGTCACGCGGTGGAGCAGGAATATCGCTTCTTCAGTTACGGGGATGCGATGCTGATCGAGAGAGAACAATGAAATTCACTTTACACAATACATCGGGTGCAGCCCGTCGCGGCACGCTGGATTTGGCGCACGGCAAGCTGGAGACGCCCGCGTTCATGCCGGTAGGCACTTACGGCACCGTCAAGGCGATGTCGCCGGTCGAATTGAAGGAAATGGGCGCGCAGATCGTGCTCGGCAATACCTTTCACTTGTGGTTACGTCCCGGCTTGGAAGTGATCGCCGCACACGGTGGTCTGCATCGCTTCATGGGGTGGAACGGTCCCATCCTCACCGATTCCGGCGGCTTCCAGGTGTTCAGTCTGGGCGAATTGCGCAAAATCACCGGCGGCGGGGTGGAGTTCCGTTCGCCGGTGAATGGCGACAAATGTTTCCTGTCGCCGGAAGAATCGATGCGCATCCAGAAGGTGCTCAATTCCGACATCGTGATGATCTTTGACGAATGCACACCTTATCCCGCCGATGAGCAGGTGGCAGGGGTGTCGATGCGCCTGTCGCTGGGCTGGGCAGAGCGCAGCAAGAAGGCGCATGAGGGCAATCCCAATGCCTTGTTCGGCATTGTGCAGGGCGGTATGCACGAGCATCTGCGCGATGAATCGTTGCGTGAACTGAAGAACATTGATTTCGACGGTTTCGCCATCGGCGGGCTGTCGGTGGGAGAGCCGAAAGAGGATATGCTGCGCATCCTGAAGCATACCGCGCCGCAACTGCCGCAGGACAAGCCGCGCTACCTGATGGGAGTCGGCACGCCGGAAGATCTGGTCGATGCGGTGGGGCAGGGCATCGACATGTTCGACTGCGTGATGCCCACGCGCAACGCCCGCAACGGCCACCTGTTTACCCGCTTCGGCGATGTGCGCATCAAGAATGCACAATACCGGCTGGATACACGACCACTGGACGAGCAGTGTACGTGTTATACCTGCAAGAACTTTACCCGTGCCTACTTGCACCATCTGCACCGTATCAACGAGATCCTCGGCGCACGGCTCAATTCCATCCACAATCTGCATTATTACCAGGAGCTGATGCGGGATATGCGCACCGCCATCGAGTCCGGCCAGTTCGCCGAATTCGTGGTGGCGTTCCATCAGGCACGCGGCTTGCGCCACAAATGAACGTGCATTCCTTCCGTGTTAGAATGCGCGCCTTTGAATTTTTAGTCAGGAGAATACACATGGTTTCGATCAGCAATCTGTTTATCAGCAACGCTTATGCCGAAGGTGCAGCAGCTCCGCAAGGCGGCGGTTTCCTCGATTTTCTGCCTTTGATCGCCCTGCTGGCGGTGTTCTATTTCCTCGTGCTGCGTCCGCAGCAGAAACGTGCCAAAGAACACAAGTCAATGACCGAAGGGCTGCAAAAGGGAGATGAAGTGGTTACCCAAGGCGGCGTATTGGGACGTGTGGTCAAGGTGGACGATAACTATGTCACTGTCGAGATCGCCGAAGGTGTGAACATGATCGTGCAAAAGGCCGCAGTTCAGACCACATTGCCCAAAGGCACCATCAAAACCATCTGATCTTTAAAAGACACATCGAATCTACCGGGGCATCGCAATGAATCGTTATCCGCTGTGGAAATATCTGTTGATCGCTGCGGTGGTCGCACTCGGCTTGGTGTATGCCCTGCCCAATCTGTACGGCGAGTCACCGGCGGTGCAGGTATTGCCGTTGCGCGCGAACCTCAAGGCGGATGAGGCGTTGCTAAAGCGGGTGGATGATGCTTTGAGGGCGGCGCAACTGGTGCCGGAGGTCTTGTCCCTCGATGCCACCAGTGTCAAAGCCCGTTTCGCCGATACCGACAGCCAGTTGAAAGCCAAGGATGTGTTACATGCACAGCTCGGCGAGGATTACGTGGTGGCGCTGAATCTGCTCTCGCGTTCACCGCAGTGGCTGAGTGATATGAATGCATTGCCTATGTATCTCGGACTGGATCTGCGCGGCGGGGTGCACTTCCTGTTGCAGGTGGATATGAAGAGTGCTTTGGACAAAGCATTGGAAGCGGCTAGCAGTGATATCCGCAGCACTTTGCGCGAGCAGAACATCGCCTATTCCGGCGTGAGTCGCGAGGGCACGTTGGTGACGGTCAAATTTCGTGATGCCGAGACGCGCACTAAAGGTGAGGCCGAACTGAAGCAGCGTTTCGGCGGTCTGGCGTTCGAGGAGCGCGATACGGGCGGTGAGGTCTTGCTGAATGCCAGTTTGAAGCCTACCGAAGAGACACGTATCCAGGAAACGGCGGTGCAGCAGAACCTGATCACTTTACGTAACCGGGTGAACGAACTCGGTGTGGCCGAGCCGGTAATCCAGCAACAGGGCATAGACCGCATAGTGGTACAGCTGCCCGGCGTACAGGACACAGCGCGCGCTAAAGACATCTTGGGGCGCACCGCGACTCTGGAAGTGCGTTTGGTGGATGATACCCATCAGGTTGGTGCACCCGGCTCGGTCGCTCCGTTCGGTACCGATATGTTCAAGGATCGTGACGGCACTTTCATTCTGGTGAAGAAAAGTGTGTTGTTGACCGGCGAACGCATCAGCGATGCGCAGCCAGGTTTTGACAGCCGCGACAATGAACCCGCCGTGCACATCAATCTGGATGCGGTTGGTGCACGCAAGTTCAAAGAGGCGACGCGCGAGAACGTCGGCAAACGTATGGCCATCATCCTGTTCGAAAAAGGCAAGGGCGAGGTCGTGACTGCACCAGTCATCCGTGAAGAGATCGGCGGCGGGCGCGTGCAGATCAGTGGCAAGATGACCACGGAAGAAGCCAAGGATGTCTCCCTGCTGTTGCGTGCGGGCGCGTTGGCTGCGCCGATGGATATCGTCGAAGAGCGTACCGTTGGCCCCAGTCTGGGGGCTGACAACATCGAACGCGGTTTCGATTCCACCAAGATCGGTTTCTTCGTCATCGCGATCTTCATGATCGTTTATTACCTCATGTTTGGCGGCATCTCGGTGCTGGCGCTGGGTGTCAACCTGCTGCTGCTGGTGGCGCTGTTATCCATGCTGCAAGCGACGCTGACCTTGCCGGGCATGGCTGGTATCGCATTGACGCTGGGTATGGCGATCGACTCCAACGTGCTCATCAACGAACGTATCCGCGAAGAATTGCGCAACGGTGTGCCGCCGCAGGCGGCGATCCACGCCGGTTACGAGAACGCTTTCGCCACCATCTTCGACTCCAACATCACCACCATGATCGCCGGTATCGCGCTGTTCATGTTCGGTTCGGGGCCGATCAAGGGCTTCGCGGTGGTGCTCTGTCTGGGTATCCTGACTTCCTTGTTCAGCGCGGTGCTGGTGTCGCGCGCACTGGTCAATCTGATCTACGGTCGCAAGGCGCGGTTGAATAAAGTTGCGATTGGCTGATGATTATCGCCCTTCTCCCGCAGGCGGGAGAAGGGCGAACCCCAAGATGTGAAGTTTTAGGAGTTGCACATGGAATTTTTCAAGATTAAAAAAGACATCCCCTTCATGAGTTACGGGAAAGTGACCACCAGCATCTCGCTGGTGACTTTCCTGCTGGCGGTGTTCTTTCTGGCAACCAAGGGCTTGAACTTCGGTGTCGATTTCACCGGCGGTACCGTGATGGAAGTGCATTACGCGCAATCAGCTGACCTGAACAAAGTGCGTGACGAGTTGAGTCGTATCGGTCTGCATGATTCGCTGGTGCAGAACTTCGGTTCCAGCAAGGACGTGCTCATTCAGGTGCCGTTGAAACAGAACAAAGTGGGTGCCAACCTTTCCGAGCAAGTGTTGCAGACCTTGCGTGCGCAGGATGCCAGTGTCGAGTTGCGCCGCGTCGAGTTCGTCGGTCCGCAAGTGGGCAAGGATCTGGTCGAGAACGGCGCGATGGCGCTGTTGCTGGTCAGTCTGGGTATCGTCGGCTATCTGTGGATACGTTTTGAGTGGAAATTCGGTCTGGCGGCCATCATCGCCAACCTGCACGATGTCGTTATCATCCTAGGGTTCTTCGCCTTCTTTCAGTGGGAGTTCTCGCTGTCGGTGCTGGCGGCGGTGCTCGCGGTGTTGGGCTACTCGGTGAACGAATCGGTGGTGGTGTTCGACCGGATACGCGAGAACTTCCGCAAGATGCGCAAGACCGAAGTCGCCGAGATCATCGACAACGCCATCACCCGCACCATGTCGCGTACTATCATCACCCACGCCAGCACGCAGATGATGGTCACTTCGATGCTGTTCCTGGGGGGCGAGACGTTGCATTATTTTGCGCTGGCGCTGACCATCGGCATCCTGTTCAGTATCTATTCCTCGGTGCTGGTCGCCAGTCCGCTGCTGATGATGTTCGGCGTGTCGCGCGAGGACTTCATCAAGCCTGAAAAGACCGAAGCGGAAGAGGTATTGCCATGATGGAGTTGTTAACCGGCTTTTTAGACGTCGTCCTGCATTTGGATGCGCATCTGCTGGCATTGACGCAGGAATATGGCATGTGGATCTATGCCATCCTGTTCATCATCATCTTCTCGGAGACGGGACTGGTCGTGGCGCCCTTTCTGCCCGGCGATTCCCTGCTGTTCGTCACGGGAGCGTTATGCGGCATGGGTTCGCTGGAGTTGCAGATCCTGATGCCGCTGCTGATTTTCGCTGCTTTCAGCGGTGACAACACCAACTACTGGATAGGACGTCTGCTCGGATTACGTCTGCTCAACCATTCCAGTCAGCGCTTCATCAAACACGAGCATCTGGAGAAGACGCATCTGTTCTTCGACAAGCACGGCGGCAAGACCATCATCTTCGCGCGCTTCCTGCCCATCATCCGAACCTTCGCACCGTTTGTGGCGGGTATCGCCACCATGAACTACCGCTTGTTCGTGATGTTCAGCGCGCTGGGCAGTCTGGCGTGGATCGGCAGCCTGACGATCGCGGGTTACTTCTTCGGCAACATCCCCATCATCAAGAACAACCTCACCGTGATGATCCTCGTCATCGTCGTTGTTTCGTTCATTCCGGCGATCCGCGAATTCATCAAGCATCGCAGGCAGCAGGCATAAGTCATTCAAGCTGCGGGGAGCGTAGCGATTCCTCGCAGCCTCGTTGCATCCCAGTTCTGCATCGCCCAATCCAAGACCGTTCCCACATCGCTGCTGGCCAGCTCTGCAGGCGGTTGCTGCTGCAAAAAATCCAGCACACGCAACAATGTTGCAACCGGTTGGGAGACATCCACCGGTGCTGCCAAGGTCTGTTTACTCAACTTCTCTCCCACCTCATTTACCACCACAGGCAAGTGCATGTAATGCGGAGTGGGCAGGCAGAGCAGTCGTTGTAGATGGATCTGGCGCGGCGTGGAAGCTAGCAGATCGGCACCGCGCACAATGTGTGTGATGTTTTGAAAAGAATCATCCGCCACCACCGCCAACTGGTAGGCAAACAGCCCGTCGGCACGCTTGACGACGAAATCGCCGAGTTCTGTCTCAAGATTCTGGGAAATGTAGCCTTGCAGCACATCGTCGAATCCGGTCGTTTCGTTGTTTGTTCGCACCCGCCAAGCCGGTATCTCGCGTTGGTGTGCCATGCCGTTGCGGCAAGTCCCCGCATACACGAATCCTTCGATGCCGTTCAGCGCCGAGTCGGCGATCTCTTTGCGTGTGCAACAACACGGATACACCGCTTGGCGGTCTTTCAATCGTTGAAGGGTCTCTTCGTAAGCCGCTGTGCGGTGACTCTGATAGATGACGGGTTCATCGCTGCGTAGGCCGAAGGTATCGAGTGTGCGCAGGATGTCGTCCGCCGCACCCGCCACACAGCGCGGTGTATCGAGGTCTTCCATGCGCACCAGCCAAGTGCCGAGGTGATGTTTAGCATCGAGATAACTGCCGACCGCGGCAACGAGTGAGCCGAAGTGCAACGGGCCGGTGGGGGAGGGGGCAAAGCGCCCCCTGTACTCTGGATCAGGCAGGGACCGCCTCTTCTTCAAAAGCCAGTCCGATCTTGCCATCGATAACATCCACGGTCACTTTACCGCCGTTCGCCAGCTTGCCGAACAGCAGTTCGTCAGCCAGCGCGGAGCGGATGGTGTCCTGGATCAATCTTGCCATTGGGCGGGCGCCCATTAGCGGGTCGAAGCCGTGCTCGGCGAGATAATCCTTGAGCGCGTCGGTGAAGATGGCATCCACCTTCTTCTCGTGTAATTGTTCTTCCAGTTGCATGAGGAATTTATCCACCACGCGCAGGATGACCGCTTTGTCCAACGACGCAAAGGAGACGATGGCATCCAGACGATTGCGGAATTCTGGGGTGAACAGCTTCTTGATGTCGATCATTTCGTCGCCGGAAGCGGCGGTCTTGGTGAAGCCGATCTGCACCTTGTTCAATGCTTCCGCGCCCGCGTTGGTGGTCATGATGATGACCACGTTGCGGAAGTCGGCCTTGCGTCCGTTGTTGTCGGTGAGCGTGCCGTGATCCATCACTTGCAGCAGGATGTTGAAGATATCCGGGTGCGCTTTTTCGATCTCGTCCAGCAGTAGCACGCAATGCGGCTGTTTGCTGATCATCTCGGTGAGCAGGCCGCCTTGGTCGAAGCCGACATAACCGGGAGGGGCGCCAATGAGGCGAGATACGGCATGGCGTTCCATGTATTCGGACATGTCGAAGCGGTGCAGCGGCATGCCCATCACGTAAGCGAGCTGGCGCGCCACTTCGGTCTTGCCGACGCCGGTGGGGCCGGAGAACAGGAAGCTACCGATGGGCTTCTGCGGATTGCCGAGACCACTACGCGACATCTTGATGGCACGCGCCAATACGTCGATGGCTTTGTCCTGGCCGAACACGGTGGCCTTCAAATCGCGATCCAGATTTTTCAAAGTATTCTTGTCATCATGCGACACGGTGCGTGCCGGGATACGGGCGATCTTGGCGATGATCTCCTCGATCTCGTGTTTGCCGACGACTTTTTTCTGTTTCGATTTCGGCAGGATGCGTTGTGCGGCACCGGCCTCATCCAGCACGTCGATGGCCTTGTCCGGCAAATGGCGGTCGTTGATGAAGCGCGAAGACAATTCGGCGGCGCTGGTGATGGCGGCGGCGCTGAACTTGATACTGTGGTGTTCTTCGAAGCGCGTCTTCAAGCCTTTCAGGATCTCGATGGTTTGCTCGACCGAAGGCTCGGATACATCCACCTTCTGGAAGCGGCGTGACAAGGCCGAGTCTTTCTCAAAGATGCCGCGATATTCCTGATAGGTGGTCGCGCCGATACATTTCAACGCGCCACTGGAGAGCGCGGGTTTGAGCAGGTTGGAAGCGTCCATGGTGCCGCCGGAAGCGGAACCCGCACCGATGAGGGTGTGGATCTCGTCGATGAACAGCACGGCATTCGGGGCGTCTTTCAGTTCTTTCAGTACCGCTTTCAGACGTTGCTCGAAATCTCCGCGATATTTGGTGCCGGCCAGCAGCGAACCCATGTCGAGCGAATAGACGTGGGCATCTTTGAGTATGTCAGGTACATCACCTTCAACGATACGGCGCGCCAGACCTTCGGCGATGGCGGTCTTGCCGACACCGGCTTCGCCCACCAGCAAGGGGTTATTCTTGCGGCGGCGGCAGAGTGTCTGAATGACACGTTCCAGCTCAAGGTCGCGACCAATCAGCGGGTCGATTTTTCCCGCGAGGGCCTGGGCATTCAGATCCACGGTGTAATTTTTCAGCGAGCTGTCGCTGTTGCTCTCCTGTTCGTTTTCGGTCTCGGTGGCCGATTTCTGTGCGGGCTGCTCCAGCGGCTTGTTGATGCCGTGCGCGATGTAGTTCACCACGTCGAGACGGGTGATGGCGCGCTGGTTGAGGAAATACACCGCATGCGATTCCTTTTCGCCGAACAGCGCAACGAGGATGTTCGCCCCGGTGACTTCTTTCTTGTTGGTGGATTGCACATGCAGGATGGCGCGCTGGATCACGCGCTGGAAACCCACGGTCGGCTGGGTATCCACCTCGCCGCCGCCGGGCAGGCGGGGAGTATGGGTCTCGATATGCTGGGTCAGCACCGCGCGCAGCTCGTCGAGATCCGCACCGCAGGCGCGCAACACATGCGCGGCGGAGGGATTGTCCAGCATGGCCAGCAGCAGATGCTCGACCGTGATGAATTCGTAGCGTTTCTGACGGGCTTCGACAAAGGCGAGATGGAGACTGACTTCGAGTTCTTGAGCGATCATTTAGTTTTCCTCCATGTGGCATCTCAGGGGATGCCCATGCTGCGTTGAAAATTCTGAAACCTGTGCGACCTTCGTTTCTGCGATATCTTTGGTATATACACCACACACAGCCGAACCCTCGTTGTGTATTTTGAGCATGATTTGCGTCGCTTGTTCCTGGTTCTTTGCAAAAAACGTCTGCAACACCTCAATGACGAACTCCATCGTCGTAAAATCATCGTTCAGCAGCAGTACCTTATAAAGCTTGGGCGGCTTGGTTTTATTGCGTTCCAGTTCAAGTACGGATGAATTTTCGTGTTTAGTTGCCATTGATGCCATTGTTGCACTTTGTTTGACGCCATATTTGACGATTAGCGTGGTTTTTTCAAGCGTATTAAAAAAACTTGCATTAAGTGCTTGACGGCTTGGAATTAACAAAGTAAAAAGCGCGTGGGTGTTTGAATCATAAGTATCTGCAGTACTGGTTTCGCCATGTGCGGTCTTTGGAATTCAAACAGTTTAACGGGAATCCACCCGGTTTTTTTAGTAAGGAAGCAAGACATGGCAAACGGTACAGTTAAGTGGTTCAACGACGCAAAAGGTTTCGGTTTCATCACTCCGGATGATGGTAGCGAAGATCTGTTCGCGCACTTCTCCGCAATCAACATGAGCGGTTTCAAATCGCTCAAAGAAGGTCAGAAAGTGACTTTCGAAGTTGTGCAAGGCCCTAAGGGCAAACAAGCATCCAACATCCAAGCGGGTTAATCCTCGGTTGAGTTGTGCAAAAAGCCCGCCACGAAAGTGGCGGGCTTTTTGTTTTTAGTGCTTGGTTTAGATGGCCTTCAATGCTGTATTGAAGGTGGCGCTTGGGCGCATCGCTTGCGAGGTCTTGTTGAAGTCCGGGTGGTAATAACCGCCCATATCCACCGGTTTGCCTTGTGCCTTGATTAACTCGGCATCGATCTTAGCTTCGCTCTTCGTCAGCGTCTTGGCTAATGATGCAAAACGCGCCTGGATCTCTTTGTCTTTGCTCTGTGTAGCCAAAGCCTGTGCCCAATACAAAGCGAGATAGAAATGACTGCCACGGTTGTCGATCTCGCCGACCTTGCGTGCGGGCGACTTGTCGTTGTCGAGAACCTTGGCAATGGCTTGATCCAGGGTATCCGCCAGCACTTGTGCCTTGGGATTGTTGAAGGTCTGCGCCAGATGTTCCAGTGATACGCCCAGTGCGAGGAATTCCCCCAGAGAGTCCCAGCGCAGGCAGTTCTCCTGCTGGAACTGCTGCACGTGTTTGGGCGCGGAACCGCCCGCGCCGGTCTCGAACATGCCGCCGCCGTTCATCAGCGGCACGATGGAGAGCATCTTGGCGCTGGTGTTGAGTTCCAGGATGGGGAACAGGTCGGTGAGGTAGTCGCGCAGTACGTTGCCGGTGACGGAGATGGTGTCCAGACCCTTGCGCGCGCGCGCCAGCGTGGCGCGGCAGGCATCGGCTGGTTCCATGATCTTGATGTCCAGCCCGCTGGTGTCGTGATCCTTGAGGTATTTTCCGACCTTGGCAATGATCTGCGCATCGTGCGCACGGTTCTTGTCCAGCCAGAAGATGGCGGGTGTGTTGCTCAAGCGTGCACGCGTGACGGCGAGCTTCACCCAATCCTGAATCGGAGCATCCTTGGTCTGGCAGGCGCGGAAGATGTCGCCTTGTTCGACGCTCTGCTCCAGCAGGGTTTTTCCGTTCGCATCGACGATGCGTACTATCCCCTCATCTGTCATCTCGAAGGTCTTGTCGTGCGAACCGTATTCTTCGGCTTTCTGCGCCATCAGGCCGACGTTGGGCACCGAGCCCATGGTGGCGGGATCGAGCGCGCCATTCTGTTTGCAGTCTTCGACTGTGGCGACATAGATGCTCGCATAACAGCGGTCGGGGATCATGGCCAGCGTGTCGTAGGCTTTGCCGTCGGCGCCCCACATCTTGCCGCCGTCGCGAATCATGGGTGGCATGGAAGCATCGACGATCACGTCGCTGGGCACGTGCAGGTTGGTGATGCCTTTGTCGGAATTTACCATCGCCAGCGCCGGGCCGTTGCGGAAGCAATCGGCGATGTCGGCCACCAGCGCGGCGCGCTTGGCTTCCGGCAGGGCAAAAACTTTCGCTTCCATGTCGCCGAAACCGTTGTTGATGTTGACGCCCATCTCTTTGAGCTGCGCACCGTGTTTGTCGAACACGTTCTTGAAGAACACGGAGACGGCATGGCCGAACATGATGGGGTCGGACACCTTCATCATGGTGGCTTTGAGGTGCAGCGACAGCAATACATCTTCCTTTTTCGCCGCAGCGATTTGTTCGGCGAAGAACTGGCGTAGCGCGTGGCGGCTCATCACGGCGGAATCGATCACTTCGCCAGCCTTGAGGTTGAGCTTGTCGCGGAGTACGGCGACCTTGCCGTCCTTACCCACGAACTCGATGCGGGTGGTGGTCGCCTCCGGCAGAGTCACCGATTTTTCGCTGCCGTAGAAGTCGCCGCTGCTCATGTGGGCCACGCTGGTCTTCGAGGTCTTCTCCCATTTGCCCATGCGGTGCGGATGTTTGCGTGCGTATTGTTTCACCGAAGCGGCGGCGCGGCGGTCTGAATTGCCTTCGCGCAGCACCGGATTCACCGCGCTGCCCAGTATCTTGCCGTAACGCGCTTTGATCTCTTTCTCTGCATCCGTCTTCGGGTCTTCGGGGAAGTCCGGCACCTTGTAGCCTTGCGCCTGCAATTCTTTGATCGCTGCCTTCAATTGTGGGATCGATGCGCTAATATTCGGCAGCTTGATGATGTTCGCTTCCGGCTTGAGTGTCAGTGCTCCTAGTTCGGAGAGGCCATCCGCGACTTTTTGCGCGGCGGTCAGTTGTTCGGGAAAGTTGGCAAGGATGCGCCCCGCCAGGGAGATATCACTGGTTTCGACGGTGACGCCAGCCGCCTTGGTGTAGGCCTGTATGATGGGAAGCAGGGAGTAGGTCGCCAGTCGCGGCGCTTCATCGGTCAGGGTGTAGATGATCTTTGGGGTCAGCATATTGGCTCCCGGAAATTTGAATGGATTTAATTTTAAGAGAATGAAATGAGCCGTATCCTGCTGTTCAACAAACCCTATGGTGTGATCTGTCAATTCAGTCGCGACGGCATACATTCGACGCTGGCGGATTATATCGCGCTTCCCGAATTTTATCCGGCTGGGCGCTTGGATACTGATAGTGAGGGCTTATTGTTACTGACGGATGACGGGATGCTGCAACACCGCATCACCGACCCCAAGCACAAGCTGGACAAGACCTATTGGGTGCAGGTGGAGGGTTTGCCCGATGCGGCAGCGCTGGCGAGACTGCAACAAGGAGTGTCGCTCAAGGACGGTTTGACCCTGCCTGCCGGGGCGCGCTTGATCGATGCGCCTGCGGGGCTGTGGCCGCGCGATCCGCCGATCCGAGCACGTAAGGCCATTCCCACCTGCTGGCTGGAGCTGACCATACGCGAGGGAAAGAACCGCCAGGTGCGACGCATGACGGCGGCGGTGGGCCATCCGACATTGCGGCTGATCCGTTATGCCATCGGCGAGTGGACGCTGGGCGATCTGCGGGTCGGGGAGTGGCGCGAGCACGTTGCGTGAAGGTCGTCTGGGGTATAATGCGCGCCTTTGGAAAACCCCGATAGGAGCCCGTTATGCCTATTTACGAATATCGTTGCAGTGCCTGTGGCACGCACAAAGATGTCATGCAAAAAATCAGCGACCCCGTGCTGACTACCTGTCCGGAATGCAAGCAGGAGACATTCGGCAAGCAACTCACCGCCGCTGGCTTCCAGCTTAAAGGCAACGGCTATTACGCTACCGACTTCAAAAATCCGCCCGCCCCGAAATGCGAGCCGTCGGCCTGCGCGGCATGTCCGGCCATGAGTGGTAACGCATGAAAAAATATATTTTTACCGGCCTGTTGGTGTGGGTGCCGCTGGGTATCACGATCTGGGTACTGAAACTGACCATCAATGTGATGGACCAGTCTTTGCTGTTGCTGCCGGAATCCTGGCGTGTGCCGGGTATGGGTGTTTTGCTCACGGTTGCCATCGTGCTTTCCACCGGTCTGCTCGCGCGCAACGTGCTGGGTCAGCGCCTGCTCGATTTTTGGCATGGCATCTTGCAGCGTATCCCGGTGGTCAACAGCATCTACAACAGCGTCAAACAGGTCAGCGATACGCTGCTGTCGGACAGCGGCAATGGTTTCGGCAAGGTGTTGCTGGTGCGTTACCCGCATCCGCAGTCTTGGTCGCTGGCATTCCAGACCACGGTGCCGGGCGAGGTGACGCGAGTGCTGGACGAGGAATACGTCGCCGTGTTCGTCCCCACCACGCCCAGCCCGGTGAACGGATTCTATTTCTACGTGCGCAAGGTCGATACCATCGAACTCGATATCAGCGTGGATGTGGCGTTCAAATCCATCGTGTCGATGGGCGTGGTGGCTTCTCCCGACGACGCGGCCAGCAAGCTGGCTGCGGTCAAATAAATATTCCCCCTTCGATCTACCCCTAACTCAACAGATTTCATTATGCGTACTCATTATTGCGGACAACTCAACGCTTCCCATCTGGATCAAACCGTCAGCCTGTGTGGCTGGGCGCATCGCCGCCGCGACCACGGCGGGGTGATCTTCATCGACCTGCGCGACCGCGAAGGTCTGGCCCAGGTGGTGTGTGATCCCGACCGTGCGGATATGTTCAAGCTGGCCGAATCGGTGCGTAGCGAATTCGTGTTGCGCATCACCGGCAAGGTGCGCCGTCGTCCGGCCGGCACGACCAATGCCAACATCGGCAGCGGCGAGATCGAGATCCTGTGCCATGAGATCGAAGTGCTGAATGCTGCGGTCACGCCGCCGTTCCAGTTGGACGACGAGAACCTGTCCGAGAATGTGCGCCTGACCCATCGCGTGATTGATCTGCGCCGTCCGCAGATGCAGAAGAACATGCAGTTGCGTTACAAGACCGCGCGCGCGTTCCGCCGCTTCCTCGACGATAAAGGTTTCATCGACATCGAGACACCGATGCTGACCAAGTCCACACCGGAAGGTGCGCGCGATTACCTCGTTCCTTCGCGCGTGCATGCGGGCGAGTTCTTCGCGCTGCCACAGTCGCCCCAGTTGTTCAAGCAGATGCTGATGGTGGCGGGCTTTGACCGTTACTACCAACTCACTAAATGCTTTCGCGACGAAGACCTGCGCGCTGACCGCCAACCCGAATTCACCCAAGTGGATATCGAGACCTCCTTCATGTCGGAAGAGCAGATCATGGTGTTGATGGAAGAGATGATTCGCACCGTGTTCAAGGAAGTGCTGGAAGTCACCTTGCCCAATCCGTTCCCGCGCATGAGTTACGGTGAGGCGATGGCCCGCTTCGGTTCGGACAAGCCCGACATGCGCGTGACACTGGAGATTACCGAAGTCACCGATGTGGTGAAGGACGTGGCGTTCAAGGTGTTCAGCGGTGTGGCGAATTCAGACAATGGCCGTGTGGCGGCCTTGCGTGTGCCGAATGGCGGCACGTTCTCGCGCGGCGAGATCGACGACTACACCAAGTTCGTCGGCATCTACGGCGCGAAGGGCTTGGCTTACATCAAGGTCAATGACATCTCCAAATTGAACGAAGAAGGCCTGCAATCGCCTATCGTGAAGAACCTGCATGAAGCGGCGTTGAAGACCATCATCGAACGCACCGGTGCGCAAAATGGCGACATCATCTTCTTTGGCGCGGATAAGGCCAAAGTGGTCAACGACGCGCTCGGCGCATTGCGTAGCAAGATCGGCCATGAGAAGGGCTACACCAACGGCAAGGCGTGGGAGCCGCTGTGGGTGGTGGACTTCCCGATGTTCGAGTACGACGACGAAGCCAAACGATGGAACGCCTGTCACCATCCGTTCACCGCACCCAAAGATGAGCATCTGCAATTCCTCGAAACCGATCCTGGGCGCTGTCTGGCCAAAGCCTACGACCTCGCTTTGAACGGCTGGGAGATCGGCGGCGGTTCGGTGCGTATCCACAAAGAGGCCGTGCAGAGCCAAGTGTTCCGCGCGCTCAACATCGGCGCGGAAGAAGCGCAACTCAAGTTCGGCTTCCTGCTGGATGCGCTGCAATACGGCGCGCCTCCGCATGGCGGTTTGGCCTTCGGTCTGGACCGTATCGTCACCATGATGACCGGTGCCGAATCGATTCGCGACGTGATCGCCTTCCCCAAGACCCAGCGTGCGCAATGTTTGTTGACGCAAGCGCCGTCGGCGGTGGATGAAAAACAACTGCGCGAACTGCATATCCGTTTGCGCCAGCCTGCGCCGACTGAGGCAGCCAAGGGCTGAACATGACGCGCGGCGTGAAAACGCTGTGGTTGATCTTGGTCGGGCTGCTGCTCTGGCAGTCTCCGGTTCAGGCCGGATTTTTTGCAACAGATACCGGCGCGGATATTCCCGTCACCCAGCTTCCGGTCGAAGCACGCGACACGCTGCAACTCATCAAACAGGGCGGCCCCTTCCCTTATCCGCGCGACGGTATCGTGTTCAGTAATCGCGAACATCGCTTGCCCGAACATCCGCGCGGCCATTACCGCGAATACACCGTAAAGACGCCCGGCGTGCAGCATCGCGGTGCGCGGCGTATCGTGTGCGGAGTCGTTCCCGAGTGTTATTACACGAGCGACCATTACCGGACATTCAAACGCATCAGGGAGTGAGCCATGAGTGAAGTTCTGTGCGAACGTTTGCTGGATGTGCAAGAGGCGGGTGTCTATCGTTTGAGTTGCCCGCTGGCCGTACTGGAGGCGAACGTGGCCCTGTCCGGGCTGGTTTTGTTTGAAGTCGATCTCACTGCGCTACACGGAAAAGGCGCATTCCTCGCGCGCATGGCCCAGGTGCTCGGTGCGCCGGACTGGTTCGGCCACAACTGGGATGCCTTGGCCGATGTGCTCGGCGACCTCTCCTGGCAGCCTGCCGACGGTTATGTGCTGCTGCTGTGCGGCGGCGAGGCTAAGATCGGTCTGGGTGACAGCGACTACGCTATCCTGAACGACATCTTCAATGACACGGTGAGCTATTGGCGGTCTCAGGGTAAGCCGTTCTGGGTGTTCTTCTCTGATGGTTTATAAACAGCCCGTATCGGCGCTGGTGGTGATCTATACCGCCGCGCTCGATGTGCTATTGCTGGAACGTGCCGATTATCCCGATGCATGGCAGTCTGTCACCGGTAGCCGCGATGGTGACGAAACGCTGCGCGAGACTGCCATGCGCGAAGTGCTCGAAGAAACGGGTTTGGATGCTACGTGTTATGCGCTGACCGACTGGCAAGAGCAGAACGTATATGACATCTATCCCCAATGGGTGCACCGTTATCCGCCGGGTACGACCCGCAACACCGAGCATGTATTCGGTCTGCAACTTCCCCGGCAAGTTCCCGTCACACTGGCGCCGCGCGAGCATCTGCGTTGCCTGTGGCTACCCTGGCAACTGGCGGCGGAAAAAGTGTTCTCGCCCAGCAACCGTGCGGCGATATTAGAGTTGCCGGAGCGCGTGATTCGTTCTGCTGACTGCTGATGGCTGGTCAGGGGAGTTTGCCGGCGTTCACCATACGGCTGAACAGGATGTTGGATGACACCCAAGTTACCAGATCATCAAACGTAGGTGTCGGGTCGTGGGTGACGAAGCTGGTATTGGTGTTTGCATTCTCGACTTCATCTGCATCATTGCTTGTCGATAGCTGTATGCCTTGTGGTGTGTAGGCTCCGTAACCATTGCTGCCGTGGGAGATGAGTACGCACGGGAGGTTCGTGGCGGTATTGCTGCCGCCCGTCGCGGCATTCTTTACGGTCAATGTACCGCTTGAGGAGAGGGTGAAATTCGCTGTGGTGTATGCATTCGATGTTGCATAGGTGAAGCGCCTGCCCCAGGCATCTGTCTCCCCGATCGCCAATGTCACCCAAGGCAAGACACCGATAGTGAGCGAACAATCCGCTATGCCGGCGTTGCTAGAGCCGGTGGCAAGGGTTGCGTTGGCAGGGCAGGGTAAACGGTTATTGCTGATGGCGTAGCCGGTTAAAGCTTCTTTGATCTCATCTATCTGTTTGCGGGTTTCATCGCGCCGTTGTTGCGCAATCTGCCCGGACAGGGCGGGCAATAGTCCGGCCAGCAACAGGCCAAGGATGGCTAACACGATGGCCATCTCCAATAGCGAGAAACCGTTGTCTGGCGGACGCTTCATTCAGGGCGTAACAACCGTATCGTTGAAAGTGCCGGAAAAGCCCGCTTGTGTGAAAGTGTAGCCACCACTCAGGTCGGCATTCTGGTTGCCGCCTTCCAGATAATTAGCTGGCGCGCCTTTGTCGGCATTATTATTGCGTGATTGCCCCGTGACTTTCTTTCCCGCCACAATCACGACGAAGCGTTTGTCGTTGCCAGAGCCGGATGATGACAGGCTCAGGCAGGTTCCGCATGAAGCCGCATCGTTGGGAGTGGGGATCGGTTTATAGGCATCGGCCAGACCATAAAAGACGCTCTCCTTCCAGTTCAGCCACCAGCCAGAATTGGAATTGATGTTGCAGTTACCCATCCAGGTATCGTTCATCTGATAGTTGCTGTCGCTGAGGGTGGTGTCGAACGGATTGTCCGGGATGCGTCCGAATGTTATTCCAGAGGTGTCGTCGTAGCTGACCGGGGCGGCGGGATCGAGTTTTGCCGCCCAAGGGTAACGCCCGAAGCTGCCGTCTGCTGCGGCATATTCGTTGAGGCACTGTTTCAGTTCTGCGGCCACTCGTTTTTGTACGGAGGACATGAGCTGGTCCTGGCTGATGACGATCAGTGTGTCGTTGAGTATCCAGTCTCCGTTGTTGTGTCTGATGTCTCCCTGTATGAATCCGCTTGTGCTCGAAAGATCGGTGAAGCTTTGGTTGTCATGGGTGATCCCGTTAAGGGTGGCGACATCAAGATAGTTGCTGCTGGTGTTGATGCCTGAAGTGCTGCGATCCTGCGGGTTACCTGTCGTTTGGCGAGTGAGCACTGCACCGGGGGCGATGACGACAGCGACGGCACCTGTGCCGAAAGCTGCATCAGCACTACCCGGCTGGGGGCATTTGGGCAGGCTGTAAGCTATGCAGCCGTTATGACTGATATTGCCGAACGTATCACGGACGGTGATGCTGCCCAGTGTGTCGCTATTCAAGAGAGAGATGGCGGTATTGTTCTTGAAGTTCGACGATACGGCATACCAGAGACGCTCTCCGCTACTGTCGCGCAAGTCTTCGATACCCAATGTCTTCCAGGGGAGGCGCCCCAGCCGCAGATTCTGTCCGGTGCTGCCGGAAGCATTGCCACAGACGGTTTCCGCGATGCCGTCGTTATTGATATCCGGGCAGGGGAGATTGCCGGGACGTTTACTGCCTGCCGGGGTGAGTGCGACTGTGGTCGCATAGGAGATGAGCGCCGCTTTTGCTTGTGTTAAGGCATCTGCAGTTGTTTGAGCGCGGGCATTCTGCAAACGGACACTGCTGAGCGAGCTGATCAGCAATACGAGAGTTCCGCTGACCAATAGCAGCAGCATCACGATCAATGTCGCGCCGCGTTGTGTCTTTGCGGAAGGTTTGCGGTGGGTCGGATCGCTCATGGTGCCGACTCATCCGGAGCAAGCGACTGTCCCGTCGCTGCCGGGACATCTTTGTCGAGTACGATGCGTTGCCCGACCGCTATCTCGACTGATCCGGGTTTGCCGGGAATGGGTACGGTCACTGTATTCGGATATTTTTCGGGGGGAGTTTCTTGCATTCTTCCGTTGATCCATACGATGCGGCTACCATCGCTGCGTTTGATAATGCCATTCACGGTAATGACGCTGTCGTGGCTTGTCGAGGCAAGCTGTTTACTTTCTTGCAGCTCCAAGCGGCTGCGTTCAGATGCACTGAAGAATAGTCTGCCAAGCGGATCTGCATGGGCTGGCGCGATCATCTCGACAAACAAAAATAGCATGATGCCGGTTGGTCTATTCATGGCGTACCCCGGTACTTCAGTGTGATCCAGCCTCCGATGCAGTCGACCTTGAGTGATGTGCGGATATCTTCTGGCGGTGATGTTTCATCGAGGTTAATCCGTTCCAGCGAACATCGCTCAATGATGAAGTTGCCTGCACTTTCAGCATGTACGTCGCGGAAGAAATCGATCAGTCGCATTTCGTGCAGGAGATTCGCCTGCAGGCTGAGCTCGCTCAGGCGGATTTCGATATCTGTGCTGCCTGTTTTAAGGGGGAGGCTGCGCTGGGGAGCAATGGTGTATTTGAGGCCGGAAAGATGATGTCGCCGTTCTAGTCGCTTGATATCTTCCATCCAGGAGAGGCGTTGTTCCTCGGTAATGATCTTGCGTTCCTGTATCGAGCTATATTCGGAGGCGTAGCGGGTTAGATTGGCGCTGTCGTTTTGTGCCACGGCTAGCGCTTGTTTGGCTTTATCCAGACGCATCTGTGCGTCATGCAATTGTTCGTGAGCATGGTCAAGGTGGCTGTTCCCTAGCCAGATTGCGCTGCCGCTGAGGGTCAGTCCGCAGGCGAGTCCGCACAGGCTTCTCTTTAGATAACGCAGATCGGCAGTCGAGAAAATCATCGCGCCGGTTCCCAAACCAGTTGCAGTGAGAATCTCGTGAGTTTGTCCGCTTCGCCTGACTCTCCCCCGCTGATGCTGCCCTGCGGACTGATGTCTACAGGCATCTTGTGTGAAGTAACGGTATAGCCGCGTTGCCGGAGCTGTTGTTGAAAATTCTCCAGGTAAGTGATGGCACCGCGATGATCATTGCCGAACTCAAGCAGCTCACCATCAAGATCGATCATATGCGCCGGATCGGTTGTGGTCGTGCTGGTTTGCCAAACAAGCTTGTGTGTGCGGATCTGCGTGAACTGATCAAGCACATCCGCTAGCGGAGCTAATAGTGCTGGCGGGGCGGGGAAAGTATTGTCCAGGGTATGCATCAGCGTGACGATAGTTTTCATCTCGGTGGCAGATACCTCTGTGTCTGGAAAGTTCTGTTTGAGGGTTTCTATTTCGTGGTGCAGATGTATCGTCTGGCTGAGTAGAGGTGCGGTTCTCGCGGCGTATCCATAACCGTGCCAAGCAGTCGAAGCGGCCCATAATAAGCCTGCCGATAAGGTGATGACGGCAAGTAGCCATAGAGCTCTGCGTATTTGCCATAGCCGGTAGTGGTGGGTGTGGAAGTGGTTGGCGTATTGGCAGTCGCGCGGGCGATGGGCAAGCAGATGCAAAAACAGGCGTGTGGAATCGGAGTCCGCACAATCATGGCCGAGTTTCGCTGCGTCACTGAGCTTCTGGATATCCAGATAAGTGCATTGCAGGTCGGGATGTTTGCTTAATACATCATCCAGTCCGGTAAAGTCTCTTGTGTGGCAGATGATATAAATTCCAGGCGGCTCGCTTTGTGGAAGATTCAGACTTTGCAGATAATTCAGCATGCGCGGGATCTCGATGGCGACGGATTCGCAGAATGAGATCGTATCGTTGAGCGGAGTGAGTCTGGAGAGGTGTAACTTTCTGTTGTGGAAATAGCTCTGCCTCAGGCCCGCGTGTTTTTCCCAGGAGAGTAGCAAGATGTGTTCTGCTTTGAGCGTGCCAATCAGATCGTCGCTGATATCGGGCAGGGAATAAACACCGACAAGCGGGGTGTGGTTGCGTGACAGGCATTCCAGCCAGGGGAGGATGTGCTGCGGGTTGGTCAGGGCGGAGAATAGCACCTCGTCTTGTCTGCCATTTGCATGCTGTCCTTGTATCCTGGCTTGTCGAAACGGAGTGTTGCGGAAATATTGTTCAAGTCTGCGTTCGATCAGGTCGCGCCGGAGGCGTCCGTTCAGGTGGGGTACGGCCTCGTGGCGAAAATCCTGTTCAATGACATCGGTCAGCAGGTAGGCTGGTTCAGTATGTCGCTGTAGGTAGGTTGAGAATTGCTCTATTCCTTTTTGATCGTGAGCAAAGCTTTCGGCTTCGGACAGCGTTTTTCCGTTCCAGAAGTAAGTTTCCAGCTGGGCGGCGCTGAGATAGAGCAGTGTCTTTTTTGACGAGTTCAAGGTCGACTCACATCTTTATGTTGCCGATGATGTCGTATATCGGCGATAACGCAGCCAACATCACCCAGCCCAATAACGCGCCGAGAATGATGGTGGTCGCCGGTTCCATGAGTGCTTGCAGTCTTTTGACCGTTTCTTTTACATCGCGGTTGTAGAAATAGCTGACATTGAGCAGCGCTTGATCGAGTCGTCCCGTAGTTTCTCCCACTTTGATCATGCGCAATACCAATGGAGGAAAAATTCCGGCATGCTGGAAGCTCTGGGTGAGGCTGTGGCCGGACTCGATGTCTCTCATCACGCCCTGTAGATGCTGGGCGATGACCAGGTTGCCGGCGATGTCGCGTGAATGTGCGATGCAATCAAGCACGCTGATGCCAGCTCCGTACATCATGGCAAAGGTATGGGAGAAGCGCGCCAGAATGGTTTTATGCAAGAGCGGGCCCGTGGGCCAAATATGCAACTTCAGGTTGTCGACGTGATACTTCAGCATTGGATCGAATGCGAGTGCCATTTTGTATACGCCGAACAGAAGGGCCGGTAGGATTGGGATCAAGTACCAGTAATGGGTGACGACGGAAGACGCAGTCATCAATGCGCGCGTCTGGAATGGAATATCTGCCCCCATGTTCTGTATGAAAACAGCCAGCTGCGGTACGAGATAGAGCATCAGAAAGAGAGTGACTGCAAGGGTGATGCTGGCGACAAGTGCAGGGTAGAGCATCATGCTCTTGGTTTGTGCGGCGATCTCGTCCTGCCATTTGAGAGACTCGGTGAGATGTATGAGGATGTCGGGAAGCTTTCCGCTGTCTTCCCCCGCGCGAACCAGGCTGACGGTGATCTTGTCAAAGACACGGGGATGTTGTGCCATCGCCTGAGAAAGATGTTTTCCGCTTTCTATGCCATTCTTCAGGTCTGCAATGATTTTCCGAAATGCCGGTTCATTCATGCTGTCGTGTATGTCGGACAGGCTCTCCATCAGTGGGACACCTGCGCGGATGAGCTGGTCGAGATTGAAGAAAAACGTGATGAGATCACTGCGTTGAATCTTTAATTTTCCATGAGTCGATGTGCTTGCTTTAGCACGGATCAGGTCGAGTCCGCTGTGCTTCAGTTGCAGATCAAGATCAAGCGGGCTGGCGGCCTCCTGTATGCCTTTTACGTGCCTGCCTTGTGTGTCGACTGCCTGATAGGAGTAAAGAGTCATTTTATGCTCCGGTCATCTGCGCTCGGTGAGGTCCACTACGCGCGCGACTTCTGCAATGGAAGTCTGGCCTTCGAGGATGCGCTGTATGCCATCTTGAGCCAAAGGGCGAAATCCTTTTTCCAGTGCGGTGTACTTGAGTTCGCGGATGCTGGCCCGGTGCGAGATCAGCTCGTCAAGGTCATTGTCGATACGGAGGATCTCCATGATCGTGCGTCGTCCCTTGTAGCCATGGAAATGACATAACTGACATCCTTTGGCGCGATACAGCGTGGCATCGTCATCGTACAGTCCGAGCAGTTCACGTTCGGTTTCATTCGGGAGATGGGTGATTTTGCAATGCGGGCACAGGATGCGGATCAGCCGCTGTGCGATGATGCCGATGATGTTGCCGGCCATGATGTCCGGAAGGATGCCGATGTCCAATAGCCGAGGGATTGCGCCGATGGCCGAGTTGCTATGCAGGGTGGAATAGACCTGGTGGCCGGTCATGGCGGCTCTGAATGCCATCTCGGCGGTGGCATGATCGCGGATCTCTCCGACCAGAATGATGTCCGGATCCTGGCGCATGATGGAGCGGATGCCGCTGGAGAAATCAACCTTGGCGGCCTCGTTTATCGAGTGCTGGCGGATCATCGGGATCGGATATTCCACGGGATCTTCCAGTGTCATGATGTTGACCGCCTCGGTGTTGATATGGCTCATCATCGAATATAGCGTCGTCGTTTTTCCGCTGCCGGTCGGTCCGGTTACCAGTACGATTCCTTCCGGTTTGGCAATGATGCGAGTGAGGGTAAGAAGCGTGCTGTCATCAAGGCCAAGCTGGTCAATGGGGACGATTCCTTTTTGTCTGTCCAGAATACGCAGAACGAAATTTTCGCCGTGGGTGGTGGGATGCGAGGCCACACGGAAATCGATAGGACGGCCTGACATCTGCAAAGAGATATGGCCATCCTGCGGAGCGCGACTCTCCGCGATGTTCATGCCGCTCATGATTTTCATCCGTACCACCATGGCCGGCCAGAAACTCTTGTGCAGGCTGCGTACTTGGCGCAACACTCCATCCACCCGGTAGCGGATGCGCAAGAAGCCGCTTTCCGGCTCAAAGTGAATGTCCGAAGCGCTTTGTTGCACGGCCTCCGTGAGCAGGGCGTCGATCAGGCGTACTACAGGTTGACTGAATTCATTCACGCCAAGCTGGAGGTTCTGGCGTTCCGTTTCTCCCGGTTCGATCTCGTGCAAGATGCCGTCTATTGAAAGTTCAAATCCGTAGTATTGGTCGATAGCACGCAGGATTTCGGATTCGCCGGCGAGTTGGGTGGTAAGGCGATATTTATCTTTGAGTAGTGCCCGAACCTGGTCGAGCGCGATGATGTTATCCGGGTCGGAGATGGCAAGTTTTAAATCCATGTTGCCTATGTCGACCGAGAGTGGCAGCAGCTGGTAACGGCGCGCGATCTCTTGGGGGATGAGTGCGAGTGCGGCAGAGTCGATGAGAATGCCGGAAAGATCGACACTCTTCTGTCCCATGTCTTCGGACAACACATCACGGAGAGTAGCTTCCGAAAGAAAGCCGAGGCGCACCAGTAACCGCCCCAGCGGTTGTGAGATTTTGGCTTGCTCTTGTAGTGCGATATTCAATTGATCTTCGCTGATAACACCTTTGGACAGGAGTAACTGCCCGATGGTTTGATGGGAAGGCTGCGGGTTCAATGACATGCTTAGTTAGCGCTCGTGTTGAGTTGATGCAGCCTACGCTCAGCTTGAATCCGGTCAAACCCGGCGTTCCCGGAAGATGCGCGATCTATTGCTTGCCGATAATATTTTGCGGCGCTCCTGTGTTGTCCGAGGTGATCGAGACTGACTGCCAGATTGAAAGCGAACAAGGCATTGCCGGGCTCCATGGTGAGCGCGTTGAAATATGCCTGTTGCGCCTCTGGCCAACGAGATTGTTCGGCATAAAGATGTCCTAGTGCGAGATGTAGCGCGGCTTCGTCTGGTTGGTGCAGGATCAGTTGTTTCAGGCGATTTTCTCGGGATGTACTGTCGCTCCCGCCAAATGAAGCCAATCCGGCGTGCGCAAGCGGGTCACGCGGATCGAGCGCCAACACTTGCCGATAATAATTTACGGAGACGGTATCCTTTTCCTGTTGTTGACTGATAACCGCTAGCCCCAGTAGCGCATCACGGTTTTGCGGAGCGTGTGCAAGGGCTGCCAGATAGTCCCTGCTTGCGCTTGCGTAGTCGCCATTCTGGTAGGCTGCATAGGCGCTCGTCAGTAGCAGGTCTACAGCATCTGTTTCCTGTGCACTTTGGATATCTACCTGTTGCACCGAAGAAGTTTGTGGCGCGGGCTGATTGGTTGATTTTTTCGAATGACTCATCGAGGTGGATTTTGAAATATCCCGCATGGGTGGATTATTTGATGACGATATGAGCGGAGGGGGTGGGGAGCGCGGATATGGCAGGTCAGTGGCCGCTGGTGAGGTGATGTGTGGTGCGGGTGCTAGTGCCGGAGGGTGGGGCGAATCTTGTTGAACGCCGGTTGTCTCGCGGTAGGTGAAGTAGCTGTCTGTGAGCCATACCCCGCCGATGATCAGCGGAATCGATGTGAGGCTGGCCCAGAGGTATTTGTTACGTATCGACGAAAAGAAATCGGCAGCGTTTCTTGGCGTCGACTGGGGTGACGCAGCAGGCTGGGCATTTGCAGGCGGTATGGATGCTACGTTGTGCGGATTGGATTTTTTTAGAGCGGCGATCAGCAGGTTCATAATCTGCCCCAGTGCTTAATGCTTGGCGATTGAATCGTTAAAGAAATTGGCACTGGGCAAATTGCTGCGCAGTCTGTTGAAGTCGGCATCGATGCCGGCTTCTTTGATGATTACCGGGCGCAGAAAGATGATCAATTCCGATTTCACGTTCTTCTCATTGCGGTATTTGAATAGGTTCCCCAGATAAGGGATGCGTCCCAGTAGTGGTATTTCGTCTGTCTGATGGTTGATTTCGTCCTGCATCAGCCCGCCCATCACTGCGATCTGATTATTCTCAACCTTTAACACGGATTCCATTTCGCGAGTCTGTGTCTGCGGGATCTGACTGACTACACCTGCCTTGGCTAAATCTGGATTGGGGTCGTTGACGAAACCGAACAGGCGGGTGATGGATGGGCGCATATTCAGCAACACACTGTCGTTATCATTGATCTGCGGCGTTACGCTCATGGTGAATCCTACGGGAACGCTGTTTGACGTGGTGCTGTAGGTGGTGATCGCGGGCGCACCGCCAGTGGAGGACACGGTGGTCGCATTGATCGTGAAATAGACGTAATTGTCCACTACGCGCAGCATTGCGGTTTGATTGTTCAAGACGCTGAGTTTTGGGCTGGATAGGACTTTTACTTGGCCGAACGACTCCATCATTTTGATCGATGCGCTGATCACTCCAAGATCGGAGGTCGAGTTCGCATAATTCAGGGTGAACAGACTTCCCGTGCTGGCTGCAGAGAGCGTGCCGCTGCCGGTTTGGCCAAGTTGAAAGCCGCTGCTACCAGGCTGGCTCAGGTTGGACCAGTTGATACCTTGCTGGTATTGCTCACTCAGTCGTACTTCCACGATGGTGGCTTCGATCAGCACTTGGCGGCGAGAATTTGTCATGACATGAGAGATGAAGTCCTGGATTTTTTCGTGCTGTCGGCCACTTGCGCGCACCGTGATGATGCCGCTTTCCGGGTTAGTGATGACTGAAGCAGCTTCGCGAAAGGTATTCAACCGAGTGACTGTTGTGCCTTCGCCTGCTAACGCGGCCGCATTCGGGCTGTTCTCGATGCCGCCTTTGAGGGGGGCGGATTTTTTGCCGTTTGCCGCGGGCGAGATTCCGGTTCCAGTCGTGCTGGTGGTGGAGCTTTGCTGGACAACTGTCTCGCTGGAGCCGCTTGGTAAAAGCTTGTCGGTCTCGCGCAAGATATCTTTGATGTTTGATTCCAGACGTTCCCAGAAGTGGTTCTTGGCAGAACTCTTGATCGACAGGTTAGAGGTGTTTCCGGAGCTACCCGCCGTACCGGTCATTCCAGAGATACCTGAGCCGACCTGGGTGGCGTTGGAGATGCCTCCATCCGAATCCCGGTTCATGTTTACGTAATCGATCTTATAGATTTTTAGATAGGGAGAATCTGGCATGACGATGAGATTGCCATTATCCAGTTCATAGCGCATATCCACTTGTTTGGAGATGCGGTTCAATATCTGCGGCAACGTTTGCTTGATTGCATTGAGAGTGACATTGCCCTGAATGCCGGGGTTGATATCGAGATTGATCTTTGCATCACGCGCCAGCGCAAACAATATTTCCGGTGCGGGCACGTTCGTCACAATGAGGCTGTAAGTCTCGACTTTGGAGCTGGGTTTGGGTGGGGGGAGCGGAATAACACGCCTATTCGCCTGAGGAATATCGCTATACAGAGAGGAGTCTTTGATTTGTAGGTGATTGTCGGACAGATGGGGGCGGGCGTGTCTGTTTCCTCCGCATGCGGAGATCGCGGGAAGCCATAAGAGCAGCAGTAGGTGGTGTATTTTCATATCCCTCTCCTGACGTATGCGCAACGTAGCATTAGGGTAACAGCTTGAACAATATGCCATTTGGCCTATGCCGTACTATGCCGACATAGACCGTCGAGCCGGCCAAAAGGCCGAACTGATAGGGAATGGAAGGGATTGCAGATGATGAATATAGTCGCGCAAGCCTCTTGTTTGCTGGCGAATAGTTAGCTAGGATGTGCCTCGCGGGAAGTTCAGAGGATCGAAGGTATTCTAGGAAGATATAGATATTTTCACGTATTGCCAGCAGGGAAATTTTCCATGACAATGCAGTCCCGCTTTAATTAACCCTTAACATACGGAGTATATGAACTCATGAACAGAAAAGAACTTGTTGACGCACTGTCCGCCAAAACTGATTCCACCAAGGCCGACGCTGAGCGCAATATCGCCGCACTGATCGAAATCATCACTGCCACTCTGAAGAAGGGTGATTCCATCTCTCTGGTGGGTTTCGGTTCTTTTGAGGTGCGTAAGCGCGCTGCTCGTACTGGTCGCAATCCTAAGACTGGCGCAGAGTTGAAGATCAAAGCTTCCAAGGTTCCAGCATTCAAGGCCGGCGCAACACTGAAGGCTGCTGTGAATGGCGGTAAGAAGTAAGTTCAAGCGGGATTCGTTGTGAGTTTAAGCCCCTTGGTCGCAGGCCAAGGGGCTTTGCTTTTGCATTGCTTGATTTTGCTGTGTTGTGTACCATCTGAGCGGTTACAGTTCCGTCCGCGGCTTTTTTGTTGTCGGGGGGCGGGTCGAATCGATAATTTTGCCTAAGGAGTTGGATATGTTTCTGAATCGTGTTCTTGCCGTATCTTTGTTGATTGCCAGTCCGGCAGTCTTGGCTGATTCTCTTGATGTGAATCTGAACAATAATGCGGCGGCGTTCAAATTCAATTCCTCAGCCAGTGATTACATCGAGGGTAATTCCGAGATTTATGGCGGTCTGGCCTATAACGATAGAAACAACATGTTTTTTGATGCCGGCCTGATTGTTAAAGGCGGGGAAGAGGACTCGCCGGGATTGAGCGTCGGTGTCGGTGTGAAAGGGGTGTTTGGCGTTATTCATCCTGCGAATGTGCCGAATACAACGAATACCGGCTCTGCGCTGGCAGTGGGAGGTGAAGCAGTTTTTGCATTGCCGACGCCGACGCGTATTGCTGTGGTAGCTGAATATTATGCATCGCCAAAGATCATGTCATTTGCCGATGCGGAGCGTTTTAACCAATTTGGAGCTCGAGTAGAAATTGAAGTTTCCCCTCAGGCTAATGTGTATTTTGGTTATCGTGAGATCGGCTTCGGTATCAAAAATGGCGGTAGCCAGACTCTAGATAGCGGCACACATCTGGGCGTGCTGGTGTTGTTCTGATCCGGCCCGTAATTACTCGGCGATTATTCAGTGTGATGGTGAATATGTTTCGGTTTATGTTGGCGATAGGTTTGTTCAGCCTTGTACCTGCCGCTCAAGCGAAGGATGTCTCGGCGCAGCAGGCCGGGGTCGAGTACGCGCGCCAGGAGATTGAGCGGGCCGATGTGCAAAACAAATCTGATCTGGACGATGTGGCGGCTGCGGAAAAACTGCTGGAGCAGCGTAAGCGTGCTTTTGAGCAGCAGACAAAGCGGCTGGCTGATGATCGCAAAAAGGCCGAACTGTCAAAAAAACGCCTGCAGGACGCAAAGCTGAAATACAACAAGGCGCAGGTGCTACTCGATCAGGCTTGGAAAGAGTAGTCCGTGTCGTTTCGGCTTCCGTTCGGGGCATTCAATAACTGTTGAGCTACATACAGCAGTTCCGCTTCATCCAGCGTGGAAAGATGTAATGTCTGCGCGTTTTCGAGCAGGGGAAAGTTGCTTCCGGTAGAACGTTGGTAGGCTGGGTCATAATGGAAGTTGAGCAGTTCCGCGACCAATATCGGCCATTCTCCTCGCTTTGCCAGTTTGTCCCATTGTTCTAGCGTCTTTTGCCCGTGCAACTCTTTCAGGGGAAATAAAGCCTGGCTGAGCAGATCAGCGTCTTTCAGGTAGTGTGCATAATCTTCCATGAGTAATCTTACGCGGGCAGATATGTCGGCTTCGATGACGAAGCATTCGGATAGGCGTATCTTTTCGAGCAGTGCAGAGGGGATGGAGAGATGGCCGATCTTGCGGCTTTCAGCTTCGACAAAGACCGGCTGTCGTGTATCGAAACTTCGCAGCACATGCCATAAGCGGGTCTCGAACAGTTTCTGTGACGGTTGGGGCTGAAGCGGAATGTTGCCCAGCAATGAGCCACGATGTTGGGCGAGTTGTTCCAGGTCCAGTACTTGCCCTCCTTGGCTATGCAAGACCTGTAACAGGCGGCTTTTGCCGCTGCCGGTTGCGCCGCATACGACACGAAACCGGATGTTGTTGGGCACGTTTTCCAATGTTTCGATGACATGGCGGCGATAGGTCTTGTATCCCCCTTGCAGTTGTCCGACGCGCCAGCCGATCTGCGCGAAGATATGCGCCATCGCTCCGCTGCGTTGTCCGCCGCGCCAGCAATATATGAGCGGCTTCCACTCGCGCGGACGCTTGTGGAACAGGGTTTCCAGATGAACGGCGATGTTGCGCGCGATGAGTGCGGCCCCCAGTCTTTGCGCCTCGAACGGCGATACTTGTTTGTACAAAGTGCCGATGCGCGCACGCTCTTCGTTGTTTAGCACCGGGGCGCTGATCGCGCCGGGGATATGGTCTTCGGCAAATTCTGCGGGCGAACGCACGTCGATGATGTCGTCGTAATCGGAGAGTTGTGATACGTTCGCTAACTGGATTTTACGCATATAGGTTCTTCAAAAATGGCATCGCCGATCAAACTCACTCAATACTCTCATGGCGGAGGCTGCGGCTGTAAGATCGCCCCCTCTGTGCTCACTCAGATACTGGCTGCCATGCCGCGACCGCCATCTTACCCGAACCTCATGGTGGGTACCGAAAGCAGCGATGATGCCGCCGTGTATCGCCTGAACGACCAGCAGGCTGTAGTGGTGACTACCGATTTCTTCATGCCCATCGTCGATGACGCGCGCGACTTCGGGCGCATCGCCGCCACCAATGCACTCTCCGATGTTTATGCCATGGGCGCCACCCCCATATTGGCCTTGGCCGTGGTGGGTATGCCGATCGACAAACTACCGCTGAACACGATACGCGACATCCTCGCGGGCGGCACTGCTGTATGTGAGGCTGCGGGCATCCCCCTTGCGGGCGGGCACTCCATCGATGCGCCGGAGCCTATCTATGGCCTGGTCGGTGTTGGTGTCGCGCATCCCGACCACATTAAGCGCAACGACCGTGCGCAGGCGGGCGATGTGCTGATCTTGGGCAAGCCGCTGGGTGTGGGCATACTCAGCGCCGCGCTGAAAAAGAACGAACTCAGCGCAGCGGGCTATCGCGAGATGGTCGACACCACCACGCAACTCAACCGTACCGGCGCGAAATTCGGCACGATGAAAGACGTGCATGCTATGACCGATGTCACCGGCTTCGCGTTGCTTGGCCATCTGCTCGAGATGTGTCGAGGTTCCAAGCTGGGAGCGACCATCCGTTATACCGATCTGCCTATCCTGCCCACCGCGTTGCAACTGGCGCAGCAAGGCTACGCCACGGGTGCAGCGGAGCGCAATTGGGCGAGTTACGGTGCAGAAGTGGATCTGCCGGATGGACTTGCCGAGTGGCAAAGAAAGTTGTTGTGCGATCCGCAGACCAGCGGCGGACTGCTGGTGGCCTGTGCACCGTCAGCGGCAGCTGAAGTGCTGGCTGCTTTTGAGGCCGATGGTTTCGCTGCGGCATGTGTGATCGGGACGATGGTGGCGGGTGCGGCGCGTGTGAGAGTGGTGATCTAATAACCTAACGCCCTTGCTCCCTGGTAGAACACAAAACTCACTCCCCACGCCAAGGCCAGCGACCAGCCCAGCGAGAGCCACATAAAACCGTTGCTCTTTGATTCGCTGCGCAAGGTGGCGATGGTGGACAGGCACGGGGTGTAGATCAGGGTGAACAGCATGAAGCTGTATGCCTGTACCCAATCAAGCTGCAAAGCCAATGTCCCGCTCAACGCTTGCCCGCTCAGGCCGTAGATCACCGCAAGCGAGCCGACGACGATCTCTTTTGCGACAAAGCCGAAGATCAATGCGATGGTTAATTCGGCAGTGATGCCGATTGGCTCGAACACGGGATGCAACCAAGCGCCGATGTGTCCTGCCCAAGTATCTGGGCCTGCGGGCACGGCAGAAGTCGGCAAGTGCGTGAGCAGCCACACGAGCACCACGCCGAGGATGATGAACTTGCTGGCGCGATGGATGAAGTGATACACCTCGTGCCAGCCGCGCAACAGCATCTGGCGTAGTGTTGGAAAGCGATAGGGGGGAAGTTCCAGTACGAAAGGTTCGCTGTTGCTGAAGTGGCGTTTGAATATCAGTGCAGTCAGAATGGCGGCAGCGAAGCTGAACAGGTACAGGCTGAACACGACCATTGCGGCAGATTGTGGTGCGAACAAGGCCGCCGTGATGAATACGAACACCTGCAAGCGCGCGGAGCACAGCGAAAAGGGGATCACCAGCATGCTGAGCAGGCGCAGCGAACGTGAACGCATCACCCGGGTGCCCATCAGCGCGGGAACGTTGCAGCCGAATCCCATCAGCAGCATGACGAAGCTGCGCCCGTCCAGCCCCAGTCTCGCCATCAGTGCATCCATCAAGAACGCGGCGCGCGACAGATAACCGGTGTCTTCCACGATGGCCATGAACAGGAAGAACAGTACGATGATGGGGATGAAGGCGGCGACCGTGGCGACCCCGTTGTATACGCCGTCGAGCAGCATACCTTGCCAGAATTCCGGCAAGCCGCCCAGTAGCGGTTCAACTGCGCTCTCGCGCAGCCAGCCGAACAGGTCGCCCACCCCTACTTGTAGCGGCTGGCCGAAAAAGAATATCCCCTGGAACAGCAGATACATGATGCCAAAGAAAATGGGCAGGCCCAGCCACGGGTGCAGCATCAGGTGATCGAGCTGTGTGGTGAGATTGTCGGGCAAGCGCGCGGGGACCTGTACCGAATGTTGCAGTACACGCGCCATCTCACTCTCGATATGCGCATCCTGTTCGAGTTGTGAGCGCAGCTCTTCCGCCATGCCCGGTGTGGTGTAACGCAGCGCTTTGGTGACCGCCTGTAAAGACTCCTGGTAGCCGTTGCCATATTTTGCACTGAGCAGAAAGATGGGGATGCCGAGAGACGCAGACATCTTCGCGGTATCGATGGTGATGCCGAACTTCTTGGCTTCATCGGCCATGTTCAGCAAGACCACCATATTCAGGTTGTATTGCTTGAGTTGCAGAAGCAGACTTAGCTGTCGCTCGATCTGTGTGGCGTTGAGCACTACGATGGCGAGATCGGGCACGTTGTCATGCAGAAAGTGGCGTACCACCTGTTCGTCTTCTGAGAAGCCGTGGATATCGTAGATGCCGGGCAAGTCGATGATCTCGACCATGTCGCCGCCGATGAGTATCTTGCCGCTGAGCAACTCCACCGTGATACCCGGCCAGTTGCCGACCCGCGCCGCGCCGCCTGTCATGCGGTTGAATAGCGTGGATTTGCCCGTATTGGGCATGCCTAACAGGGCGATCCGTTTCATGTCTTGTGTACCGATATCTTCGATGCTTCGTTCCTGCGCAACAGGATATCCGTCGTGCCGATGCGTACTTGCAGTGGCCCGGAAAAACTCGCTTTGCGGATCAGCTCGATGCGTTTCCCGGCGCGGAATCCCAGTGCCGACAAGCGTTGGCGCAAGGCTTCGTCGGTCTGTATGGCGACGATGGTCGCGCTTTCACCCGGAATGAGGCTGTCCAGGTTCGGGGTTGAATTGATGGTTTTCACGGTGTGGGGATTATTTCATAGCTGCCTGTCTTTGCGGAAATCTTTAAACCCTTATTGTCGGCGTGGCTTCTGCGGCAGTGCCGGCATGCCTTCCGAGGTGCAGGGTGCCGATTCGGCTTGACGGGGGGCCGGATATCGCTATAATCCGCGCTCCCTAAAAACCTTGCTCCACCGTTCACGCATGACGGGGGGCTTTAACCACAAGGAGATGTAATGCGACATTACGAAATCGTATTTATCGTGCATCCCGATCAGAGCGAGCAGGTTCCCGCGATGATCGAGCGCTATCGCACGCTGGTGACCGGAAAGAACGGCCACATCCACCGTCTGGAAGACTGGGGACGCCGTCAAATGGCCTACCCTATCCAAAAGATCCACAAGGCTCATTACGTGCTGATGAACATCGAAGCCGATCAGGAGACTCTGGATGAGCTGGAGCACGCATTCAAGTTCAATGATGCCGTGTTGCGCCATCTGATCATCAAGGTCAAGGCCGCTGTTATTGCGCCTTCCGCGATGATGAAGGAAGAGAAATCCCGTTCGTTGACCAGCGATGCTGCAGAAGCGGCACCGGTTGCAGCGGCGGCTTGATTGGTTTGAGTAGCAACCGTTGCATCATCGACGGTGAATTGCTTGAGTTGGACGATCTGCGCTACACCCCCGCGGGAGTTCCTCGGATCGGATTGAAGATACGCCACGTATCGACGCAACAAGAAGCAGGTGTCTCGCGACAGTTACAGTGCGACATTCCTGCGGTGGCTCTAGGCGGGGCGGCAGAGCAGGTGGGCCGTTTGAAGATAGGGCAGAGCGTACGGGTGGAAGGCTTCTTGGCTCAACGCAGTTTGCGTATCGCGCAACTGGTGCTGCACATTGATAACGTTAAATTGAAATAAGGGGCACAACATGGCTCGTGTATTTAAGAAAAAAGACGACAAGAAGAACAATTCTTCGCGTCAATTGTTCAAGCGCCGCAAATTCTGCCGTTTCACGGCCGAGAAGATCGCCGAAGTGGATTACAAGGACATCAATATCCTCAAGGAATTCATCTCCGAGAACGGCAAGCTCATCCCGGCACGCATCACCGGCACCAAGTCCCGTTATCAACGTCAATTGAGCGTCGCGGTGAAACGCGCACGTTTCCTGGCGCTGTTACCTTACACAGATTTGCACTAAGGAGTCGCCATGCAAGTTATTCTGATGGAAAAAGTGGTTAACCTCGGCCAGCTGGGCGATGTGGTTAAAGTGAAGAATGGTTTCGCACGCAACTTTCTGATCCCGCAAGGCAAGGCCAAGCGCGCGACAGAAAACAACGTGGCGGATTTCGCGGCACGTCGTGCCGAGCTGGAAGCGGCAGAAGCCGCCAAGCTGGCAGAGGCACAAGCGCGTGGCGAAAAGCTGAGCGGCCTGACTGTGCAGATTGTGCAAAAAGCGGGTGTGGACGGCAAGCTGTTTGGTTCCGTCACCAATGCCGACATCGCTGTCGCGTTGGAAGCGCAGGGCTTCAAGGTCGAGAAGGCACAAGTGCGTATGCCGGACGGCCATATCAAGCAGATCGGCGATCATCCGATCAGCGTTGCTTTGCACGCTGATGTGGTGAGTAACATCACGGTATCCGTGTTGGCCGAATAAGTTTCGGATTGTTGTAGTGACAAAAAGGGCTGGCAACAGCCCTTTTTGTTTTTTCATTCGGTGTAGAATCCTCCTCCCGAAAATATTTCCGTGCCATGCAGAACTTCGCCGCTCCAGTAGTTGATCCGCAAATGGATGCCATCAAGCTGCCGCCACATTCCGTGGAGGCGGAGCAGTCCGTGCTGGGCGGCATCCTGCTGGATACCAGCGCCTGGGACAAGATCGCGGATCTGGTCGCCGAGCGGGATTTCTACCGCAACGAACACCGTTTGATCTATCGCCACATCGCGCGTCTGACCGAGCACGCCAAGCCGGTGGATGTGATCACGGTGGCGGAGTCGCTGGAGAGCAATGCCGAGCTGGAGAAAGCGGGGGGATTGTCCTATCTTGGTTCGCTGGCCGCCAATGTGCCGACCGCTGCCAATATCCGTCGTTATGCCGAGATCGTGCGCGAGCGTTCCATCATGCGCAAGCTGGTGGAAGTCGGCAGTGACATCGCTACCAGTGCCTACAATCCCGGCGGACGTTCCGCCGGGCAATTGCTGGACGAGGCAGAAAGCCGTGTGTTGGAGATCAACGAAGAAGGCGAACGCGGCAATAAGGGGTTCGTGGCGATCCCGCCGCTGCTGACCCAAGTGGTCGAGCGTATCGAGACTTTGTACGGACGTGACAACGCCAGTGATGTGACCGGTATCGCTACCGGTTTTAGCGATCTCGATAGCAAAACATCAGGTCTGCAGCCAGGCGATCTCATCATCGTTGCTGGGCGTCCGAGTATGGGCAAGACCGCGTTCTCTATCAATATCGCGGAGAACGTGGCGCTCGACTCGAACAAGCCGGTGGCCATTTTCAGTATGGAAATGGGCGGTACACAATTGGCGATGCGTATGATCGGCTCGGTCGGTCGGCTCAATCAACACACTTTGCGCACGGGCAAGCTGGAAGATGACGACTGGTCGCGTATGACACATGCGCTCGGACGTTTGAACGATGCGCCGATCTTCATCGACGAAACGGCGGCACTTAACTCGCTGGAATTGCGCTCGCGCGCGCGGCGCTTGCACCGACAGACCGGAGGGCTTGGTCTGATTGTGATCGACTATCTGCAATTGATGTCCTCGCCGATGACGGGCAAGGGCGGCGGCGAAAACCGCGCCACCGAGATTTCGGAAATTTCGCGTTCCCTGAAGGCGTTGGCCAAAGAACTGCACGTGCCGGTGATCGCACTGTCGCAGTTGAACCGCAGCTTGGAGCAGCGTCCCAACAAACGTCCGGTCATGTCGGATCTGCGCGAGTCCGGCGCGATCGAGCAGGATGCCGACCTGATTCTGTTCATCTACCGGGACGAAGTTTATAACCCGGATTCGCCCGACAAGGGCAAGGCGGAGATCATCATCGGCAAGCAGCGTAACGGTCCGATCGGCTCCGTGGCGATGGCCTTCCGTGGCGAGTACACCCGTTTTGAGAACCTGGCGCACGATCATTATCCCGCTGCAGGGGCGCAATATTAAAGAACGAAGGGCTTGTTACGTGCAGGGCAAATCCCTATAATGCGCGCCTGCTTTGGGAGCATATTTCAGCGGTAGAATATTTCCTCGACAAGGAAAAGGTCACTGGTTCGATCCCAGTTGCTCCCACCAAATTTTTTTGAAGTTTGATTTTAGTGCGGCTCTGCCGCATTTTCTTTTGATAGAGTCATTATGCCGATCATCACTTTGCCGGATGGATCACAACGCAGCTTCCCTCAGCCGGTCACGGTAGCGGAGGTCGCGCAAAGCATCGGCGCGGGATTGGCGCGTGCCGCCCTGGTCGGGAAGGTTGACGGCCAGCTGGTGGATACCTCGCACCTGATCTCCGCCGATGCCCGGCTGGCGATCATCACTGACAAAGATGCGGATGGTCTTGATCTGATTCGCCACTCCACCGCGCACTTGCTGGCTTACGCGGTGAAGGAGCTGTTTCCCGAGGCGCAGGTGACCATCGGCCCGATGATCGAGAACGGTTTCTATTACGACTTCGCCTACTCGCGCCCCTTTACTCCGGAAGATCTAATCGCCATCGAGAAGCGCATGGCGGAGCTGGCCAAGAAGGATTTGCCAGTGACACGCAAGGTGGTGCCGCGCGATGAGGCAGTTGCCTATTTCAAATCGCTGGGCGAGAAATACAAAGCGGAGCTCATCGAAGCCATCCCTGCCGATCAGGATGTGTCGCTGTATAGCGAAGGTGAGTTCACCGATCTGTGTCGCGGCCCGCACGTGCCTTCGACCGGCAAGCTCAAGGTGTTCAAGTTGATGAAGGTGGCCGGAGCCTATTGGCGCGGCGACTCCAAGAACGAGATGTTGCAGCGCATCTACGGTACGGCTTGGGCGAAGAAGGAAGACCTCGACGCCTATCTGCTCCAATTGGAAGAGGCGGAAAAACGCGACCATCGCAAGCTGGGCAAACAGCTCGACCTGTTCCACATGCAGGACGAAGCGCCGGGTATGGTGTTCTGGCATCCCAAGGGCTGGGCGATGTGGCAGGTGATCGAGCAATATATGCGCGGCGTATATCGCGACAACGGTTATCAGGAGATCCGCTGCCCGCAGATCATCGACCGTGTGTTGTGGGAAAAATCCGGCCACTGGGAGCACTACAAGGCCAACATGTTCACCACCGAGTCGGAGAAACACGACTACGCCATCAAGCCGATGAACTGTCCCGGCCATGTGCAGGTGTTCAATGCCGATCTGCGCTCCTATCGCGAATTGCCGCTGCGTTACGGCGAATTCGGCTCCTGTCACCGCAACGAGCCTTCCGGCGGCTTGCATGGACTGATGCGGGTGCGCGGTTTCGTGCAGGATGACGGCCACATCTTCTGCACCGAAGGTCAGATCGAGTCCGAAGTGACGGCGTTCAACGCGCTGGTGCTCAAGGTCTACAAGGATTTCGGCTTCAATGACGTCAAAGTGAAGCTGGCGCTGCGTCCGGAAAGCCGTGTCGGATCCGACGAAATCTGGGATAAATCAGAGAGCGCTTTGCGCGCTGCTTTGCGCGCTTCCGGCCTGAGCTGGGATGAATTGCCCGGCGAGGGTGCATTCTACGGCCCCAAGATTGAGTTCCACATCAAGGACGCCATCGGACGTTCCTGGCAATGCGGCACCATTCAGGTCGATTTTTCCATGCCCGGTCGTCTGGGGGCTGAATTCGTTGATGAAGACAATACGCGCAAGGTGCCTGTGATGCTGCATCGGGCTATCCTGGGATCGCTGGAGCGCTTCATCGGGATTCTGGTGGAAAACCATGCCGGAGCCCTGCCTTTGTGGCTGGCGCCGGTACAGATGGTGGTGATGAATATCTCGCAAGCGCAGGAGGCTTATTCCGAAAAAGTGACGGAGACTTTGCGTGCAGCAGGCTTCCGCGTGCAATCGGATTTGCGCAATGAGAAGATTACCTATAAAATACGAGAACATAGCTTGCAGAAGCTACCTTATCAGCTGATCATCGGCGACAAGGAGATGGCTGCAGGCCTCGTTGCCGTGCGAAACCGTCAAGGTGAAGACCTTGGGCAGATGTCGGTGGAGGCGCTGATCGAGCGCTTTAGAGCCGAGCTGTAACGGGCGCACGGCTTAATTTTGTAAATGGAGAAATTGCAATAGCACAAGATAAATCACAGCGCATGAATGAGCAGATCACGGCACCTCAGGTGAGGCTCATCGGCGCGGAAGGCGAGCAGCTAGGAGTCGTGGCAGTTGCGGAAGCACTGCGTTTGGCGGATGAGGCGGAACTGGATCTGGTGGAGATTGCGCCATTGGCGGAACCTCCGGTCTGTCGGATCATGGATATCGGCAAATTCAAATATGCCGAAGCCAAGAAACAGCACGAAGCGAAACTCAAGCAGAAGCAGGTACAGATCAAAGAGATCAAGTTCCGTCCGGGTACGGATGAGGGCGACTACAACATCAAGTTGCGTAACCTGATCAAGTTTTTGGCTGATGGAGACAAGACCAAGATCACTTTGCGTTTCCGCGGGCGTGAGATCGCCCACCAGCAGATCGGTATGCAATTGTTGGAGCGGGTGAAGCAGGATCTGTTGGAGCACGGCGTGGTGGAGCAGTTTCCCAAGATGGAAGGCCGTCAGATGGTGATGGTGCTCAGCCCGAAGAAGAAGTAGGGGCTTCACCGGGGAAGAGGGAAGGGTTAAGAGGGAAGGGTAAAACCGGTGCTCTTGATTCGGAGAGTGGGGTAACCCTTCTCCCTTCCCACTTCCCAAGATTTTTATGCTGTGTCAGGTAAGGGACTGACTGACGCAGTGTAGCGGTACCCCAGTCCCGGATAAGTGGTTCCGGGTTTTCAAGTGTCTCTGCCAGAGTCCTCCCGGCGTCATCAAATAAAATGGAGTCGTTATGCCAAAGATGAAAACCAAGAGCGGTGCGAAGAAACGCTTCGTCGTCCGTGCCGGTGGCAGCATCAAGCGCGGTCAAGCGTTCAAGCGCCACATCCTTACCAAAAAAACCACCAAGAACAAGCGTCAACTGCGTGGCTCGACTGGTGTCCATGAAACCAACACGGCGTCTGTGCGCGCCATGATGCCCTACGCTTAAGGAGTATAGAAAATGCCAAGAGTTAAACGTGGTGTAACGGCGCGCGCGCGCCACAAGAGTGTTCTGGCGAAAGCCAAGGGTTACCGCGGTCGCCGCAAGAACGTCTACCGCATCGCCAAAGAAGCGGTGATGAAAGCCGGGCAATATGCCTACCGCGACCGTCGCCAAAGGAAGCGTCAGTTCCGTACGCTGTGGATCGCGCGTATCAATGCGGCCGCGCGTGAGCAAGGTCTGGCCTATAGCGTGTTCATGAACGGCTTGAAGAAGGCTGCAATCGAGATCGACCGCAAGGTATTGGCCGATCTGGCCGTGTTCGACAAAGCTGCCTTTGCGCAGATCGTCGCACAAGCCAAAGCCAGCCTCGGCGCGTAAATCGTAAGCAGTGTAAAAAAGGAGGCGTGAGCCTCCTTTTTTGTTTGTGGGATGTGACGATGCAAGAACTACAACAGATACTCGATGACGCGCTGCGTAGCTTT
Organism: Gallionellaceae bacterium; assembly: GCA_030823955.1. Classification (GTDB taxonomy): domain Bacteria; phylum Pseudomonadota; class Gammaproteobacteria; order Burkholderiales; family Gallionellaceae; genus PALSA-1006. The sequence goes on from JAVBYO010000008.1 coordinate 55,289, forward strand.
GCCGCGACAGATGATGCGGCGGAGCTGGAGAACGCCAAAGCACGTTATCTGGGCAAGGAAGGCAGCCTGACCGGTTTGCTGAAAGGCCTGGGTAAACTTTCCGCGGAAGAGCGTCCGGCAGCGGGCGCGCGCATCAATCAAGTGAAGCAACAGATCGAGGCGGCGCTGCAAGCCCGGCGCGAGGTGATCCAGCAGCAGGCGCTGAATGCCAAGCTGGCAGGGGAAGCGCTCGATGTGACCTTGCCGGGGCGCGGTACGGGCGCAGGCGGATTACATCCGGTCACGCGCACGCTGGAGCGTATCGAAACCCTGTTCCATTCCATCGGTTATGCCGTGGCGGAAGGCCCGGAGATCGAAAACGACTTCTACAATTTCACCGCGCTGAACATCCCGGAAGATCATCCGGCGCGTGCTATGCACGATACCTTTTACATCGATGGGCAGCATGTGCTGCGTACGCACACCTCGCCGATACAGATCCGTTACATGCAGGCGCACGTGGAACAACACAGGCATCTGGAGACCATGCCCGATATCCGTATCATCGCGCCGGGGCGCGTGTATCGCGTGGATTCCGACGCCACCCATTCGCCGATGTTCCACCAGGTGGAAGGATTGTGGGTGGGGGAGCGGGTGAGCTTCGCCGATCTCAAAGGGGTGATTGCCGACTTCCTGCAGAACTACTTTGAGACCGAAGACATGCAGGTGCGTTTTCGCCCGTCGTTCTTCCCGTTCACCGAACCGTCGGCCGAGATGGACATGAGCTGGAAAGGCGGCTGGCTGGAGATCGGCGGTTGCGGCATGGTGCACCCGAACGTGCTCAAACATGTCGGCATCGACAGCGAGAAATACATCGGTTTTGCCTTCGGTATGGGCGTGGAGCGTCTGGCCATGTTGCGCTACGGGGTGAACGATTTGCGTCTGTTCTTTGAGAGCGATGTGCAATTCCTGAAACAATTCAACTGATATGAAATTCTCCGAATCCTGGTTGCGTACCTTCGTGAATCCCTCGCTGTCCAGCGAGGAGTTGTCGCATCTGCTGACCATGGCCGGCCTCGAAGTGGAAGAGATGGTGGGCATCGCTCCCGCCTTCGACAAAGTGGTCGTGGCGCAGGTGCTGAGCAAAGAAAAACATCCCGATGCGGATCGCCTGAATCTGCTCAGTGTCGATGTCGGTCAAGCCGAGCCGCTGACCATCGTGTGTGGCGCACAGAACGTGACGGTGGGCATGAAAGCGCCGTGTGCCCTGGTTGGTGCAAAATTGCCCGGCATCGAGATCAAACAGGCCAAGGTGCGCGGCATCGCCTCCTTCGGCATGATGTGTTCGGCCAAGGAACTCGGTCTGGCGGAGGAGAGCAGCGGTCTGATGGTGTTGGATGCCGATGCATCGGTCGGGCAGAGTATCCGCGACCATCTGGATCTGGACGATAAGCTGTTCACGCTCAAGCTCACTCCCAACCGCTGTGATTGTCTTTCGCTGTACGGCATCGCCCGAGAAGTATCTGCATTGACCGGCGCACCGCTACAGCATGTATTACCGGCCAATTTCAAATTGGGCACAGGCCAGGGACGCAAGGTCGCGGTCACGGCAGCAGCGGCCTGTCCGCGCTACATCGGAAGCGTCATCAAGGGGGTCGATGCCAAAGCGAGCACACCGGTCTGGATGGTGCAGCGTCTGGAGCGTTGTGGCCTGCGCAGCATCAGCGCACTGGTGGATGTGACCAACTACGTGTTGCTGGAACTGGGGCAGCCCTTGCACGCCTTCGATCTGAACAAACTGAGCGGCGATATCGAGGTGCGTTTTGCACGTGCCGGAGAGAAACTGAAGCTGCTGAACGAGCAGAGCGTGGATTTGCAGGAAGACATGCTGGTGATCGCGGACAGCAAACACCCCGTGGCACTGGCCGGTGTGATGGGCGGTGCGGATAGCGCGGTGGACGACACGACTACCGACATCTTTTTGGAAAGTGCATTCTTTGCTCCCGGCGTGATCGTGGGCAAGTCGCGCCGCATCGGTTTCGGTTCGGATTCCTCCTACCGTTTCGAGCGCGGCGTGGATTTTGCCGCCACGCAAGTGGCGCTGGATCGGGCGAGCGAATTGATCCTCGATATCTGCGGCGGGCAGATCGAGGCAGTGACCGAGGTTGCGGGGAATCTGCCTGCGCGTCCTCCGGTGAAATTGCGTACTGCGCGGGTACTGCGCGTGCTCGGTATCAGTCTGGCGCCGGAAGAGATCGCGCAGATACTGAAACGGCTCGGTATGGCATTCCAGCAGCAAGGTGATGAATTCTCGGTAACACCACCCAGCTACCGTTTCGATATCGTCATCGAAGAGGACCTGATCGAAGAGGTCGCGCGCGTTCATGGCTACGAAAAGATACAGCCCGCGCCGATACAGGCACGCATGAGTATGTTGCCTTTGCGGGAATCGCAACGCCCCTTGAGCAAACTGCGTCAAGTCATGGTACAGCGCGATTATCAGGAAGCCATCAACTATGCTTTCGTTGACGCCGATTGGGAACGTGATCTGTGCGGGAACACGACACCTGTCGTTCTGCAAAATCCCATCGCCAGCCAAATGAGTGTGATGCGCAGCAGTCTGTTGGGTGGGCTGCTGGGAGCATTGCGTGCCAATCTGGCACGAAAGCAGCCCCGCGTGCGTCTATTCGAGATCGGCGGCTGTTTCGCGCGCGGGGAGCGGGACTATGTGCAGCAAGAGCGCTTGGCCGGGCTGGCATACGGGGCGGCTTGCTCTGAACAATGGGGTACGACTGCGCGCGACGTCGATTTCTACGACGTGAAGGGGGATGTCGAGGTCTTGTTTGCACCGCACGGTCTGACCTTCGAGGCCGCGACCCACCCCGCATCGCATCCGGGGCGGTCTGCACGTATCCTGCTGGAGGGGCGGGCGGTCGGCTGGATAGGCGAGTTACATCCCCAGTGGCAACAGCGCTACGATCTGGCGCAGGCTGCGGTCTGGTTCGAGATCGAATTGGGCGCGCTTTTGGCGCGCAATGTTGCGTCGTACAGCGAAGTCTCGAAATTGCCGCCGGTGCGCCGAGACTTGGCGGTGGTGGTGGATGAAAACATCGCCGTGCAAGATTTGCTGGGCCCATTGCGTGGTGCTAAGGCGGCCTACGTGGTGGACGTTGGGTTGTTCGACGTATACCGTGGCAAAGGTGTGGAGGAAGGCAAAAAAAGCCTTGCTTTCCGAGTGTTATTGCAAGATACTCAAAAAACTCTGACAGAAACCGAGATTGAACAAAGCATCGCGCAGCTGGTGGCGATATTGCAGCAGCATGGAGCGCAGATGCGAGCTTGAGGGGGAAGTAAATGACGACGTTAACCAAGGCCGAACTGGCCGATTTGTTGTTTGAAAAAGTAGGATTGAACAAGCGCGAAGCCAAAGACATGGTGGAGGCGTTCTTCGAGGAAATTCGGATACAGCTGGAGGCTGGTGAGAGCGTCAAGCTTTCCGGCTTCGGCAATTTCCAGTTGCGCGACAAACCGCAGCGGCCAGGGCGCAATCCCAAGACCGGCGAAGAGATTCCTATCACGGCACGCCGTGTGGTCACATTCCATCCCAGCCAAAAGCTGAAGAGCATGGTAGAGAAGACCTATCATGGAACAGCACGTTCCTAATTCCGCATTACCGCCCATCCCCGCCAAACGCTATTTCACCATCGGTGAAGTGAGCGAGTTGTGCGGGGTGAAGGCGCACGTCTTGCGTTATTGGGAGCAGGAGTTTACCCAGCTCAAGCCGGTCAAACGCGGCGGCAACCGTCGCTACTACCAGCATCACGAAGTGTTGCTCATCCGCCGTATCCGCCAGTTATTGTACGAAGACGGCTTCACCATCAGCGGTGCACGCAGCCGTCTGGATCAGCAGGTCACCAAACAGGTCGAGCCGCTTCCGGTCGGGACAAAAACCTCATTGGACACCATCGGGTTGCGCCGCGAGATACAAGACGTTCTCACCCTGTTGCGGGCGTGATGCATGTGCACGCGAGCTGCAAAATCTGTTCAATGGATATCCGCTCTGCTATAATCCGCGCCTTCGGGGCGTAGCGCAGCCTGGTAGCGTACATGCATGGGGTGCATGTGGTCGGAGGTTCGAATCCTCTCGCCCCGACCAGAACAATAAAGACTTACACCGTAACGGGCGTAAGTCTTTTCTGCTTCTGGGGGTTCATACGGCGATGCCGTGACGGCGCAATTCGGCCCGGCATCGGGCATGGTCTGGGCAGACGTTTTCCACCACGCGCCAGAATGCGGCCGAGTGGTTCATTTCGACGAGGTGGGCAAGTTCATGCACCACCACGTAATCGATCAGATGCAAAGGCATCTTCACCAATTGCCAGTTCAGCCGCACGACACCGCGCGAGGTACAGCTCCCCCATTGGGTGCGCGCTGAAGAGAGCTTCACTTGTCTGGGGACAACCTGCATGAGCGGCGCATAATGCGCCACACACTCCAGGAATACACGTTCGGCCTCACGCCGATACCACTGGGTGACGGCTTTCTCGATTGCGGGTTCGTCGCCGATGTCGGTGATGTGGAGATGTAACTGCTCACCGCGCAATTGTGGTGCCGAGGCGAACAGGGCGGGGAAGATGCGCAGCGTGAACATCTCGCCACGGAAGCTGAGGCATTCGCCATCCTGCCAGCGTGGTGTGGCGTCTTTTCTGCCTTGCCAACTACCGAGTTTCTCGATGACCCACGAGGCTTTCTCGTGCAGCACAGTGTGCAGCCACTTTTCCGAAGCGCGTAACGGCATGCTGACAGTCAAACCGCGATCATCGATCCGCAGCCCGATGCTGCGACGTTTACCGCTGCGTTTGAGTGTGTAGGTGACGGGTTTGCCGGCCAGTTCGATACTGCGCTGTTCGGGGGGCGGCAGTGTGGCGGTACGGCGCAGCCTGCCCAGCATTATTTCATCCGCTCCATCTCGGCCTCTATCCATGCTTCGGCCTGGCGGTTGATCTCGTCCGCCTTGAGTCCGTGCGGATTGATCGGTTGGCCGATGCTCATGGTGATGGTGCCGGGATATTTCAAAAAGGCATTGCGACTCCAGTAACGACCGGCGTTATGGGCCACAGGAACCGCCAATGCGCCGCTCGATTCGGCCAGCAGAGCGCCGCCGATCTTGTATTTGCCGCGTGCGCCGTAAGGCATGCGGGTCCCTTCGGGAAAGATCACCACGCAGAATCCTGCGGCAAGACGTTGTTTGCCCTGCTCCAGCAACTGTTTGATCGCTTCTTTGCCTTTGCTGCGGTTGATCGCGATCGGGCTGGTCAGAGCCAATCCCCAGCCGAAAAAAGGCAGCAACAACAGTTCGCGTTTAAGTACCCAAACCTGCGGCGGGAAAACCGTCTGCAAGGCAAAAGTCTCCCAGGCAGACTGATGTTTGCACAGCACGACGCAAGGCTCACTCGGGATGTTCTCCTTGCCGCGTACCTCAATGCGTATATCGCACACCACCCGCAGTAGCCACATCATGCTGTAAGCGAGACCGGAGATGATGCGGTAACGGGTCAATGCGCCGAACGGAAAGGTGAACAGCGAAAACGTCGCATAGACCGGAGTCCAGAGCAATTGAAGTATCAGAAAGGCGAGCGAGCGAAAGAAGATCATGTCAGGTAAGCAGATGGCTGACTACCGCAGCCAGATCGGGGAAGGTCAAAGTGCCTTCCGGCAGGCCACCTTTTGCCTGGGTCTTCTTGCCTTTACCGGTGAGCACCAGATAAGGCTGTGCGCCGAGCCGTGCGCTGGCTTCCAGGTCGCGCAATGAATCACCCACGGCCGGTACGCCGTGTAGTTCAGTGTTGTAACGCTGGGCGATCTCTTCCATCATGCCGCTCTTGGGTTTGCGGCATGTGCAGTCTGCTTCGCCGGTATGCGGGCAGAAGAACACCGCATCAATGCGTCCGCCCAGCAGGGCGCATGCCTTGTGCATCTTGTCGTGGATGGCATTGAGAGTGGGCATGTCGAACAGGCCGCGCCCGATACCGGATTGATTGGTGGCGACCACCACGCGATAGTCGGCTTGGCACAGGCGCGCGATGGCCTCCAGGCTGCCGGGAATGGGTTTCCATTCTTCCGGACTCTTGATGAACTGGTCGGAATCGAAATTGATGACACCGTCGCGGTCTAGGATGATGAGTTTCATTGGAAATCTGTGAGGCGTGAAAGGTGAAAGGTGAAACGTGGAAAGCGGGGCGAAACTCCATGAATAGCTGGGTAATGAGAGCAGGCAACGGTTTTTAACATTTCACTTTTCACCTTTCACATTTCACTGAATTCAAGCCGCCAGCTTGGAAATGTCTGCTACCTGATTCATCAATCCGCCCAATTGTTGCAGCAGCGCGGCGCGGTTCATGCGTATGGCTTTATCTTCCGCCATGACCATCACCTGGTCGAAGAAATCATCGATGAACGGTTTCAGCGTCACCAGTGCTTTCAGGTTCTGGCCGTAATCGCCCCGGTCAAAATAGCCCTGTGCGAACGGCGTGATGTCTTGTATGGCCTGATGCAAACTGCGTTCGGCGTCGTCGGTCATCAGCTTGGTATCGACCTTGGCATTGGCCATGGCATTACCCAGTTCTTCCAGGTTCTTGCGGATGATGTTCTGCACCCGTTTGTTCGCGGCGGCGAGGTCTTTGGCAACGGCCAGTGCGGCAAACGCTTTTACTCCTTGCAGGCGCGGCAGAACTTCATGCAACCGCCCGCCCACGGTATGGAGTACCGCTTCGATATGCGACGGCTCGAAGTCGCGGTCTCTCAGATAACCGCGCAGACGATCCAGCATGAAACCTTCGATGTCCTTGGCGACCGAGGCAGCCAACATACCGGCGGGGAAATTCTCCGCCGAGATCTTGAGCAGCAAGGGTAACGGGATGTCGAGCGGGGCTTCGATCAGGATACGCAGCACACCGAGTGCCTGACGGCGCAGGCCGAACGGGTCTTTGTCTCCGGTCGGAATCTGGCCGATGCCGTAGATGCCGAGCAGCGTTTCCAGCTTGTCGGCCAGTGCCACCGCACAGGCCAGCTTGCCCTGCGGCAGGCTGTCTCCCGCAAAACGCGGATGGTAATGCGCTTCGATGGCTGCGGCCACATCGGCCTGTTCGCCGTCATGCAGCGCATAGTAGCGTCCCATCACGCCCTGCAACTCGGGAAATTCACCGACCATATCGGTGAGCAGGTCGGCTTTGCACAGGCGTGCGGCCAGTTCCGCAGCGGCCTTGTCTGCGCCGAGCAGATGAGCGATGCCACCCGCCAGCGTGACGATACGCGACACACGTTGCAGTTGCGACCCCAGCTTGTTGTGATAGACCACTTGGCCCAGTTTTTCGACGCGCGATTCCAGCGTCTGTTTGCGATCCTGGTTGTAGAAGAAACGCGCATCGGCCAGGCGCGGACGTACCACGCGCTGATTGCCTTCGATGATGTGATGCGGGTCGCTTATCTGCATGTTGGAGACGATGAGGAATTTATTGAGCAGTTTTCCGCTCTGATCCAGTAGTGGGAAATATTTCTGGTTCTGCTGCATGGTGAGAATCAGACATTCCTGCGGCACTTCCAGATATTCCTGTTCGAACTCGCCGATATAGACTTCCGGCCATTCCACCAGCGCGGTCACTTCATCCAGCAGCGTGCTCAGCACACTACGGTCCTCGTTGGATAGGCTGAGCAGTTTTTTCAGGTCGATATTCGAGTGGCCCACCCAGGTCGCTTTGAGCGATTCGGCATGGTGATCGAGCTTGAGCGCGATCATCTCGCGGCGTTTCGCGTAACTCGGCACCACATGGCCCTCGTTTTCCAGCAAGGTCTCGTAGTCGTCGGCATGGGTGATGGTGATCGCTTCCGTCGACAGGAAGCGGTGCCCCCGGGTGACGTTGCCGCTATGCAGGCCGAGCACTTCGATCGGCACGATGCGGTTGCCGTGCAGGGCGGTCAGCGCATGCACCGGGCGCACGAACTGGTGATCGCTATCACCCCAGCGCATCAGTTTGGGAATGGGAAGTTTCTTCAGTGCATGGATGATGATCTCGGCGAGGCACTCGTCCAGAGCTTTGCCTTTTTGCGCAATCTGGGCCACGAAATATTCCGCTTTGCCGTCGCCAACACGTTGCAATTGCTCGAAGGTTGCGTTGGCGGAGCGCATAAAGCCTTCCAGTGCTTTGGAAGGTTTGCCTTCCGCATCCAGTCCTGCGCTCACTGCGGGCCCTTTGCGTTCGATCACACGATCCGCCTGCAATGCGGTCACGCCGGAGATGGTGAAGGCCAGTCGGCGCGGGGTGGCATAGGTCGTACATTGACTGTTGCCATCCGCGAACACCTGTTCTTGCAATGTAGCGAACACTTCTGCGGCGAAGGTGGACGAGAGTCGTTCCAGTGCTTTGGGTGGCAGCTCTTCAGTGAGCAGTTCGATCAATAGGGTTTGCTTCATCATTTAGTCTCCCCGTTCTTCAGCATCGGGAAGCCCAGTCTTTCTCTCGATTCAAAATAGGCCTGCGCTACGGCACGCGCCAACGCGCGCACGCGGCCAATGTAACCGGCACGTTCGGTGACCGAAATGGCCCCGCGCGCATCTAGCAGGTTAAAGCTATGCGAACACTTCATCACCATCTCGAAACCGGGCAATACCAAGTCCGTTTCGATCAGGCGTTTGGCTTCGCTTTCGTATTCGTTGAAATGGCGGAACAACATCTCGATATTGGAATGCTCGAAATTGTATTTCGATTGCTCGACCTCGTTCTGGTGGTACACGTCGCCGTAGGTCACCACCGTGTCACCGTTCTTTGCCCACACCAGGTCGTAGACGTTCTCCACGCCTTGCAGATACATCGCCAGACGCTCCAGCCCGTAAGTGATCTCACCCAGCACCGGTTTGCACACCAGCGAGCCGACTTCCTGGAAGTAGGTGAACTGGGTGACCTCCATGCCGTCCAGCCACACTTCCCAGCCCAAGCCCCATGCGCCCAGCGTGGGCGATTCCCAATCGTCCTCGACGAAACGGATGTCGTGCTCCTGTGTGTTGATACCCAGCGCGCGCAGGCTGTCGAGATACAGTTCCTGAATATTGTCGGGAGAGGGTTTTAATGCCACCTGGAACTGGTAGTAATGCTGCAAGCGGTTGGGGTTCTCGCCATAGCGGCCATCCTTGGGGCGGCGCGACGGTTGCACATACGCCGCACGCCAATGCTCCGGGCCGATGGCGCGCAGGAATGTGGCGGTGTGAAAAGTGCCCGCACCAACCTCGATATCATAAGGTTGCAACAGGGCACACCCCTGTTTGTCCCAGAAATTCTGTAGTGTCAGGATGACCTGTTGAAAGCTAGGCTTGCCCAGTTTCGATGTAGACGAAACTTCCCCGTTGGGTTTTGTTGAAGATCCGTACCCGCTAGCGGGTGTTGTGATGGAACCAGAAGTGAGCATGTGCTAAGAAAACCGGCATGATTTGCGAAGATGCGCATTTTACGGGTTTTCGGGCTGCGAAGTCACCCTTACCCGAGTGTGACAGCTTTTTCCGGGAGGTAGCAGATGGCGCAACAAGCATTCCGCCATCCGGCCCGCCCCGGATCAACTAAAAAATGCCTTCACTTTATCCAGGAACGACTGTGCACGCGGACTGTGGCGCGCACTGTCCTGTTGACTGATGCTCTCAAATTCACGCAACAGTTCCTTTTGCCGCTCGGTCAGGTTGGACGGCGTTTCCACTACGACGTGGCAATTCAAATCGCCATGTGTACCGGTACGCATACCCTTGATGCCTTTGCCGCGCAGGCGGAAGATCTTGCCACTCTGGGTCTCGGCGGGGATCTTGATACTGGCTTTGCCGTCCAGTGTGGGAATCTCGATCTCGCCGCCCAATGCCGCCGTGGCGAAGCTGATCGGCATCTCGCAGTGTAGGTCGTCGCCTTCGCGCTGGAACACGTTGTGCGGGCGGATGTGTATCTCGACATACAGATCGCCGCTGGGAGCACCGTTGCTGCCGGCTTCACCGTGGCCGCTGTGGCGCAAGCGCATGCCGGTATCAATACCGGCGGGGATCTTGATCTCCAGCGTCTTGTGCTGTTTGGTGCGACCGGCACCGTGACACGAGCCGCAGGGCGAACTGATCTGCTTGCCGCTACCGTGGCAACGCGGACAGGTCTGCTGGATGGAGAAGAAACCCTGTTGCATACGCACCTGCCCGTGGCCCGCGCAGGTCTGGCAAGTGGTTGCGCTGGTGCCGGGTTTCGCCCCGGAACCCTTGCAGGTCTCGCATTCCACCATGGTGGGGATGCGAATCTGTTTTTGCGCGCCGCGCGCCGCTTCTTCCAGCGTGATCTCAAGGTTGTAACGCAAATCGGAGCCGCGATGTGCCTGAGTGCGGCCACCGCCCCCTCTGGCACCGCCGAAGATGTCGCCGAAGATATCGCCGAAATCGAAACCGCCCGCACCGGCACCCGCACCGAACGGATTACCGCCGCCCATACCGCCGGACTCAAACGCCGAGTGGCCGTACTGATCGTAGGCGGCACGTTTTTGTCCGTCGCTTAGCGTTTCGTAAGCTTCCTTGGCCTCTTTGAAGTGCTCCTCCGCTTTCGGATTGTCCGGATTACGGTCGGGGTGATACTTCATCGCCAGCTTGCGATAAGCCTTTTTGATCTCTTCGTCCGATGCGTCTTTGTTGACGCCGAGGACTTCGTAATAGTCTTTTTTGCTCATTGGTTATGAGAAGGGAGAAGGGGGAAGGGGGAAGGGTTAGGGCTCGGCTCTGCGTTTTATAGATGCCGATAATCCCATTAACAATCCTGACACTTCATCCACTTTTCCGTTCAACTCCTCTGCATTGTTCAGGTAGCCCAACCTTGCGGCAAGTTCGATCAGTGTATCCAGTTCGGATAATGAGCCAGCAGCGATACTCAAAAAGTGCAGCAGTTCCTTGGTTCCATTGCGAGCAAAGCCTTCTGCGATGTTCGCTGGGACAGAAACTGCCGCACGTTGCAACTGACTCGTTAATCCAAATTTCTCTGTGGAGGGGAATGAAGATGTTGCTGTGTATATCTCCGTCACCAACCCCATTGCTTGCTGCCAAGCTTTGAGGTCACGGTGCGCGCGCTTCACACTCTTCTCCCTTCCCCCTTTACTCTTCTCGCCTTTATTTTTTATCCTTCACTTCAGTGAATTCCGCATCCACTACATTGTCATCTTGCGGCTTGCTTTCGGCTTGTGCACCGCCTTCGGCTCCGGCAGCTTGCGCTTTGGCTTGTTCGGCGGCATACATCTTCTCGCCCAGCTTCTGCGCTGCGGTCGCCAGTGCTTCGGCCTTGGCATCGATGGCTTCTTTGTCGTCGCCCTTCACCACTTCTTCCGCATCTTTCAATGCAGTCTCGATGGCAGCCTTTTCCTCGGCAGACAGTTGTTCGCCGTATTCCTTCATCGACTTGTTGGTGGAGTGGATCAGCGCGTCCAGTTGGTTGCGCGAGGTCACCAACTCCATCGCCTTTTTGTCTTCGTCGGCGTGGGCTTCTGCGTCCTGCACCATGCGGTTGATCTCTTCCTCGCTCAGGCCGGAGCTGGCCTGGATCTTGATCTTGTTCTCCTTGCCGGTGGCTTTGTCCTTCGCGCTCACGTGCAAGATACCGTTCGCATCGATGTCGAAAGTCACCTCGATCTGCGGCATGCCGCGTGGCGATGGAGGAATGTCGGACAGGTTGAACTGGCCCAAGCTCTTGTTGCCGGAAGCCACTTCGCGCTCACCCTGCAACACATGGATGGTCACGGCGTTCTGGTTGTCTTCGGCGGTGGAGAACACTTGCGATGCCTTGGTTGGGATGGTGGTGTTCTTCTTGATGAGCTTGGTCATCACGCCGCCCATGGTCTCGATACCCAGCGACAGTGGAGTCACGTCCAGCAGCAGCACGTCCTTCACCTCGCCTTGCAACACGCCGCCCTGGATCGAAGCGCCCACAGCCACGGCTTCGTCCGGGTTCACGTCCTTACGCGGCTCTTTGCCGAAGAACTCTTTGACCTTCTCCTGCACCTTAGGCATACGCGTTTGACCACCAACAAGAATCACGTCGGCGATGTCGGAAGAAGAAACACCAGCGTCCTTCATAGCGATCTTGCATGGCTCGATGGTGCGTGCGATCAGGTCTTCCACGATGCTTTCCAGCTTGGCGCGGGTGATCTTCACAGCCAGGTGTTTCGGGCCGGTCGCATCTGCGGTGATGTAAGGCAGATTCACTTCGGTCTGTTGTGCGGAAGACAATTCGATCTTGGCTTTTTCCGCAGCGTCTTTCAGGCGTTGCAGCGCCAGCATGTCCTTCTTCAGGTCGATGCCGCTTTCTTTCTTGAACTCTTCCACCAGATGCTCGATCACGCGCATGTCGAAGTCTTCACCGCCGAGGAAAGTGTCACCGTTGGTGGACAACACTTCGAACTGGTGTTCGCCGTCGATCTCGGAAATGTCGATGATGGAGATGTCGAACGTACCGCCGCCCAAGTCGTACACCGCGATCTTGCGGTCACCTTCCTGCTTGTCCATACCGAAGGCCAATGCAGCTGCGGTCGGCTCGTTGATGATACGTTTCACATCCAGACCGGCGATACGGCCAGCGTCTTTAGTCGCTTGGCGCTGGCTGTCGTTGAAGTATGCCGGAACAGTGATAACGGCTTCGGTCACTTCTTCGCCCAGATAGTCTTCGGCGGTCTTTTTCATCTTGATCAGCACTTGCGCGGAAATTTCCGGCGCGGAGATATCTTTGTCGCGCACCTTCACCCATGCGTCGCCGTTCTTGGCCTTAACGATGGAGTAGGGAACCATGGCGATATCTTTTTGCACCATCGGCTCTTCAAAGCGACGACCGATCAAACGCTTTACGCCGTACAGCGTGTTTTTCGGGTTGGTCACGGCTTGGCGCTTGGCGGCAGCACCGACCAGCACTTCGCCGTCTTCCATGTAAGCGATGATGGAAGGGGTCGTGCGCGCACCTTCGGCGTTCTCGATCACCTTAGGCTTGCCGTTCTCCATAACGGACACGCAAGAGTTGGTCGTGCCCAAGTCAATACCGATGATCTTTCCCATGATGCTTTCCTTTCAGTTGAATTCGTAAAAGTTTGAACGCTTTTATTGCCTTGCCGCCCTACATTAGGGCGGCGCCGGATATTTCAAGTGTGAATCATTGGGAAGGGGGAAGAGGGAAGGGAGAAGAGTAACCCCGGCGCTCTTTTGTTCGGAGAGTGGTTTTTACCCTTCTCCCTTCCCCCTTTACCCTTCCCAGTATTTAGTCCTTCCCCTTCGCCACCATCACCAACGCCGGACGCAGTACGCGGTCATTCAGGGTGTAGCCGCGCTGCATGACGGTCACCACGGTATTGGCTTCCTGCTCGCTCTCGACCATGCCGATGGCCTGATGCTTATGCGCGTCGAACTTCTCCCCGGCAGGATTGATCTCCTTGATGTGGAACTTCTCGAATACGCTGGAAAGCTGCTTCAGCGTCAGCTCCATGCCGCTCTTGAAGCTTTCCACGCTGGCAGTTTCCACGGCGAGACCGGCTTGCAGGCTATCCATCACCGCCAGCATCTCGTTGGAAAAACGCTCCACGGCGAATTTCTGCGCCTTGCTGATGTCTTCCTGCGCGCGGCGGCGGATGTTCTCGCCTTCGGCCTTGGCACGCAGCCAGGCGTCGTGGTGTTCCTGTGCCTTCAGCTCGGCTTGTTTAAGCATCTCTTCCATGCTGGGCATCACTTCCGGGGCGGCGTGTTCTGCGGCATTGCCCGGCTGTTGCTCGTTTTGCGGGGTGTTTTCTTTCTCACTCATGCTGCTCTCCTGTTATCGATTGGGCCGAAATTGGGGCGAAATTGGGCATTTCAAGGGCTGGGGCGCATTATTTTTTCGCGTGAGATAATGCGCGCCGTTCCAGAGCCCTTCCCTATGTCTGCCACCAAGAACTACCACTGGCGCATCGCCGGTTTCTATTTTTTCTACTACTCCTTCATCGGGATGTTCGCGCCCTATTGGAGTCTGTACCTGCAATCCATCCATTTCGACGCCATCGAGATTTCCATCCTGCTGTCGATACAGCCGGTGATGCGCATGCTGGCCCCCGGCATCTGGGGCTGGCTGGCCGACCATACGGGCAAACGCTTGCTGGTGGTGCAGGTCGCGGCGACACTGAGTGCATTGTTCTATCTGGGGGTGTTCGTCACGACCAGTTTCTGGGGCATGTTCATCGTGCTGGCGCTGATGGCGTTCTTTTGGAGCGCCTCAATGCCGCTGGTGGAGGCCACCACGCTGACTTATCTGGGCAAGAACACAGCGCATTACGGGCGCATTCGTTCCTGGGGGTCTATCGGTTTTATCGTGTCGGTGGTGGGGCTGGGTTTTGCCTTCGACTATATCGCCATTGCGTGGTTGTTATGGGCGGGGCTGGTGTGCGAGATCGGCATCCTGATCTTCTCGCGCCAGATTCCCAAGACCGAAGTATTGGCGCACCACACCGACAGCCAGTCGATCCGCCAGATCGTGCTGCAACCGCGTGTGCTGGCTTTGCTGGGCGCGTGTTTTCTGATGTCCGTGGCACACGGGCCTTACTACACTTTCTACTCAATCTATCTGGTGGAGCACGGCTACGCGAAGAGCGCGGTGGGCGGCTTGTGGGCGCTGGGGGTGATCTGCGAGATCGGGGTGTTCTTTGTGATGCCGGTGTTGGTGCAGCGCTTCGGCTTCACGCGCATCCTGCTTATCAGTTTCGGCGCGGCGGTGTTGCGCTTTTTGCTCATCGGCTGGACGGTGGATATCGTCGTGCTGCTGTTGTTCGCGCAGGTGCTGCATGCGCTCACCTTCGGGGCGTATCACGCCGCTTCGGTGGGGCTGATACATGAATACTTCAAAGGTCGGCATCAGTCCAAGGGGCAGGCATTGTTCGGTAGCTTCACCTACGGCGCGGGCGGCATGTTGGGCGGCTTGGCGAGCGGGCCGATCTGGCAGCATTGGGGGGCGAGCGCCTTGTATTCGTTCAGTGCTGGCATGGCGTTGCTGGGGTTGATGTTGATGGTGTGGATGCGGCGCAGTCAGGGGAATTGAAACGGTTGCTGCCGTGCCGTTTTACGCACTTTTCCCGCAGGCGGGAAAAGGGTGGGATGAGGAGGAAACACGGGGGCGCTTTAGACCTTCCCTAACGCCATATCGCATTGCCCATTTGATTCAGGCACTTCAATGGCCTAGCTTGCCTTGACAAGTGTTAACTGTCAGTTTACAGTCAAAACATGATTAAGACGTTTCGTCACAAAGGCCTTGAGGCATTCTTCCGCAAAGGGAGTAAGGCTGGCATACAGCCTCACCACGCCGGAAAGCTACGCATCATGTTGGACAGTGCGAAGCGCCCGGATGATATGAACGCACCCGGATGGCGATTTCACCTGCTGACTGGCGATCTTGCGGGACATTATTCGGTGACGGTTAACGGAAACTGGCGCATGACCTTCAGGTTTGAAAGCGGCGATGCCGAGTTGGTTGATTATCTGGACTATCACTAGAGGATATTTGAAATGAGCAGAATGCATAACCCGGCACATCCCGGCGAAGTATTGCGGGAGTGGATACCGGAAGACATGACAGTCACGAGCGCGGCAAAGGCATTGCAGGTATCCCGTGTCACGCTTTCCAAGGTGCTGAACGGAAAGGCTGGCGTAACGGCAGGCATGGCCTTGCGCCTCTCGGCGTGGCTTGGCACCACCCCGGATGTTTGGCTTGGAATGCAAACACAGTGGGACTTGTGGCAAGCCAAGCAACTGCCAAGCCCTAAGATCAAGCCGCTGGGCAGAATGGCCGCATAATTAAAGCTGAGCTTGTCGAAGAGAGCGGCTGTTGGACTAATTGACAACGCGCGAAGCTGTTGTTATCGTCTCCAACATGAAAGCCCGTGAATTATTCAACCGCCGCGTGCCTGTCACGGAACAGGCGTTTGCCGAACTGGTGCTGTGGGAATTGTCCGAGCCGATTGCTGGCAGCAAGCATTGCTACAAATACCGATTGGCGTTTGTTGCAGGGGGCGAATGCGTGCTGCGCTATGACAACGAATCCGGCAAAGGCGACCACAAGCATGTGCGCGACAAGGAAGTGAAATACCGCTTCGTCTCGGTGGATAAGCTTGTGGCGGATTTTTTTGAAGATGTGAAGAGGTGGCGCGATGAAAACAGTAACGATTGATGTACAACCTTTGGCCGACACACTCGGCGATTTCACTCAGGCTTGGAAGAACGGCAAAGCTTCCGCACCGCGCATCAGCTTTGAATCGCCCGAACTGCTGTTCAAAACTTTATCTGGAAAACGCTGGGAACTGCTGAACGCCATGACAGGCGCGGGAGCCATGTCCATCCGCGAGGCGGCGCGGCGCGTGGAGCGTGATGTCAAAGCCGTACACGGCGATGTGACCGCGTTGCTTAACACGGGGCTGCTGTCAAAAACGGACGATGGGATGATCGTGTTTCCCTACGATGCCATCCATGTGGACTTCATGCTCAAGGCAGCGTGAAGTTAGATGGATGGGGGCTTAGAAAGTATTGCGATGCTGACCCCGTTAGCTAAGATATTCGGTGATGGCGAGCGAATCCCACACCAGCAACTGTCCGTTGCGCAGGCAGGGCACCCGGCCCGAAGGCGACACATCTGCGGTTGACGGATGTCCCGGCACATTGCCAAGAGGGATCACCGTCTCGGTGAAAGGAATGGCAAGCTCGCGCATCAGCACCCAGGGGCGCAAAGACCACGAGGAATAGTTTTTGTTGGCGATGAAGAGTTCGTACATGGTGTGGTGCCCTTATATGCGACTACCCGGAAGTGATTTGGGGCAGGGGGTGATTGATTAAAATTATTGCGATGCTGACCCCATATCACTCGCTGCGACCATACCGCGAAACCGTGGTCTGTTCCTGATTATTGATTTTGAATTGTGAAATTAAATCTGGACATTAGCGATTGCATCCCATTTGAGGTAAAGCTTTTGGACTCGATCTTCTGCCCTATGGCAAAGCGCATAATCATCTATTTCGGATCGAACCTCGCGAAGGCGCTGTTCAAGAAGATTGCGCGCACCTTCGCTGGGTTTCCCTTTTCGAGATGTTATTGCATCCGAAAGCCAACTCAATGCTTCAATTAGTCGATGGTACACCGCGAAACGAGTATCTCCAGAGCGCAGTATTTTCCTAAGCTCATCAATCGCTCTAGTTATCGAATCAACACTCTTGTCCCTCATGTGATAAAAAACATTCCATATCGCATCATGAACTAAGACTTTCTGGCGCCTTAGATCGTTTATCTCATCTAGGGCAGCCTCAGTCTGTGCTTTTGATAGATCATTTGCACATATCCAATAATCGCTGACCGCTCTATCCCAATTGCCAGCTCGCTCTTGGTCTTGTGCAATATGCCATTGTGCCGCAGCCCTCCTAATTAGCCACTCAGACTTATTGTTTGCGCCACTTTCAATGAGATATTGTGCGGGCTCAATTGCTCCGTTGTAATGTTTCGCCAACCACTCCGCCTCATACCACACCTCAAAAAGAATTTCTTTTCTTGACCCTGCATTAAACGCATTTCTAGCTAGTCGTCTTGCTTCATCAACTTGCGGTGGCGATAGCTTTAACAAGCACCTTGCTTTCATTGTTAGAACATCTGGATGGTTGCTGTATTCTTTCTCTGCAGCATTAATAGTCTCTAGCGCACTTTGTATGTCATTCTGTTTTATTTGTGCAATTGCTTGATTTATAGCAGCTCCAACGAGAGGTGTATTTTGTTTGGCTTTAAACCCCCCTCCATGATTACGAAGTTCTTTTACCCGAGCTTCCACCCTTTTATAGTCTGTCACAAGAATGTCGCATGAGCGTAGAACATAATTCCTAGTATTAGCTTTGACTTTAAATCTAGGTTCTGACGTAACCTGAGGTGCTGATAGAAGATATAGAGATCTCAACTCGGCTATGCAGTCTCCAAGTACGGTATCCGAATATCCCGTAATCTGGGAAAGTTCAGCATAAGAGCATTCGGTAAGATATGCGGCGCTAAGTAGGGCTCTTTTTGCTTCACTCGATAGTTGTTCAATTTCCGTCTTTAGAGCGGCAGCACGAGCATCCTCCCCCATATGACCACGCCACTGGTTAATTGAATCGGCTGGCGTTGCGTTTCGCATGATGCGATAGATGGAATCTGTGAACATGGGGCTTCCTCCAGTAGCCTCATGAATCGCCTTTCTCTGTTGAGCGGTCAGCTTTACATATGGATAACGTTCTTGTAACGAATCTATATATGACTGATAGTCATCATCAAAATCGAAGCCGGGAATTTGAATTGCGATGTCGCTCGAATAGCTCAAGTTTACCCGCGTAGTTAGCAATAGTCGGCTCCTTGTTCCTCCAAAAAGAAAGCCTATCTCCAGAACCTTTCTCTGATCTTCGACTTCTAGTGAATCGACATCGTCTACAACAATCAATGTGGGTGTGATTTTTGCGCCTTCTTGAATATTTTTTCGCAGCAACCTTTCAGATGCATCTTCAATCTCTGATGGGATGAATCCAAGCTCAGAGCAAAGTTCGCGGAGCAATGTAATAAAAGAGTCGAAATGAGTGGATGGAACTTCTAAGTGCCTGTTTTCAATTCCTGAAAACTGATATTTTTTTGCCGTAAGCCAAATGATTCGCTCAATTCCCGACCCCACCCCTTTGCACAGCTCTTCCGCGAATCTGTAGGCAATGGAGGTTTTTCCCAAGCCGCCTTCTCCTGCCAAGACTCTGACATGTGAGAATTCATCTGCAAACCAAGACCATAAATCGTCTATTTGTTCTCGTCGCCCAATGAAACGCTCACAAATAAAATTGCGATCCGGCAAATTGTGATCAACTACAGACGTGTGATGAATAAGCGCGTCAATAGGTGAGCGGGAATCATCATATGGGCATTGCCGAGGGCCAGCTAGCGAGAGGACTGCTCGCCCTTTAGCCAATAGGCACTCATCCCCTTTTCGATAAAAGATATCCTCCTCTTCGAAGACGGGCTTATTTTTTCTGTTGGTATCTTCTGGCCCTCTTTTTCCAAATGCGAGCGGCTCATTAAGTACCCTTTTGGGGATATACAGTACGGCAACATGTTTTAAATTCCCGTCCAAATTAGCAGATGAAAGATTGAAATACTGAAGGGCGAGTTGAATTCGCTCACCTGTATATTCTTTTGTCAGCGCTTTCAGCCTTTCTAGATCAATAGAATTTTTCTCTACACCAACAATCATAAATTCAGTTTCTGACTGCGTTTCCGCTACGCCGTAAACTAAGTATCCACCATAGGTGTTATACATACTAACGATACTGACAATTGCTTTAGCTTGAGCGATTTTGTCTGTGCCCAACTCTTGTTTGTAATCTAGCAGCTCACATTCCAAAGGAATACAGCTGTTTCCCGCGATTAGCAGATCAACAACTTTTTGGTCTAGCCTGCCTTCAGAAATGTAGCCAGCAAGATTATTTTTGATTTCTTCAATCTTGAATTCATCGAAATCTATGTTTGCAAAATCATTCATTGTTATCGTCTCTCATTGTATTGTTTTAGCTGATGCTCGCTTTTGTAACAAGGAGCCTTCAGGGGCCAAGTCCAATTCTGTCTTTCTCATCACTTTCCCCCCACCCCCAACCAAGCATCCGAAGTCAGCGGCCCCTTCAGCGTTGGCAGTGTCTCTTCCAGCCAAGCCAGCGCAAGCTTTTCCTTCTCGCGCCACAGCTCTTCGCCCAATCCCTTCTTCATCATCTGTATCGGCGCGCTGCCTTTGACCATCATTTCCCAGAATTCGGTGGTGCTGCCGACGGGGAAGGCTTTGGTGACGCTGCGTATCTCGATGTTGCGGAACCCGGCTTCTTCCATTTCTTGTTTGAAGCGCTCGGGGTTTTCCAGTGTGGTGACGGAGCGTTGCGGTTGCGGCAGGTCGGGCTTGATGGCGCGTAATGCGCCGAACATGGTTTGCATGGCGGGCGATTGGTTCACGGGCGCCCAACTGGTGAGGGCGATGCTGCCGCCGGGTTTGAGCGTGCGGTGTATCTCGGCGAAGCCGCGTTGCCTGTCAGGGAAGAACATGAGGCCGAACAGAGAGAAGGCGGCGTCGAAGGAGGCGTCGGCATAGGGCAGGGTTTGTGCGTCGCCGCAGTGCAGGGCGATGTTGCGGTGTCCGGCTTGTTCGATCTTGTTGCGGAATACGGCGAGCATGGCTTCGGAGAAGTCGATGCCGTGAACTTGCTCGGCATGCTGCGCGAGCCTGAGCGCGAGTGTGCCGGGGCCGCAGGCGACATCGAGCACGGTGGAGTTGGGTTTGAGTTTGCTGGCCGCAATGGCTTCGTCGGCGAATTGCTCGAACACGAGCATGGTGGTCTCGGCGTAGCCGTCGGCGACGAGGTTCCAGGGTTCGCTGGCGGAGAGGGGGTTGTGGCTCATGGCTGGCCTTCCGTTCGTACCCTTCGATATGCCGCACTACGCGCGGCACTGATGAAACTACTAGCCATTCGACTATGCCCGCAAGCGGGCAAGTCGCTGGTTATCAGGGCGAACGGAACCGACTTGTTCAATGTATGCAGGTCGTTTTCTAGCTGCTGAGACAAGTGCTTCCCCTTTTGCGAACAGTCGTGATGCTGGCTAATCCCCGTTGTTGCGGGTTTTTGTCTTGCGCCAGCTCCTGTTCTGGGGATTCTGCCGTGAGCCTCGCGCCATTCATGTGGCGGGATGTGCATTCGGCAGCTCAGCAAGTGGCGGGACTTTATGTGAGGCGGGCGGGTGGTGTCAATGCTGATGGATGATATGAGGCCCGTATCGAATTGTTCTCAATCATGCCGCCATCTTCAATTCAACTTTCTTTCCCGCTCTGGTCGCCAGTGTGATCAGCATGTCGAGACTGAACTTCTCGAACTTACCTCGTATCAGGTCGGAGACGCGCGATTGTGAGATGCCGAGTACCTTGGCGGCTTCGGCTTGCGTCCATTCTTCGTCGCGGATTTTGATGCACAGTTCGCCCATCAGTTGTGAGCGCATGGCGAGGATGGTGGCTTCTTCCGGCGAGAAGCCGAGGTCGAGGAATACATTACCGCAGGACTCGGTAATTTTGAGTTTTTCTTTTTTCATTTGGCACTCCCCTAAAGTTGCTTGTAGAGCGTTCACCGGAGCCGGTGAACTTGAGCAGCTCCATGGGTTCAATATATAAGTAGTTGGATAATGGTGCAAGCCGATTTTGGGCTGCGTTGCCCGCTGAGCCTGCAAGTGAACGATATCCGGTTATGCAGTTTTGCTGTGGCGGGGTAAGGAGCAAATCGCCGTTACGGGCGCGCAGGAGAAAATGCTAGACTGCGTGCAACTCAACCCCAAACGATTTTATGAGCCAAGTCTTTCTGTATGACACCACCCTGCGCGACGGTACTCAGCGCGAAGATATCTCCCTGTCGGTGGATGACAAGCTCGTCATCGCCAAACGTCTGGCCGATTTCGGTTTTCACTATATCGAGGGTGGCTGGCCCGGCTCCAATCCCAAAGATGCCGAGTTCTTTGTACGTGCCGCCAAGCTGAGTCTCGGCAATGCCAAGCTGGCCGCATTTGGCCGCACCCGGCAAAAACATCTGTCCTGCGAACAGGACAGCAATCTTCAGGCTTTACTGGATGCGGGCACGCCCGTGGTGACGATGGTGGGCAAGAGCTCCGAATATCACGTCAAGCTGGTGCTGGCGGCCACGCTGGAAGAGAACCTGGCGATGATCCGCGACAGTGTCGCTTATATGAAAGCGCAGGGGCGCGAGGTCGTGTTCGACGCGGAACATTTCTTCGATGCGTTCATCGCCAACCGCGATTACGCGCTGGCGACTTTGCGTGCGGCGGCGGAGGCGGGGGCGGACTGGCTGGTGTTGTGTGAGACCAATGGCGGCAAGTTGCCGTGGGAGGTGGAAGAGATCGTGCGCGAAGTGGCGGCGCAGATCAAGACTCCGCTGGGTGTGCATTGCCACAACGACAGCGGCTGCGGCGTGTCCAATTCGCTGGCGGCGGTGCGCGGCGGCTGCACGCAGGTGCAGGGCACCATCAACGGTTACGGCGAACGGGTGGGCAATGCCAACCTCACCACCATCATTCCCAATCTGCAACTGAAGATGAACAAGCCGGTGGTGACTCCGGCGCAGTTGCGCGAACTGACTTCACTCGCCCATTACGTCGCCGAAGTGGTCAATCTCAAGCACTACAATCACGCGCCCTACATCGGCCACAGTGCTTTTGCGCACAAGGGCGGCATCCATGTCGCGGCGATCATGAAAGCCAGCGACACTTACCAGCATATCGATCCGACACTGGTGGGCAACGAGATGCGTTCCGTGGTGTCGGAACTTTC
The DNA here is from genome assembly GCA_030823955.1 of Gallionellaceae bacterium. Classification (GTDB taxonomy): domain Bacteria; phylum Pseudomonadota; class Gammaproteobacteria; order Burkholderiales; family Gallionellaceae; genus PALSA-1006. The sequence continues at coordinate 77,678 of JAVBYO010000008.1, forward strand.
CGGGCGCGGCAACATCCAGTTCCATGCGCAGGCGCTGGGCTTGAATCTCAATAACGAAGACGCGCAGCGGGTGCTCAATCACATCAAACATCTGGAGCACGATGGTTTCACCTTCGAGGCGGCAGAGGCCAGTGTCGAGCTGATGTTGCACCGGCTGCGTCCCAGCTATGTGCAGCCGTTCGAGCTGGTGGACTATTTCGTCATCACCGAACGCCGCCAGAGTCGCGGCCTGCTGTCCGAGGCGACGGTCAAGGTCAAGGTGGGCGGCGAGGTGAAGTTTGTGGCGGCGGAGGGCAACGGCCCGGTCAATGCACTCTCCACGGCTTTGCGCAGTGCGCTATCCGCCGCGTATCCCGTGCTGAAGACGGTGCGGCTGATCGATTACAAGGTGCGTATCCTGGATAGCGGGAACGGCACCTCGGCGCAGATCCGCGTCTTGATCACTTTCCAGGGCGGCGGCCATGTCTGGACCACGGTGGGGGCGAGTACCAATATCATCGACGCCAGCTGGCGCGCGCTTTCCGATAGTCTGGAATACGCGCTGGTGAAGTTGGGCGGCGAGACGGCTACGGCGGGCTGAGCCTAGGCTAGGCCGGCTGAGAATATCCGGGTTAGCTCAGACCACGGATAACTATTCGGGAATAATTCGTCGCCGCTAAAACACGACCACAGCAATCTTGCGTTGTTTGGCATTGCGTGCAAACACGTCATCGAGTGTTGCCATGCGTTTTACATTGGCTTGCAATGCGCTGGTCAGGTGCAAGGCATCACCCGCGCGCAATCCTGTTGCGGCATCCAAGGTTAAGAATGCTGCTTTGTGAAAGGTGTCTGTATCGGGTGGCAACAGCGTCAGGTCATTGGTGCATAGGCGCTGAAAATTTTGCCATGCGACCTGAGCTTCTTCTGTGCTGATTTGTCCGGTGCGCTGTTTGATTCCCAGTGCGCTGGCAAATTCGGTTACGCACCATACCGAGGAAACAAGCTTGTCTTTGCACTTTGCGTACCAGCGGGACACATCGTCGCTTTTCGGCTCGTTCACGCACAGTGCCACCAGCACACTGGTATCCACATAACACACCATCAGTAGCGTGCTCCGCTGCGCAGTTCTTCCATCACGGAAGTGCCCATCTTCATGCTTTGCCGTGTTTGTGTGAGTTCGGCTGTGAATGCTTTACGATCCCACGCTGCGGTGCGTATTGTCATCGCGCCGTCAGCCGTCAAGCTGGCTTGAACCGTGTCGCCTTCTTTCAGGCCGGTGCGGCGGATGTATTCCGCCGGTATGCGCACCGCGAGACTGTTGCCCCACTTGGCTATGTGCAGATTCATGATTTGTACCTTTTTGGATATACATTGGTGTGTATCCATTATAGGCAAAATTTGGGGGCGCGCAAACTTTGGCTTTACGACTGGCCGGTTATGGAGTGCTTCGCATGGGCTATGGGCTGTCAAGCCGCCATCGCTGTGGCATAATCGCAGGCCCTGCGAAGGTAGAACAACAATGAACGCACAAACCCTTTACGACAAACTCTGGAACAGTCATCTGGTTCGCACCGAGCCGGATGGCACCGCATTGATCTATATCGACCGTCATCTGGTGCATGAGGTGACCAGTCCGCAAGCCTTCGAAGGCCTCAAGCTGGCGCAGCGCAAGCCGTGGCGGACAGGCTCCATGCTGGCGGTGCCGGACCATAACGTGCCGACAACCAAACACAGCGGCGGTATCGCCGATCCGATCGCGCGCTTGCAAGTGGAGACGCTGGACGCGAATTGCGCAGAATTCGGTATCACCGAATTCAAGATGGGCGACATCCGTCAGGGCGTGGTGCATGTGATGGGGCCGGAGCAGGGCGCGACCTTGCCCGGCATGACCGTGGTGTGCGGCGATTCGCATACCAGCACCCATGGCGCATTCGCCGCATTGGCGCACGGCATCGGCACTTCCGAGGTCGAGCATGTGATGGCAACGCAGTGTCTGGTGGCGAAAAAATCCAAAACCATGCGGGTGCAGGTGGACGGTTTGCTCGGCAAGAGTGTGACTGCCAAAGACATCGCGCTGGCCGTAATTGGACAGATCGGTACGGCGGGCGGCACTGGTTATGCCATCGAATTCGCGGGCAGTACGATCCGCGCGTTGAGCATGGAAGGCCGCATGACCTTGTGCAATATGGCCATCGAGGCGGGTGCGCGCGCCGGTATGGTGGCGGCGGACGAGACTACATTCGCCTATTTCAAAGGGCGTCCTTTCGCGCCGCAAGGTGCGCAATGGGATCAGGCGGTCGCTTACTGGCGTACGTTGCACAGCGATGCCGGAGCGAAGTTCGATGCAACGGTGGTGCTGGATGCGGTGCAGATCAAACCGCAGGTGACCTGGGGCACCTCGCCCGAAATGGTGGTGTCGGTTGACGGGCGCGTGCCCGATCCGGCCAATGCGCCGGACGCGGTGAAACGCGGCGACTGGGAGCGCGCACTGATCTACATGGGGTTGAAGGCGAACATGCCTATCACCGAGATCAAAATCGACAAGGTGTTCATCGGTTCCTGCACCAACGGGCGCATCGAAGACATGCGTGCCGCCGCTGCGGTCGCCCAAGGTAAAAAAGTCGCCGCGAATGTGAAGCTGGCGATGGTGGTGCCGGGCTCCGGTCTGGTCAAGGCGCAGGCCGAACAGGAAGGGTTGGACAAGATCTTTGTCGCTGCCGGTTTCGAATGGCGCGATCCGGGTTGCTCGATGTGCCTGGCGATGAACGATGATCGTCTCGCGCCCGGCGAGCGTTGCGCGGCCACCTCCAATCGCAACTTCGAGGGACGCCAGGGGCAGGGCGGGCGCACGCATCTGGTGAGTCCGGCTATGGCCGCTGCCGCTGCGATCGCGGGGCATTTTGTGGATGTGCGGGAGCTGGTGTGATGAAAAAATTTACTGAGTTCTCTGGTGTGGTTGCGCCGTTGGACAGAGCCAACGTGGATACCGACGCGATCATTCCGAAGCAGTTTCTGAAGTCGATCAAACGTAGCGGTTTTGGGCCGAACGCGTTCGACGAATGGCGTTATCTCGACCACGGCGAGCCGGGCATGGATAACAGCAAACGTCAGATCAATCCTGATTTCGTGCTGAACCAGCCGCGTTATCAGGGCGCGCAGATCCTGTTGGCACGCGAAAATTTTGGCTGCGGCAGTTCGCGCGAACATGCGCCGTGGGCGCTGGAAGACTACGGTTTTCGCGTCATCATCGCGCCGAGCTTTGCCGATATCTTCTTCAACAACTGTTTCAAGAACGGTCTGTTGCCGGTGAAGCTGGATGCGGTGCAGGTGGATGCCCTGTTCAAGGCGGTGGCAGCCGAGGTCGGCTACAAGCTGAAGGTCGATTTGGCACAGCAGCACATCGTCGCGCCGGATGGCACGGTTTATCCTTTTGAGGTGGATGCCCATCGTAAACATTGTCTGCTCAACGGGCTGGACGATATCGGTCTGACTTTGCAGCATGTGGATGACATCAAGGCGTTTGAGACGAAGCACCGCGCGGCGCAGCCGTGGTTGTTTGCCTGATCGAAATACAATCATCCGCAGATTTCGCAGATTAACGCAGATTGAATTCGTTGTTGGTTTGAATCTGTGTAATCTGCGAAATCTGTGGAGAAGGTTTTGACTTTTTTAAGGGTGATAGATAAATGAAGATCGCAGTTTTGCCGGGTGACGGCATAGGAACGGAGATCGTTGCACAGGCGGCCAAAGTGCTGGAGGCATTGCGCAGCGATGGCCTGAAGATCGAACTGGAATACGCACATATCGGCGGTGCGGGCTACGATGCGGCCAAAGATCCGCTGCCGGAGGCGACGCTGAAGCTGTCGCAGCAATCCGATGCGGTGTTGCTCGGCGCGGTAGGCGGTTATCAATACGACACGCTGCCGCGGCCTATGCGTCCGGAGCAAGGTTTGCTGCGTATCCGCAAAGGTCTGGGGCTGTTCGCCAATCTGCGTCCGGCGCTGGTCTATCCGGAACTGGTGAATTCTTCCAGCTTGAAGCCGGAGTTGGTGTCCGGTCTGGACATCATGATCCTGCGCGAACTGACCGGCGACATCTATTTCGGGCAGCCGCGCGGCATACGCACACTGGATAACGGCGAACGTCAGGGTTTCGACACCATGCATTACAGCGAATCGGAAGTGCGCCGCGTGGCGCATGTCGGTTTCCAGATCGCGATGAAGCGCAATAAAAAAATGTGCTCGGTGGACAAGGCCAATGTGCTGGATACCAGCATGTTCTGGCGCGAGATCGTGACCGAGGTGGCAAAGGAATATCCACAGGTCGAGCTGTCGCACATGTATGTGGACAATGCCGCGATGCAACTGGTGCGCGCACCCAAACAGTTCGATGTGATCCTCACCGGCAACATCTTCGGCGACATCCTGTCGGACGAAGCATCGATGCTGACCGGCTCCATCGGCATGTTGCCGTCGGCCTCGCTGGACGCGAACAACAAGGGTTTGTACGAACCCTGCCACGGCTCCGCGCCGGACATCGCGGGCAAAGATATCGCCAATCCGCTGGCGACCATTCTGTCGGTGGCGATGATGCTGCGTTATACCTTCGCTGACGAGGCCAACGCACAGCGCATCGAGAATGCGGTGCGCAAGGTGTTGCAGCAGGGCATCCGCACCGGCGACATCTGGCAGGAAGGCATGCAGAAGGTCGGCTGTGCTGCGATGGGAGCGGCGGTGGTTAAGGCACTGTAAGAAACGGGGAAGGGTAAAGGGGGAAGGGAGAAGGGTAACGGCGGAGCCGCAGTTTTTCCCCTTCCCTCTTCACCCTTGAGCGCCAAAGGCGCGTTCCCTTCCCAATTTATTGAGGATAGAGAAATGAAAGTCGGTCTGATCGGTTGGCGCGGCATGGTGGGTTCGGTACTCATGCAGCGTATGCGCGAGGAGAAGGATTTCGATCTCATCGACGCGGTGTTCTTCACCACCTCGAATGCCGGTGGTGTCGCTCCTGTTGAGGGCAAGGGTGTGCCGCTGAAGGATGCGTACGACCTGAACGAGTTGAAGGCCATGGATGCCATCATCTCCTGCCAGGGCGGCGACTACACCACCGAGATATTTCCCAAGCTGCGTGCCGCAGGCTGGAACGGTTACTGGATCGACGCGGCATCCACGCTGCGTATGGAAGATGACGCGGTCATCATTCTCGATCCGGTCAATCTCGATCTCATCAAAAAATCGCTGGCCAACGGTGGCAAGAACTTTATCGGCGGTAATTGCACCAATAGCATCCTGCTGATGGGTCTGGGCGGTCTGTTCCATGCCGGACTGGTGGAATGGGTATCGTCGATGACCTATCAGGCCGCGTCCGGTGCGGGCGCACAGAACATGCGCGAACTGCTGAGCCAGATGGGCGTGGCGCACGCTTGTGTCGCCGATCTGCTGGCCGATCCGAAGTCGGCCATCCTGGAGATCGACCGCCGTCTGGCGGAGAAGCTGCGCTCTGCGGAGATGCCGACCGAGAATTTCGGCGCACCGCTGGCGGGTAGCCTGATCCCGTGGATCGACAAACAACTCGACAACGGTCAGTCCAAGGAAGAATGGAAGGGCAAGGCCGAGGTCAACAAGATATTGGGCACGACTGCCGTCATTCCCGTGGATGGCTTGTGTGTGCGTATCGGTGCGATGCGCTGCCACAGTCTGGCGCTGACCCTCAAGCTGAATAAGGATGTACCACTTGCCGAGATCGAAGCTCTGATCAAAGGCGGCAATCCCTGGGTCAAATTCGTGCCGAACCAGCGTGATATCTCCGTGCGCGAACTGACCCCGGTCGCCGTGACCGGCAAGCTGGATATTGCAGTCGGACGTGTACGCAAGATGGAGCTGGGGCCGGAGTATGTGAGTGCTTTCGTCTGTGGCGACCAATTGTTGTGGGGGGCGGCAGAGCCGTTGCGCCGCATGTTGCGTATCTTGTTGGGCAAATAGTCGAGATCGCGTGATAAATCGATTTACATATTGTTAGTTAACGCATGAATTTAAAGGGAAGGTGAGCTTGCATCACTAACTCCATGATGTTAATCTGAATAACGTCTGAAAATTAAAAGGGTGGCAGCGTGCGGAAATCATTTCTGAAAACGTTCGGTTATTTTGTCTGTTTGACATGGTCTGGTGTGGCTGCTGCTGTTGGTTTCGGCGGGATCAATGTCACCTCTTCGCTGGGGCAACCGCTTGCTGCCGAGATCGAATTGGTGGCTGTGGAACAGGCCGATAAAGCCAGCCTCAATGCACGTTTGGCATCGGCTGATGCGTTCAAAGGCGCCGGGATAGACTATCCTTATGTGCTGCCAAAACTCAAATTCTCAGTCGAGACTCGCGCTAACGGCGAGTTCTATATCAAGGCGACCTCCACTCAACCGGTCAATGAGCCTTTTGTCAGTCTGCTGATCGAATTGAACTGGGCGTCCGGACGTCTGCTGCGCGAATATACCTTCCTGCTGGACCCTCCCGGTTTTGTGGCGGAACAACCTGCCGCTGCCGCAGTACAGCCGATCGATCCCGTGATCGTGGCACCGATAATACCGGCGCCCGTGCCACTTCCTGTGCCAGAGCCGCAGTCGTCCGTCGCTCCGGCGGCTGAGATTTCTCAACCTCAAGCCGAAACAATGCCACAAGCAGTTTCGGCACCGTTACCCGCTGAAGTTGAGAAGGCCGCTGAAGTATCTCCTGCGCCAGTCGTGGAAGAAACCAAAGAGGTGGAATCTGCGCCGCTCGCCGAGTCGCAACCGGCAGAGCAAGCTGCACCGGCTAAACCAGCAGTTGCTCTCGCCCAAGTCTCGGAAACCGGTATCACGGTCAAACGCGGCGACACGCTGAGCAAGATCGCCAACAAGACCAAAGAGGTCGATGTCAGCTTGGAGCGTATGCTGGTCGCACTCTACCGCGCCAATGCCGGAGCGTTCGATGGCAAGAACATGAACCGCCTGAGAGTCGGCAAGATCCTGCGTCTGCCGCAGTCGGAAGAAGTCGGAGGCATCCAGCAAGTCGAGGCCGAGAAGGAAGTGCGCGCACAAGTGGCCGATTGGAATGCTTACCGTCAGCAACTCGCCGCAGCGACCGGCCCGGCCGGCGAGCAACGCGCCAAACAGGAAGTGTCCGGCAAGATCAGCACTTCGGTGGTGGACAAAGCACCTGTCGCCAAAGAGACCGCCAAAGAGGTGTTGAAGTTGTCGAAAGGCGAGGCCCCCGGTGATCGGACTACTGCCGGTGGAAAAGCAAAAGACAAAAATGCCAAAGAAGAAGAGTCCGTAGCCAAAGGCAAGGCATTGCAGGAAGCCGAGCAGCGCGCGGCACTGCTGGAAAAGAACATCAAGGATATGCAGCGTCTGGTCGAGTTGAAGAACCAAGCAGCCGTTGCGGCTGCCTCTTCCGCAGCGGCGGTATCTGCTGTCGCGCCGGCATCGGCAGTTGTTGCCGCAAGTGCTGTCGCCGTTGCGAAACCCGCCCTGCCGCAGCCCAAGGAGATCGCACCGCCGCCTTCTTTGCTCGACGAGATACTGGGCAACCCGATCTATCTGGGTGCCGGTGCGGCCGTGCTGTTAGGCCTGGTCGGTTTGGGTTACACACGCTTCAAGGCCGGCAAGAAAACCGAGCCCAAGTCTTTTGCCGAAGAAGCCGGAAATGCCACCGGACGTATCGCGGCACCCGTGGCAGCTTCTCCCGATACGGGCGACTTCACTTCCTCGCTGTCTCCTGCGCTGGATGAAGTGGCGGAAGAAGTCGATCCGATCCGCGAAGCGGATGTGTTCCTCAGTTTCGGGCGCGATGTGCAAGCCGAAGAAGTGTTGAAAGATGCGCTGGAGAAAGATCCCGGCAATAATCCGGTGAAATTGAAATTGCTCTCTATCTATGCCGAGCGCAAAGATACCAAGTCGTTCTATGTGTATGCGATGGAGATCAAGGAGTCGGGTGACGAAGCAGCTTGGGAGCAGGCCGCGACCATGGGGCGTGAGCTTGAGCCGAACAATGCCCTCTATGGCGGTAGCGGTGAAGCCGTCACTGCTGAGGCAGACAGTGATGCTGCATTGCCTGTGGTCGATTTCGATCTGGGGTTGGGCGACAATACCCCGTCCCCAGCCGAGCAGACCATCGCGACCTTTGATATTCATAGCGCACTGGAACCGGAAGTCCCTGTCGGTGAAAAAACCGTCATTCTGTCGCCAGCCGACTTGCTCGCCGCACAGGAAGCGCCGATGGATTTCGACGTGACCAGCACACACTCCGGCGTGACAGCAGCCGTGGACGAAGAGCCGAAGCTGGATATCCCGGCAATGGATTTCGACGTGACCGGGATACAGCCGGAAGCCAAGCTCGAAGTGGCAGAAGAACCCAAACTGGACATCGCGGCGATGGATTTCGATATCGGCGAGATCAAAGTGCCGGCGGCTTCCGCGGCTTCGCAACCCGTTGCTGAATCCGCCCCGCTGTTGGATATGGACGATCTGGTGTTCGAGGCTCCGGCTAAAACTGCCGCAGCGACAGCTGCACCTGAAGTATCCGCAGCACCCGCCTCTGCGGAAGATGCGGGCATGGAATTCACCATCGACATCCCCACTGACACCAAGCCGGCTGCTGCGACAAAACCAGCTGCGCCGGTGAAGGATATGGGCTTGGCCGATATCAGCCTCAACCTCGACGATTTGGCTGCGCCGGAAGTCGCGACACCGGCACCGACAGTGAGTGAAGTTAAAGATGAGCATTGGCAGGAAGTGGCAACCAAACTCGATCTGGCCAAAGCCTATCAGGAGATGGGTGACCAGGCCGGAGCGCGCGAAATACTGGAAGAGGTCTTGCGTGATGGTGACGAGAAGCAACAGGCCACTGCGCAGGAGTTGTTGCAACAATTGGCGTAAAGGTCTGTTGACCAGAGATCGGCAGCCGATACCCCGGGCTGCCGATTTTTATTTGTGCGGGCCCATCATTCAGCGGGTCGGAGTTCCGGAACGATCAAGCTGGACATTTATAGATGAAGATACCGCGACCACATCCCGCGACACAGATACTGGTATGGGTCTGTCTTGTGATCATCGTGCAAACCTTGCCGCCGACATGGCTGCTGGTGGCTGCTTGTCTGTTGCTGTTACTCGCTGTCAGGATACATACCCAACGCCTGTTCACGCTGATGCGCCGCACGCGCTGGATATTCTTCTCCCTGTTGCTGATCTATGCCTTCGCCACACCGGGCGAGGCGCTGTGGGCATCCGACTATGCTCCCACGCGCGAAGGCCTGCGCGAGGGGCTGATCCAATTGGGACGCATTGCCTGTGTGTTGGCGGCGCTGTCGATATTGCTCACGCTACTGAAGCGCGAGCAACTGATCAGTGGCCTTTATACTTTGGCTTACCCCGTGCGTTATATCGGCTTGTCGCGCGAACGTCTCGCCGTGCGTCTGGCGCTGACGCTGCATTATGCGGAGAACGCCATGCGTGACACGGCGAGTGATTGGCGCAGTGCCATCCGGCAAGCTCTGCTGAGCGAGTCGCACGAAACGGCACATATTCCCTTGCCGCTGCATCCACTGGGCTGGGTCGATTTCGGACTATTGTTGGCGGGCGGTGTGTTGGTGTTCGGGGCCGGACTATGAGGATCGCTTTGGGGGTGGAATACGACGGCGGCGGATTCAACGGCTGGCAGAGTCAGGCCGACGGACACACCGTGCAAGACACGCTACAGCAGGCGCTGAGCCGGATCGCCTGCGAACCGGTATCTGTTATCGCCGCAGGGCGCACCGATACCGGCGTACATGCTCTGGAGCAAGTCATCCATTTCGACACCGATACTGACCGCCCGCTGGGGGCATGGGTGCGCGGCGTGAATGCCCTGTTGCCGCGTAATATCGCCGTGTTGTGGGCGCATGTCGTGCCGGAATCGTTCCATGCGCGCTTCTCGGCGCAGGCGCGCAGTTACCAGTATGTATTGATCAACCGTCCGTCGCGTAGCGGGGTGCACCACGGCAAGGTCGGCTGGTTCCATGCCCCGCTGGACGTGCAGGCGATGCAAGCCGCCGCCTGTCATCTGCTGGGGCAACACGACTTCACTTCCTTCCGCGCCGCCGAATGCCAGGCAAAATCTCCGGTCAAGAACCTCGCCCGGCTCGATATCCGCCAGCAGGGCGACACGTTCATCTTTGATCTTACTGCCGATGCCTTTCTGCATCACATGGTGCGCAATATCGTCGGTTGTCTGGTGTACGTAGGCAAAGGCAAACATCCGCCGCACTGGATGCAGACAGTGCTGCAAGCGCGCCAGCGCAGTGTGGCCGCGCCCACGTTCGCACCGGACGGACTCTATCTGCGCCACATCACTTACGATGCGAAGTGGGGGCTGCCGCAGATGGCCGCCTGAAGCACGACTCTTATTCCGGCCTGTCCCATATTCCCAAACGCGCGCTTATGCGCTACAGTTGTAGCGTGACTATGCCGAGCGCATCCCAAACACGACCATGAGACTTACGACACACACCAACCGCTGGATCGCCCGCCTGATGCTGGGGCTGGTTCTGTTCGCGCAGGGCGTGGTCGCCGCTTATGCGTGTGATGTCGCGCGCGGCAATGCCACACAGGCGTTCGCCACGCAGACCGCCGAACACGGCGAGATGCCGTGCCACGATGAGGTCGTGTCGAATGCCAATGCCTGCCTCGACCACTGCACGCAGGGTGACCGCATCAGTGTCGATCAGGTCACGCATCTTTTTGCGGTGCCGCAGATCGCCGTGCTGGTGGTGGCGTTGCCGGTGCAAACCGCCGCCAAACCTGTCTGGCTGGCCGCATCCCGTGTCATAACCGACAGCGGCCCGCCCGCCAACATCCGTTTCTGTTCCTTCCAGATCTAAGCTTCCCCAGCGTGTGACGGTATTGTCCGTCGCATGCCGATTTCTCGCATCGTTCTGCCGTGCTTGCGCGGCGCAATCGGAGAAATATCATGGGAAGTCGCATCATCCTGTTCAGTATCATCTTTAATCTCGGCCTGGGGCCGCTCATGGCAGAGGAACTGCCAGGCGCGGATATGCCCGGCTTGTGGCGCCATCTCGAATCGCACAGTGCCGAACTGGAAGCGGCCGCGCTGGAAAGCAGTGCCGCCGAGCAGCAGGCCGCAGCGACAGGCGCCTTGCCCGACCCGAGTGTGCGTATCGAGTGGCAGGACGTGGATCAACCCGGCGGTGTGACGCTGGATCCCAGCCGGGTCACAGCGGTCAAATATTCCGTGTTGCAGGCCATCCCCGGTTGGGGCAAACGCGACGCGCAAAAACAGACTGCCGAGGCTAATGCCGCATGGGCCAAAGCGCAACAACGGGCCACCCGCGCCCAGTTACGCGCGCAGCTGACCCTCACTTTTGCCAGCTATTACCGCAGCTTCCATGCCATGCGACTGAATGCCGAATTGACGGACTTCGCGCTCAGTGCCAGCAAACTTGCACGCTCGCGTTACGAGCGCGGTCAGGGAGCTCAACAGGAATGGGTGAAAGCGCAACTGGACGAAGCAGCGTTGCGTGCCGAGGGCTATGCCCTGCAAGCCGAACATCGCACTGCCCAGGCGCGTCTGAATGCACTGTTGAACCGTCCGGGCGACGCGTCGCTTGCGCCGCCGCAACACCTGCCGCTGCTGCCACCAGCGAACGTGCTGGAGACGGCGCAATTACTGCAGCGGCTGCACGCATCCAATCCGCAGTTGGCGGCACAGACCGCGCTCAGCGCTTCCGCGCAGGGCGAAGCGACGATGGCGGGCAAGAACCAACTCCCGGATTTCGTCGTCGCGGTGTCACCGGTACAACGCGGCAACGGCATCCGCAGCTGGGATGCGATGCTGGAATTCACCTTGCCCTTGCAGCAAAGCTCGCACAGCGCCCACCGTCACGAGGCGAATGAAAAAGTGCGCGCCAGCCAGGCACGCGAACAGGCTCTGGTGCAGACGCTGCATGCCGAACTCGGTGAACATCAGGCGGCTTTGGCGGCGAGCACGGAGCGCCTGCAACTGCTCCGCGAACAGATCCTGCCGCTGGTCGAGATGGCATTCAAAAGTGCACTGTCGGCCTTTCAGAACGGGCGTCTGGACTATGCCACCTTATGGCAGGCACGGCGCGAAGTGCAGCGCAACAAACTCGACGAACTCGACATCCTCACCCAACAACAGAGCCATCTCGCAGAGATCGAGCGCCTGTTAGGAGAAACATTATGAAAACCAACATCAGGCTCATCCTGTCCGTGCTCGCCGTCACACTGGTCGGGGCGGGCAGCTTCTATCTCGGCAAACAGCAGAGCGCACCGCAGGGTGCCGATATAGCTGCACCGGGCGAGCGTCAGGTGCTGTATTACCGCAACCCGATGGGTTTGCCGGACACTTCGCCGGTGCCCAAGAAAGACAGTATGGGTATGGACTACGTACCGGTATATGCGGATGAAGAGCATGCCGGTGATGCGACGGTGAATCTGTCGCCGGACAAGGTGCAGATGCTGGGGGTGCGCAGTGTCGCGGCACAGCGTCGGGCTTTGACGCGCAGCATCCGCGCCACCGGCCTGCTTGAGGTGGACGAGCGCAAACAGCAATGGGTCAGCCCCCGTTTCGAAGGCTGGGTGCAACAATTACATGTGAACACCACCGGGCAACGTGTGGCACGGGGGCAGGCATTACTCACGGTGTATAGCCCGGAACTGGAAAGCGCCGCCCGCGAAGTGCAACTGGCGCACGAGTCCGGTCTGGCCGAAGTGGAGAAAAGCGCACGCAGCCGTCTCGACAATTGGCAGATCGCTCCGCAGGACCTGGAACATCTGCAACACGGTATGGCGCATCTGGTGCTGCGTTCACCCATCTCCGGTGTGGTGATCGAAAAGACCGCCGTGGCGGGTGCGCGTTTTGCGCCCGGCGAGGTGTTATTCAAGCTGGCCGACCTGTCCAGCCTGTGGTTGCAGGCGCAGGTGGCCGAACAGGACCAGGGTGTATTGCGTCTCGGGCAGAACGTGGAAATCAAAGTCGATGCTTATGCGGGAGAACGTTTTTCCGGCAAGGTCAGCTTCATCGCCCCGGTGCTCGACGAACAGACCCGCACCGTGCGTGTGCGCGTGGAACTGCCGAACAAAGATGCGCGTTTGCGTCCCGGCATGTATGCCAACATCGTCATCGCCGATACGACAACGGCGCTGACCATTCCGCGTTCCGCCGTGATCGACAGCGGCACCCGCCAAGTGGTGCTGGTACAACTCGCTCCCGGACGTTTTGAGCCGCGCGAGGTGCGTCTGGGCGGGCAGGGTGATGACGCGGTCGAAGTATTGTCCGGTGTGGCTGAAGGTGAGCAGGTGGTCACCTCGGCCAACTTCCTGATCGATGCGGAGAGCAATCTCAAATCGGCATTGGCGGGCTTCGCTGCACACAGCGCGCATGATGTGCCTTCTCCAGCACCGGCAGTGTCTGCCGCGCAGGTGGCCGAGCGCGGCACGCCGAGCGCACCCGTGGCACCCCGGCAGAAGACCGCCGTGGGGCATCAGGTGCACGGCGTGCTGGAAGCGATCCGTGCCGACGGTTCGGTGAGCATCACCCATCAGCCGGTCAAATCGCTGGACTGGCCGGGGATGACCATGGATTTTATATTGGCCAATCCGGCATTGATCGAAGGCATCAAAGCCGGTGATGCCATCACCTTCGAGATCGTCGCGCGCAAACCGGGCGAGTGGGTGATCACCAAGCTGCAAGCCGCGGCACCGGTGGCACACTCACACGAGGGACACTGACATGCTCAATGCCATCATAGCCTGGTCGGCGCGCAACCGCTTTCTGGTATTGCTCGCCACGCTGTTCATCACGCTGGCGGGTATCTATGCGCTGTTGAAGACGCCGCTGGATGCCTTGCCGGATCTGTCCGACGTGCAGGTGATCGTGTATACCGAATATCCCGGCCAGGCCCCGCAAGTGGTGGAAGACCAGGTCACCTATCCGCTCACCACGGCCATGCTGGCCGTGCCGAGATCGAAAGTGGTGCGCGGCTTCTCGTTCTTCGGCGCTTCTTTTGTGTACGTGATCTTTGAAGACGGCACCGACATCTACTGGGCGCGTTCGCGTGTGCTGGAATATCTCAACAGCATCTCCGGACGTATGCCGCAGGGTGTCTCGCCGCAACTTGGGCCCGATGCCACCGGCGTGGGCTGGGTATACCAGTACGCGCTGTTGAGCGGGAAACATGATCTGGCCGAGCTGCGTACCATGCAGGACTGGTATCTGCGTTATCAGCTCACCAAGGCACACGGCGTGGCCGAAGTCGCCTCGGTCGGCGGTTTCGTGCGGCAATATCAGGTGACGGTCGATCCGGTGAAGTTGCGCGCCTACGGCATCCCGCTCAGCAGCGTCACGCGGGTGATCCGCGACAGCAACCGCGATGTCGGCGGGCGTGTGGTGGAGATGGCCGAGACCGAATACATGGTGCGCGGCAAAGGTTATCTGCGCGGCAAGGCGGATATCGAGTCGCTGGTGGTCAAGGCCGACAAGGCTACCCCCGTGCTGCTGCGCGACATCGCCCGGATCGAACTGGGGCCGGACGAACGGCGCGGTCTTACCGAGCTGAACGGTGAGGGTGAAGTGGTCTCCGGCATCGTCATGGCCCGTTTCGGTCAGAACGCGCTCGAAGTCATCGACAACGTCAAACACAAGCTCGCCGAAGTCTCCGCCGGATTGGCGGACGGGGTCACCATCAAGGCGGTATATGACCGTTCCGAACTCATTCAGCGCGCCATCGAAACGCTGAAACATACCCTGCTGGAAGAAGGGTTCATCGTCGCACTGGTGTGTATGGTGTTCCTGATGCATGCGCGCAGTGCCCTCGTCGCCATCGTCATGCTGCCCATCGGTGTGCTGATCGCGTTCATCGCCATGCGTGTGCTGGGGCTGAATTCCAACATCATGAGCCTGGGTGGTATCGCCATCGCCATCGGCGCGATGGTGGATGCCGCCATCGTGATGATCGAGAACGCGCACAAACATCTGGAAAGGCTCGATGCATCTCGCGAATCTATTCCCTCCCCCGCAAGCGGGGGAGGGTTAGGGAGAGGGGCGGTTGTAGATGGCAGCCCATCCCTCTCCCCCAGCCCCTCTCCCACGAGTGTGAGAGGGGAGGCTAATCTGAGTGCCCGCGCCAATGCCATTCTTGCCGCGTGCAAAGAAGTGGGGCCGGCGCTGTTCTTCTCGCTACTCATCATCACCGTCTCCTTCCTGCCGGTGTTCACGCTGGAGGCTCAGGAGGGGCGCCTGTTCTCGCCGCTGGCGTTCACCAAGACCTTCGCTATGGCGGGGGCGGCGTTGCTTTCTGTCACGCTGGTGCCGGTGCTGATGTTGCTGTTCATACGCGGGAAGGTCAGGGCGGAAACTGATAATCCGCTGAACCGCTGGCTGATCGCGCTCTACCGACCGATGATCAGCACCGTGTTGCGACATAAGCGCGCCACACTCGTCGTGGCTGCACTGGCATGTGTGTTGTCCGTCTATCCCGCCATGAAGTTGGGCAGCGAATTCATGCCCACGCTGAATGAAGGTACGCTGTTCTACATGCCCGCCTCTTTGCCGGGCATGTCGGTGACCAAGGCCGCCGAGCTACTACAGACACAGAACAAGATCATCAAGAGCTTCCCCGAGGTCGCTTCGGTCTACGGCAAGGCGGGGCGCGCGCAGACCGCCACCGACCCGGCTCCGCTGGAGATGTTCGAGACCGTCATCAACCTCAAGCCGGAAAACGAATGGCGCTCCGGGATGGATATCGACAAACTGGTTGCCGAGATGGACCGTGCCCTGCGTTTCCCCGGTGTGGCGAACTCGTGGACCATGCCGATCAAGGCGCGTATCGATATGCTCTCCACCGGTATCCGCACCCCCGTCGGCATCAAGGTGTTCGGTAAAGATTTGGACGAGATGGAGCGTCTCGCCAAACAGATCGAAGCCGTGGTGAAAAACGTGCCCGGTACCAGCAGCGCCTACGCCGAACGTATCACCGGCGGTTTCTATCTGAACATCGAACCCGACCGTGCCGCACTGGCACGTTACGGCCTGTCCGTCGGCGAAGTGCAGGACGTGATCGCCGTCGCGCTGGGCGGCGAGACGGTCACCACCACGGTGGAAGGCCTGGAGCGTTTCAACGTGAGTGTGCGTTACCCGCGCGAGCTGCGTGCTTCGCCCGAGCAGATCGCGCGCGAAGTGCTGGTACCCGCCATGACCGGCGCGATGATCCCGCTGGGGCAGGTCGCCAAAGTGAGCATCAGCAAAGGCGCGCCCGCCATCCGCACCGAGAACGCGCTGTTGTCCGCCTATATCTATGTCGATATCCGCGAACGCGACATCGGTTCTTATGTGGCCGAAGCGCGCCGCGCCGTGGCCGACCAGGTGAAGTTCCCGCCCGGTTATTATGCGACCTGGAGCGGGCAGTTCGAATACATGGAACGCGCTGCCGCCAAGATGAAGATCGTCATCCCCGTCACGCTGTTGCTGATCTTCCTGCTGCTCTACCTCAATTTCAGGCGTGTCACCGAAGCGCTGGTGGTGATGCTGTCGGTGCCGTTCGCATTGGTCGGCGGTGTCTGGTTGTTGTGGCTGCTCGACTACAATCTGTCGGTGGCGGTGGCGGTGGGTTTCATCGCGCTGGCAGGTGTGGCGGCAGAGACTGGTGTGGTGATGCTGATCTATCTGGAAAAAGCCTGGCAGGATATTCAGGCACAATGTGCCGGATCGGGGCGAGCCCCTTCTGCGAGCGACCTGCAAGCCGCCATCATGCACGGTGCGGTGGAGCGAGTGCGTCCCAAGATGATGACCGTGGTGGCGATCATGGCGGGGCTGCTGCCTATCCTGTGGAGCAGCGGCACCGGCTCGGAAGTGATGCGCCGTATCGCCGCGCCCATGGTTGGCGGTATGATCTCCTCGGCGGTGCTGACGCTGCTGGTGATCCCGGTGATCTACGCACTGATCAAGACGAGAGAGATCAAACAACTTTAGACGGAGATGGAACATGGCGGACTGTTGCAACGACAAAGCATGCGAGATCGACGCGCTGCGTAGCCGTCAAAGCGCCACACTCAAGGCAGTGCTGGCGATCAATGCCGTGATGTTCGTGGTCGAACTCACCGCGGGGCTGCTCGGTAACTCCCTCTCGCTGGTGGCAGACTCACTCGACATGCTGGGCGACGCATTGGTGTACGGCTTCAGTCTCTATGTCGTCGCACGCGGAGCGGAGATGAAGGCCAGGGCGGCACTGTTCAAAGGGCTCATCATGGCGGCCTTCGGTCTTTTCGTGCTTGGACAGGCCATCTACCATATCGTTTACCCGCAGCTTCCGGTATTCGAGACGATAGGCGCGATCGGTTTGCTGGCACTTGCCGCGAATGGAATATGCTTCTTCCTGCTTTGGCGTCACCGTGCCGATGACATCAATATGAGTTCGGTGTGGCTATGTTCCCGCAACGATATCATCGCCAATATCGCGGTATTGTTTGCCGCAGTCGGTGTGTGGCTCACCCATTCCGGCTGGCCGGATATCGTGATCGGATTGGCGCTTGCCGCATTGTTCCTGCGCTCGTCGTTGTCGGTAGTGCGGGAAGCGCTCAAGACGCTGCATGAGGCACATGCAGACAGGCTGTGATGCAACTGAAAGTGAAGTAAGAGGTATGCTACATGTCATCCACGGACCAAGGAGAGTGGCCATGAGAAAACTGCTGGTTGGAATCGTGCTGTTAACCGTATTGCAAGGTTGTATGTTGTGGCACTCGCATGAGGGCTGCCGCGGTGACTGTGGCGGAAATCAGGCGAAACAGACTCAGTGAATACCCATCAGGCAGCAGCTTCCCCGCACATACACAACAAGGAATTGCCTTGGCGGGGTATCTCTGATTACACTGCCAACGGTATGTTCGCCTGTTAATGCACGGTCAAAGTCCAAGATGCTTCCTCATGAAATCGCCGCCAGTTATGACCAGATCGCCGAGCGCTGGATTCAAGACGACTTCCCTCAAGAAAATGGCATCGTTCAGCACAAGCGCGCGATAGCATTTTTGCGTGAGAAACGTCGGGCACTCGATATCGGGTGTGGTAGTAGCGGGCGACTCATCGAATTGATGCTGGGAAACGGATTCGATGTCGAGGGTGTCGATGTTTCGAGCCGTATGCTCGAACTGGCAAAGCAGCGCCATCCGCATGTCATCTTCCACCATGCCGATATCTGTTCTTGGCAGTTCCCGAAAAAATACGATTTCATCTCTGCGTGGGACAGCATCTGGCATTTGCCCAAACAAGAACAGGAGCCAGTGCTTAAAAAGATACTGGAGAACCTCACCCCGGGTGGCGTGCTGATTTTTACGTCAGGCGGGCTGGATGAGCCGGCAGAGAAAGTCGATGCGGCGATGGGGCCGCAAATGTATTACAGTGTCCTGGGTATCCCGAATACGCTTAAGCTGATTTCCGAGGCCGGATGTATCTGTCGGCATTTGGAATACGATCAGTATCCGGAGATGCATGTCTATTTCATAGTGCAGCGGAAAAAAGAATGAAACTTATACAATCATCGTTAGCCAGCATTCTGGTGTTTCTCCTGTGTGCGCAGGTGCCTGCGGTCATTGCCGCCGATGCCGCCCCGGCTGCGACGAAAGCATCGAGTGCCGACCTGGACGATACGCTGTGGGGCGTTGCGGAAAGAGCCAACACGGCGGATGACTATCAGGTCTACCTCGACAGCTTTCCGCAAGGGAAATATGTGCCGTTCGCCAAATCGCGCATCAAAAGGCTACAGGCCGCCCAGACTCCCATTCCCCCGCAAGCCGCAGTGATGCAGCGAACCGCGCTGGTCGAGCCGGTCATGCTGCCTATACCCGGCAAAGATTATGAGATCGGAAAATATGAAGTCACCCAGAAAGAATGGCGCGACATCATGGGCGAGAATCCCAGCCACTTCAAAACCTGCGGCGACGATTGCCCGGTCGAACAGATCAGTTGGAGCGACGCAAAGAGATTCATCACCAAGCTCAACCAGCGCTCGGAGAAAGAATATCGCCTGCCCAGCGAAGAGGAGTGGTTATACGCCTGCACCGGCGGCAGAGCAGACGCTTATTGCGGGGGCAACGATGTGACTGCGCTGGCTTGGTATGCCGCCAACAGCGGAGGGGCGACACACCCGGTGGGGCAAAAACAACCGAACGGATTCGGCTTGTACGACATGAGCGGTAATGTCGCCGAATGGGTGGCCGATGAATGGAGCCCCAATGGCGAGTCCACTGTCGGGATGGCGGTCGTTGGCAGCATGGGAAAGCGCGTTCTGCTGGGCGGTGATTACGAAATCAAACCCGCACGGAGCGCAGGCATAGCCCGGCGCGGCGATGTTCAAGCCA
The DNA here is from genome assembly GCA_030823955.1 of Gallionellaceae bacterium. Lineage (GTDB taxonomy): Bacteria > Pseudomonadota > Gammaproteobacteria > Burkholderiales > Gallionellaceae > PALSA-1006. The sequence goes on from JAVBYO010000008.1 coordinate 97,047, forward strand.
CCCATGACCGGCACTATGGTTTTCGTTTGGCCAGAACGCTGAAGTAGTGGTGTCGTAGATCAAAGGAGTCTGACCCCATTGATTCGTGCATTAACTCTGGCGTTAGCAATGAAGGAATGAAATGACTCAAGATAATACTGAAATCACAAAATGGAATCTGCGCGAAGGTGTAACAAATATCCCCCTGCTAACAATTGGAGCATCGTCTGTTTGTTTTATTTTGGGACTTCTTGTAGTCAATTTGCACCTTGCTCAATATGGAATCTATTCAGCCGAAATCATCCGCACGGAGTACATCTTGGCTGGGGCCACTATCGTATTGCTAGTTACTATAGTCCACACAAGTTACTTATGGCTATTAAAGCGTATTGCAGCCATGTACATTTTTTGGAGAGAGAAAAGTTACTTCGCTTTTGCCGCAAGCGTATTTGTGGTCCCCACTTTTACTTTAATTCCACTGTTTACATTTCTTATGGTGATTAACAGGAGCAATGAAATGAAACCGCTGCTGTTTTCAATGCTTTCTATCGTGGGAATTTGGGCGGCAATTATGATGATTGTCAGAAATATTGAACCAATGATTAACGAAGTGGTATACCAAACACCTAAAACTGAAAGCATTAACTATTCAATTAGAGATTTTGGAGCACATATTTTTTTCCTTTTTCTTGCCATTTCGTTGTACGTAAATAGTGCCTACGCAAATATTTCTAAGGCATATGGAGGTGGGAAAATTGTATCTGCAACTTTATATCCCACGACAAGAGGGTTAGAAATTTGTAAAGCACTGGCATTGCCAATTCTTCAGAATCAGACGGTAGGGCCAGTATCAGTTTTAACAGAATCTTCAAAAGAACTGGTCGTGTTAATTCCAGACAACATCTCAGGCAAAAGCATCGCAATTCGTTTAAATGTAGAGCTGTTTGATGCTATTCAGATCAAGTCTAAGTAGATCTGGACTTACCTTGTCCTTGAACGCATCGGAATTTCTGCGTCGATTTACCATGCGGCCATAAATTGTGAATCAATGGGGTCAGACTCGATTGATTAACTACCGGGATTAAAATTGGCACCCCCGCAAGACCGATTATCTCGGGTCGAAGGTTGGCGCGAAATTCTTCAGCACAGGTTTCATCAGCAAATCTTCTTTGATCACATGGTCGATCAGCCATGAGCGCAAAAAATTGGTGAAGTGTTCCGCCGCCTCCGGCGACCAGGCCTGTCCGATTGCGTCAAATTCATCCTGCATCTGTTTTAGCCGATTCAGCAGCGACAGATGTGATTCATTAAGATTGGGTAGTTGAGTATAGCCAACCGCCAATGCGATCTTTTCTTCCCGTTCAAAATGAACCAGGGAATATTTGGTCAGGTTGGCAAGTTCCAGCGTCAGTTCTGCGCGGTTCTTTTGCAAAAGGCACTGCTCAACCCGATTGATGATATCGATCAGGTAGCGATGGTCATTGTCGATGACATTATTCCCAACACTCAATTGATCGCGCCATTGTAGTGCCATAGAACCCCCATTTGATAATTCGAGCGATTGTAAACAGGGAATGTTACTGATTTACTTTTCCCCGGTGCCGATAATTTTGCCGCTGTTGTTTTGCGCACGGGTTCATTTTACCGTAGGCCAACAAAAAGCCCGCTGGTAAAGGCGGGCTTGATGGTTTGATGGTGGAGGCGGCGGGAATTGAACCCGCGTCCGCGAGCACTCTACAGATAGTTCTACATACTTAGTCTAGTTATTTGATTTTATCCGGCAGACGCCAACCGACAGGCTGCTACTGGACGAGTCACCTAAATTTAATGCCATACAAAGTAACCCTGCATGACACGATTCCGTGTAAATGACCTCACTCATCGCGGCATTACTGCCTTGAGCCCCTCCACGGACAGCAGGGTGTGAGGTCTAACCGGTTAAGCGGCTAGAGCGTACTTTTCGTCGTTTGCGACTATTGGTTTTCCAGCTGATTTACGAGGTTGCGGGTCCTCGGTATGCCCTACGCTGCTTTGCAACCCACGTCGAAGCCAGGTCGCCCCCGGTTCTGGTTGGTACTAAGCGGGGTGGATTGTAACAGGTGGCAGGGGATGCGTGTTACTGCTGAAAGTTCTGGGGGATAGGGTGCTTCCCGCTGCGCGAGCCGACCTGTCCGGCAGGTTGTTGCAGGAAGCGTGTCAGGTGGCGGTCGCCTTTGGTGGCGTGAGAGGAGAACCAGTCGAGCAGCAGCAGTTGGGTGCGGAAGGCAAGGTAGCGCGGGTCATCGATGCCGATCACGGTCTTTCTTTCCAGTTCCTGATAGTGCTTGATGAAACTCCGGTGTTCCTGGATGTGACTCTCGGTGAACGGGTACTGGCTTTGCTGCATCAGGTCTTCTTCGATGCGGAAGATGTTCTGGGTGTGTTCGTCGAGGAAGGCGAACACTTCGCGGAAGCCGTTGGAGTCCCCCGTTTTGACGTGTGCAGTGAAGGTGTTGATCTGCTCAAGCAGTTTGCGGTGGGCGCTATCCAGCGGTTCCAGTCCGGTGAGGAAGTCGTCTTTCCAGGTCAGTCCGACATCGAGTTCGCCGGTGCTCCAGTGTTGCCCGGTGGCCTGGTATTCGTAGCAGCGTTCGAGGTAGAGCAGGGCGGGGATGTCGTTGGGGGCGATCTCCACACATTTCTTGAGCAGCTCGATGGCGCGTGCGATGTCTTTCAGGTGGTAGAAGGCGACGGCTTCGTCGAACAATGGCTGGCAGGCGAGTTTGGTGCTGCGCAGTTCCGCCGGGTCGTTGTCGAACACTTCGTAGATCGACAGGGGTTGCGATTTGCCTTTGACGCGGATGCGGTCAAGGAAACGGATGTGGTATTTATCCGGGGTGGACAGGTCATACAGCGTGTTCTGGCTGATGATGAGCGGCGCGTGGTAAGTCTTGGTGGCCTCTTGCAGGCGCGCAGTCAGGTTGACGGCGTCGCCGATCACGGTACTGTCCATGCGGTTGGTGCCGCCCACGGTGCCTATCATCACCATGCCGGTGTTCAGGCCTATGCCGATCTGGATGGGGGTGTAACCCGCGCGGATACGACCGGCGTTGTAGTAGTTCAGGCGTTCCAGCATGGCGATGGCGCCGCTCACCGCATCATCGGCGTTGTTCTCGAACAGCGCGAGGATGGCATCGCCGATGAATTTGTCGATGATGCCGCGATGTTTGCCGATGACCGGCTCCATCTGGCTGAGGTAGGAGTTGATGAACTCGAAGTTTTCCGCCGGGGTCATCGATTCGGACAGCGGGGTGAAGTCGCGGATGTCGGAAAACATGATGGACATCTTGCGTTCGACCTGGTCGCCCAGTTTGACATCGACGATGCTTTTGACTTGCAGCAGCTTGAGCAGTTGATGGGGAACCAGGCGCCCGTAGGCGGTCTCGGTCTCCTGTAGCAGTTTCAGCGCCTGCTGGTGGGCGAGGATGACTTTGTGCAATATCTCCTGAAGTCCGTCAGGCGAAGACGCGACTGGGGCTTGGTCGTGCCCTGTAGGTGTCTTGTCGTCGTTCATACTCAGCTCCGGAACTCTTTTGTGTTCGTTATGGCGTGATGATACCGCCGATCAGGCATTTATGTAACGCAGCAGTTCAAGCGGCGCTTGTACTGCGCCTGCGGCTTGCCAGGTCGCCAGCGGCGTCTCAGGCGCGATATAGCCATATTGGGCGATGATGCCGTGCATATGGGCGGCATTGGCGGCTTCCATGTCGCGTTTGTCGTCGCCCAGATAGAGGCAGCGTTCGGGCGCGACACCGATCAGTTCTGCGGCATGTTGCAGGGGCAGGGGATGCGGCTTGGCCTGGGCGCAGGTGTCGCCGCTCACCAGACAGGCGGCACGTTCGGCATAACCCAGTGCCTGCATCAGCGGTACGGTGAAGCGATGCGGTTTGTTGGTGACGATGCCCCAGGGCAGGCCGCGCGTCTCGATCTCGGCGATCAATTCGGCCATGCCGGGGAACAGAGTGGTGTGCGCACAGATGTGCGCGGTGTAATGCGCAAGGAAGGCATCGCGCAGTCCGGCGAAACGCGCATCGTCCGGCGTGATGCCGAAGCCCAACTGGAGCAGCCCGGCCGAACCGTGCGAGGCTTGCAGGCGGCTGACCGCCAGCGGCAGTGGCGGTTTGCCGTGTAAGGCGAGCACATGGTTGAGGGCGGCGCCGAGATCGGGGGCGGTGTCGGCGAAAGTGCCGTCCAGGTCGAACAGGACCGCATCAACCTGATGCTCACGTGGAGCAACCTTATTCCCCTCTCCCGCTTGCGGGAGAGGGCTAAGGGAGAGGGTATTAATCACGTCGGCAAGCGATCAGATAATTGACGTCGGTGTCTTTGCCCAGCGCGTAGGTCTTGTGCAGCGGGTCGTAACTCATGCCGCTGAGGTCAGTTATGCTCAACCCGCTGTTGCGGCAGAACTGCGCCAGTTCGGACGGTTTGAGGAATTTGGCATATTCGTGGGTGCCGCGCGGCAGCATGTTCAGCACATATTCCGCGCCGATGATGGCGAGCAGGTAGGACTTGATGTTGCGGTTGAGCGTGGAGAAGAACACGTGGCCACCCGGTTTGACCAGTTTTGCGCAGGCAACGACCACCGCAGCGGGGTCGGGCACATGCTCCAGCATCTCCATGCAGGTGACCACGTCGAAAGAAGCGGGGCGCTCGGCGGCCAGTTGCTCGACCGCGATGTGGCGGTATTCCACCTGTTTGCCGCTCTCCAGCAGATGCAGTTTTGCGACTTGCAGGGGCTTCTCGCCCAGGTCGATGCCGGTGACTTGCGCGCCTCTGCCCGCCATGCTCTCGGACAGGATGCCGCCGCCGCAGCCGACATCCAGCACGGTCTTGCCGGACAGGCCTGCGATGCGCTCGATGTAGTCCAGACGCAGCGGGTTGATGTCGTGCAGCGGTTTGAATTCACTGCTGGCATCCCACCAGCGATGGGCGAGCTGGCTGAATTTCTCGATCTCTACTGCGTCAACATTGGACATGGCGTGTTCTTCGGAAGGTAAAGTGGGGCGGAATGTAGCAAAACTGGCCTTGCGCGGCTAGCCAATTTTGCTTGGTCTCGAACTAGGCCGGTGTGATAAACTCGCCCGCTGTTTTTTAAGCCTTTTAGGAAGCCGCCACAGATGGATCAATTCGCTAAAGAAACACTCCCCGTCAGTCTCGAAGAGGAGATGCGCAAGTCTTACCTCGAATATGCCATGAGTGTGATCGTCGGGCGCGCGCTGCCCGATGCCCGCGACGGCCTGAAGCCGGTGCACAGGCGCGTGCTGTTCGCCATGCACGAGCTTTCCAACGACTGGAACCGAGCCTACAAGAAATCGGCGCGTATCGTCGGCGATGTGATCGGTAAGTACCATCCGCACGGCGACACGGCGGTGTACGACACCATCGTGCGTATGGCGCAGGACTTCTCGCTGCGTTATCCGCTGGTGGACGGGCAGGGTAACTTCGGTTCGGTGGACGGCGATAACGCTGCGGCGATGCGTTACACCGAGATCCGCATGGCGCGTATCGCGCACGAACTGCTGGCCGATCTGGATAAAGAAACTGTGGACTTCGGGCCGAACTACGACGGTTCTGAGCAGGAGCCGCTGGTGTTCCCGGCGCGTTTCCCCAATCTGCTGGTGAACGGCTCGTCCGGTATCGCCGTGGGTATGGCGACCAACATCCCGCCGCACAATCTTTCCGAAGTGATCGATGCCTGCTTCGCGTTGTTGAAGAATCCGGACATAGATATCGAGGAGCTGATCGACATCGTTCCCGCGCCGGACTTCCCGACGGCGGGCTTCATCTACGGTCTGGCCGGGGTGAAGGAGGGCTACCGCACCGGACGCGGTCGCGTGGTGATGCGCGGACGTACCCACTTCGAGGATTTGGACAAGAGCGGTAGCCGCCAGGCCATCGTCATCGACGAGCTGCCTTACCAGGTGAACAAGGCCAACCTGCTCATCAAGGTGGGCGAGCTGGTGCGCGAGAAGAAGATCGAGGGCATCACCGAGATCCGTGACGAATCGGACAAGTCCGGTATGCGCGCGGTGATCGAGTTGCGCCGTGGCGAGATGCCGGAAGTGGTGCTCAATCACTTGTTCAAGCAGACGCAGTTGCAGGACAGCTTCGGCATGAACATGGTGGCATTGCTGGACGGCCAGCCGCAACTGCTCAATCTGAAACAATTCCTCGACGCCTTCCTGCGCCACCGCCGCGAAGTGGTGACGCGCCGCACGATCTTTGAACTGCGCAAGGCGCGTGAACGCGGCCATATCCTGGAAGGTCTGGCAGTCGCCCTGTCCAATGTGGACGAGATCATCGCGCTGATCAAGGCGGCAGCGACCCCGGCTATCGCCAAACAGGAGTTGATGGCGCAAGCGTGGCGCTCTTCGCTGGTGGAAGAGATGTTGAGCCGTGTGAGTGATGCCTCGCGTCCCGAGACGCTGGCACCCGAGTTCGGCATGTTGGGTAGCGGCAATCAGCGCGCATACAAACTTTCCGACGCGCAGGCGCAGGCCATCCTCGAGTTGCGTCTGCAACGCCTGACCGGGCTGGAGCAGGACAAGATCGTGGGTGAATACCGCGAGGTGATGGAAAAGATCACCGACCTGCTCGACATACTGGCCAAGCCGGAGCGTGTGACGCAGATCATCAACGACGAGTTGGTAGCGATCAAATCGCAATACGGCGACAAACGCCGCAGTGAGATCGTCACCCACACGCAGGACATGAGCATGGAAGACTTCATCACGCCGGAAGACGTGGTGGTCACCCTGTCGCACGGCGGTTATATGAAGGCGCAGAAGCTGGACGAATACCGCGCGCAGAAACGCGGCGGACGCGGCAAGCAGGCGGCCTCGACCAAGGAAGACGATTTCGTCGACAATCTGTTCATCGCCAACACACACGATTACATTCTGTGTTTCTCCAGTCGCGGTCGCGTGTACTGGCTCAAGGTGTACGACGTGCCGCTGGGTACCCGCATCAGCCGCGGCAAACCTATCGTCAATCTGTTGCCGCTGGAAGAGGGCGAGAAGATCAACGCCATCCTGCCGGTGAAGGATTTCCCCGAAGACAAGTTCGTGTTCTTCGCCACCAGCGACGGTACCGTGAAGAAGACACCGTTGTCCGACTTTGCCAATCCGCGCAAAGCCGGCATCATCGCCATCAATCTGGACGAGGGTGACTTCCTCATCGGCGTGGCGATCACCGACGGCAAGCATGATGTGATGCTGTTCTCCGACGAAGGTCGCGCGGTGCGTTTTGAAGAAGAAGACGTGCGTCCGCTGGGTCGCGCCACGCGCGGTGTGCGCGGTATGAACCTGGCCAAGGGCGGCAAGGTGATCGCGCTGCTGGTGGCCGAGAACGAAGAGCAGACGGTGTTGACCGCGACCGAGAACGGTTACGGCAAGCGTACGCCTATCATCGAGTACACCCGTCATGGTCGCGGCACGCAAGGTATCACCGCGATCCAGACCTCCGAGCGCAACGGCAAGGTGGTGGCGGCGACGCTGGTCAACAGCGAAGACGAGATCATGCTCATCGGCACCAACGGTGTGCTGATCCGCACCCGCGTCAAGGAGATCCGCGAGATGAGCCGTGCCACACAGGGCGTGACGCTGATCAATCTGGAGAAGGGCGAGAAACTGGCCGGGCTGAGCCGTATCGCCGATCCGGAAGATGACGAGGCGGAAGACGGCTTGGACGAAAGCGCAGAATAAAACTAATCATCAGGAGGAAATGCCCATGACCATTTACAACTTCAGTGCAGGCCCCGCAGTATTGCCGAAAGAAGTGTTGCAGCAGGCGCAGGCGGAACTCGTCGACTGGCGCGGCAGCGGCATGTCGGTGATGGAGATGTCGCATCGCGGCAAGGAGTACATGGGCATACACGCACAGGCCGAAGCCGATCTGCGCGAACTGATGGCCATCCCGGCCAATTACAAGGTGCTGTTCCTGCAAGGCGGCGCGCATCTGCAATTCTCCATGATCCCGTTCAATTTGTTGCGCGGCAAAGCTTCCGCCGATTACGTGAACACCGGCGAATGGTCGAAGAAGGCCATCGGTGAAGCGAAGAAGTTCTGCAACGTGAACGTGGTGGCCGACAACAAAGACAAGAACTGCACCTATGTGCCCGCGTTCGATACCTGGAAGCTGGATAAGAACGCGGCCTATGTGCACTACACGCCGAACGAGACCATCGGCGGCGTGGAGTTCGACTGGGTGCCAAATGTGGGTGAAGTGCCGCTGGTGGCGGACATGTCGTCCAACATCCTGTCGCGTCCCGTCGATGTGTGGAAATACGGCATGATCTATGCTGGCGCGCAGAAAAACATCGGCCCGGCGGGATTGACGCTGGTGATCGTGCGCGAAGACCTGATCGGTCATGCCGATCCGCGCCTGCCCACCATGCTGGACTACAAGACACATTCCGAGAACGATTCGATGTACAACACGCCGCCCACTTTCGCCATCTACATGGCGGGACTGGTGTTCCAGTGGCTGAAGAAGTACGGCGGCATCGGCGCGATGGAGCGGCACAACATCGCCAAGGCAAATCTGCTGTACGCGGCCATCGATGCCAGCAACGGTTTCTACAATTGTCCGGTGAACAAGGCCGACCGTTCGCGCATGAACGTGCCGTTCACGCTGAAGGACGCCAATCTGGACGGCGAATTCCTGAAGCAGGCGGATGCGCGCGGTTTGCTGCAACTCAAGGGGCACCGTTCCGTGGGCGGCATGCGCGCGTCCATCTACAACGCGATGCCGCTCGAGGGTGTGCAGGTACTCGTTGCGTTCATGAACGAGTTCGCCCGCAGCAGGGGCTGAATGTCCGGCATGGGCAAGACCTTCCATATCCTCACGCTAAACAAGATCTCGCCGGTCGGCTTGAAGCGGCTACCTGCGCCGCGTTATCAGGTGGGCGACAAGGTCGCGCAGCCGGATGCCATTCTGGTGCGCTCGCACGACATGCATGACATGGACATTCCCGCCGCTGTGCTGGCTATCGCGCGGGCCGGGGCGGGAACCAACAACGTGCCGGTGCAGAAGCTGAGCGCGCGCGGCGTGCCGGTGTTCAATGCACCGGGCGCGAATGCCAATGCGGTGAAGGAGCTGGTTATCACCGGCATGTTGCTGGCTGCACGTAATGTGGTACCGGCGCTGAGATTCACCGCTGCTCTGCACGGCGACGATGCGACCCTGCACAAGCTGGTCGAGGACGGCAAAAAGGATTTTGCGGGTAGCGAGTTGCGTGGCCGCACACTGGGCATCATGGGGCTGGGGGCGATCGGTCGTCTGGTGGCCGATACCGCGCTCGGTCTCGGTATGAAAGTGATCGGCTACGATCCGGAGATCACTGTGGAGGCGGCGTGGAGCTTGTCGTCGCAGGTGAAGAAGGCGAACAGTATCGAAGACTTGCTCAAGCACAGTGATTTCGTGACGCTGCATGTGCCGCTGCTGGACGCGACACGCAATCTCATCGATGACAAACGTGTGGCGGTCATGAAGTCCGGCGCGGTGCTGCTGAACTTCTCGCGTGATGCCATCGTCAGCGAGGCGGCGGTCGTTGCCGGACTGGCGAGCGGACATCTGCGTTGTTATGTGTGCGACTTCCCCAGCAACAAGACCATCGTCAACGACAAGATCATCGCGCTGCCGCATCTGGGCGCTTCCACCGCAGAGGCGGAGGAGAACTGTGCGGTGATGGTGGCCGAACAACTGCGCGAATATCTGGAGCACGGCAACATCACCAATACGGTGAACTTCCCCAATGTCGTCATGCCGCGCGAATCGGCGTTCCGCCTGGCCATCGCCAATACCAATGTGCCGAACATGCTGGGACAGATATCGACGGCATTGGCGGGGGCGGGGATCAATATCCACAATATGATGAACAAATCGCGCGGCGAGATGGCCTACACCCTGGTGGACACCGACACGGTGTTGCCGGATACCCTGATCGCGCGGATCGCCGCCATCCCCGGCGTGCTGATGGTGCGCGCGTTGCCGCTGGAGTCGGACGAATGAGTGACGATTTGAAGAAATTCCGCGCGCAGATCGACCGTATTGATGACGATTTGCTCAAGCTGTTCAATGAGCGCGCCAAGCTGGCGCAGCAGATCGGCCACGCCAAAGGCAACAGCGCGGTGCTGCGTCCCGAGCGCGAAGCGCAGGTGTTGCAGCGTCTGCAAGCGGCCAATACCGGGCCGCTCGGCAATGCCGCCGTGGCACAGTTGTTCACCGAAGTGATGTCGCATTGCCGCGCGCTGGAAGCGCCGCTTACCATTGCCTATCTCGGCCCGCAGGGCACGTTCACGGAAGCGGCGGCGCTGAAACGATTCGGCGCCGCGACGCAGGGGCAGCCCTGCGCCACCATCGACGAGGTGTTTCAGGCGGTGGAGAGCGGTGCGGCGCATTACGGTGTGGTGCCGGTGGAGAATTCCACCGAAGGCGCGGTCGGTCGTACACTCGACCTGTTGCTGAACAGCAGCCTCAATATCTGCGGCGAGGTGTTGCTACAGGTGCACCAGTGCCTGATGTCGAACGAGAGCGATCTGTCGCTGGTGCGCAAGGTGTATTCGCATCCGCAGTCGTTCGGACAATGCCAGAGTTGGCTGCACGCGCATCTGCCGCATGTAGAACGGGTCACCGCGTCCAGTAACGCCGATGCGGCGCGGCTGGCGGCGGAAGAATCTTTTGCCGCCGCGATCGGCGGTGCACAGGCGGCGGAACATTTCAGGCTGAAGGTGCTGGCCGCGAACATCGAGGATGATGCGCGCAACACCACACGTTTTTTGGTCATCGGTAAACAGGAGGTGGCTCCGTCTGGGCGCGACCGCACCTCGCTGGTGATGTCCGCTGCGAACCGTCCGGGCGCGGTGCATGACCTGCTGGTGCCGCTGGCGCAGAACGGGGTGTCCATGACCAAGCTGGAATCGCGTCCCAGTCGTGCCGGTCTGTGGGAATACGTGTTCTATGTGGATATCGAAGGCCATCAGGCCGATGCCAAGGTCGCCGCTGCATTGGGGCAACTCAAGCAGATCGCGGCGTTCGTCAAGGTGCTGGGTTCCTACCCGGTCGCCGTTTGAATAATGATTATTAAATAATCGCCGGGACACGAAAAAGCATAACGCTCCCAGTAGAATCCGTTGCGTTTTTTTGCGTGTCTCTCCGTATCTTTAAAGCTTCTGTGGTGGATTTTGATTTATGAATTACTGTGATTTGGCACCATCCTATGTTCGTTCCATTGCCCCATATCAACCGGGCAAGCCCATCTCCGAGCTGGAGCGCGAGCTGGGCATCACCGGCATCGTCAAGCTGGCTTCCAACGAGAATCCGCTGGGGGCGAGCGCTGCGTCGGTCGCCGCGATGCATGAGGCGATCAAGACCATCGCGCTATACCCGGACGGCAACGGTTTCGAACTGAAGGACGCGCTGGTGAAACGTTACGGCGTGACACATGCCAGCGTCACGCTGGGCAACGGCAGCAACGATCTGCTGGAACTGTCCGCGCGCGCCTTTCTCGCGCCCGGCGACAAAGTGGTGTATTCGGCGCACGCCTTTGCGGTGTATGCGCTGGCCACACAGGCGGTCGGGGCGAGCGGGATCAGCGTGCCGGCGGCCCAAGGGTACGGCCATGACCTGCCCGCGATGCTCGCTGCCGCCAAGGACAACAAGGCCAAGATGGTGTTCATCGCCAATCCCAACAACCCCACCGGCACTTTCCTGAGTGCGGATGCCCTGCGCAAGTTCATGCGCGGTCTGCCTGCGGAGATACTGGTGGTGCTGGACGAGGCCTACAACGAATATCTGCCGGAAGATAAACGTTACGACAGCGTGAGCTGGCTGAAGGAGTATCCCAATCTCATCATCTCGCGCACCTTCTCCAAGGCCTACGGTCTGGCCGGTCTGCGTGTGGGGTACGCGCTGGCGCACGAGCAGGTGACGGACATGCTGAACCGTGTGCGCCAGCCGTTCAATGTGAACAGTGTGGCGCAGGCGGCGGCGGTGGCGGCCTTCCGCGACGTGTCTTTCGTGAAGAAGACCTTCGAGCTGAACCAACGCGGTATGGTGCAGATCACCGAGGGTTTGACCAGGCTGGGGCTGGAATACATCCCCTCGTTCGGCAATTTTGTGGCGTTCCGCATCGGCGGGGCGACGGCGATGTACCGACGCTTACTCGAACTGGGCGTGATCGTGCGCCCGATAGCGAACTACGACATGCCGGACTGGTTGCGCGTGAGTATCGGTCTGGAAAGTGAGAATGCCAAATTTTTAGCTGCGCTGGAGAAGGCAATGGGCCAGCAAGTACATGGAGAAAAGAAATGATTATCGTAATGGGCAGGGAAGTGACCGACGAACAGATCGGTACCGTGGTGAAGAAACTGGAAGTGGCCGGACTCAAGGCCAACATCTCGCGCGGCATCGAGCGCACCGTGATCGGTGCCATCGGTGACGAGCGCAAGCTGGATGCGGATATGTTCACCTCGCTGCCGGGCGTGGAATCGGCGATGCACATCGCCAAACAATACAAGATCGTGTCGCGCGAATCGCACAAGCAGGACACGGTCATCGACATCGGCGGCATTAAGCTGGGCGGCAACCAGATCCAGGTGATCGCCGGGCCGTGTTCGGTGGAGACACAATCGCAGATGGACCTGTCGGCACAGTTCACCCACGAGGCGGGTTGCCGTCTGATGCGCGGTGGCGCGTTCAAGCCGCGCACCAGTCCTTACGCCTTCCAGGGCAAGGGTGTGGAGGGGTTGAACATATTCCGCAAGGCGGCCAGCCGTTACAAACTGCCTATCGTCACCGAGCTGATGGATGTGCGCCAGATCGACGCTTTTCTCGAATACGATGTGGATGCCATCCAGATCGGTACACGCAACATGCAGAACTTCGACCTGCTCAAGGAAGTCGGGCGTCTTAACAAACCCGTCATTCTCAAGCGCGGCATGTCGGCCACCATCAGCGAATGGCTGATGGCGGCGGAATACATCGCGGCGGGCGGCAACCACAACATCATCTTCTGTGAACGCGGCATACGCACTTTCGAGACCTACTACCGCAACGTGCTGGACGTGACCGCGATCCCGGTGCTGAAGAAAGAGACCCACCTGCCGGTGATCGTCGATCCTTCACACGCGGGCGGCAAAGCGTGGATGGTACCGGCGTTGTCGCAGGCGGCCATCGCCGCCGGTGCCGACGGCCTGCTGGTCGAGATGCATCCCAGCCCGTGCGACGCATGGTGTGATGCCGATCAGGCACTGACCCCGGATGAGCTGAAGAAGCTGATGGGTACACTCGGCGCGATCGCCGGGGCGATCGGCAGGACGATCTAAAACCATGCAGCCGCTCCTGGGCAAAGTCGTCATCTTCGGCGCCGGCCTGATCGGCGGGTCGTTCGCGCTGGCTTTACGCAAAGCCAATGCGGTGAGCGAGGTGGTCGGTTTCGGGCGCGGCGCGGCGACTTTGAACGAAGCCAGGAAGCTCGGCATTTTGGATCGTATCGGCGAAGATGTGGCACAGGAGGTGTGTGATGCCGATCTGGTGCTGCTGGCTACGCCGGTGGCGCAGATGGCCGAGCTGTTCAGCCGTATCGCGCCACATCTGGGTACCCATACGCTGGTCACCGACGGCGGCAGTACTAAGGGAGATGTGGTGGCTGCGGCGCGTGTGCATCTGGGCAGCAAACTTGCGCAGTTCGTTCCGGCGCACCCCATCGCGGGAGCCGAGAAGAGTGGTGCCGCTGCCGCGCAGGCCGATCTGTATCAGGGCAAGAGAGTGGTGCTCACGCCGTTGCCGGAAAACTCGGCGCAGTCGGTGGCGCGGGTGCGCAAAGCTTGGGAGTTGTGCGGCGCCAAGGTGAGCGAGTTGACTGCGCAGCAGCACGACGAGGTGTTTGCGGCGGTGAGCCATCTGCCGCATCTGCTGTCGTTCGCACTGGTGCATGATCTGGCGCAGCGCGATAACCGCGAACAGTTGCTGTCTTTCGCCGCCAGCGGTTTTCGCGACTTCACCCGCATCGCGGCCAGCTCGCCGGAGATGTGGCGCGATATCTGCATGGCCAACCGGGACGCGCTGATGATAGAGCTGCGGCAATATGCCGCCGAGCTGTATGTGTTGCATCAGGCACTGGAACACAACGACGCGGCCAAGCTGGAAGAGATGTTCAGTTTGGCGCGCGAAGTGCGCAGCACCTGGTCCCCGCAATAACCCAATTTATCCATCGTATGACTCAGCAAGAATATATCGACCTCCCGCCTTTGTTGTCCGCGCATGGAAGCGTGCGTTTGCCCGGTTCAAAAAGTATTTCCAATCGTGTGTTATTGCTGGCTGCGCTGGCGCAGGGCACGACTGTGGTGCGCGACCTGCTGCATTCAGATGATACTGAACGCATGCTGGAAGCCTTGCACACGCTCGGCGTGAAGGTGGAGTCGCTCGGCGATAACGCCTATCGCATCACCGGTTGCGGCGGCGACTTCCCCAACAAAGAGGCAAAACTTTTCCTGGGAAATGCGGGCACGGCTTTCCGTCCATTGACCGCAGCACTGGCCTTGTCGGGCGGTAACTATGAATTATCCGGCGTGGCGCGCATGCACGAGCGGCCCATCGGTGACTTAGTGGATGCCTTGAGGCAACTGGGCGCAAAGATCGAATATTTGGGCAATGAAGGCTTCCCTCCGCTACGCATATCGCCAGCCACAGTCTCCGGTGATACGGTGCAAGTGCGCGGTGATGTGTCCAGCCAGTTTCTTACTGGCCTGCTGATGGCGCTGCCTTTGCTGCATCGCACGGTAAGGGTCGAGGTGGTGGGAGAGTTGATTTCCAAGCCCTACATCAATATTACGATTCAAATGATGAGCCACTTTGGTGTGGGGGTTGTGTCTGGACATGACTTGACTGGTTTTACAGTCGATTCGAGTTATCACTATACCGCGCCCAGTTCCGGGGTAATGCATGTTGAAGGCGACGCCTCCTCTGCTTCTTATTTCCTGGCTGCGGGTGCTATTGGAGGTGGCCCGGTACGGGTTGGGCCTGTTCATCCTCGCAGTGTGCAAGGGGACGTGAAATTTGCTGATGCGCTAGAGAGAATGGGCGCGCGCGTAGACAGAGATGATGAAAGCTACTGGATAGAAGCTCGTGCGCCGGAAAATGGGAAACTCAAGGCTATCGATCTCGATTGTAATCACATCCCCGATGCGGCGATGACACTGGCCGTGGCGGCGTTGTTCGCCGAGGGCACGACCACGCTACGCAACATCGCCAGTTGGCGCGTGAAAGAAACCGACCGTATCGCCGCGATGGCAACCGAGTTGCGCAAAACTGGTGCAACAGTAGAAGAGGGTGCGGATTTTATTCGCATCACTCCACCTCCTTCTGCTTTGACTTCCACCCTTCACCCTTCACCCTTCACCCTTCACGGCTCTGTTGATACCTATGACGACCATCGCATGGCGATGTGTTTCTCGTTGGCAGCTTTCGGCGGAGCGGGTATCCGCATCAACGACCCCAAATGCGTAGCCAAAACCTTTCCTGATTATTTTACGGAGTTTGCCAAAGTGACTCAGCCTGTTCCTGTGATTGCGATTGATGGCCCTTCAGCTTCCGGCAAAGGCACGGTGGCGCAGCGTGTGGCGTCCGCGCTGGGGTGGCATTATCTAGATAGCGGTGCTTTGTACCGTCTGCTGGGGTTGGCGGCGCAACGGCGCGGCGTGGCGCTGGATGCCGAAGAGCGGCTGGCGGAACTGGCCGGGCAGGTCGATATCCGCTTCGAGGGGGCGGATATCTGGCTGGACGGGGGCAAAGTGGGCGACGAGTTGCGCACCGAGGAAGCCGGGTCGGCGGCTTCCAAGATCGCGGCTTTGCCCAAGGTGCGTGCAGCCTTGCTGGATAAACAGCGGGCTTTCCGTTGTGCGCCGGGGCTGGTGGCGGACGGGCGCGACATGGCCTCGGTGGTGTTCACCGACTCGGTGTTGAAGATATTCCTGACCGCCAGCGCCGAGGCGCGCGCAGAGCGCAGATATAAGCAGTTGAAAGAGAAAGGAATGGATGCTAATATCGCGCCCCTTTTGCAGGATATCAAGGCGCGCGACGAACGGGATACCCAGCGTAGCGTGGCTCCACTGCAACAGGCGCAAGGTGCGAGTCTGCTGGATACGACCGCTCTGAACATCGAGCAGGCGGTACAGGAAGTGCTGGATCGCTACCGTGCAGTAAGTTGAAATGGCTCTTCTCGTTAGCCCTTTCTCCCGCTTGCGGGGGAAAGTTGGATAGGGGGCTTCGGGAGAGAACTGAAGAAATGGTGACGGGTTTGTTGTAAGCGTACGTAAGCCCCGAGTCTATTAAGCTAGGCCCTGCTTGGCTCTCCGCCATGCAGGATGATTAACTAACCCCCGCTTTGCGGGAATACCTGAAAGTAAACCGAAAATGACCGCTGTCGCTGAAATGGAAAGTTTTGCCTCCCTGTTTGAAGAGAGTTTGACGCGCAAAGAGATGCGCGCAGGCGAATTGATCACCGCGCAAGTTGTGCGTATTGAGCAAAACGTCGTTGTTGTGAATGCCGGACTGAAGTCCGAAAGTTTCATCCCCGTTGAAGAATTCAAAGACGCAGCGGGTAATATCGAAGTCAAAGCAGGCGATTTCACCACCGTGGCGATCGAATCGCTGGAAAACGGTTACGGCGAAACGCGCTTGTCGCGCGAAAAAGCCAAGCGTCTGGCTGCCTGGATCGACCTGGAGCAGGCGATGGAAGAAGGCCGCGTGGTCGAAGGCTTCGTGAGTGGCAAGGTCAAGGGCGGTCTGACTGCCATGGTCAACGGCATCCGCGCCTTCCTGCCCGGTTCGCTGGTGGATACACGTCCGGTTAAGGACACCACACCATACGAAAACAAGACCATGGAGCTGAAGGTCATCAAGCTGGATCGCAAGCGCAACAACGTGGTGGTATCGCGTCGTGCCGTGCTGGAAGCGACTCAGGGCGCAGATCGTGAGAGCATCCTGGAGAATCTGAAAGAAGGCGCGATCGTCAAGGGTATCGTCAAGAACATCACCGACTACGGCGCATTCGTGGACTTGGGCGGTATCGACGGTCTGTTGCACATCACCGACTTGGCATGGCGTCGCGTGAAGCACCCGTCCGAAGTATTGACCGTGGGCGACGAAGTCGAAG
This sequence comes from Gallionellaceae bacterium, assembly GCA_030823955.1. GTDB lineage: Bacteria > Pseudomonadota > Gammaproteobacteria > Burkholderiales > Gallionellaceae > PALSA-1006. The sequence continues at coordinate 114,223 of JAVBYO010000008.1, forward strand.
CCAAGATCCTGAAGTTCGACCAGGAAAAGAATCGTGTTTCCCTCGGCATCAAGCAGATGGGCGACGATCCTTGGAGCGGTCTGGCACGTCGCTACCCGCAAGGCACACGCCTGTTCGGCAAGGTGACCAACCTGACCGACTACGGCTCGTTCGTTGAGATCGAGCAGGGTATCGAAGGTCTGGTACACGTTTCCGAGATGGACTGGACCAACAAGAACGTGCATCCGTCCAAGGTTGTTGCTCTGGGCGACGAAGTGGAAGTGATGATCCTCGAGATCGACGAAGCACGCCGCCGTATCTCCTTGGGCATGAAGCAGTGCAAGTCCAATCCTTGGGACGACTTCGCGCTGAACCACAAGAAGGGCGACAAAGTTAAGGGTCAGATCAAGTCCATCACTGATTTCGGTGTGTTCATCGGTCTGGAAGGCGGTATCGACGGTCTGGTGCATCTGTCCGACCTGTCCTGGTCTGTTGCCGGAGAAGAGGCTGTACGCAACTACAAGAAGGGCGACGAACTGGAAGCGACCGTTCTGGCTATCGATGTCGAGCGCGAGCGTATCTCGCTGGGCGTGAAGCAACTGGAAGGTGATCCGTTCGGCGGCTACGTCACCGGGCACGACAAGGGTGCGGTAGTGACCGGCGTGGTCAAGTCGCTGGATGCCAAGGGCGCCGTGATCGCGCTGGACGGCGATGTGGAAGCCTACCTGAAAGCCTCTGAAGTCTCGGCTGACCGTGTGGAAGACATTCGCGGCCATCTGAAAGAAGGCGACAAGGTCACCGCGCTGATCATCAACGTGGACCGCAAGAACCGCGGTATCAACCTGTCGATCAAGGCGATGAACAAGGCTGACGAAGCTTCCGCGATGCAGAAGTTCGCAGCGGAAAACACCAGCTCTGCCGGTACCACCAATCTGGGTGCATTGCTCAAGGCCAAGATGGACTCCAGCAAGGCTGACGCTTAATCGGGAGTAGGATATGACTCGTTCTGATCTTATCGCCAAGCTGGCCGAGCGTTATACGCAGTTGCAGGGCAAGGACGCGGAGCTGTCTGTCAAGGTTATCCTGGACAGTATGGCGGCGACCTTGTCGCGCGGCGGACGTATCGAGATCCGCGGCTTTGGCAGTTTCGCCCTGAACTATCGTCCGCCGCGTTTGGGTCGTAACCCGAAATCGGGTGACAAAGTTCAGGTGCCGGCCAAATATGTGCCGCATTTCAAGGCCGGTAAGGAACTGCGTGAACGGGTCGATTATCCCGCGTCCTGAAGTGAAGTAGATGTGTGTCGATTGGCGGCCTATCGTGAGATGTGCCGCCAATTTTTTAAGGATGCCTCAAAAATCCAAATTTCGTCGCAATACTACGTTGCTCACAAAAAACCACTCCTTACATATTAGTTATATGCTGCGTCGCAATTTTTTGTTCGCGCCTTGTCTTGCTTAGAACTTTGAATTTTTGAGGCACCCTTACTTGTTCATGTTATCGTTGCACCACAACTGTTACGGGTAGTTAAAGATGCGATATCTGGTTTGGCCGCTGCGAGTGCTGCTGTTTCTGCTGCTGTTGGGGTTCGCTGTCAAGAACGACCAACCTGTGGTGTTGAGCTATTTCTTCGGTTACCAATGGCAGGCTTCACTGATCGTCATCCTGCTGGTGTTCTTCAGCGCGGGCGTGTTGATCGGTGTGGCCAGCATGCTGGCCAGTATGCTGCGTCAACGGCGCGAACTGGCGGCCGCACAGCGCGAACTGCATTTACAGCACAAGCTGGCCGAGCTCGACGCAGTTCAGCACACTCCCTCCTAATCTCCCTGAGTTAACCTTGGCTACTATCCAATTCGAACCCTGGATGTTGTTGATCTTCCCCCTGTTCTTCGGCATGGGCTGGTTGGCGGCGCGTATCGACATCAAAGAGCTGTTGAGCGAGTCCAGCACTTTGCCGCGTTCCTATTTCGAGGGGCTGAACTTCCTGCTCAACGAGCAGCAGGACGAGGCTATCGAGGCTTTCATCGAAGTGGTGAAAGTCGATCCGCAGACGGTCGAATTGCACTTTGCGCTGGGCAGTCTGTTCCGCCGCCGAGGCGAGGTGGATCGCGCGCTGCGTATGCACCTGAATCTGGTGGAGCGGGGCGATCTGGACGAGGAGAAGCGGCAACAGGCACTGTTCGAATTGGGACAGGACTATCTGAAGGCGGGGATATTCGACCGAGCGGAATCCACCTTCCTGAGTCTGCAATCGACGCGTTACGAGAAAGAGGCGCTCGATTTCCTGCTGGAGATATACCAGAAGGAAAAAGACTGGCTCAAGGCCATCGATATCAGCCAGCGACTGGCCGCTTTGACCGGTGTGGCGCAAAGCAAAGAGGCCGCGTTTTTCTACTGCGAGCTGGCCGCGATGGAGCTGGCCGGCAAACAGGTCGATGCCGCCGTTGTCCATCTGGAGCAGGCGCTGGTCACCAATCCGCAGGGCGTGCGCGCCACCATCATGCTGGGTGATATCGCGCTGGCGGACACCCCGCTGCGCGCCATCGAGATATGGAAACGTATCGAGCAACAGGATGCGCAATATCTGCCACTGGTGGCGGAACGTCTGTTGCAGGCCTATCGCGACAGCGGCAACGAGAACGAAGGTATCGATCTGCTGAAAGGGTATCTGTCCAGATATCCGTCACTTGATCTGATGAACGTATTGTTCAGCGCACTCCTGCAGCGCGACGGATCGGATGCCGCCTATAAACTGGTGCGCAACGAGTTGCGCCAGCATCCGACGCTGCTCGGTCTGGATAAATTGCTGGAGGCGACGCTGCTGGATGTGAAGATCGAACGGCGTCCCGATGTCGAGCTGGTCAAGAATCTGGTGTATCAGCGCACCCGCGCGCTGGCGATGTATCGCTGCAAGCGCTGCGGCTTCAAGGCGCGGCAGTTCTATTGGCATTGCCCGGCGTGTTACGGCTGGGAGACCTACTCGCCGCGCCGTATGGAAGAGACAGGAGCGGCAATATGAGCGGTGTTGTGCAGACCGATCCGAAGATCATCGTCGCGCTCGACTATGCCGATGCGGCCTCGGCGTTGGCACTGGTCGCGCGGCTTGATCCGCGCTTGTGCCGCCTCAAGATCGGCAAGGAACTGTTCACGGTGGCCGGGCCGCAGTTGGTCGAGCAGGTGCAGCAGCGCGGCTTCGAGGTGTTCCTCGACCTCAAGTTCCACGACATCCCCAACACCACCGCGCAAGCCTGCAAAGCGGCGGCGAATCTGGGCGTGTGGATGGTGAACGTACATGCCTCCGGCGGCAGGCGCATGATGGAAGCGGCACGCGAGGGACTGGCCAATTTTGCCAGACCGCCGAAATTGATTGCCGTGACGGTACTGACCAGTATGTCGCAGGCTGACCTCGTGGAGTTGAGCATCACCGTAACTCCGGCAGAGCAGGTGTTGCGCTTGGCGGGATTGGCACAAGCCAGTGGAATGGATGGAGTGGTATGTTCCGCGCAGGAAGCAGAGGAGTTGCGCAAGAGAGCTGGGCCGAATTTTTGTCTGGTTACTCCTGGAATTCGCCCAGCAAACGCCGCTGCAGATGACCAATTTCGCATCATGACCCCGCGCGCCGCATTGGAGGCGGGTTCCAGTTATCTGGTGATCGGTCGTCCGATCACCAAGGCAGCCGACCCGTTGTTGGCATTACAGCAGATCAGTGTAGAAATCGGAGGAGTGGCATGAGCCAATTGCCATCGTTTGAAAAAGCCCGCGTATTGGTGGTGGGCGATGTCATGCTGGACCGTTACTGGTTCGGCGACGTGCATCGCATCTCGCCGGAAGCCCCGGTTCCGGTGCTCAAGGTGAGCCGCGTGGAAGAACGTCCCGGCGGAGCCGCCAACGTGGCGCGCAACATCACTTCGCTGGGCGCGCATTGCACACTGTTGTCAGTGGTGGGGGCGGACGAGGCGGGAGACTGCCTGCAACGCCTGCTGACCGAACAGGGCGGTGTCGAAGCCTTGCTGCACCGCGATGAAGGTTTCTCCACCATCGTCAAGCTGCGTGCCATCGCGCGCCAGCAGCAGTTGTTGCGCATCGATTTCGAGACGCCGCCCAGCCACGAAGTGTTGCAGGCCAAGCTGGCCGATTTTAAGGAGAAGCTGCCGCATTGCGATGTGGTGATCCTGTCGGATTATGGCAAAGGCGGCTTGGCGCACATCGCCGAGATGATTCGCCTGGCGCGTGCGGCGGGCAAGCCGGTGTTGGTCGATCCCAAGGGGGACGACTACGCCCGTTACCAGGGTGCGACGCTGCTCACACCGAACCGCAGCGAATTCCGCGAAGTGGCGGGCGGCTGGAGCAGCGAGAGCGAATTGAACAGCAAAGCGGAGAAGCTGCGCGCCCAGTTGCAGCTCGACGCCCTGCTGGTCACGCGCAGCGAAGAAGGTATGAGCCTGTTCCGAGCCGGAAGTGTGTTGCACGAGCCGACCCAGGCGCGCGAGGTGTTCGACGTGAGCGGCGCCGGGGATACCGTGATCGCCACGCTGGCAGTAATGCTGGCTAGCGGTGCCGAATTGGGCGATGCGGTGCGTATCGCGAACCGGGCGGGCGGCATCGTGGTCGGTAAGTTGGGCACGGCGGTGGTTTCGCGCGAAGAGATATTGGAAGACATCGGGGAAGAGGGAAGGGGAAAGAGAGAAGAGTAGAGCGAGCCGCTTTTACCCTTCCCCCTTTACCCTTATCCCTTCCCCATTTCGAGGAGTCAAACATGTACTACGTTGTTACCGGCGCTGCCGGATTTATCGGTTCCAATCTGGTCAAGGCGCTCAATGAGCGCGGCGAGACCAACATCATCGCGGTGGATAATTTCAAGAAGGCGGACAAGTTCAAGAATCTGACCGACTGCGAGATCGCCGATTTCATGGACAAGGAGGACTTCCTTGCGCAACTGAACGGCGGCGCGTTCGACGGTATCCTTAACGGGGTACTGCATCAGGGCGCGTGCTCGGACACGATGGAAAGCGACGGGCGTTACATGATGGCGAACAACTACCGTTATTCGCTGGATGTGATGAACCACTGCCAGAACGAGGAGATCCCTTTTCTGTATGCCTCCTCGGCTTCGGTATACGGCATGGGGCCGGTGTTCAAGGAAAGCCGCGAACACGAGTCGCCGCTGAACGTGTATGCCTATTCCAAATTCCTGTTCGACCAGGTGATGCGCCGCCGCTGGCATGAACGCACCAGCCAGATCGTCGGTCTGCGTTATTTCAATGTGTACGGGCAACGCGAGCAGCACAAAGGGCGCATGGCATCGGTGGCCTATCATCTGTTCAATCAATACCGTGCCGACGGTTATGTGAAACTGTTCGAGGGCTGCGACGGTTATGCCAACGGCGGGCAGTTGCGTGATTTCGTCTCGGTCGATGATGTGGTCAAAGTGAACATGTTCTTCCTCGAGCATCCGGATAAATCCGGCATCTTCAATCTTGGTACGGGGACGGCGCAAAGTTTCAACGATGTGGCTGTGGCGACCATCAATACCCTGCGTGGCGCGAACGGTGAAGCCGCATTGTCGCTGGAGCAGATCCTGCAACAGCAGTTGCTGCGTTACATTCCGTTCCCGGAGCAACTCAAAGGCAAATACCAGAGCCATACCGAGGCCGACATGCAAGCTTTGCGTGCCGCCGGATACCAGGATGCCTTCCTTACGGTGGAGCAGGGAACCAGCCGGTATGTGCAGCATCTGCTGCGCGCGTCAACCTGAGCGCGCGCTGGCCGTTAACCGGACACGGCGGATCGCGCCGTATACTTGAGAAAGGACAATCATGAAACGTATCTTATTGCTGATCGTGGTCTTTTTTGTATGTGCAGGCGGGGCATTTGCGGCGGTGGATCTGAATACCGCCTCGAAAGCCGAACTGGAGGCTGTGAACGGGATCGGCCCGGCGAAAGCGCAGGCGATTATCGATCACCGCCAGAAAAATGGCAGGTTCAAGAGTGTTGATGATCTTGTGGCAGTCAAGGGATTCGGAGACAAAAGTGTGGAGAAGCTGCGCGATGAGCTGAAGGTGTCGGGTGACCCGGCAGCGGCCAAGCCGGGTGCGGTAGATGCAAAAGCTGGGGACAAGAAACCGAAGTAAAACAGTGTCACCCGCTAAAGAGCCCGCCAAGACCATCTGGCGGGCTTTTTATTTCTGCGTATACGCTACAATGCGAGCCTAGGAGACCGCAGAGTTTCTGGCGCACAAAGGCAATATCCAATGATTGCAAGGTGGTGGAGTTCACTCAGTATTCAAATCAAGCTCACACTGTTGATCCAGGTGAGCTTGGTGATCATTCTGGCTTTTGCGCAGCGCTGGGTGATGTCCAGCTTTGAAAGCAAGATCATCGAGTCGGCCAAGACCCGTGCTGTCGAGGCGGCAGACGGCATCATCAACGGCATGAACATGCTGATGCTGACCGGGCAGGTCGGCAACCCGGATATCCGTGCCTTGTTCATCGAAAAGATGAGCCAGTCCGAAGGGATCAAAGAACTGCGCATCTTCCGTTCGGAACAGGTCAAACGACAGTTCGGCGAAGGACTCCCGGAAGAGCAGCCCAGAGATGCCATCGATCAGGCCGTGCTGGATACCGGCAAACCCTATTTTGAAAGAAAGGCTGCCGGATCGCATACGCTCAGGGCGGTGATCCCGTTCATCTCTAGCCGCAACTACAAAGGTACCGATTGTTTGCAGTGCCACCATGTCGAGGTCGGCAGCGTCAACGGTGCCGCCAATATCGTGCTCGACCTCACCGAGGAGGCGAACATGATCGACTCCATCAACAGTTGGCTCTGGTTCGGCCAGTTGATTATGCAGGTGGTGCTGTTCTTCGTCATCGATACGATGCTGCGTTCTTTCACCCGCCCGGTGCAGAAGATCCAGGAAGTGATGAGTGCGATGCAACTCGACGGTGATCTTTCAAGACGGGTCGATATCCACGGCACCGACGAGATCGGGAGGATGGCGAATGCCTTCAATGCGCTGGCCGACAGTCTGCAAAAGAGCGTGGAACTGGTGAAGGAAGGGCAGGATAAGCTCAGGCTTTCCGCCCAGGTGTTCGTGAACAGCGCCGAAGCGATCGTCATCACCGATATCAACAACAACATCATGCAGGTCAATAAGGCTTTTACCGATATCACCGGATATTCATCCGAGGATGTGATCGGCAAGAACCCGCGTGTGCTGAAATCGGGACAGCAGGGGCCGGAGTTCTATCAGGAGATGTGGCGGGTGTTGCTGGAGACCGGTTGCTGGCAGGGCGAGATCATGGATCGCAGGAAAAACGGCGAGACCTATCCGAAATGGCTCTCCATCGCGGTGGTACGCGACGACCAGGGCGAGATATCCAACTACATCGCCCTGTTCTCCGATATCACCGAGCGCAAGGCTTCGTTCGACCGTATCCAGCATCTGGCCCATTACGATGCGCTGACACACCTGCCCAACCGTACCTTGCTCAACGACCATATCGATCTGGCCATCGCGGGAGCCAAGCGCAACCGCAGCCGTCTCGCCATCGTGTTCCTCGACCTCGACCGCTTCAAGAACGTGAACGACACCCAGGGCCATCATGTGGGCGATACCCTGTTGCAGGCGGTGGCGGGGCGCCTGCAGGAATGTGTGCGCGAATCGGATACCGTAGCGCGTCTCGGGGGGGATGAATTTGTCATTTTGCTGAACAGTATCCATGACGAGAGAGATGCAGCACTGGTTGCAGGCAAAGTGATCGACTTGATCGGCAAGCCGTTCGAGTTGGGCGATTATCGCGCTGAGATCGGCACCAGTATCGGCATCAGCATCTACCCCGAACACGGGGCGGACAAATTCACCCTGCTGAAACATGCGGATGCCGCTATGTATCTTGCCAAGGAAAGAGGCAGAAATAACTTCCAGATATTCTCGGAGTGAGATGCCCTAAGAATGAACCGCGTACGCGGGTTCAGGCGACGATATTGATATTGCTGCCGACCGTCGGTTCCGCGTCGGACATTGATGCCAGTGCGGCGACGGCCTGCTGGGCGGAGCGCGCATTCCGCTCGATACGTTCGAGGGTGGGCATCTGGGCTTGTGCTCCCTGCACCTGCTGGATGTCCAAGTCTTTGCGCTGCAACTTGCCGAGATAGGTCAGGTCTTCAACCAGCTGGGCTTTGTATTCTTCCAGACGGGTCTCGGTCTCGCGCACGTTCGCACGGTCGACCGAGACCCGCTGTTGCGCGACAGCCGTTCGTACATAGTTGTTGTTGACCGAATTCACGGATAGCGTGTTCATCGCCTCGTCTCCAAGTCGTGCGGGGCATTTGCGGGTGATGCACATGCCAACCGCCGGCTCGTTACTGTCTAGATACTACGCTGCCGCACCGTTGTCAATCGGCGGCAGCCGGGCGGGGTGTATGCTTGTGGCCCAGTCGGACGAGTAACGCGGTAAATCCGGCCCTGTTCGCGTGCTGGGACGGTGGAAAAATACGGATAATCTGTCTGCCGATGCCTACACGTCCGTGTAGGCGCTTTCCCTACAACGGGATGGTGTCTCCTCCCTACGCAAGAATTAGATTTCCTCCGATTTATTCCGGCACAGTCTCCGTGCAGAATGCAACCGTCGAATGAGTGATCCAATTAACACGTAGGGAGACAAACATGAACGCGAACCAAATCCATGAAGAGATCAAAGAAATCAACCTGTCTTTTATGCTGCTCGCCCAGCAAATGATCAAGGGCGACAAAAATCTTGCCATGGAAAGTTTCGGCGTGAACGAAGAGATGGTGGATCTGGTGGCGGGATTGTCCCCGGCACAGTTGCTCAAGATGTCCGCCTCCAACATGTTGCTGTGCTGCTTCCGTTTCGAGGAAAGCCTGTTGCTCAACATGGTCACCGATCACAAGAAGAACGGTTTGCTGGCGCAGATGTCGGCGGCAAGACCAAGCACCAAACACATGGCGGAAGCGCTTGCGGCGTAACACATCCCAGCCGCACCGAACGAGCCTGAACAAATTTTGCGGGAGATTATCATGATACGCATCGTACTGACTTCTGATCCAGACACAGGGCGGGGACTCTATGATGATGAGGCTCAGGTGCTGGGCCGCTTCGACTCCCTTTCCGATGCAGAGCAAGTCTTGGGTGACGTACTGCGTTTTTGCAGCATCCATCCCGAACACGGACATCCCGCACACGCCGACTCCTGAGTCGCGCATCCTTGTGTCTAGACGCTTCCACGACCGGAAGTACTTAGACATCGACATGTCACTGTGGTGACCGCAAATATTGATCTGGCACGAAAAAATATGAGGTCGCACAAAAACCATTTCCCGCGCGTGGAGGAAGGGAGTTTGCCACTTCAATATGCGCACAGTAGAAGCTTTATTCGAGTCGAAACGATAGCAAATAATATCTAGACCGGCATAGATTTTGCGGAAAGAGGCATAGGCCGAAATGCATATAGGACACAACATATATTTGAAATATAGTCACACCGCACTGACGCAACAGTGAATTGGTCTTTGGTCGGTGCAATTGTTTCAGCGGTAACTTGTGCAGAGGGGCATGACTTCAGTACCTTCTCGCAAGCAGTAGTACAGAGAGTTTCAATTCAATATTGATACTTGTAAGGGCAAACCCGTCGAAAGGCGGGGACGCAAAACTTCCGAGCTAAGGGACTTATCCTGTTCGACGAAAGTCGATAGCTAGCGGGGTCGCCAGGTCATCTATCTTCATCAGTATCTGACCTTTTGCAGTTGTCCTTCAGGTTTTGGCAAAGAAGTACGCAAAAGGTAGGGCTAATGAAACACCTGCAATACGATTTCATCATCATCTTCTTCGCATCCGCTACTTGCGGCCTGTCGCTTTTGCGCTGCCTGTCTTTACCGGGCGTGTCACGCAGAATTAAAGGGGGCGCATCGCGATTCAATTTCAATAGCCATGTTCAGCTATTTTCTTTAGGCGTGAGTGTTTTGTCTATAACTACATGATTTTCAAAAGGAGACGCAAGATGAAATGAAAATACTAGTTGAGATGACGATGCCTTAGCTCGGAAGACGAGAAATCTAGGAAAGATCGTCGTAAATTTTCACAAAGGTCGACATCAAAAATATTAAAAGGAAAATGAAAATGAAAAAAGCTCTCGCTTTAGTTCTGTTAATTTCTGTTGTTACTACCTCTGCCTTTGCCGAGGAAAATACTATCCCTACTGCCACATCATCCGATAAGACCCGATTCATTGGAGGCGATTTGGGATCGGTGTCCGGCCACCCTAACACCGCAGGTGATATTGTTACCGGGCTAACTGCTCTTGGATGGACATCAGTATCTGCCTCACAGTCACTTGTATCTTCCGCCTCTAACATTCATGGGGGAAAATGGTTAAGTGACACGATTGGTTGGGAAGTCGGCTATAACTCGTTCGGAAGCGCTCAAGGCTCATTTACAGCAAGCACGACTACTCAAAGTTACTTTGGGAGCAATACTTACTCTGCTTCCAGCATTTATGCAGCCATGTTAGGAGCTACTAAATTGGGAAGTGGGAAGGCATATGTCAAAGCCGGCATGCACTCCACTTCGACAAAGACGGAATACACCGCATATAGATATTCGTTTTCGACTTTGATAGGTACGAGCTCTGGTTCGACCACAAAATCCAATACTGGTTTTGTACTTGGAGCGGGCTATGAGTATCCCTTTAATAGCAACTGGGCAATACGGCTTGACATTGCCATGTTCACAAATGCTCAATTTGCTAGCGTAGCGGACTTCGCCGTCATCAAAAATCAAACCTTAGTGCAGTCAGCTCTTGGCGTGAATTATAATTTCTAACATTTTCCATGACTGAAGAGGACGGCTCTTAATTGGTTTGGGCAATGTAGAGTTCCATATTCCCTGTTAAGCCCGATACGTCACGGAACGCCTCGGTTATAATCGCCGAACTGCCGCAATGTCTGCGGCAGTTCGGCGTTTTCATTTGAGGAAACAATGGATAGTTCTTCCATCATTCAAGCCCTGATCGGCGGCGTGCTGATCGGTACTGCGGCGGCATTGCTGTTATGGCTGACCGGCCATGTGGCCGGGATCAGCGGGATCATTGGTCGCGTTCTGTTCGCGGCCAAGAAGCCGGATGAGTTCGTCTGGCGCTTGTTGTTCCTGATCGGCCTGGTCATCGGAGCAAAGCTGTATTACCTCGGCTACGGGGCTGCTCCGACCGGACGGGAATATTTTCCGGCCTGGCTGTTGATCGTTTCCGGTCTGCTGGTCGGTTTCGGTTCTTCATTGGGTAAGGGCTGCACCAGCGGGCACGGCGTGTGTGGTCTGGGGCGTTTGTCCTTGCGTTCGCTGGTGGCGACGCTGGTCTTTTTGAGCGTGGCGATCCTCACCACCACCATCGTGCGCCATGTGTTCGGTCTGGGAGGCGTCAATGGCTAAGTATCTCGTCGGTCTGTTGACCGGTTTGTTGTTCGGTTTCGGCCTTGCTTTGGCAGGTATGACGCAGCCCGAGAAGGTGTTGGGTTTTCTGGATGTGGCGGGACAGTGGGATCCCAGCCTGCTGTTCGTGCTGGGCGGTGCGGTCGGTGTGACGGCCATCTCTTTCCGCTTCATCCTGCGCCGCAAAACGCCGGTGCTGGATAGCCGCTATTATTTTTCCGAGAAGCTGCATGTCGATCCCGCACTCATCGCCGGTGCGGCGCTGTTCGGTATCGGCTGGGGGATAGGCGGTTATTGCCCCGGTCCGGCAGTGGCGCTGCTCGCGGCACCCGGTTGGGAGCTGTGGGCGTTCCTGCCCGCGATGTTGCTGGGCATCTTCCTGCAAAAACTGTGGGTGGCGGTGCTCGACAAGAAGACCATCGTGGCCGAGGTCAACGAGCAGAACGATTGCTCGTGAGCGATGGCATGTACAAGACCATTGAAGATTTCGTCGGCAACACACCGCTGGTGCGGTTGCAACGCATCCCCGGTGCCACGTCCAATATCATCCTCGCCAAACTGGAAGGCAACAATCCCGCCGGTTCGGTAAAAGACCGTCCCGCGTTGTCCATGATCCGTCATGCCGAGGCGCGCGGTACGATCAAGCCCGGCGACACACTCATCGAAGCGACCAGCGGCAATACCGGCATCGCGCTGGCGATGGCGGCGGCGATGCGCGGTTACAAGATGATCCTGGTGATGCCGGAAAACCAGAGCGTGGAGCGACGCCAGACTATGCGCGCGTTCGGTGCGGAACTGGTGCTCACGCCGAAAGAAGGCAGCATGGAGCTGGCGCGTGACACGGCGGAGAAATTACGCGCTGCTGGACGCGGTCTCATCCTCGACCAGTTCGCCAATCCCGATAACCCGCTGGCACACTATGAAGGCACCGCGCCCGAGATCTGGCGCGACACACAGGGTGGGATCACCCATTTCGTGAGCAGCATGGGCACCACCGGCACCATCATGGGCAACGCGCGTTTCTTCAAAGAGAAAAACCCGGCCATCCAGATCATCGGCGTGCAGCCGGAAGAGGGGGCGCAGATCCCCGGCATCCGCAAATGGCCGCAAGCCTATCTGCCCAAAATATACAGCCCGGACAACGTGGATAGGTTGGAATATGTCGGACAGCAAGATGCGGAGGAGATGACGCGCCGTCTGGCAAGCGAAGAGGGGATCTTCTGCGGTATCTCGTCCGGGGGGGCCTTGAGTGTGGCGTTGCGCATCTCGCAGCAGGTGCAGAACGCCACCATCGTGTTCATCGTGTGTGACCGCGGCGACCGCTACCTTTCCACCGGGGTGTTCCCCGCCTAGGCGCGTCAGTCGCCCAGCGCGACCCGTTGTTTCGACAGTGCCGGGTTCTGCGCGAAATAACGTTTGATGCCGTTCAGGATGGCGGCAGCCATCTTCTCCCGGTAATCCTCATCCGTCAGACGGCGTTCTTCTTCGGGATTGCTGATGAAGGCGGTTTCCACCAGTATCGACGGGATGTCGGGCGACTTCAGCACGGCGAATCCCGCCTGTTCGACGAAGCCCCGGTGCAGGGTGTTGATGTTGCCCAGTTCTTTGAGCACGTATTTGGCGACCTTCATGCTGTCGTTGATGGTCGCGGTCTGCGACAGGTCGAGCAAGGTGCGCGCCAGATAGGGGTCTTTGATGGCCAGGTTCACGCCGCCGATCAGGTCGGCATCGTTTTCCTTGCGCGCCAGCCAGCGCGCGGAAGCACTGGTGGCACCGCGTTCAGACAGCGCGAACACGGACGAGCCGCGCGCATGCGGCTTGACGAAGGCATCGGCGTGGATGGATACGAACAGGTCGGCATGGGCCTTGCGCGCCTTTTCCACCCGCCCGCCCAGCGGAATGAAGTAATCCCCGTCGCGGATCAGCACGGCGCGCATGCCAGGTGTGTCGTCGATCTGCTCTTTGAGTTTGCGTGCGATGGACAGGGTGACGCTCTTCTCGTGTGTGCCTCTGCGTCCGCGTGCACCGGGATCTTCCCCGCCGTGTCCGGCATCGATGGCCACCACCAGTATGCGTGTGCTGAGTTCATTGCGCGCGGCAGCGGGCGGGTTTTTCTCGCTTCTCTCCGCCGGTGCGGCGGAGAGATACGCGGGTTGGCTCTTGATCTCGGCGACCAGCGGCGGGGAGAGGGGGGGCTGGGCCGGCACCGCTTTCGCTGCGCTGTCCGTTTTGTTCTTGTCCTCACCTCGCTGTACCAGCGCCATCAGCGGATCGACGGCCACAGCCGGATACACATCCAGCACCAGACGGTTGCCGTATTCGGCCACGGGCTTGAGATTGAACAACTGCGGTTTGGCTTCGGTCTTGAGGTCGAGCACCATGCGCACCACGCCGGGTTTGAAGCGGGCGACCCGCACACTCTTGATGTAGGGGTCGTTGTTGCCGATCTTGCCGGTCAATTCGTTCAGTGTCGGGGTGATGTCCACATCATTCAGATCGATGACCAGACGTTCGGGATCTTTGAGGGTGAGCAGGCTGTAACGGATCGCCTGTTTCGACTCCAGCGTCAGGCGGGTGTAGTCCGCCGCAGGCCATACCCGCGCCGAGCTGATTGTTATGGCAGCCTGCGCTTGCGGCAGCCATAACAAGGCGGAGAGGAGTATCAGTAGGGTAACGCGTTCAGACATCGTTTACCTGCATCGGTATGGGCATATAGATCAAGGTTGCGTCCTGTCTGCTGGATGGTGAAAACGATCTCCAAGTCTGCGGGTGGCAACACACTGGCCGCCTGCTCCGGCCATTCGACCAGACAGGTGTTGTCCCGGTTGAACTCATCGCGGAATCCCGCCGCTTCCCATTCTTCGGCATCGCGAAAGCGGTACAGATCGAAGTGGCGCAAGTTTAACCCAGGCAAGTCATACTGCTCAATCAGCGTGTAAGTCGGGCTTTTCACGCGCCCCCGGTAACCCAGCGCCTGCAACAGGCCGCGCACCAGAGTCGTCTTGCCCGCGCCAAGGTCGCCGCGCAGGTAGACCGTCATGCCTGCTTGCAGGGTGGGCGCGAGACGTGCGGCGAAGTCTGCTGTGGCGGCCTCGTCCGGCACGCTGATTCGGCTATGATTCGGTCTATGCAAAAAGAGACACCTCAAATTGATTATGCCGCACTGGCCGATTCCATCAAGGCATGGGGCAAGGCGCTTGGTTTTCAGGCCGTGGGAATCAGCGACACCCATCTTGACGAGGCGGAGACACATCTGCTGCGCTGGCTGGCGGACGGTCATCACGGCGCGATGGATTATATGGCAAAACACGGCGTGAAACGCGCGCGTCCGGCAGAGCTGGTGCCGGGTACGCTGCGCGTCATCTCGCTGCGCATGAACTACGCTCCGGCACGGGCAAAAGACGCGCGGCAAGTGTTGGCGCAGGGCGAACAGGCTTTTGTCTCGCGTTATGCGCTTGGCCGCGACTACCATAAAGTGTTGCGCAACCGCCTGGAAAAACTGGCGCGGCAGATACGCGCGGAAGTCGATTGCCAATGCCGCGTGTTCACCGACTCCGCCCCGGTGCTGGAAGTGGCGCTGGCACAGAAGGCGCATCTGGGCTGGCGCGGCAAACACACACTTTTGTTGTCGCGCGAGCAAGGCTCGGCTTTTTTTCTCGGCGAGATATTCATCGACCTGCCGCTGCCGGTCGATACGCCGCAGGATAATCATTGCGGCACTTGCCAGACCTGCATCGAGGTCTGTCCGACACAGGCGATCATCGCGCCCTACCGGGTGGACGCGCGGCGCTGTATCTCCTATCTCACCATCGAACTCACCGGCAGCATACCGGTCGAGTTGCGCCCGCTCATCGGCAACCGCATCTACGGCTGCGACGACTGCCAATTGTTCTGTCCGTGGAACCGTTTCGCACAGACCTCGGACGAGCCGGACTTCGCCGTGCGCAACGGGCTGGACGATGTCACATTAGTCGAACTGTTCACCTGGGATGAAGCGGCCTTCCATGCCAGACTGGAAGGAAGTGCCATCCATCGCATCGGCCATGAACAATGGCTGCGTAACATCGCGGTGGCACTGGGCAACGCCCCCCCTGCGCCGGAGATCAGCGCAGCCTTGCAGGCGCGCATGAACCATCCGTCGGCACTGGTGCGGGAACATGTCGCCTGGGCGCAGACCCGGCATCAGTGAGCGGGGGAGCCTCCCGGAGGGGGTATTGACCGGGCTGTGCCACTCCTTTATAAAGCCCCTCTGGATTAACGCGGCGGGGTACTGTGGAATCAGTTGAGCTCCTGCGACTAAATCTGATGATCGAACCTGATCTGCAGAGCTTCGTCGGCTTTCTTATGGAAAGTAGCAGGCATTTCAAAGGAAATGCCTTCAGGACTTCGCGCGCGTGTCTGGAATTGAACCAACGTCTGCGTGCCGCGGGAGCCTGCCGCGGGCAACCCTTCCCCGTCAGTCTGCAACTGCGCGACCGGAGTTTGCGCGCGTGCTGGGCGGATCAAGAGCTTTGCATCATGCAAACAGGGGAAGTGGAGCGCTCATCCGTCGAACAGTTGCGCGACCACCTGCACCGCTCCACCGCAGCGACCGACCCCGAGATACTGATGCAGCGTAATGCCGCGATGGAGCGTCATCTGCACGAGACGCGCGCGCGCACCGAGCAAGAACTGGCCGAGTTACAAGTCAAACTGCTGAGCCGCCAGGCCGAGTTGCAGGTCTCTATCCGCCAGGCCGAAACCGACCCGCTCACTATGCTGCCCAACCGGCGCGCTTTCGACGAGAGGCTGAATCAGGCGTTCCGCTACACCATGCGCCAGCGCAATTCGCCGCTGTCACTGGTGATGCTGGATCTGGATTTTTTCAAAGCCATCAATGACGAGAACGGCCACTTGTTCGGTGATGCCTATCTGAACAGGATGGCGCATATTCTGCGCAGCGTGATCCGCGAGGACGTGGATTGCGCGTTCCGTTTCGGCGGGGACGAGTTCGCCATGATGATCTACGCGGACTTCGGCACGGCATGCGAAAAATCGAAACAAGTGATCCAGCAGATGGACGGCAAAGTCAGTGTCGGCATCGCCACCATCGACCAGCACACCCACAAGGATTTCACGCTGGAGGATTTCATCCATGCCTCCGACAGCGCCCTGTACGAGGCCAAGAATCGCGGACGGGGCAGGGCGGTGGTCGCCGGATGCGCGCAGGGTGATACCCATTTATGCGGAACCGCTTGTACGGTGAAAGTATCCTGTGTCTGACATCTTCGATAGTGCCACCGACTGCAAGCTGTTGTTCAACAATGCGACGCAGAGCGAAAGTTCGCTGATCCTGTTGCGCTCCAAGCTGGTCGCTATCACACAGCGTTTCGGCGTCAGTGATCTGAAGCGCGAGAATATGCTGCTGGTGGCATCCGAGCTGGTGAGCAACAACGTGAAACATGCTGCGGGGCGCGGTATGGTGCAACTGTGGAAACAGCCCGGCGGTATATTGGACATCCTGTCGCTGGATTTCGGTCCCGGCATCGCCAACCTTGCCACGGCGGAGACGGACGGTTACTCCACGTCCAACACTCTGGGCAAAGGACTGGGTGCGATCCGCCGTTTGAGCGACGAGTCGTATATCTACACGCAGCAGGAGCGCGCCGGACAATCGAAGAAATGGAGCGGGACGGTGATCCTGGCGCGTTTCCATCTCGACAAGGACAACAAAGAGGCGAAGTCGGGGTACAAGTTCGGCCTGTACTCGCGCTCCTTGTCCGACGAGCGTTACAACGGCGACCGCATCTATCTGAAACGATCCGGCAAGACTCTGCGCTGGTTGCATCTGGACGGTCTCGGCCACGGCGAGGAGGCGCAGGCCGCGACGTCCGATCTGGCCGCCCATCTGGACAGTTACGACACGCCGGAGGAGATACTGGCGCTGGTGGACCGGCAGCTCGTCAATACGCGCGGGGCAGTCGCGATCACCGGGGAGATCGATCTGGCCAGATGCAATCTGCGCATATCGGGGATAGGCGATATGACCGCCCATCTCTACGACCAGGAGCAGATCCAGCATTTTACTTTCGCCCCCGGCATATTGGGGCGCGAGCACCGCTCGGCGACCGGTCTGGAGACGGAGTTCGAGAAGAAATATGTCATCGTCACGGCGAGCGATGGCATACGCAGGAACTGGGATACCGCCAATTTCGTGGGCTTGTTCAACCAGCACCCGCAGTTGATCGCCTACACCCTGGGCAATATCATGGGGCGGATCTCGGATGACCAGTCGATTTGTGTTTGTTCCATAGGATAGAGGAGATAAAGATGGTGCAGAAAAAGGATTCCAGCGAAAAATTGGCAGCGTTGTTCACGTTGAAGATCGGCAACATCTCCGGGCAACTGGAGGAACCGGGGCGCGAGTTCTTCTGTGCCGACAACAAGCTGATGGATGAAGACGAGGTCGCGGACCTGAGCAGTGAGTTCGTCACGCTGATCACCGGTTTGCTCGGCTCCAAGGATCCGCATAAACGCACCTCGCCGCAGTTCCACGCGCTGGAGACCTTCTTTTCCGGATTGTCACAGCGCATCCTGATGCGCGGCGGCAACGTGGAGGAAGTGGTGCGTTACGCGCAACAGTTGCAGTACACCCTGATCTCCGCTCTGGAACGCGACAGCGGCATCGCGTTCACCCAATCCCGTTCCGTGCTGCTGTATTTCGCGCAGCATTTCGACGCGCTCATCATGGCGATCTTCCGCACCTATCTGGTCGAACGTGAGAACACCCTCAAGGCACAGGAAGAAGAATTGCGCGAGACCTCGACACCGATCGCCGAGATATGGGACGGCGTGCTGACGCTGCCCATCATCGGCACACTCGATTCCAGCCGCACCATGCTGGTGATGGAAGCCTTGCTCAATCGCATCTCCAAAGACCATGCCCGCGCCGTCGTGATGGATCTCACCGGGGTCAAGAACATCGATTCGCAGGTGTCGCACCACCTGATCCAGATGGTGCGCGCGGTGCAACTGATGGGGGCCGATGCCATCATCACCGGCATCCATCCGGAGATCGCGCGCGCACTGGTCAGTCTGAACATCGACCTGACCGGGGTGACCACGCGCGCGAGCCTGTCGGACGGGCTGAAGGAAGCATTCCTGCGCATGGGTATCCATGTGAGCCAGAAAACCAACTGATGGCGATCGCGGGCGTACATCTGACGCGCATCGGCAAGGGCGATTTTCTGTTCGAGCCGCTGAGCAGCATGAACATCCAGGATCAGGATAGGCTGATCCTGGAGCTGGTCGAGCATCTGCAACAGGGACAGGGCAGGCGCCTGTATTACGACCTGAACACCCTGCCGGTGATCGATCCGGTCTATTACGGCTGGCTGGACAGCTTGGCCCGCACCTGCCAGACACTGAATGTCAAAATGATCTGCATCAACATGCAGCCGACGGCTGCTTTCACCCTGTCCCAATTCCTGGCCGGCAGGCCGGTGTTCGAGACCGCACTGGGCATCCCGGACTGAGTGCCCCGGGCTTGCGCGCGGATAGAAAAATCCGGCGCAAACGTGGCGGGAATGCGGCAGAAGAGTTAAAGTTCCGCACGTACACACAAAAAATATCTTGGGGGAGTTGCAATGGCATTTCTATTGTTCATATTGGTACTTGCCGTATTCCTGTCACTTTCCTTTTTCCGTGCTTCGTTGTTGAGCTGGCTGCTGGCGGCGATGGTGTTCGTACCGCTCATCGCGGTGCAGAGCCGCATCTCCGATACCGCGCTGCAACTGGTTTATATCGTCCTGCTGCTGGTGATCGTGGTGTTCGGTTTACCGTTCCTGCGCCGTTTTCTGGTCAGCCGTCCCCTGCTCGGCGTGTTCCGCAAGATAATGCCGCAGGTCTCGCAGACCGAACAGGAAGCACTGGATGCGGGTACGGTGTGGTGGGATGGCGAGCTGTTCAGCGGCAATCCGCACTGGGACAAGTTGCTGGCCCTGCCCAAGCCGGGCCTGAGCGCAGAAGAGCAGGCCTTCCTCGATAACGAGGTGGAACAGTTGTGCGCCATGATCGACGATTGGGATGTCACCCATGTGCGCCAGGATCTGCCGCCGCAGGTGTGGCAGTTCATCCGCGACAAAGGTTTCTTCGGCATGATCATCCCGAAGGAATACGGCGGCTTGCAGTTCTCCGCGCAAGCGCATTCCGCCGTGGTCACCAAGGTCGCCTCGCGCAGCGGCACGGCGGCGGTGACGGTGATGGTGCCGAACTCGCTGGGACCGGCCGAGTTATTGCTGCACTACGGCACCCAGGCACAGAAAGACAAATATCTGCGCCGACTGGCCAAAGGTGAAGAAGTACCCTGCTTCGCGCTGACCGGGCCGTTCGCCGGTTCCGATGCGGGCGCCATCCCGGATGTGGGCACGGTCTGTTACGGTGAGTTCAACGGGCAGGCCGATGTGCTGGGCGTGCGTGTGAGCTGGGAGAAACGCTACATCACCCTGGCACCGGTCGCCACCCTGCTGGGGCTGGCATTCAAGTTGTACGACCCGCAAAACCTGCTCGGCCCGGAAGTCGCACGCGGCATCACGCTGGCGCTGATCCCGGTCGATACACCGGGAGTGCGCGTCGGTCGCCGTCACTTCCCGCTCAACTCGGCGTTCCAGAACGGCCCGACCCAAGGCACGGACGTGTTCATCCCGCTGGACTACATCATCGGCGGCGCGGAACGTATCGGCCAGGGCTGGCGCATGCTGATGGAATGTCTGGCGGCGGGACGTTCCATCTCATTGCCCGCCAGTGCCACCGGCGGCGTCAAACTGGCGGCGCGCACCAGCGGAGCCTATGCGCGGGTACGCAAACAGTTCCACATGCCCGTGGGTAAGTTCGAGGGGGTGGAAGAGGCGCTCACCCGTATCGCCGGCAACCTTTACGTGATGGATGCGGCGCGTGTGCTCACCGCGCAGGCGGTCGATCTGGGCGAGAAACCGTCGGTGATCTCGGCTATCGTCAAATACCACTGCACCGAGCGCGGGCGGGTGGTCATCAACGACGCGATGGATGTACATGGCGGCAAGGGCATCTGTCTGGGGCCGGATAACTATCTGGCGCGTTTCTACCAGCAGACCCCGATCGGCATCACCGTCGAAGGCGCCAACATCCTCACGCGCAGTCTCATCATCTTCGGGCAGGGGGCGGTGCGCGCCCATCCCTATGTGCTGAAAGAGATCAAGGCCGCGCATGATGCCGACAAAAAACGCGCCGTGTTCGATTTCGATGCCGCGCTGTTCGGCCATATCAGTTTCGCCATGAGCAATGCGGTGCGCTCGCTACTGTTCGCTTTGAGCAGCGGTCGTATCATCGATGCGCCCACCGCGGAGCCGACGCGGCGTTATTACCAATTGCTCACGCGTTATGCCACCTCATTCGCTTTCGCGGCGGATATCGCCATGCTGGTGCTCGGCGGCGGACTCAAACGCCGCGAGAAACTGTCGGCGCGTCTGGGCGATGTGTTGAGCCAGTTATACCTGTGTTCGGCGGTACTGAAGAAATTCGAGGATGACGGTCGCCCGCTGGAGGATATGCCGCTGCTGGATTGGGCCATGCAGGACGGCTTGTACCGCATCCAGCTCGCGTTCGACGGTGTGTTGCAGAACTTCCCCAGCCGTCCTGCGGCACTGCTGCTGCGCGCACTCATCTTCCCGCTGGGGCAGTGCCGTCGCCCACCGAGTGATGCGCTGGGGCATGAGGTCGCCACACTCATTCTCGGCCCCACTCAGGCACGCGAGCGGCTCACCGCAGGCAGCTACATCCCCAGCGACGAGCATGACGCGGTGGGAGCGCTGGAGGCTGCCTTGGCTAGCACGTTGCGGTGTGAGCCACTACAGGCCGAACTGGTGGACGCGCGCAAAGCCGGTAAGCTCAAGGCGCTGGATGAACCCGGACAGATCGCCGAAGCGCGCGCAGCGGGCCTCATCACCGAGGCACAAGCCGCACAACTGGAGCGTGATTACGCGCTGCGCCGCAAGGTCATCATGGTGGATGACTTCGCGCCGGAGCAATTGGCGGCGGGGCGGTGAACATGTTGTTGCCGCGCAGATAGACCGCCACACTGAACATGCCTGACCTGCGTGACAAGACCCTCTTCATCACCGGCGCTTCGCGCGGCATCGGGCGCGAGATCGCTTTGCGCTGCGCGCGCGACGGGGCCAGGGTGGTCATCACCGGCAAGACGGCTCAGCCGCATGCCAAGCTGCCCGGAACCATACATAGCGTGGCGGAAGAGGTGCGGGAAGTAGGCGGTCAGGCGCTGGCGCTACAGCTCGATGTACGCGACGAACGCGCGCTCGCTGCGGCAGTCGAACAGGCTGCCGCGCATTTCGGCGGCATCGACGTGCTGGTCAACAACGCCAGTGCCATCAGCCTCACTCCCACCTTGCAGACACCGGCCAGGCGTCTCGATCTGATGTGGCAGGTGAACATGCGCGCGACCTTTCTTGCCGCGCAAGCCTGCATCCCGCATCTGCAGCGCGCGCAGAATCCGCATATCCTGACCTTGTCGCCGCCGTTGAACCTCGACCCGAAGTGGCTAGCCCCGCATGCCGCCTACAGCATCTCCAAATACGGCATGAGTCTGTGTATGCTGGGCATGGCGCGGGAGTTCGCCGCCGAGGGCATTGCCTGTAATTGTCTGTGGCCGCGCACCACGATCGCCACGGCCGCGATAGAACACAATTTTCCGGCGGACATCCTGCGCGCGTCGCGTCATCCGGCCATCGTCGCCGACGCAGCCTATGCCATCCTGTTGCGCGATAGCCGCACTTGCAGCGGCAACTGCTTCATCGACGAGGAGGTGTTGCGCGCGGAGGGGGTGACGGATATGGCGCCTTATGCGGTGACACCGGGAGCGACTTTGTATGAAGACCTGTTCTTGTCATAAAACGAGCACGTGAGGACAACGATGACTGAGCAAACACGACTTGCGATCACCCCCGAGCAGGCGCACACATTACACGGCCTGTTGCACGAACGCATACGGCGCACACCGGAGACGGTCGCTTACCGCTATTTCGATACGCGCCATGAAAACTGGCAGGCGATCATCTGGCGCGAATTGGGCGGACAGGTTGCACGTTGGCAGGCGGCCTTGGCGCGCGAGAATTTACGAGCGGGCGACCGTGTCGCGGTGATGCTGCGCAACTGTCCGCAGTGGATCTGTTTCGATCAGGCCGCGCTTTCGCTTGGGCTGGTCGTGGTGCCGCTGTATACCGTGGATCGGGCCGAGAACATCGCCTACATCGTCAACGACGCGAATGTGAAAGTGTTGTTGTTCGAGACGCAAGAGCAATGGCAGGAGCTGAGCGCGGTGCGCGAGCAGATGACCTCGGTGCTGCGTTTCGTCAGCATCGACAGCGTGGGCAAGAATGCGGAGCCGCGCTTGCAGCATGTCGATACTTGGTTGCCTGCGGTGGCGCAATTGCAGCCCGACACTGTTGTTGATCCGCAGCGGCTCGCCACCATCGTGTACACCTCCGGCACGACGGGCAAACCCAAAGGCGTGATGCTGAGCCATTACAATATCCTGTCCAATGCCCATGCCTGTCTGGATACCTTCACGGTGAAGCACGACGATCTGTTCCTGTCCTTCCTGCCGCTGTCGCATGCCTTCGAGCGCACGCTGGGTTATTACCTGAGCATGATGACCGGCGCGACGGTGGCGTTCGCGCGCTCCATTCCCCTGTTGAGCGAAGACCTGCAAACCATCAGGCCGACCTTGCTCATCTCTGTGCCGCGTATCTACGAACGTATCTATGCCGCCATCAACGCCAAGCTGGACGAGGGTTCGCCGTTGCGCAAGAAGTTGTTCCATCTGGCTGTCGAAGTGGGTTGGGCGCGTTTTCTGCACCAGCAGGGACGCGGCGACTGGCGCCCCGCATTCCTGCTGTGGCCGCTGCTGGACCGGCTGGTGGCGCGCAAGCTGCTGGCGCGCTTGGGGGGGCGCCTGCGCACGGCGGTCAGCGGTGGTGCCGCCCTGTCTGCCGATGTGTCGCGGGTGTTCGTCGGTCTGGGCTTGCCCGTGGTGCAGGGATACGGCCTGACCGAGACCAGCCCGGTGATCAGTGGCAACCATCCTGAGAATAACTTTCCCGAGTCGGTGGGGCAGCCGATACGCGGGGTGCAGGTGCGCCTGGGCGAGCATGATGCGCTGCTGGTGAAAGGCCCGAACGTGATGATGGGTTACTGGAACAACGAACACGCGACACGCGAGATGATCGATGCCGAGGGCTGGTTGAACACCGGCGATATCGCCCGTATCAGCGCCTCCGGTCACATCACCATCACCGGACGGGTGAAAGAGATCATCGTGATGTCCAACGGCGAGAAGCTGCCCCCGGCGGACATCGAGTTCGCCATCACGCGCGACCGCCTGTTCGAGCAGGTGCTGGTGCTGGGTGAAGCGCGCTCGTATATGGTGGCGGTGGCGGTGCTCAATCCCGAGTTGTGGCCGCAGTTCGCCGCTGCGGTCGGAGTGCGAGCCGACATGCCCGAATCGCTGCGCGACACACGCGTGGAGCAGCAGGCTCTGCAACGTATCGCGGCACAATTGCGCGAGTTCCCCGGTTATGCGCGCATCCATCGCGTGTTGTTGCTGAGCGAGCCGTGGACCATAGAGAACGGCATCATGACACCCACTTTGAAAATGAAACGTAACCGTGTCGTGACAAAATACGCGGCAGAGATCGAACAACTTTATGAAGGACATTGAGACATGAGCAAACAGGAAACGACCCTGCCCAGCCGTCACGCCACCCTGCGTGTGGTGGCGATGCCGACCGACTGCAACATCACCGGCGATGTGTTCGGCGGCTGGGTGATGGCGCAGGTGGATATCGCGGGCAGCATCCCGGCCATCAGCCGCGCGCGCGGCAGGGTGGCGACCGTGGCGGTGAATTCGTTCATCTTCAAGCAGCCGTTGTTCATGGGGGATGTGGTGAGTTTTTATGCCGACATCACCAAGGTCGGGCGCACTTCGATGACGGTGAATGTCGAGGTATACGCGCAGCGCGACCCGGTCAAACCGACCTGTGTCAAAGTGACCGAAGCGACCCTCACCTATGTCGCGGTGGGCGAAGACCGCAAGCCCAGAGTGCTGCCTCCGGCAGACTGAGCCGGTTTGCAATGACCGTTGTTGTGGCAGGCCCCGCCTCGAACAGGCAGAACTGGAGAGATAGATGAGCGCAAATTTTCATATCCGCAAAGTCGCCGTACTCGGTGCCGGGGTGATGGGGGCGCAGATCGCCGCGCACCTCACCAATGCCAATGTCGAGACGCTGCTGTTCGAACTGCCCGCAAAGGAGGGCAGCCCGAACGGTAATGTGAACAAAGCGCTGGAGGGGCTGAAAAAACTCGAACCCGCGCCCAGCGCCAGCCCTGCCAAGATCAGCTACATCCAGCCAGCGAACTACGAGCAGCACTTGGACAAGCTGCGTGAATGCGATCTGGTGATCGAAGCCATCGCGGAACGTATGGACTGGAAGTCCGATCTGTACCGCAAGGTCGCGCCGTATCTGGGCGCGCACACCATCTTCGCCAGCAACACCTCCGGCCTCTCCATCAACACACTGGCCGCGGCTTTCCCCGAGAATCTGCGCCACCGCTTCTGCGGCATCCATTTCTTCAATCCGCCGCGTTACATGCATCTGGTCGAACTGATCGCCTGTAGCGGCACCGAGGCGGCGCTGCTCGACCAACTGGAGACCTTCCTCGTCTCCACGCTGGGCAAAGGCGTGGTGCGTGCCAAGGACACGCCCAACTTCATCGCCAACCGTATCGGCGTGTTCTCCATGCTCGCCACCAAACACCATGCCGCCGCGTTCAACCTCGGTTTCGACACTGTGGATGCACTTACCGGGCGTTACCTCGGTCGCCCCAAGAGCGCCACCTTCCGCACGCTGGATGTGGTCGGCCTCGATGTGTTTGCGCATGTGGTCAACACCATGCGCGAGAACCTCACCGAAGATCCGTGGCACCAACACTTCGAACTGCCAAGTTGGTTCGGTTATTTGGTCGATCAGGGATCGCTGGGGCAAAAGAGCAAGAAGGGCATTTACCAGAAGATCGGAAAAGACATCCATGTGCTGGACTTGCACACCAAAGCGTATCGCCTGTCCGACAGCGAGATCGACGCGGAGGTGAAAGAGATCTTGCGCGAGCGCAACTGGGCGATGAAACTTGCCGGACTGCGCCGCAACCCGCACCCGCAAGCGCAGTTCCTGTGGGCCACGTTCCGCGACGTGTTCCATTACTGCGCTCTGCAACTGGAGCACATCGCCGACAACGCGCGCGACGTAGACCTCGCCGTGCGCTGGGGCTTCGGCTGGGACAGCGGTCCGTTCGAGATCTGGCAAGCCGCAGGCTGGCAACAAGTAGCAGAGTGGATCAGCGCCGATATCAATGCAGGCAAGGCGATGGCAAGCGCGCCGTTGCCGGAGTGGGCGACCGACCCGGCGCGCACCGGTGTGCATACTGCGCAAGGTTCTTTCGCACCCTCTCCCTTCGCTTCGCTCCCCCCTCTCCCGCAGGCGGGAGAGGGGATGGGGGAGAGGGGAAGTTACCAACCCCGCTCCACACTCCCCGTCTACCAGCGCCAACTCTACCCCGATGCACTCATCGGCGAAGAACATCACTACGGCGAGACCGTATTCGAGACACCCGAAGTGCGCCTATGGCATGGCGGTGACAACATCGCCATCCTCAGCTTCAAGACCAAGATGCACACTGTGAGCAACGAAGTGCTGGACGGCATTCTGCGTGCGGTGGATGAAGCCGAAGCGTATTTCAGCGCGCTCATCTTGTGGCAAACAGAGCCGCCGTTCTCCGCCGGAGCCAACCTGCTGCAACTGATGCAGGGTGTGCAGGAGACCGGCGAAGATGCGGGGTTGCTCGGCAAACTCAAAGGCGCGGTGAACCGCGTCAAATACACCGTTGCGGGTCATGGCGGGATCGGCGATGTACTCAATGCCGCCATCGGCAACGTGCCACACGTCGAAGCCGTGGTCGCCAAGTTCCAGCAAGTCTCCATGCGCCTCAAATATGCGCAAGTGCCCACCATCGCGGCAGTGGATGGCCTGGCATTGGGCGGCGGCTGCGAATTCTCCATCCACTGCACACGCATCGTCGCCACGCTGGAAAGTTACATCGGTCTGGTCGAGGTCGGCGTCGGCCTGCTGCCCGCAGGGGGCGGCTGCAAAGAGATGGCGCAACGCGCGGCACAGGAGGCGCAACGTTTTGCCAACGACAACCATGTGGACGTGTTTCCTTTTGTGCGCCGCTACTTCCAGAACATCGCCATGGGCGAAGTCTCCAAGAGCGCCGAGCTGGCAAGGGAGATGGGCTACCTGAGACAGTCCGACCGCATCGTGCTGAACAAATTCGAACTGCTGCACATCGCCAAAGAAGAGGCCAAAGCCCTCAACGCCACCGCATACCGTCCGCCGTTGCACCCGTGCCACATCGCCGTTGCCGGACGCACCGGCATCGCTACCCTCAAAGCCGCCATGCTCAACATGCGCGAAGGCGGCTTCATCTCCGAACACGACTACAACATCGGCTGCCGCGTCGCCGAGACCTTATGCGGTGGTGATGTGGAAGCGGGCAGTTTGGTGGATGAGGATTGGCTGCTCGATCTGGAGCGCAAGAACTTCATGGAGCTGCTGGCGACGGAGAAGACGCAGGCAAGGATTGAATATATGTTGAAGAGTGGGAAGCCGTTGAGGAATTGAAACGAATGGTAGGTCGGGTTAGCGCAGCGT
Organism: Gallionellaceae bacterium; assembly: GCA_030823955.1. Lineage (GTDB taxonomy): Bacteria > Pseudomonadota > Gammaproteobacteria > Burkholderiales > Gallionellaceae > PALSA-1006. Next base: position 141,436 of record JAVBYO010000008.1, read on the forward strand.
AACCCGACAATACGCCGTCGGGTTACGGCGCAAAAGACGCGCCTAACACGACCTACGAAACTAATAGATGGAGATTCAATGGGAAGATATTCTGAGGAAGATAACTCGGAAATTGGCAAAGCAACTCTGGCGAAAATTCAGCTTGAAGATGCCATTGATTTATTCCTTACAGGGAAAAGAATTTCCGCAATCACGCTAGCGGGAGCTGCGGATGGCATTTTTGCCGGATTGTTAAAACAGCAAGGTGACGATTCGGCGGCTAAAGAAGTTTGGAACAGCATAGTTGATATCCGCAAAAGTACAGGTTTGAAATATGCGGGTGAGCGAACCGAAAAAGATGCCTTTAATGAATGGAATAACTCTCGGAATCGCTTGAAGCATCACGATGGTAAAGAGGACACTACTTTGTTATTCAATGTGTTTGATGAAGCGTTCTTATCGATTCAGCGTGCAAATATGGATGGAGATAGGCTTGGAGTTGTAGCCAAAAATCGTCAGAAATATGAGAAGTGGATAATTGAGAATATGTGCATGTAAATTGCAGTCTGGGGCTGATACGGGGACATCGGCGTTATACGAGGTCGGAGCATGCGATGAGATACCGGCGGGCATTCGTTGAAGGCGGCTCATTCTTCTTCACGTTGGTGACGGAGAAACGGCGACCGATATTTGCTTCGGCGGAGGCGGTGGATGTGTTGCGGTCGGCATTTCGCGCCGTGCGCACTTCCCGTCCGTTTGTGCTGGATGCGGTGGTGGTTTTGCCGGATCACTTGCATTGTGTATGGACGTTGCCGCCGGGCGATGCGGATTTTGCTATCCGTTGGCGGTTGATTAAGACGTGGTTCACCAAGCATTGTGATCCCGCCTTGCGCGCTATGCCAAACGCCAGCCAAACGAAACGGCGGGAGCAGGCGTTGTGGCAGCATCGTTATTGGGAGCACATGCTGAGGGATGAGCGAGATTTCGAGAGGCATGTGGAGTATGTTCATTACAATCCGGTGAAGCATGGATATGCGACCTCTCCGATGGCGTGGCCACATTCCAGTTTTCGGCGGTATGTCGAAGCCGGAATTTATGAGGCAGGTTGGGGGCGGGGGCAGATGAATTTTGAGGGTGTTGGGTTTGAATAGATGGGTGTCGGGTTACGCTGCGCTAACCCGACCTACGAAGTTGCTCATTCTCAATTCCTGAAATGAGAATATTAAACAATAGTTGATTAGGAGGGGATCATGAGCAAACAAGTCCAGGAAGCCTACATCGTCGCCGCCACGCGCACGCCAGTGGGCAAGGCACCGCGTGGCATGTTTCGCAACACGCGGCCCGATGATCTGTTGGCGCATGTGTTGAAGAGTGTGCTGTCGCAGGCGCCGTCGCTCGATCCGGCCAGCATCGGTGATGTGATCGTCGGCTGTGCGATGCCGGAGGCGGAGCAGGGCATGAATGTGGCGCGTATCGCGCTGCTCTTGGCGGGCATGCCGAACACGGTGCCGGGCATGACCATCAATCGTTTCTGTTCTTCCGGGGTGCAGGCGGTGGCGCTGGCGGCGGATCGCATCCGCCTGGGCGAGGCGGAGGTGATGATCGCGGCAGGTGTGGAGAGTATGAGTATGGTGCCGATGATGGGCAACAAGATCGCGTTCAATCCCTCTATCTTCGAGCGCGATGAGAACTACGGCATCGCTTACGGTATGGGGCTGACGGCGGAGAAGGTGGCAGAGCGCTGGAAGGTGAGCCGTGAAGCGCAGGATACGTTTGCCTTGCAGAGCCATCAACGCGCCATCGCGGCGATCAACAGCGGTGAGTTCAATGACGAGATATCTCCGTTCCACATCAGCGAGCATGTGGCGGATATGGATACGCGTGCGGTGAACGTGAAGGCGCGCGCGGTGGGGCAGGACGAAGGGCCGCGTGCGGATACTTCGCTGGATGCTTTGTCCAAACTCAGAACGGTGTTCGCACAGCGCGGCTCGGTGACGGCGGGCAACAGTTCGCAGATGTCGGACGGGGCGGGGGCGGTGTTGCTGTGTTCCGAGGCGGCATTGCAGCGTTATAACCTGACGCCCATCGGCAAATTCCTCGGCTTTAGCGTGGCCGGTGTGCCGCCGGAGATCATGGGTATCGGCCCGAAAGAAGCCATTCCGCGTGTGTTGAAGCAGGTGGGGCTGAGTTTGCAGGACATGGGCTGGATCGAACTCAATGAAGCGTTCGCCGCGCAGTCGCTGGCAGTCATCAACGATGTGGGCCTTGATCCGGCTATCGTCAATCCTTTGGGTGGCGCGATCGCTTTAGGGCATCCGCTTGGGGCGACAGGGGCGATCCGCACGGCGACGCTGTTGCACGGCTTGCATCGGCGCAAGCAAAAATACGGTATGGTGACGATGTGTATCGGCACGGGCATGGGCGCGGCGGGCGTGTTTGAGGCGCTGTGACGTGGCTGACGGGATCTTTGAAACGATAGAGGGCGGTATGAAGAAACTGATAGTGATGTTTTTGTTGTGTGTGTCCATGCAGGCGGGGGCGGCGACGCTGGAGGGAATCACGCTGGAAGATGAGGTGCAGCTCGGCAATACCAAGCTGGCACTGAACGGTGCGGGCGTGCGCAGTATCGTGTTCTTCAAGATGTACGCGGTGGGCCTGTATCTGACGGAAAAAAAATCGCAAACGACCGCTGCGGTATTTGCCGATACGCGGCCCAAACGTATCGCGCTGCATGTGCTGGTGGGAGAGGGTGATCTGGAGCGTTTCCTGGGCGGCTTCCGCAAAGGCATGGAAAAGAATCACGATGCTGCGCAATTGACGGTGTTGCGGGAGCGTATGACGGCATTCGACAAGCTGTTCGACAACCACAACACAGTGAAACGCGCCGATGTGATTGCTTTCGACTGGGTGCCCGCAGAAGGTACCCGTGTGAGCTTGAACGGTGTTGAATTGGGGCGTATCGCGGGTGAGGATTTCTATCACGCGTTGTTGAAGATATGGTTGGGTGACAAGCCGGTGTCGGATGATCTGAAGACCGTGTTGCTGGGCAGTTGATAACTGAATTCGGAGATAAAAGATGAAACGTATTGTGATGTCGGTGTTGTTGCTGTCGTTGAGCCAAGTGGTCGGTGCTATCGAACTGGCCGGGGTCAAGGTGGCGGAGAAGGCGCAGGTGGGTGGCCAGTCGCTGGTGCTCAACGGTGCGGGGACGCGACTCATGGTGGGCATGTTCCATGTGTATGCCATCGCCTTGTATCTGCCGGAGCCTAAACATACCGTCGCGGAAGTGCTGGACGAACAGTCGCGCAAACGTGTCACGCTGGATTTTATGTTCGGCGTGACCAGTGTGCAATTGCTGGAGGCGACCTACAAGCTGATGACCGAGAACCTCAGCGCGGACGAGATGAAGCGCGCGGAAGCGGGCTGGATGCAGTTCGCCACCGTTTTCGACAAGGTTCCGGACATCAACAAGGGTGACCACATGGTGCTGGATCACCAGCCCGGCACGGGGGTGAGTGTGAGCCTGAACGGCAAAGAGATCGGACGTGTGGCCGATGCCCGCTTCATCCGTGGTTTCCTGATGGCGTGGCTGGGTGACAGGCCCGCACAGGCCGATCTGAAAGACCGTCTGCTGGGGATAACGGCGGCCAATGGTAAATGAGGTCGAACCGACGTTGATCGACAGCGTTGCGTTGGCGCAAGCTGTCCGTCAACAGGGGGAAGGGTTTCAGGCGGCGCTCGGCGAGCGGCATGCCCATCTGTTCGCGGCGGTGCCGCTGCTGATCCCCGCGCAACAGATGGCCAGTATGCAGGCCGTCATTACCGCCGTCGAACGAGTGGTGCGGTTACCGGCTTGGCCGGGGCGGCATGATGAGACGCGCTGCCAAGGGGTGTTCTTCGGTTACGACTTCCATCTGAACGACAACGGGGCGCATCTCATTGAGATCAATACCAATGCGGGCGGTGCGTTTCTGAACGCTTTGCTGCTGGACAGTCAGCAGAAAACTGCATTGCCCGGCAAGGCGCTGGCCGTCGAGGCGCTTGAACAGGTGTTCATGGCGATGTTCCACGCAGAGTGGCAACTGGAGCAGGGCGAACGTCCGCTTAAAACGATTGCGATCATCGATGAACAGCCCCAAGAGCAATATCTCTATCCCGAGTTCCTGTTGGCGCAGCAGATGTTCGCACGTGCCGGTCTGCGCGCTTTCATCGCCGATCCCGCCGCGCTGTCGGCTACCGCCGATGGACTGTATCTGGGCGGCGAAAAGATCGATCTGGTTTACAACCGCCTCACCGATTTTGCGCTGGAGCGTTATCCGGCTTTGCTCCTAGCCTATCAGGCCAGGCAGGTGGTGCTGACGCCGCATCCGCAGTCTTATGCGCGTTATGCCGACAAGCGCAATCTGGTGCGTTTATCGGATGCGGCGGCGTTGCGCGCACTGGGTGCGGAGGAGGCGACGATCACGGTGCTGCAAGGCGGTGTGCCGCAAACGCGGCAGGTCGAAGCACATGACGCGGAACGCTGGTGGGACGAACGCAAGCAATGGTTCTTCAAACCGGTCTCCGGTTATGGCGCAAAAGGTGCCTACCGTGGCGACAAGCTGACCCGGCGCGTGTTCGATGAGATATTGAGCGCTGATTATGTCGCGCAGCGCCTAGCGGTGCCGGGAGAGTGTGTGGCGCGAGCGGGAGATACCGTGGTGAACCTGAAATACGATGTGCGCTGTTATGTCTACGACGGCCAGATACAACTGGTGGCGGCGCGTCTCTATCAGGGGCAGACCACCAATTTCAGAACGCCGGGCGGGGGCTTTGCACTGGTGCGCGAGTCGGCATGATTTCTTAGGCCGACTTATTGGCCAGTCACTTGCATATCGTGGCGGTAGACCATCACAGTGTTGCGACCATTTTGTTTGGCGTAATACATCGCCAGATCGGCATGTTTTCCTAGCTCGATCTCGTCTTCGCCGTGTTGCGGGTAGAGCGCGATGCCGATACTGGTGCTGATCTCCAGTACATGCCCCGCCAGCTCGAACGGTTGCTCGATAGCCAGCCGGATCTTTTCCGCGACGAATAACGCATCCTGTTCGCCTGTGACATTGGGGAGCAGTACGACGAACTCGTCACCGCCGATGCGGGCGATGGTGTCCGATTCCCGCATACATTCCTGCATCCGTTTTGCCGCGCTCTGCAGCAACAGATCGCCGACCGCGTGACCAAGAGAATCGTTGATGGGCTTGAATTTGTCGAAGTCGAGGAACAGCAGTGCCAATTGGTGCTGTCCGCGTTTGGCGGCTGCGAGCGCCTGCTGCAGGCGGTCGCTGAACATGGCACGGTTGGGCAGGTCGGTCAGCCCGTCGTATTGCGCCATATGGCGGATGCGCTCTTCAGTGTTCTTGCGCTCAGTGATGTCGGTGATGAAGCCGTGCCAGAGTGTGCTGCCATCTTCCAGTCTTTCCGGTTCCGCGTCGCCCAGTCGCCAGCGCACGCCCTGGCTGGGCAGGATCAGGCGGTATTCGATGTGCCAGCGCGTGAGGTTGCGTGCGGATTCTTCCACCGATGCGGCAAGTCTGGCGGCATCTTCGGGATGGCGGTAGCTGAAGAAAGGCGTGGCATCCTCGCGCAGGTCTTCCGGGGCGATGCCGTACATCTTGCGCACCGCTTCGCTGATGAAAGGGAAGCAACTGCGGCCATCGGGATATAGCCGGAACTGAAAGATGATGCCGGGAACTTCGGCTGAGATCTTGGAGAGCAGCAGGTTGTTCTGTTGCAGTGCCTGTTCCGCCTGGGTCTTCTCGATGGCGATTTCGGCCAGATGGGCGGCACGTTCGATCAGTTCGAGGTCGTTCGCCGAAGGGTAGCGTGCTTGCTGATGGTAAATGGCGAAGGTGCCCAGTACTTTGCCGGTCGAGGAGATGATGGGTTCGGACCAGCAGGAGCCCAATTCCGCACTGGCGGCCAGTTCTTTATAAGGTCCCCAGCTGGGATGGGTGAGGATGTCCTCCACGATGGTGCGTTTGCCGAGATAGGCTGTTGTGCCGCAGGAGCCGACATTCGGGCCGATGGCGAGTCCGTTGATCGCGCTCGAGTAGAAATCGGGCAGGCTGGGGGCGGCACCCACGTTCAGATGTTTGCCGTCCTTGTCCATGAGCAGGATGGAGCATCGGGTGTGCGGGTCTTCGACTTCCACATTTTTGACCACGGCAGCCAGTATCTCCGGTAAGGGAGCGCCTTTGGCCAGCAGTTCGAGGACAAGGGTGCGGGCCTGTTCGCGCAGATGTACGGCTTCCAGTTGTTCGAGGTTGGTGTGTATCTTGCGATAGATGAAATAGACCAGTATCGCTCCCGCGCCGATCAGGATGAGCAGCAGCAGGGAGACTTCCACGCTGTGCTGGAGCAGAGAGCCATTGTCATTCGGCGGGGTGTAGATGAATCCGCTTAGAGGGAATCCGCGCGGCAGCAAACCGGCATCCGCATAGACATCAGCGATATGTTGCCAGCGGGTCGGACTGGAGTAACCGACGTCGACCAGGTCCGGCTGCAACAGCGGAATCATCTGCTCGGCTTCGAACGCAAGAAAATCGCGCGGTTTCTGTTTTGCATATTTTCTCGTGATCAGGTCGATGATCTCATCGCGGTGGTCGCGGGCATAACGCCAGCCGCGCAGACTCGCTTCTGTGAAAGCCTGCACGCGTTCCGGATGGGCCTGCAGTTCCTGTTCCGAGGTGAACAGGTTATCGCCGTAGAAATCTATTCCGGCCGCGCGCGGGGAAAAGGCCTGATAGGCAAAATGCGCCCGGTCGAAAAAATAGGGTTTGGTCGAGATGTAACCCGAGATAGCATCGACCTTGCCGTCGATAAGGTCCTGCGGATTTTGGCTGTGTTTGAGCTGGGTGAATGAATCTTTCTGGAGACCGGAGTGTTTGAGCAAGAGCAGCAGTTCTCCCGACTGGTCGTCCAGCATGATACGTTTTCCGGCAAGGTCGCTCAGCTGGTTGATGCCTTTATCCTTGGCGGTAAAGATCACATAGGGAGAGCGCTGGAAGATGACCGCGAGTGCCACCACGGGTTTGCCCGTCGCGCGCGAAAGGAGCAGATTGCTACTGCCGACGCCGAATTCGGTATTGCCGCTGAGCACTTCAGCGATGGTGTCGGTATCGGGTGTCGCTTCCTTCAGGTGGACATCGAGTCCGGCCTCGCGGTAATAACCTTTTTCGAGGGCGGCGTAATAGCCGGCGAATTGGAACTGGTGCGTCCACTTGAGTTGCAGTGTGATGTGCTCAACAGCGAAGGCGGAAGTGCCAAAGCAAAGGCTGGCGAAAAGGAGGAAAAGGCTGGTTAAGCGTGTCACAAAAAGCATCACTGTCGTTGAATTGCCATAGTGCACGGGATTCTGCACCGTATCAGTGAGGGTAACAATAGACTGAATGGCCTAGATAGCGGGGAAATATCTAGGCCGTCCGTTCCGGGGGGCGGCTATTTCAGCAGATGCTTCACCAGTTCGCGTTCGTCGAGCAGTTCCTGATAGCTGTCCATCATGTGTTTGCGTCCCAGCTCACTGATGGGCAGGTCTTTCACGATATGGTAGTGGCCGTTGCGGCAGGTCACCGGGAAGCCGTAGAGCACACCTTCGGGGATGCCATAACTGCCATCCGACGGTACGCTCATGGTGACCCAGTCGTTGTGGTGGGAATGCAGCAGCCAGTCGTGCACGTGGGCGATGGCGGAATTGGCAGCACTGGCCGCACTGGATAATCCGCGCGCCTCGATTACGGCCGCACCGCGTTTCTGTACGGTGGGGATGAAGAATTTTTCGGCCCAGTCTTCCCAGCCGTTCTGTTGCAGGATGTCGGCCACCTTGCGTCCGCGCACCTCGGCGTGGGACAGATCAGGGTATTGCGTGCCGGAATGATTGCCCCAGATGACCATCTTCTTGATGTCCTGAATGGGTTGGAATAGTTTCAGCGCGACCTGAGTGATGGCGCGGTTGTGGTCGAGACGCATCATCGCGCTGAAGTTGCGCGGATCGAGGTCGGGGGCGTTCTTCATGGCGATGAGTGCGTTGGTGTTGGCGGGGTTGCCCACCACCAGCACCTTGACGTGGCGCGCGGCGACTTCGTTGAGGATACGGCCCTGTTCCGAGAAGATGGCACCGTTTGCTTCGAGCAGGTCTTTGCGTTCCATGCCTTTGCTGCGCGGGCGCGCCCCGACCATGAGCACGACTTCGGCATCGCGGAAGGCGACGCGCGGGTCGTCGGAGATGATGACCTGCTGCAGCATGGGGAAGGCGCAGTCTTCCAACTCCATCGCCACGCCGCGCAAGGCCTGCTGTGCCTGGGTGATATCCAGCAGTTGCAGGATGATGGGTTGTTCACGCCCGAGCATGTCGCCGTTGGCGATGCGGAACAGCAGGCTGTAACCGATCTGCCCGGCGGCACCGGTGATCGCGACACGGATAGGGGCTTTCATGGAGTTCTCCTGTGGGTGGAAGTAGGGTCATTCTGCCAGTCTTCCCGAGCTAGGCAAAGTAAAATACCCGCACCAAGTCATATGCTGATTTGAGAAATCGCGCGGCCTATGTATAATGGCGGCGCTTTCCAAGGAGTACATCAGTTACCGGTCGCGAAGTTCTGCTTCTTTATCGTATCTCCAGTGTTCTTCTTCGCCGCTTTAGCTCAGTTGGTAGAGCAACCGCCTTGTAAGCGGTAGGTCATCAGTTCGAATCCGATAAGCGGCACCAATCATTGAAACGGCCATCGCATCGCGGTGGCCGTTTTCATTTCCATGGCGCGCTACTGTTCCGGCACATCCGGTGTTTTCCGCCGCAGTGATGACATCCTGTTGTAGAATCGCCGCGTTGTGTTGTCCATCGATTCTCTAGAGCTTGAGGCTATCTTGAACGGTCAGCGAGTTGGCCGGTCTTTCCACTAACGGCGTGTTTGGATGTCAGGGAGAAACATGAAGATCCATGAATATCAGGGCAAAGAGATTTTGCGCGAGTTCGGCGTGCCGACCCCGTTCGGGGTGGCGTGTTTCAGTGTCGACGAAGCGCTTGCCGCCGCTCGGACGCTGGGTGGCAATGTCTGGGTGGTGAAGGCGCAGATCCATGCGGGCGGGCGCGGCAAAGGCGGCGGTGTGAAAGTGGCAAAGTCGCTTGACGAGGTACAGACCTATGCGCAGCAGATTCTCGGCATGCAACTGGTCACTCATCAGACCGGAGCCGAGGGCCAGAGGGTGCGCCGCCTGCTGATCGAAGAAGGCGCGCAGATCGTCAAGGAATTCTATGTCGGTATGGTGGTAGATCGCGCTTCGCAGCGTGTTACGTTACTTGCGAGCAGCGAAGGCGGCATGGAGATCGAGGAGGTTGCCAAACATGCACCGGAAAAGATCAAGACTTTGCGCATCGATCCGGTACACGGACTGAGTGAGGCCGATGCGGCACAGGCCGCGCGCGGTATCGGCATCCCCGAGGCTGCGCTGGCCGGTGCTGTGGCGGCACTGCGGGGCTTGTATCGGGCCTTTGTGGAAAAGGATGCGATGCTGGCCGAGATCAATCCGCTGGTGCTGACGGCGGATGATCGTGTGCTCGCGCTGGACGCGAAATTCAATTTCGACAGCAATGCGTTGTATCGTCATCCCGAGATCGTCGCCATGCGTGATCTGGACGAGGAGGATGCGGCTGAGATCGAGGCCTCCAGATTCGATCTCTCTTACATCTCGCTGGATGGTGACATCGGCTGTCTGGTGAACGGTGCCGGGCTGGCGATGGCGACCATGGATATCATTAAGTTGTACGGCGGCAGCCCCGCGAATTTCCTCGATGTCGGCGGTGGCGCGAACAGGGAAAAGGTCACCGAGGCGTTCAAACTGATGCTGAAGAACCCCAGACTCAAAGCCATTCTGGTCAATATCTTCGGCGGCATCATGAAGTGTGATGTGATCGCCGAAGGGGTGGTTGCGGCAGCGCGCGAGGTGCACCTCACGGTGCCGCTGGTGGTGCGTCTGGAAGGGACCAACGTCGATCTCGGCAAGAAGATACTGGCCGAATCCGGTCTGCCCATCATCTCGGGTAACGATATGGCTGATGCGGCACAAAAGGTGGTGGCCGCCGCGAAGGGGGAAAAATGAGCATCCTCATCAACAAAAATAGCAAGGTGATCACCCAGGGCATGACCGGCAAAGTCGGCCAGTTTCACACCCAGCAATCCAAGGCTTACGCGAATGGTGTGAATTGTTTTGTGGCCGGAGTGAATCCGAAGAAGGCGGGTGAGGTGTTCGAGGACATTCCGGTGTATGCCTCGGTGCGCGATGCCAAACAGGCCACCGGTGCCACGGTTTCGGTGATCTATGTGCCGCCGTCCGGTGCGGCGGCGGCCATCGACGAAGCGGTAGAGGCCGAACTGGATCTGGTGATCTGCATCACCGAAGGTATCCCGGTGCATGACATGTTACGCACGCGCTACAAGATGCAGGGCAAAAAGACATTGTTGATCGGTCCCAACTGTCCGGGTCTCATCACGCCGGACGAGATCAAGATCGGTATCATGCCGGGGCATATTCACAGGAAGGGGCGCATCGGTGTGGTATCGCGTTCCGGTACGCTGACCTATGAGGCGGTCGGGCAGCTCAGCGCGCTGGGGATGGGGCAATCGTCCTGTGTCGGTATCGGCGGCGATCCCATCAACGGGCTTAAACATATCGATGTGATGCGGCTGTTCAACGATGATCCGGACACCGATGCGGTGATCATGGTGGGCGAGATCGGCGGCAGCGATGAAGAGGCCTGTGCGCGCTGGATCAAGGACAACATGAAGAAGCCGGTGGTCGGTTTTATCGCCGGAGTCACTGCGCCGGAAGGCAAACGTATGGGCCATGCCGGAGCGATCATCTCCGGCGGACAGGGCGGCGCGAACGAGAAGCTCGCGGTGATGGAAGAGTGCGGTATCCATATCACGCGCAATCCGGCGGAGATGGGACGCGTGATGCAGCGAATATTAAAAACGTGAAATGTGAAGATGGAGCTGTGAAAGGTGGGGTTGCATTTCACCTTTCACTTTTCCCGTTTCACACTTGTGATTTTGAAGGAATCTTATGTTAGAAATGTTGCAAAGCCCCCAGTTCTGGGTGGATGTATTCAAGATCATCATGATCGACCTGCTGCTGTCGGGCGACAACGCGGTGGTGATTGCGCTGGCCTGCCGTAACCTGCCCGAGGCGCAGCGGCGCAAGGGCATCTTGTACGGTGTGGGTGGTGCTATCGGCCTGCGTGTGGTGCTGACCTTCTTTGCGGTCAGTCTGCTGGCTTTGCCCTATCTGAAACTGATCGGTGCCCTGTTGCTGCTGTGGATCGGCATCAAGCTGTTATTGCCAGAAGACGAGCACGGTGAGGGCAATATCAAGGCCGAGGCCAATCTGTGGGGGGCGGTGAAGACTATCATCATCGCCGACTTTGTGATGAGTCTGGACAATGTGTTGGGTGTCGCGGCGGTTGCGCACGGCAATGTGTGGCTATTGGTTTTCGGTTTGTTGATCAGTATCCCGATGATCGCCTGGAGCAGCCAGTTCGTACTCAAACTGATCGACCGTTTCCCCATTGTGGTCTTGGGTGGCGGTGCATTGCTGGGGTACGTGGCGGGGGAGATGCTGGTTACCGAGGCGTTATTCAAGCCTTTGCTGGAGCGTTTGCATTTCCTGCATTGGCTGGTTCCTGCGGTCTGCGCGATCCTGGTGGTGGCGGTCGGCAAGTGGCTGGCATCGCGTAAAGTGACGGGCAGCCCGGTGATCGATCTGGTGGATGAGCAGGTGTCCGGCTCCCCGCACGACAACAAATAAACGAGGATGATGAAATGAAGATATTGATCCCAGTGGATGGCTCCGATAATGCGAATCGTGCCGTGGAGCATGTGATTGCTTATGCCGGGGCGCTGAAGGTTGTGCCGCAGATATGCCTGCTCAATGTGCAGTGGAAGCTGGCATCCGGCAACGTGAAGCTGTTCATCGATCAGGACACCATCAATGATTATTACCGCGAGCAGGGGGCGGCGGCACTTGCCGAAGCGCGCGCCAAGCTCGATGCGTCCGGGCTCGCTTATTCCTATCATGTCAGCATAGGCGCACCTGCCGAGGCGGTGATCCAGTACGCACAGGAACATCAGGTCGACCAGATCGTGATGGGGGCGCACGGACAGAGCACGCTGTCCAGCCTGTTATTGGGCTCGGTTGCTGGAAAGGTCATGCAATTAGCACAGACCCCCGTCCTGTTGGTGAAATAAAAATATCTAGATATTCCAATAAATCAAATAGGTATGGTTTGACATTGGAAAATGTTTTAGTATTCGCCCATGCATCGATACGATAGGCAAAGAATGGCATGGCAAACATCAAAAAAGTGACGTTTCTCAAGGCGGATTGGTTCGTCGGTCTGCTGGTCGCGTTGCTATTCCTGTTCAGTGCTTCTTCCGATCTGCTGCAAAGTTTGGAGCGCAAGGCTTACGACTTGGCCGTGCGGGCTTCCGAGCGGACGCCCAGCGACAAGATCGCTGTCATCGCCATCGATGATCAGAGTATCGCCAATCTGGGGCGTTGGCCGTGGCCGCGTGAAGTGCAGGCGAAGTTGCTGGACATCTTGGCCAGCGGGCAGGCCAAGGTCGTCGGTCACACTGTATTGTTCTCCGAGCCACAGGTCGATGCCGGTCTGGAGTATGTCAACAAGATCGGCGCGCTGGTCGCGAATTCTTCCCTGAAAGAAAGCAATCCCGCCGAGTGGGAGCAGTTGAACCTGCTGTTGCAGGAGGCGCTGTCGCATCTGGATAACGATCTGAAACTGGCCGAGAGTATCGCGAAGGCCAATTCGGTGTTGCTGGGGATGTTGTTCGAGCTGGGCGAGCCGCAGGGCAACCCGGATAGTCCGTTGCCGGACTATGTGACCAGAAACGGTCTGGTCAATGTCACGCCGGGGGCGACGACGGCCATGCCCATCCCAAGCAACGGGGCGCAAGTCCCCATTCCCATGCTGGGTTCTTTCGCATTGGCGGTCGGGCATCTCAATGTCACGCCTGATGTGGACGGCGGGATACGTACCGAGCCGCTGGTGCTCAGTTATTTCAATCAGCATTATCCCTCTCTGTCGCTCATGCTGGTGGCCAAGAGTCTGAATCTGGAACCGCGCGACATCCAGGTGAGGGAAGGCGAGGCGGTGCAGGTAGGCAATCTGAAGATCGCGACCGATCCGATGTCGCGCATGTATACCTATTTCTACAGTGACCGGGACGGTAAGCCCGCGTTCCAGGTGGACTCGTTCTACGATGTGTTCAGCGGCAAGATCCCCGCCGAAAAATACCGCGACAAAATCGTACTGATCGGCGCCACCGCAGCCGGTGTGGGCGCGCTGCAAGTGACTCCGGTGTCGGCGGCGATGCCGCCGGTGTTGACCTTGGCACATTCGGTTTCCAGCATCCTCAAGCAGGATTTCTTCGTGGTGCCGGGCTGGGCGTTCTGGGCCGAGCAGGCGGTGTTCCTGTTTGTCGCGCTGTATCTCATCGTGTTGTTGCCGCGCCTGAGTGCCGGTATCGGTGCCGCCGTCACCACGGTGCTGTTCATCCTGCTGTTGTCCGGGCATTTCGTGCTGATGACCACGCAGGCGCTCTGGTTGCAGCTGATGACATCCGCCGCGTTGTTGCTGGTGGGGCATCTGTTGTTGACCACCAAACGTTTTCTGGTCACCGAAAAAGGCAAGATCAAATCCGATGCGGACTCGGCGGAGAGCAATCGTATGCTGGGGTTGGCTTTTCAGGGGCAGGGTCAGCTGGATATGGCGTTCGACAAGTTCCGCAAGGTGCCGGTTGATGACAGTCTGATGGATGTGCTCTACAACCTGGGGCTGGACTTCGAGCGCAAGCGTCAGTTCAACAAGGCCGAGTCGGTGTTCAAATACATGTCCGACTATAACCCCAAGTTCCGCGACTTGGAGCAGCGCCTGAATCAGGCGAAGGCGATGTCGGAGACACTGATCCTCGGCGGCAACAGCGGCAAGAGTAACGCCAGCACCATGGTGCTGGACAAGGCGGGGATGTCGAAGCCGATGCTGGGGCGTTATGAGATCGAAAAAGAGCTAGGCAAAGGCGCGATGGGTGTGGTCTATCTGGGCAAGGATCCCAAGATCAGCCGCGTGGTGGCCATCAAGACCATGAACCTGTCGCAGGAGTTCGAGGAGGACGAGCTGGACGAGGTGAAGGCGCGTTTCTTCCGCGAGGCGGAGACGGCCGGGCGCTTGAACCATCCCAACATCGTCACGATGTACGACGCGGGAGAGGAGCACGACCTCGCCTTCATCGCGATGGAATTCCTCAAAGGCAAGGATCTGGTGCCGTATACCAAGCGCGACAACCTGCTGCCGCTGCCGCGCGTGTTGAGCATCATCGCGCGCGTGGCGGATGCGCTGGACTATGCCCATACGCTGCACGTGGTGCATCGCGATATCAAACCGGCCAACATCATGTATGACCCGGAAAGTGACACGGTGAAGGTCACCGATTTCGGCATTGCGCGTATCACCGATTCTTCCAAGACCAAGACCGGCATGGTGCTCGGTACGCCGTCCTTCATGTCGCCCGAACAACTGGCCGGAAACAAGATCGGCGGGCAGTCCGATCTGTTCTCGCTGGGGGTGAGTCTGTACCAGATGGCCTGTGGTAAGCTCCCCTTCGAAGGGGAGTCGATGGCGCAACTGATGTTCCGTATCACGAGTGAGTCGCCGACCGATATCCTGAGTGTGAATCCGGAGATTCCGCCCTGTGTCGTGGCGATCATCGATCAGGCGCTGGCCAAGACGCTGGAGCAGCGTTACCAAACCGGACGAGAAATGGCCGAGGCGATTCGCCAGTGTGCCGCCACCTTACATTGAAGATGAAGCGCAGGGGGAAGATGTGAACATACAAGACGCACTGGAGATCGTAAGCCTGAGCCATCCGGGGATGGTCAGGTCGCACAACGAGGACAGTGTGACTTTCGATACCGCCGCGGGATTGGTCGTGCTGGCCGACGGTATGGGCGGATATAACGCGGGCGAGGTGGCCAGCGGGATCGCCGTTTCCGTCCTGTCCAGCGAGATCAGGCATCACCTGCAGGATGTGCGTCCGGAGGAGCCGGATCCTTTCAGCGGCGAGGATGCCGGTGTCGTGTTGCTGCGTGACAACGTGCAAAAAGCCAACGCTTCCATCTACCACGCGGCGGAGAGTCAGCCGCAATATTCGGGTATGGGTACCACCATCGTCGCGGGTCTTTTCTACGATGACCGTGTGGCGGTCGCGCATGTAGGCGATTCGCGCATGTATCGCTTGCGTGGAGAGGTGTTCGAGACCATCACGCGCGACCATTCCCTGCTGCAGGAGCAGATCGACAGCGGCATGATCAGCGCGGCGGATGCGCGCACTTCGAAGAATCGCAATCTGGTGACACGCGCGGTAGGTATCGACGCGGAAGTGGAGCCGGAGGTGCATGTTCACCAGGTGCAGGTGGGCGATATCTACCTGTTGTGCTCCGACGGCCTTAACGACATGATCGTCGATGAAGAGATCGGCGCGACGCTGAAGATGTTGAAGGCTAATCTGTCGTTGGCCGCATCGGCTTTGATCGAGCAGGCCAATGACAACGGCGGTCGCGACAATGTGTCGGTGATCCTGGTCAAAGTGAACGGCAGATTTGCCGCACCGCATGGCTGGGTCGCGAAACTCTTATCTTGGTTTAAGCATTAATCACGGGGATAGTATATGTCAGCCAAATTGATACTCAGCATGGACGGCGCGGTGCTGAAGGAATATGAGATAAGCAAGGAGCGCACGCTGATCGGGCGCAAGCCGCATAACGATATCGTCATCGAGAATCTGGCTGTCAGCAGCGAACATGCGGCGGTTATCACCATCCTTAACGATTCTTTCCTCGAGGATCTGGATAGCACCAACGGCCTGTCGGTCAACGGTGTGGTGACCAAGAAACATTTCCTGCAGAACAATGATGTGATCGAGATCGGGAAGTACAAACTGAAATATCTGAACGATCAGCCGGGAGAGGCGACACCCGAGGATTTTGAAAAGACCATGGTACTGAACCGACCTGCGAAAGCGGCACACGGTGATGCAACCGGACGCTTTACTCCGCCCGTTGCGGGGCACGGAGATGCCACGGGCAGGTTCGCAACATCATCGGTGGCCAAGCCGGCTGCGGCGATACCGGCACAGGCACCCGCCGCGTCACAGCCATCCGCACAGCAGGCGGCGGTGCAGATACTGAACGGCCCGAATGCGGGGCGGGAATTGGAGCTGGTGAAAAGTCTGACCACACTGGGCAAGCCGGGTGTACAGGTGGCAGTTCTGGCGCGCCGTCCGCATGGCTTCTTCATCACCCATGTCGAGGGAGAGAGTTTCCCTTCCGTCAATGGAGCGTCTGTAGGCGAGCAACCGCACCAGTTGGCCGATCACGACATCATCGAGCTGGCCGGAGTGAAGATGGAGTTCTATTTCAAAGCCTGACCCGCTTTGATGACATGCCGATGACGACTCCTGCATATTTAACGAGGGCTGCATGAAAAAGCACGCGCTTTTGATCGGACTGGGTCTGGCCGTCGTTTTCCTGTTCATCGGCAACGCGGCGAAGCTCTATCAAATGGGCTTCGTCAGCTTCATGGAGGCCAAGCTCTACGATACCCGCCTGCGCTGGACGATGCCGAACACCGTGGACGAGCGTATCGTCATTCTGGATATCGACGAAAAGAGTCTGCGCGACGAGGGGCATTGGCCCTGGGGGCGCGACAAGCTGGCACTGATGCTGGACAAGCTGTTCGATAAATATGGTGTCGCGGTGTTGGGCTTCGACGTGGTCTTCGCAGAAAAGGACAACAGTTCCGGCCTGTCGGTGTTGCAGGATCTCGGGCGCAATCAGCTCAAGAACGTGCCGCAATTCCAATCTGTATTGGACCGGATCAAGCCGCAATTGGAATACGACACCCTGTTTGCCAGAAAGCTGCTGGATCGCAACGTCGTGCTGGGTTATTACTTCAACAGTTCGAACAACACTTCCGGAGCATTGCCCGATCCCGTTTTTTCGCCGGGGACATTCAAGGATCGTCCCATCGATTTCATCAAGTCGGACGGCTACGGCGGCAATCTGGAGCAATTGCAGAACCGTGCTGCCAGTGCGGGACATTTTACCCAGGCGCCGGATCCGGACGGCCTGGTGCGCCGCGTTCCCATGATAATCGAATACGACGGGGCCTACTACGAATCGCTGTCGCTGGCGATGGTGCGCACAGTGTTGGGCAATCCCCTCCTCAAGGCCGGTTACGGAAGTGATGACAAGGATTATGCCGGCCTGGAATGGCTGGAGTTCGACGATCTGCGTATCCCGGTCGACAGTGCCGCGAGTGCCTTGGTACCTTATCGCGGTTTCCGCGGCTCGTTCAGATATATCTCGGTCACCGATGTGTTGAACGAACGCGTTCCTCTGGAGGATTTGCAGCACAAGATCGTGTTGCTGGGGACGACGGCACCCGGTCTGCTGGACCTGCGCTCCACGCCGGTGGATGAGGTTTATCCCGGGGTCGAGATCCATGCCAACATGATCAGCGGCATCCTCGATCAATCGATCAAATCCAGCCCGCCGTATATCCTGGCGGCCGAAGTGGTGTTGCTGCTGGTCATTGGTGTGGCATTGAGCTTTCTGTTGCCGTTGCTTAGTCCAATACAGGACACACTGGTCTCGCTGACGGTGTTGCTGGTGACGGTCGGAGTCAACGCCTATGTTTGGCAGCAAGGCGACATTGCCTTGCCGCTGGCCAATAGTCTGTTGATGGTGCTGGCGCTGTTCGCGCTGAATATGTCCTACGGCTATTTCGTCGAATCGCGGACCAAACGTCAGATCACCAATCTGTTCGGGCAATATGTCCCGAAAGAAGTCGTCGGTGAATTGAGCGAACGCCCGGAACAGGTCTCGATGGAAGGCCACAGCCGCGAGATGACCATCCTGTTCTCGGATGTGCGCGGTTTCACCACCATCTCGGAAGGCCTCGACTCGAAAGAGCTGTCGCTGCTGATGAACGAGTTCCTGACGCCGCTCTCGCGTGTCGTCTATAAACACCGCGGCACGATAGACAAATACATGGGCGACTGCATCATGGCGTTCTGGGGCGCGCCGTTGCCGGACGAGCGGCATGCGCACCACGCCATCGTGGCCGGTTTGGAGATGTTGCAGACACTGGAGACGTTGCAGCCTTATTTCAAGGAACGCGGCTGGCCGGCGATCCATATCGGTGTCGGTCTCAATACCGGCAAGGTGAGCGTCGGCAACATGGGCTCGGAGGTGCGGGTCGCTTACACGGTGATGGGTGATGCAGTGAACCTGGCGTCTCGTCTGGAGGGCATCACCAAAGAATACGGCGCGGGAATCGTGGTTGGCGAAAACACCATGAATGCCGCGCCGGATTTCGTGTATCGCGAACTGGATATGGTGCGCGTAAAAGGAAAAGATCTGCCGGTCGCTATCTATGAGCCACTGGGGCTATCCGGTGAAGTCGGGCAGGCGGTATTGGAGGAGATGGAGCGTTTTCATCAAGTCGTTCGCGCCTACCGCAAACAGGACTGGGATCAGGCCGAGGCGCGATTGTCCGAGCTGCTGAAAGCGGCCCCTCATGCCAAGTTGTACCAGGTCTACGCGGAGCGCGTGGCCTATTTTCGCGAACATTCCCCCGGTGCGGACTGGGACGGTGTGTTCGTGTTCAAGACAAAATAGCCGTGCAAGGATGACACACCGATGAAATTGAGGATATTGGGTTGCAGCGGCGGCATCGGTGGCAATCTGCGCACCACTTCCATGTTGCTCGACGACGACGTGCTGATCGATGCCGGAACCGGCGTGGGCGATCTGAGCCTGACCGAGATGATTCGGATCGATCATGTCTTCGTGACGCATTCGCATCTCGACCACATCGCGAGTATCCCGCTGATGGTCGACAGTGTCGGGTTCATGCGCGATACCCCGCTCACCGTGCATGCCACGGCGGAGACCATAGCGATATTGAAACAGCATGTGTTCAACTGGAAGATATGGCCGGATTTCAGCGAGATCATGAACGAGCAGCAGCCCTGTATGCGTTATGAGCCCCTCGAACTGGGCAAGACGGTTGCACTGGGCGGGCGCAGGATCACACCGCTGCCCGCGAACCATGTCGTGCCGGCGGTGGGTTTTCATCTGGAGAGCGGTGCGGGCAGTCTGGTGTTCACCGGCGACACGAGTACATGCGAGGCGTTGTGGGATGCCGTCAACCGTATCGATGATCTGCGATATCTGATCGTGGAAACTGCGTTCTCCAATGTGGAGCTGGAGTTGGCGGTGAGATCCAAACATTTTTGCCCCAGCCTGCTGGCCAAAGACCTGCTCAGGCTGAAACGCGATCCGCAGATATTCATCACGCATCTGAAACCGGGCGAAGTCGAGCTGACTATGCGCGAGATCGGGGAGTGTGTGAGCGGATTCATTCCGAAGATGCTGCAAAACGGGCAGATTTTCGAGTTTTAAAGACAGGGATGGATTGAAGATATGCAAGACACTTGGGGGAATGATCGTGTTGCGAAAGGACGGGCCGGTATGTCGCCATCGTGCCGCGACATTGGTCTGTATCGGTTCCAGGTGCGAATGATGAAACGGTCGGGGCGGTTATGAACAGTACGGAGCAAGTCAATGTGAACGATGTGGGTGCCCAGTTAGAGTTCACCAAGAACCTTAATCAGGTCACCAACAAGATCCATGCGACGAACAATATCGACGAGATCATGCTGGATGTCAGTAAAGACATCTGCGGCCTGTTCAATGCCGACCGGCTGACCATCTATGTCGTCGGCGAAGACAAGACTTCGCTGGTATCCAAGGTCAAGACCGGTCTGAATTCGTTCAAGGATCTGAAGCTGCCCATCGCGGAGCAGAGTATCGCCGGATTCGCGGCATTCAATAAGAAGCTGCTCAATATCAAAGACGTGTACGACGAACAGGAGCTCACCGGATTCAGCTCATCGTTGCATTTTTTGCAGGATGTGGACAAACGCACCGGATACCGCACCAAACAGATGCTGGTTGCACCCATCATGGAGGCCAGCAGCGGCGAATTGATCGGTGTGATGCAGATCATCAACAACAAGGCCGAGCAACCATTTCCGACTTTGGTGGAGGAGGGCGCGCGCGAACTCAGTCAGACGCTGGCGGTGGCATTGCGCCAGCGCCAGCAACAGGCCGGTGCGGTCAGGACGAAATACGATTATCTGGTCGCGGATGCGGTCATGTCGGCGGCCGAATTCGAACTGGCCACACGCACGGCGCGGCGCAAAGGGATAGATATCGAAGACGTGCTGATCGACGAGTTCCAGGTAAAGACTGAAGCATTGGGCAAGGCCTTGTCGAGCTTCTTTGGCGTACCCTACGAGACCTATCGTGCTGACCGTATCAAACCCGGAGAACTGCTCAAGAACCTGCGCCGCGAATACGTGGAAAGCAGCCACTGGGTGCCGGTCGATGACACGCCGGACGGGCTGATCATCCTGACCACCGATCCGGAGCGTATCCAGGCTTCGCGTGTGGTCAACAACATCTATCCGAAATACCGGCTGATCTACAAGGTCTGTCCGCAGCGCGAATTCAAGGCCACACTTGATCTGTTCTACGGCGGTGGCGGGAGCGCAACGGGCGATGCCACCGGCAGTTTCGAAGACCTGGGATCGATGGACGATCTGCTGACTTCGATGGGCGGGGACGAGGAAGAATCGAGTGCGGTCAGCCAGGAAGATGTCAGTGCCGCCGCCGACAACGAGCTGGTCAAACTGGTGAACAAGATCATCGTCGATGCCTATAAGATGGGGGCATCGGATATCCATATCGAACCGATGCCGGGCAAAGGCAAAACCGGCATCCGTTTGCGCAAAGACGGCTCGCTGCTCAATTACATCGAAGTGCCATCGACCTATCGCAACGCGCTGGTGACGCGCCTGAAGATCATGTGTGATCTGGACATTTCGGAGAAACGCAAGCCGCAGGACGGCAAGATCAAGTTTAAGAAATACGGCCCGCTGGATATCGAGTTGCGTGTGGCGACCATCCCCTCGCAGGGTGGCGTGGAAGACGTGGTGATGCGTATCCTGGCCTCGGGTGAACCCATCCCGCTGGACAACATGGGTTTCTCGGTGCGCAACCTGGAGCTGGTCAAAGTCACGGTGAGCAAGCCTTACGGACTGTTCTTCGTGTGCGGTCCGACCGGCTCCGGTAAAACCACCACGCTGCACTCCATCCTGAAATTTATCAACACGCCCGAGACCAAGATATGGACGGCGGAAGACCCGGTCGAAATCACGCAAAAGGGCCTGCGCCAAGTGCAGGTGAACAAAAAAGCCGGACTGGATTTTGCCACGGTGATGCGCGCTTTCCTGCGTGCCGACCCGGATGTGATCATGGTGGGTGAAATGCGCGACAAAGAAACGGTGTCCACCGGTATCGAAGCCTCGCTCACCGGCCACCTAGTGTTTGCGACCCTGCACACCAACAGCGCGCCGGAGTCCATCAGCCGTCTGCTCGATATGGGTATGGACCCATTCAACTTCGCCGATGCCTTGCTCGGCATTCTGGCGCAGCGTCTGGCCAAGCGGCTGTGCAAGGACTGCAAGAAGCCGCATATCGCCAGTCAGGAAGAGATCAAGGCACTGCTCACTGAATACGCGGCGGAGCTGTTGAGTACCGAGACCTGGAAGAAGGACACCAATACCGCCTACAAGGGGCTGTATGCCGAGTGGATCAAACTGTTCGCCGACGACAAGGGGCAGATCACGCTGTATGAACATGTAGGCTGCGAGAAATGCTCCGGCACCGGATATCGCGGGCGCGTCGGTTTGCACGAGTTGCTGATCGGTACCGATCCGATAAAGAAAGGTATTCAGGAACATGCGCGCGTTGCTGAATTGTTCGCCATCGCGCTGGAAGAAGGGATGCGTACCCTGAAACAGGACGGTATCGAAAAAGTGCTGTCCGGCATCACCGATATTCATCAAGTACGTGCGGTGTGCATCAAATAATCCAACCATTCATACGGAACAGATGATCATGCGAGATACCCAACCCCAGAGCGATACGGCGGCCGTACAACAGCCTTCTGCCACGATGGATATGCTGGCCCGTCTTAATGAGCTGAATGCGATCGGCGCGGCACTTTCCAACGAGAAAAACATCGATGTACTGCTCGAATACATCCTGCTGGCAGCCAAGAAGATCACCAATGCCGACGCGGGGACGCTGTATCTGGTCGATTCCGAACGGCAGGTGCTGACCTTCGAGATCATGCGTACCGATTCTTTGGGGGTGCAGATGGGGGGTACCACCGGTAAGCGCATCCCTTTCCCGCCGATCCAGATGTATATCGACAGTCAGCCTAATTTGGCCATGGTGGTGACTTATGCAGCCCTGCGCGGCGAGACCATCAACATCGAGGATGCTTATCTGGTCGAGGGCTTCGACTTTTCCGGCACCAAGAGCTTCGATGCCAAGACCGGTTTCCGTTCGCAATCTTTCCTTACCGTGCCGATGCGTAACCACGAAAGCGAGATCATCGGCGTGGTCCAACTCATCAACGCCATCGATCCGGCCAGCAAGACGGTCAAGGCATTCAGCAAGGACGACCAGCAACTGCTCGAATCGCTCACTTCGCAGGCCGCGATCGCACTCAGTAACCGACGCCTCATCCAGCAGCTTGAGGGACTGTTCGAAGCGTTCATCGGCCTGATCAACACGGCGATTGACGATAAGTCACCCTACACTGCGGGTCACTGCGTACGTGTGCCGGCGCTCACCATGATGCTGGCCGAGGCGGCCAGCCATGCCCACGACGAGAAGTCATGGCCCGGTTTCGTGATGACGGACAAAGAGGAGTACGAACTCAAGATCGCCGCTATGCTGCACGACTGCGGCAAGATCACCACCCCGGTACATGTGGTCGATAAATCGACCAAGCTGGAGACTATCTACGACCGCATCCATCTGGTCGATGCCCGTTTTGAGGTGCTCAAACGCGATGCCGAGATCGCCATGCTGCGCGCCGAGATGGCAGCGGGCGGCGCT
>JAVBYO010000036.1 GCA_030823955.1 Gallionellaceae bacterium
CCCTTCTCCCTTCTCCCTTCTCCCTTCTCCCTTCTCCCTTCTCCCTTCCCCCTTTCCCCTTCCCTGCTCTTATAGTTTCAAGCGCATCTTGCGATGCGGAATGCCCGCATCCAAAAACACCTCACCCTCTTCCGCAAAACCGAGATTGCGGTAAAACGGCAAAGCCTGCACTTGGGCATCAAGATCGACTTCCGGGAAATGGCGGCTTTGGGCATAAGCCAGCAAAGCCTGCAACAGCGCCGTACCCACCTTCTTGCCGCGCCATGCGGGCAACACCGCGATACGCCCGATATGAGAATTGGGCAGGATACGCCCGCAACCGATGGCCTGCCCGGTGTCGCTCACGGCCAGCACATGCTGCGCATTTTCGTCCAAACCATCCCACTCCAGCTCGGCAGAAACGCCCTGCTCGCGCATGAACACCGCCTCGCGTACTTCGCGCAACAGGGGCTCTGCGTCATGCCAGGTCACTTGATGTATCGTGAAGTCCATACTCCCCCTAAACGATTGCGGCTGACCACCCTGCCGACTTTGTAGGAGCGTGCCCTGCACGCGACAGGAATTCGCGTGCAGGGCACGCTCCTACAACACCCGCCGCAATCAGGCCACGATCTCCACGACCGTCCCCGCCGCCACCAACTCGAACAGCTCCAGCAGATCGGCATTACGCATACGCACACAGCCATGTGAACCGGGTTTACCCAGCGGCGTTTCGTCGGGTGTGCCGTGGATGTAGATATAACGGCGCATGGTGTCGCACGTGCCCCAGCGGTTGTACCCCGGCTCTTGGCCACACAACCACAGGATGCGCGTCAAAATCCAATCGCGCTTGGGGTGTGCCGCTCCTAGCACCGGAGTGTAAATCTCACCAGTGGGACGGCGTTTCACGAACACCGCATTCTCCGGCTGCCCCGCGCCAATCTTGGCGCGGATGACATGTTTGCCGCGCGGCGTGCAAAAACTGCCGCTCTCCTCGCCCACCCCGTTCGCAGCGGTGGAGACGCTGTAGTCGCGCAAGCGCTTGCCGCTGTCGTCGAACAGTTGCAGCGTTTGCGTCGGGATATGGATAGTGATCTTCATAAAGCCTTTTGTTGCGCGCGACGTGCCGCAAAGAAATCACTCAGCACTTTACCGCATTCCGCCGCCAGAACATCGCCTTCAACGCGCGCGTGGTGATTAAGCCGAGACTCAGCAAACAAGTTGAATACGCTGCCCGCCGCCCCGGTTTTGGGATCGGTCGCACCGTACACCACCCGCGCAATCCGCGCATGGAACATCGCCCCGACACACATCACACACGGCTCCAGGGTGACGAACAATTCACACCCCACCAGCCGGTAGTTACCTACCCGTTGCGCCGCATCACGCAAAGCCGCGATCTCGGCATGCGCGGAAGGATCGTGCCCAGCGATAGGCGCATTGCTGCCGCGCCCGATGATCTGCCCGTCCTTCACCACCACCGCCCCCACCGGCACCTCGCCCGCCAGCCCCGCCTGTTCAGCGAGACACAAGGCCTCGCGCATAAAATCTTCATCTGTCATCGTTATCTATCCAACGGGCTGACCACGCCCTTGCCGCCTTTATTGAGGACGTGAGTGTAAATCATCGTGGAGAAAACATCTGGGGGCTGAGTAACACTTACACGGCGCGACAACAAGCAAAGCGAAGTTGCGGCGCTGGGTCTGCGACTGGCTTGGTGAGCTCAACATCACGCGGCTTGCTCCACCTCGCGATAAAGGAACAAAAAAGAACGCTTCGCCAAGTTTTGCGTGGATGCGGAAACATTGCCCTCCTCCGCCAAATGCGTGAGAAACGCCTCAATCTCCGCAGCCCCCATATCCTTGGGGTGGCGCTTGCCGTGAAAGAAGATATAGCGTTTAATCCAGCCCGTATAAGCCTGCTCGGTGCGAATGCTGTAATGTTTCACCCGCAACTTATCGCGGACTTGATCGAGTAATTTGGGAGATTTTGTCGTGGTGCTTTCATCTGAAAAATTAGGGGATGCCATAATTTATCCTTCAATAAAAACAAAGCATTGCAGAACAGATGCCAGATTGCACACCTCGAAGGTGCCTTTCAAGGCATTTTTTCGGGTGTCTACTTTACGTTAGACAGCTCACACGCATATGGAACCATTGGACCGGTATGAAATGCTGTGCGAAGGCGCAGCCGAAAGCTCAAAAGGCTTCTTGGAACGACGCGCGCAAAGAAAGTATGCCGCGTTGGCCGTCGCCCAGCTTCTTGCTGAGTATCTGGGTATGCCGCACGGTGAAGCAAACGTAGTAGAAGTTGACGCCAATTTTCGTACCACTAGCGAAAAGAAGCCGATTAGCTCCGACATCAGCCTTCTTCCCGGTAACGACGGACTCTGGTATTTCGGACTAAATCTACGCTTTGATAAGCCGGAAGCGGCGTACTTCGGGGAATTAACCCTTTACCTTGGCGTAGACATCACGGACCAAGGGTTCGTTGTTAAACACGAGAAGCAGCATCGCGTCACAGAATTGTCGAAAGTCAGCCTCGATTCATTTATGCGAGAAGTCTACGAGGATCTACTCGACAATTACTCTTGTCCACCATCTAAGCGGCGTGCAAGCATAGGGTTCGTCAATGAAAAATGAGCCGTCTAACCTCTCATTGCACCGGACCTGCGCGAAAAGCCGCGCAGGCCGGTGATTCAAACGTTCGACCCCGTAAAAAAACGGTGTGCATCTTGATTGACAAATGTATTTACTGTAGCTACAGTAAAGCATGGAAATCGAGTTCGATCCAGTCAAAGACGCAACAAACCAGACAAAGCATGGCGTCTCTCTTGCATTGGCTGACGAACTCGATTGGGAAGCTGCGCTGGTTTGGGTTGATGACCGCTTCGAGTACGGCGAGTTGCGCATGATTGCACTCGCACCAAAGACCGGCATCCTCTACTACGTGGCATTTGTTGAACGTGGCAAGATGCGAAGGATTATCAGCCTGCGCCGAGCCAACCGTCGCGAGGTAACACACTATGTCAAAAATATCTAAGCGCCCATCCGTCGTGATGCCTACTTTGCAAGAAGACAAGCTTATTACCGCTGCGGCCAAGGCTGATCCAGATGCTCAGCCGCTCACGCCAAAACAGTTGAAGTCAATGGTTCCAATGCGAGCACTGCGCGGACGCCCCAAATCCGAGAACGCGAAGCAACTGGTATCAGTGCGTTACAGCCAAGAGGTTTTGACGTTTTTCAAATCCACTGGCGAAGGCTGGCAGTCACGCATGGATGAAGTGCTACGCAACTACGTCTCGCGCCATTCACGTAGAGCGTGAGCTTAAAGCCGAATCCTATTCTTCCCCCAAAATAATTGACACCGCCCCCTAACGGAACGGAGGTGTTTTATGGGCAAATCAAGTCTGTCAAAGGTGCATCGCTACAGCATGCACTTCAAGGCTACCGCAGTACGTTTAAGTGAGCTTCCCAATGTCCTGATTCAGGATGTCGCCGAATATTTGGGGATCGACTGGGCTAACCCGGTTTTTCCTTGACATACTATAATTGGTATAATGATAATGCGGCATGTGGGAAATCGAAGAACACCGCCGCGTTGACAAACAGCTTTCCGGCTCCGTCCCTATTGAGGTTCTGAAGCGTTATGAGAAATGGAAAGACATTGCCAGAGTTTCTGGGCCGCTTGGTTTGCGAGCCATAAAGGGATTTCATGACGAAGCCCTGTCTGGCGAGTGGAAAGGTCACCGTTCTTCCCGGCTAGGGCTCCAGTGGCGGGTGATTTACCGGGTTGTTGCCAATGTGTTGTTGATTCAAGTTGTTCAAGTTACCGCCCACGATTACAGGAGGCCATGATATGAAAGAGTTCCGCCCCGCAAAAAAACGAGTTGAAGTCTCGGTGGGGGAGTCTGTTCGCATTTTGCGTGAGCTCCAAGAGTTGAGCCAAAGCCAACTCGCCGAACTTACTGGCATTCCTCAATCCACTATTTCAGCCATCGAAAACGACAGAGTGAATTTGGGTGTCGAGCGCGCAAAGGTTTTTGCCCGTGCCCTCCAGTGCCATCCTGCCGTGCTCGTGTTTCCCGGCTGGGAAGCTCCACTTGCACGAGCGGCATAATCTAACGTTCAAGCGGGACGCGCCTTAGCTTCGGAGTGCCCATAGGGTCAGACTGAAACTCCCCGAATTACCAGACCTCCGTTAGCTTCCATCCAAACATATGAAAAAACCTTCGCTCCAGCAACGTTTGCATGCAAAAAAACGCAATCAGGCACTCATCATCGGTGTCACTTGGTACACCGAACAGACTTGGGCAACGGTGAAAGCCAGCGCGACGGATCCGGAATGTTTCGAGGATTCGTTCAAGAAATGGGAGGCGATGGCAGTGGCTGCGCGCAGGGAGTTCCAGCGTTCGGGTGTGCGCGCGATCGAATGCCAAATCGTCCCCGAAGAATTTTTTGCCTGGTGCGCGCAGAACGCCCAGGAGAACAATGCCACGTCGCGAGCCGAGTTCGTTTCGGTGAGTCTTACTGCTGCCATGTCGGCGCGTCCTGCCGCGTAAGCCCCTGCCCCATGAAAAGAACGCTGCTCATCTTGTTGCTCGCTCTGCTCGCTGCCTGTAGCTCCTCACCTCGGCATACCTCAGCGCCTTCGGCGTCAGAGACGGAGATGAACGAGCTGGTGATGTATGCGATGAGTCTGGCGGATATCCCCTACCGTTACGGCGGTGCGTCGCCCGATGACGGTTTCGATTGCAGCGGTTTTGTCGGGCATGTGTTTCAGCACACCCTGAAGATCACTTTGCCGCGTACCAGCCGCGAATTGAGCCGCGTCGGCAAATCACTCAAGAGCGAGCAACTGCGCCCCGGCGATCTGGTCTTTTTCAATACGCTGGATCGTCCTTATTCCCATGTGGGAATATTCGTCGGGGACGGCAAATTCGTACATTCTCCCAAGACCGGTAGCCGCATCCGTGTGGAAAAACTGGGAGAACGTTATTGGACCAGCCGCTACAACGGCGCGCGCCGCATCAGGGCGTAGTGTTGTAGCTGCTGCGCAAAACCTCGGCCAGTTGGAACACCGACATCGCGTAGAAATTGCTGTTGTTGTAAAGCGTGATGACGCGGAAGTTTTCGTAGGCCAGCCAGTATTCTTTCCCTGTCTCCACCGTAAAGTCGAGCAACACCGCAGGCGGAACCTTGCCCTGTGGCTTGTTGATCGGTGTGATACCCGCCGCCGCCCAAGCGGCTAGGCTGCGCGGCTCTGCGGCGATCACCGGTACAGATGCATTAGCCAGTAGCGCCAGTTGCGCGACCGGTTCGCTCCGTCTCCAGCCATATTGTTTGAGATAGTTGGCAACGCTGCCGATGGCATCTTCCGGCTCGTTGAGCAGATCAACCTTGCCATTGCCGTTGAAGTCGATGGCATGTTTGCGGTAGCTGCTGGGCATGAACTGCGGAATGCCGAGTGCGCCCGCATACGAGGCTTTTAATTCGAACAGGTCGAAGCCCTGCTCACGCGCCAGTAACAGGTAGTGTTCCAATTCGCTGCGGAAGAAATCGGCCCGGCGCGGATAGTCAAACGCCAGTGTGGTCAGGGCATCCAGTGTGCGATGCCGCCCCATCCTGCGGCCATACAACGTCTCCACGCCGATCACCGCGACGATGATCTCTTGCGGCACGCCGTACTGCTGTTCGGCACGCTGCAATTGCGGCGCATATTGTTTCCAGAACGCGATCCCTCCCTCGGTACGGGCGGGATTGATGAAGGACGCGCGATATTCCGCCCAAGGTTTGATGGTGGCCGGAGCCGAGATGGCCGCGATGATATCGGGACGATGTTCGGCGCGCTGGAACGTGAGATCCAGTTCTTCACGTTTGAACTGGTGTTTTGCCACCATCTCGTCGATGAACTGGGGGATGCCCGGCAGCTCGGCGGCGGTGGCATTAGACCCCAGTAGTGACAGGGGCAAGATGAGCGAGAATAGTCGGTACATAAGACGCGCATTTTACTCGACAGCCATCCCTTGCACTGATAAATTTCGCCCTCTGTCACGCATAGCGAAAGTCTGTCATGGAAAAAGCCTCCCAGCATCACCGCCTCATCATCCTTGGCTCCGGCCCGGCCGGTTACACCGCCGCCGTGTATGCCGCGCGCGCCAATCTGAAACCGGTACTGATTACCGGTCTGGCCCAGGGCGGGCAACTGATGACGACCACCGAAGTGGACAACTGGCCCGCCGACCCGAACGGTGTGCAGGGCCCCGAATTGATGCAGCGTTTCCAGCAACACGCGGAGCGTTTCAACACCGAAATTATTTTCGACCATATCCATACAGCGAAACTGCAACAAAAACCGTTCCTGCTGGTTGGTGATGCGGGCAGTTATACCTGCGACGCGCTCATCATCTGCACCGGCGCTTCGGCACAATATCTCGGCCTGCCCTCGGAAGAGGCGTTCATGGGCAAAGGGGTGTCCGGCTGCGCCACCTGCGACGGATTCTTCTACCGCAACAAGCCGGTCGCCGTGATCGGCGGCGGCAACACCGCTGTGGAGGAAGCCCTGTATCTGGCCAATATCGCCAGCCATGTGACGCTGGTACACCGGCGCGACAGTTTCCGCGCCGAGCGCATCATGATCGACCACCTGATGGACAAGGTAAAAGAAGGCAAGATCACGCTGCAACTCAACCAGACGCTGGACGAGGTGCTGGGTGATGCCAGCGGCGTGACCGGCGCGCGCCTGAAACAAGTACAAGGCGGCACGACCCAGGACATCAAGGTGGATGGTGTGTTCATCGCCATCGGCCACAAGCCCAACACCGACATCTTCGCCGGGCAACTGGAGATGGATAACGGCTACATCACCACGCGCGGCGGCAACAAAGGCAACGCCACCGCCTCCAGCATCTCCGGCGTGTTTGCGGCAGGCGACGTGCAGGATCAGATCTATCGCCAGGCCTGTACCAGCGCGGCGACAGGCTGCATGGCCGCA
This sequence comes from Gallionellaceae bacterium, assembly GCA_030823955.1. Classification (GTDB taxonomy): domain Bacteria; phylum Pseudomonadota; class Gammaproteobacteria; order Burkholderiales; family Gallionellaceae; genus PALSA-1006. The sequence goes on from JAVBYO010000036.1 coordinate 6,973, forward strand.
CTGGATGCCGACAAATATCTGCAATCCTTGGGGTGATGCAAGAAAAACCGGAACAGGACACCGACTTGTTCCGGCAGTCGCTGGAAGGCGTGACACCGCTCAAAGCGACTGATCGTATCGCCCCCATCCGCGAACCGCGCAAACTCATCCCGCGCAACACCCACTCCAAGACCCTCATCGCCGACACCCTGTCCGACCACGGGGCCAGTGACACGCCGCCCGACGAATATCTGGGCAACGGCCTGAACCGCATGACGCTGCGCAAATTACGGCGCGGGGAATGGCCGCCGCAAGACAGTCTGGATTTGCACGGTCTCAATAGCGATGAGGCAAGAAGACTGCTGGTGGAATTTCTGCATCACGCGACACAACACGGCCTGCGTTGCGTCAACGTGATACACGGCAAGGGCTGGCGTAGCGAGGGGCGCGAAGGTGTGCTGAAATCACTCACCCGTCACTGGCTGATACAACATCCGCAGGTGCTGGCGTTCTGCGCGGCACCGCAGAATGCGGGCGGGGGCGGCGCGGTGTGGGTGTTGCTGAAAAACCGCTAGCGGCGCACCGGCTAACGATCATCCCAAGTCTGCTGCAAGGCCTGGGTGAACACCTCTACCGATTGTGCCCCCGAGACGCCGACCTTACCCCCGAACAGGAAGAACGGCACGCCCGATATCCCTGACTGGGCCGCACGCGCTTCGTCTGCCCGCACTTCGCTTGCATAGGCATCGCTCTCCAGCATCGCCAGTGCATCCTCCCGGCTGATACCGAACGAGGGAGCGAGGCGCGCCAGTTCAGCACGTTCCCCCACCGCCAAGGCTGCGGAAAAATAGCCCTGCATGATACGTTCGCTGGCGGCAGCGCCAAGTCCGCGCACGGCGGCGAAATGCAGCAGCCGATGCGCATCAAAGGTATTGCCGGGAAGTGCGGCACTCAGGCGATAATCCAGCCCGATCTCTTTGGCGACAGCCGTGACACGGGCGTTCATCGCGGCGGCCTCCTGCGGGCTGACGCCGTATTTGCGTGACAACATCTGCTCCAGAGTCTCCGGATATCGGGGCGGAGCTTGCGGATCAAGCTCGAAGCTGCGCCAAGTCACACTGACACTTTCCTTGTGTGCAAAAGCGGCAAGCGCCTGTTCAAAACGCCGCTTGCCGATATAACACCAGGGACAGATCACATCCGACCATATCTCGATTTGCATCGCCACTCCTTCACTGCCGCAACCTTCAATAATCGGTATAACCCTGCTCGCCCGGTGTATAGAACGTATTGGGATTGGCGGCAGTCAGCGCAGCCCCATCACGCAATTTCTGCACCAAGTCGGGATTGGAGATGAACGGACGACCGAAGGCCACCAGATCGCCGCGTTGCGCGTCGAGATCGGCGTTGGCACGTGCACCATCGTATCCGCCGGAGAGGATGTAACGATTGTTGAACTGTGCACGCAGCTTGGCTTTTAATCCCGGACTGACTTCCGGCGCGCCCATGGAGCTGTGATCCACCACATGGATGAACACCAGACCGATGCCGTTCAATTCCTCAATCAGCCGCAGATACAGTGCATCCATCTCGGCATCGGGCAACGTGCCGTTGAACACGCCATAAGGCGAGATGCGCATACCGACACGCTCCGCACCGATGGCCGCGACCGCCGCTTTGGCCACTTCCACCGCAAAACGGATACGATTCTCGATACTGCCGCCCCATTGATCGGTGCGCTGGTTCGTCGCGCTATTGAGGAACTGATCGATCAGATAACCATTGGCACCGTGCAGTTCGACCCCGTCGAAACCGGCGGCGATGGCGTTCTTCGCCCCTGCGGCAAATTCGGCGATGGCCTGTTCGATGTCACCCTCGGTCATCGCCTCGGGCACCGGATAGGGCTGCATAGCGCTGCTGTCCGTCCACATCTCGCCCGGTGCGGCGAGCGCGGAAGGAGCGACTATCCTGGTCCCCGCCACCATATTCGCCGGATGACTGACACGTCCATCGTGCATCAGTTGCACGAATATCCTGCCGCCGGCGGCATGCACAGCGTCGGTCACGCGTTTCCACCCCTGCACTTGCGCGTCACTGAACAGGCCGGGCTGACGTGCGTAGCCCATACCGTTGGCGGAAGGTGCGACACCTTCGCTGATGATCAGTCCGGCACCGGCACGTTGCGCGTAATACTTTTCCATCAGTGCATTCGGCACATTGCCGATGGCGCGGCAGCGTGTCATGGGTGCCATCACAACACGGTTTTTCAATTGCAGCTTGCCGAGTGTGGCTGGGGTGAACAGGGTTTGGGTCATGCTGTACTCCTTAAAATCAAAAAAACATCCGCAGATTTCGCGGAATTGTAGGTCGGGTTAGCGCAGCGTAACCCAACGAATAAAGCTCGATAACGTCGGGTTACGCTACGCTAACCCGACCTACGTTTTTACTGCTTGATGGCTTCGACCGGGATGGTCAATGTGACTTCATCACTCACGAAAGGAACGGCTTTGCTCATGTTGAAGTCGGAACGTTTGACCTTGGCCGTGGCAGTCGCACCACAGGCATCCTTCTTGACCATCGGATGCGGCATACAGAAGAACGAATTGACGGCCAGCGTCACCGGTTTGGTGATGCCTTTGATGGTCAGTTCCCCGTCCACCGCGACCAGTTTGTCGCCCTCGAATTTCATTTTCTTGGACTTGTAGGTGATGGTAGGGAACATCTCCGTGTCAAAGAAATCCGGCCCCTGGATATGGCTGTTGAATAAGGCATAACCGGTGTTGACCGATTTGGCGTCGATGGTCACATCCACAGCCCCGCTCTTGTTCGCGCGGTCGATGGTGATCGTGCCGGAAGTCTTATCGAAACGGCTCAACTGCACGGAGTAACCTAGGTGGTTGTATTCGAAACGGGGCAAGGTATGCGTGGGTTCGATCACGTAAGTCTCGGAGGCCGCACAGGCGGCAGAAGACAATAAAGAACCGATGGTGAGGGCGACTAATCTTTTCATGCTGTTCTCCTTGGGTGGTTGGGATAAAAACTACTTCTTGCCGCTTGTTGCATTCACAACGAGGTGAAATCTGATCTGGATGTCATTGGCGACGGTGCTGACGTCCGCCCATGCCCCCTCTCCTATCGCATAATCCAGCCGCTTGAGGGTAAAGCTGCCGTCAAAGACTCCGCGTGTGCCGCTCGCCTGAAACGTCACGGGTGCGCTGATATCCAGAGTCTTGCCTTTGATACTCAGCCTGCCGGTGGCCTCGTAACGATTTGCTCCCACAGCCCTGATCCCGCTGGCGACAAAACTGGCGACAGGATGACTCTTGGCATTGAACCATAACTTACCGAGCACTTCCTCGTCCGCTTCGGCGGAACCGGTATCTATGCTGCTCACCCCGATATCTATCCTGGCCTGTGCCAGATTCAACCGTGCCGGGTCGAAGCTGATCTGTGCCGTGAACTGGTTGAACTTCCCTTCCAGCGGCACACCCATTTGTTTGTACGCGAAGGTGACCGAACTTTCCGTTGCGGACACTTGCTTGAACTCCAGCGCGGTAGCCTGTCCGCCCAGCAGCAATAGCCCCGTCATTACCATCATGCGCATACGGATCATTTGTTTATTCCTTTCGGCAACATGCGGGCGAGGATATCGTCCCGGTCGATGAAGCGATGTTTGATCACTGCCGCGATATGCATCGCCACCAGCAGGAACAGAGCGAGATTCAATCCCTGATGCACCAGCGCCAACAACTCGCCCAGTTCTTTGTCTTTCCCCAGCAGATCGGGCAAAGGCAACACACCGAACCATACCGTCTGAAAACCTTTGGCCGAACTCATCAGCCAGCCGGACAAAGGCACGGCCAGGATCAGTGCATACAAGGCCATATGCGTGAGATGACTCACCACATGCTCCCAGCGTTGCAGCGTAGCGGGCAGCGGCGGTGGTGTATGTGTGCTGCGCCACAACGCCCGCACCACCGCCAGCATCAACACCGTGATGCCCAGCCATTTGTGGTAGCTGTATAGCTGTAGTTTCGTCGGCGACAGCGGCAGGTCGTGCATATACACGCCAAGTGGAAAGGCTGCGAAGATGAGCAGCGCGACCAGCCAATGCAGGGTGATGGCGATATTGTCATAACGTGCGGAGAGTGGACTCATGTTCGGCTCCTATGCGAAACGACCGTTCCTGAAATCATCCAGCGCCTGATGGATCTCGTCCTGTGTGTTCATCACGAACGGGCCGTATTGCACGATAGCTTCGTTGAGCGGCTTGCCCGCGACCAGAATGAGACGCGCATCCTGACTGGCCGTCAAGCGCACACCGTCGGCTTCTGCCGCGTTGTCCAATATTCCCATGCGCTGGTTCTCCACTTGCGTCTCGCCTACCTTCACCGCACCGCGATAGACATAGATGAAAGCGTTGTGCGTGACGGGCAATGCCGTGGAAAATTCCGTCCCTGCCGGCAAATGAATATCCAGATAGAGCGGTTCAGTGGTCTCACGCGTCATTGCGCCGCTCACTCCGTTGCTGCTGCCCGCGATCACGCGCACCTTAACACCGTCCGGCGTGGTGTATTCCGGGATCGTTGCGCTGGAAAAATCCTTGTACCAAGGCGCAGCCATCTTGTTGCTGGCAGGCAGGTTGAGCCACAGCTGGAATCCTTCCATCACACCGTCTTCCTGCTCCGGAATCTCGGAGTGGATAGCTCCGCGCCCGGCGATCATCCATTGCATGCCCCCGTTCTCCAGCAGCCCCTCGTGCCCGGCACTGTCGCGATGACGCATGCGCCCCGCAAGCATATAAGTGATGGTTTCGAATCCCCGGTGCGGGTGGTCGGGGAAGCCGGCGATGTAATCATCGGGGTTGTCGCTGCCGAACGCATCCAACATCAGGAATGGATCAAGGCGGCGCTGCAACTTGCCGGTCAACACGCGGGTGAGTTTCACCCCGGCACCGTCCGAGGTCGGGATACCTTCGATGAGCCTATCCACGGCTCGTGAATGTTCAAGTGGGCTGGGGATGACGATGTTCATGGCAGACTCCTGCGTGATGGGAGATAAAGTAGGCACATGGTAAGCATCTCGAAAAGATAGATAAAGTATGCATAGCGAGATAAACTATCCCATATATGGAACAAAAAAACCTTTCCGCAGATGATCTATTGCTGTTCGCCACCATCGTCGAACAAGAGAGCTTGGTGCGCGCCTCCGAACATCTGGGTATGCCCAAGGCCACCGTCTCGCGGCGACTAGCCAATCTGGAAGAATTGCTGGGGCAGCGGCTGCTGATACGCACCACGCGCCGTCTGACACTCACCGATTTTGGCCGGGAATTCCTCGACCACAGCCGCCGTGTGGCGGAAGAAGTGGCGACCGTGCAGGATTTCGTGCGCAGTCAGGATGTACAGCCACGCGGCAAGTTGCGCGTCTCCATGCCGGAGGATTACGCCCGGCATACTCTGTCGCGCGCGCTCGCCACCTTCATCGAAACCTACGCCGAAGTGCAACTCGACCTCGACCTCAGTTCGCGCCATGTCGATCTCATCGGTGAACGTTTCGATCTGGCGATCCGCATGGGGCCGCTGAAAGACGATTCCACGCTCGCGGCACGCAAAATCGACGAGGCGCAGATGGGACTGTATGCCAGCCCCATCTATCTGGCCCTGCATCCGGCACCGAACTCACCGGATGAACTGTCGCAACATAGCTCGGTGCGTATGCTGTCCGATCTCGGCCAGGCTATCCCCTGGCGTTTATCGTGTGGTAAAGCCCTTTGGGAAGGAGTGCCGCCCGGTCGTTTGACGCTGAATTCGCCCGGCGTCATCCAGCAACTGTTGCTGGATGGGGCGGGGATAGGCATCTTGCCGACTCGTTTCGCGCAAGAAGATGTGCGCCTGAAACGACTGCTGCGTGTGCTGCCGGAATGGAGTCTGCCCACAGTGCCAGCCTGGGCTGTGATGCCGACGCGACGTTATCTACCGGCCAAGACACGTGCCTTTCTGGCCCATATCGAGCAGTTCATGGATAAAGGATAGGAACTCGCGCGAGCACATGCATCGTCAACGGCAGATGCAACTTTCATATTTTCGGTGGTAATCTACACACATCCGCTGCTGCTCCCGATCTGCCGCGCTCCGACAGCGCGGAAATTTCCGGCCACACAGCGCAACCGTTTTATCATCAGGTTAACCATGCAATCGCTCGATCTCATTGGCAGCCTTGCCGCCACCCTCACCACCACGGCCTTTGTTCCGCAGGTATGGAAAATATGGCAGACCCGCCATACCCATGACATCTCGCTCGGCATGTATGTCGCTTTCACCTGCGGCGTGGCACTATGGCTGTTATACGGCACCCTGCTCGGCTCCTGGCCCATCATCATCGCCAACGCCATCACGGTCTGCCTGGCGGGTACGGTTTTGTTCATGAAACTGCGCTTCGGCTAAATGCCCACCCTAAAGCGGTTTGGTTATAATCAACGCAAGCTCTGCGGAGAATCAACTTCATGCTGAAAAAGATCAACGTTCGTGACTTGCGCATCGGGATGTTCGTTCAGGAATTATGCGGCAGCTGGATGGATCACCCCTTCTGGAAAAAGTCGTTCGAACTGGCCGACCCCAACGATTTACACACATTGCAGACATGCGGTTTGCAGGAGGTCTGGATTGATACGACACTCGGTCTGGATGTCTCCGCCGATGTCGAGGTCACCACTGCGGAGGAAGAGCGGAAGAAGGTTGAAGCTGAGCTGACAAAAGCCGCGCAAAGCGAGATCAAAATCGAAGCACGTGTCTCCATGCAGGAAGAGGTTGTGCGTGCACGCAAGTTGCAGGAAAAAAGCAAAGCCGCCGTGACCTCGATGTTCCACGAGGCACGTATGGGCAACGCGATCGATGTGTCCGGGGCCGAACCGCTGGTGGACGAGATCAACCAGTCCGTCTCGCGCAATCCCGAAGCTTTCCTGAATATCTCCCGCCTGAAAAACAAAGACGATTACACCTATCTGCATTCCGTGGCCGTCTGCGCGTTGATGATCGCACTCGGCAAACAGCTAGGCCTGTCCGCCACGGACATCAAGGATGCCGGGATGGCCGGTCTGCTGCACGACGTGGGCAAAATGATGATCCCCGACGATGTACTCAACAAGCCCGGCAAACTGACCGATGCGGAGTTCGAGATCATCAAGAACCATCCGCGCAAAGGCTGGGAAGTGCTGAATATCTCGGATGCGAATCCTGTTGCACTGGATGTCGTCCTGCACCATCACGAGCGGGTGGACGGTACCGGTTATCCGGAAAAAATCTCGGGCGAGGCGCTCTCCCTGTTCGCCCGCATGGGCGCGGTATGCGATGTCTATGACGCGCTCACCTCCAACCGCTGTTACAAGGCCGGCTGGGAACCCGCCGAAGCACTGCGCAAGATGGCCGAATGGAAGAACGGGCATTTCGACGAGCGCATTTTCCACGCCTTCGTTAAGACCATAGGCATCTACCCTTCCGGCACTTTAGTAAGACTCAAGTCAGGAAGACTCGCTATAGTCATCGAGCAGACCGAAAAAAGCCTGCTCACGCCGATCGTAAAAGTCTTTTTCTCGACAAAATCGAACGAACCCATCATGCCGGAGATGTTGAACCTTGCAAAATTGACCGACGCCATCGCCAACGTCGAACAGGCCGAAAAATGGGGCTTCGACCTGAAACAACTCACCGGCTTTTGAGCGATGCCTATCACACTGCTACGCCTTATCCCGTCAATCCAATAAACAGAACAGAGGAGACTGTATGTCCATCGAATCCAGCCTAAACGAAACCCGCGTCTTTAAACCCACCGAGGCCTTCGTGGCACAGGCTAATGTCTCCGGCATGGCAACCTATCAGGCGATGGCCAAAGCGGCACAGGACGATTACCAGGGTTACTGGGCAAAGCTGGCGCGCGAAAACATCCAATGGAAAACACCGTTCAGCAAAATCCTGGATGAAAGCAACGCGCCGTTCTACAAATGGTTCGAAGACGGCCAACTGAATGTCTCCTACAACTGCCTGGACAAACATCTGGCGACCCAAGGCGACAAGACTGCCATCATCTTCGAAGCGGATGACGGCACGGTCACCAAGATCAATTACCGCGACCTGCATGCCCGCGTGTGCCAGTTCGCCAATGGTCTCAAGGCACGCAACATCAAAAAAGGCGACCGCGTCGTCATCTATATGCCAATGAGCATCGAAGCGGTGATCGCCATGCAAGCCTGCGCCCGCATCGGCGCGATCCATTCCGTGGTGTTCGGTGGCTTCTCCTCCAAGAGCCTGCACGAACGTATCACCGACGCACAAGCCGTGGCTGTCATCACCTCCGACGGCCAGTTCCGTGGTGGCAAGGCGATGGCACTCAAGCCCGCCGTGGATGAGGCGCTGACTATGGGCGGCTGCGAAGGTGTACACACCGTCATCGTCTATCAGCGCACCAAAGGTGAAGTGCAATGGAACCAGAACAACGTCTGGTGGCACGACGTCATCGCCGGACAAGGCAACACTTGCGAACCGGAATGGGTCGGTGCCGAACACCCGCTGTTCATCCTCTACACCTCCGGCTCCACCGGCAAGCCCAAGGGCGTGCAACACTCCAGCGGCGGTTACCTGCTGGGCACGCTGGTCTCGCTGAAATGGGTGTTCGACTACAAAGACTCCGACATTTTCTGGTGTACCGCCGACGTGGGCTGGATCACCGGCCACAGCTATGTCGCTTACGGCCCCTTGGCCATCGGTGCGACTCAGGTCGTGTTCGAAGGTGTGCCGACCTACCCGGATGCAGGCCGTTTCTGGAAGATGATCCAGGCTCACAAGGTCACCACGTTTTACACTGCACCGACCGCGATCCGCTCACTGATCAAACTCGGCGGCGACCTGCCAACCAAATACGACCTATCCTCGCTACGCCTGCTGGGCTCGGTGGGTGAACCGATCAACCCGGAAGCCTGGATGTGGTACTACAACACCGTCGGCGGCGCCCGTTGCCCTATCGTGGACACTTGGTGGCAGACCGAAACCGGTTGCCACATGATCGCCCCGCTGCCGGGTGCGATGCCGATCAAACCCGGCACCTGTACCCTGCCGCTACCCGGCATCATGGCCACCATCGTCAACGAAGCAGGCGACGAAGTATTCGACCAGCACGGCGGTTTCCTCGTCATCAAGAAACCTTTCCCGTCACAGATCCGCACCATCTGGGGTGACCCGGAGCGTTACAAGAAAGGCTACTTCCCCGAAGAGATGAAGGGTGCCTATCTGGCGGGCGATTCCGCACACCGCGACGAAGACGGCTATTTCTGGATCATGGGCCGTATCGACGATGTGCTAAACGTCTCCGGCCACCGTCTCGGCACCATGGAGATCGAATCCGCACTGGTCGCCAACCCGCTGGTGGCGGAAGCTGCCGTGGTGGGCAAACCGCACGAGATCAAGGGCGAGGCTGTGGTCGCTTTCGTGGTGTTGAAAGGTGCCCGTCCATCCGATGCCGCCGGGGTCAAAAAACTGGCCGAGGAATTGCGCAACTGGGTGGGCAAGGAGATCGGCCCGATCGCCAAACCGGACGAGATCCGCTTCGGCGAGAACCTGCCCAAGACCCGCTCCGGCAAGATCATGCGCCGTCTGTTGCGCGCCATCGCCAAAGGTGAAGAGATCACCCAAGACGTTTCCACACTGGAAAACCCGGCCATTCTGGAACAATTGAAGGAAGTGATTAAATAATCATGGACGGGTTGTGATGAAGGCCAGCTTGGCTTCATCATCCATAAGAGAGGGCAGCCTAGGCTGCCCTTTTCTTTACCAGGTTAGCTTGATAGCCACCGCCATACCAACGGCTCCGGCTATCGCTGTTCCAGCATGGCTGACCTGTCCCGTGCTCTGGCTGGCGGACTTCTGCACCGCGTAAGCCATCAACGCTGCGCCGGTCACGCCTAACAACACATGCAGATTGTCCGGGTCAGTCCAGCCGTCTTCCGTGCTGAAGTCGTCCCAGTGAGAGTACAGACCGGTCGCAATGGTAGCCGCAGCGAATGCCGTGGTGGCATAAGCCAGTTTGGCGTGTGTGCCATTCATATCCCGCTGCTGGTTGGCCGCACAGTTATGCTCACATCCCTCCGATGCCGTCATCGCAGTCAATCCCGCCAGGGCGATGGTTCCCAGCCCCAGATATTGGTGTGCATTACTTCCCGACCACAATGGCGGTTCGAACTGGGCTGCCGCCGCAACGCTGTTTGACTTGTTTCCGACCTGATCTGCCCCGCCTTCATTCGCTGCCAGCATGGCTCGCGGCGACTGTTTCACCTCCGCCGGTAGCGACAGATCCAAGCCCTGCTCCGTAGCACTAACCGTACCGGACAACGCCGCAAAACACAGACCCGCAGCCAATCGCCCCAGTCGCACCGTTACTTTCATATTCTCTCCTTGATTACTGATATCCGGCTCCGAATTATCGAACATCTTCGGTCACCTGCAAACTTGACAACAAGACACCGCTGACTTAGCCCAAGCAGCTTGCCAAAATCAACCGGGCGAACTCTGACATGGCGCAGGAATATTTGGTTCCATGCCTACATAAAGACCTTGCCCTCGCGTAAAATCGCCCCTTGTTGCGACATGGCACTTCACTCATACCTGCGGTTTAGATCGTTATCCCTTGCTCACTGCCGAACAACTCACTGCCTTGTTTGCTCCCGATGGTGCATTGTCCGCCAACATCGAGAACTTCCGCGCGCGCCCGCAACAGGTGGAACTGGCACAAGCCATCGCCGAAGCCATCAACCACAACGGCCAGTTGATCGCCGAAGCGGGTACCGGCACGGGCAAGACCTTCGCCTATCTCGTCCCCTCCCTGCTGGCGGGAGGAAAAGTCGTCATCTCGACCGGAACCAAGAACCTGCAAGACCAGTTGTTCCAGCGCGACCTGCCCACGGTGCGTGATGCACTCAAGGTGCCGATCTCCATCGCCCTGCTCAAGGGGCGTTCGAACTATGTCTGCCATTACCACCTGGCGCGCACACAAAGCGACGGCACGTTCAAGACACGCGAAGATGTGCGCCATCTGGGCAAGATCGTGAACTACGCCAAAGTGACACAATCCGGCGACAAGAGCGGACTCGCCGATGTCCCCGAAAATGCACCGATCTGGATGCAAGTGACCTCCACGCGCGAAAACTGCCTGGGGCAGGAATGCCCGCAGCACAAGGAATGTTTCATACTCAAGGCGCGCAAGGAAGCGATGGAGGCCGATGTGGTCGTGGTCAACCATCATCTGTTCTTTGCCGATGTGATGCTGCGTGATGAAGGTGTGGCGGAATTGCTGCCCGCCTGCAACACGGTGATCTTCGACGAAGCGCATCAGTTACCCGAGACCGCCAGCCTGTTCTTCGGCGCAAGCACTTCCACTTCGCAACTGCTCGATCTCGCGCGCGACAGCCGCATCGAGGCACTCAGCCACGCACGTGATTTTGCCCCGTTGCCACTGGCCTGCGACGGACTGGAAAAGACCGCGCGCGACCTCAGGCTGGTATTCAAGAAACAGGAAGGACGGATGCCGGCGGATGCCGCCAAAGACCTGAGCGGCTGGAACGAGGCACTCGACGCGCTGGACAAGCAGCTTGGTGCGCTGAACGCATTGCTGGAGAAACAGGGCGAACGCAGTGAAGGTCTGGAGAATTGCCGGCAACGCGGGCTGGCGCTGGAGCAACAACTCGAACAATGGCGTGACGAAGGAACGACAGACCAAGTGCGCTGGCTGGAAGTGTTCCACCATTCCGTGGTGCTCAACACCACCCCGCTGTCCATCGCGGAGATCTTTGCCAAACAGATCGGCGGACATCCGCGCGCCTGGATCTTCACCTCTGCCACGCTGGCGGTGAAACAGAACTTCGCACACTATCAGGCCGAGATGGGCTTGCCGGATGCGCGTACCGCCTGTTGGGACAGCCCGTTCAACTATCAGGAACAGGCGCTGCTGTATGTGCCGCAAGACATGCCGGAACCGAACAGCGCAGGTTATACCGATGCCGTGATACAAGCCGCCTTGCCGCTAATCGAGGCCAGCAAAGGCCGCGCCTTCCTGCTGTTCACCAGCTTGCGTGCCATGCAACGCGCCTACGAGATCCTGCAAGCGGAATTCGACCGCAAGAACCTGAAATACCCGCTGATGATGCAGGGCGAAGGCTCGCGCAACGAATTGCTGAGCCGTTTCCGCGAACATGGCAACGCGGTACTGCTGGGCAGCCAGTCGTTCTGGGAAGGAGTGGATGTACGCGGCGAGGCACTGTCACTGGTGGTGATCGACAAACTGCCGTTCGCACCGCCGGATGATCCGGTGCTGGCGGCACGTATCGCGCAGATATCCAAACAGGGGCGCAATGCTTTTATGGAGTACCAGTTGCCGCGCACCGTGATCAATCTCAAGCAGGGGGCGGGACGCTTGATCCGCGATGAAGGTGACCGCGGCGTCCTGATGATCTGCGACCCGCGTCTGATTTCCAAACACTACGGCAAGCGCATCTGGCAAAGTCTGCCACCGTTCAAACGCACGCGCGATGCAAACGAGGCGACCGGCTTCTTTACCCGGCAGAGCCCCATCGCCGAATCACAACCCGCCGCTGCCGATACCGCAACAGCCTAAAGGCGCTAGCCGTAACTCGCGGAGCACCATTTCGCCTGATTGATTCCCCAAGTCTCATATGACTCATGCGACTTGATCTTATCATTGGAGACCGACAGATCGACCTTCTCGGAAGGGATATGGCACATCTTCTTGCAGTCATAGATGATCTGCACCACGGGCTGCAACAACTTCTCCGGCACCACCTCGCGCACGATCCCAAGCCGCTCACTTTCCATACGCACCAGCGACCCTGCCGGATAGATGCCGATACCTTTGATAAAGGCCTGTACCAGTTTCGGATTGAAATGCGCCCCGCTCCACTCGTACATCTTCTTCAGTGCCTCGGTGGGCGGCATACCCTTGTGGTAGATACGGATCGAGGTGATCGCGTCATAGACATCCACGATAGCGAGCATCTGTCCGTGCAGACTGATCTCATCTCCCTTCAAGCCGAGCGGATAACCCGTTCCGTCATAACGTTCATGATGCTGGGATGCCGCGTTGAACGCGATCTGGCTGATCCCCTTGGCCTCTTTCAACAGGCTGGCGGTATTGCTCGCATGGTTCTTCATCATGGCAAACTCGCCATCATCCAGCTTGCCCGGCTTGTTCAGGATATGTCCGGGTACTTGGGCCTTGCCCACATCATGCAGCATACCGCCCATGGCAAGCTCCCTGATCTCGGCACGTGGCATATTCAGCACCCGGCCAAACGCCACCGCCAGTGCAGACACCGAGACCGAATGCTGGAAGGTGTATTCGTCACGGTTCTTCATTTGCGCCAGCGGCAACAGGGCTGAGGGAAAACTAAACATCGAGTCGAGAATGTTGTCGACGACAGGTTCGCATTGCTCCAACGCGACCTGCTTGCCGATCCTGACGTCTTTCATCATGTTTTCCATCAGCTTGCTGGCATTGGAATACAGATTCTTGGCATAGTCGAACTGGTTCTCGGCAGAAAGGTTGGCAATGACACCGGAAACGAAGGTGGAAGGTTCGGAATATCCGGCCTCCGCATCCGTCCGGCTCTTCGTCGCAACCACATCCACACCGAGTTTGGTGTCGATGGCAACCTCGCCCATCCCGGCCGCGAGAATCTTGCCCAATGTCTCTTCGTCCTCGATGGTGAAACAATGCCAATCGAACGGATGTTCTGCCCAATGGTGATTGAGGTCATTCAGATACATGCCGATTCTGAGCTGATTGACGGGGATTTTTTTTATCATGACTGGCGGTTATCTCGTCTGGATTTGAAAAAGATCAGAGTGACTCACGACAATATATCCATCCGTTGTGCGGCATTGACTACTTCCAGGCGGCGACTCACATTCAAAGCCTTGTAGATCGCTGCGATGTGGATCTTGGTCGTACCCAACGACAACCCCAATTCCTTGCTGATCTCTTTATTGGACAAGCCCTCGCCCAGGCAACGCAAGACCTCCATTTGGCGGGTCGTCAAGGCATAACGGCCAACACGCCGTTTGCGTTTGTCGGGCACGTCGGCTTCGGTCTCATCCGCGAATCGCCGCGCTGGAAAGCAGATATCTCCGCTCAGGATAGTGCGCAAATTCGACAATGCATCCTCGCCGGAGGATGTCTTGGGGATGAATCCTCGCGCACCCGATCTCAGTACCTTCTGAACCTCTTGCTCGCACTCCGACTCCGAAATCACCACTAACGGAATCGCCGGATAAAGCCGGCGAAAATCACTGACCGGATCGGCGGCTTTACTGCCGGGCAGGTTTGACGTCATCAAGACCATAGCCATGTCCGGATGACGCTCGGCCGCGACCATCACAGAGGAAAAATCACCGGCTTCCAGAATAACGAGTTCAGCATCGATCTGCTGCAACAGGCAACGCATCACATCACGGAACAATGCCTGTTTCTCCGCCAACAAGATACGCAACCCCATTGCCGATGGCATGTGATCTATCCGGTTAGAACGATTGATGACACTGATGTTTTGCACTGCGACCTTTCCTGATGTTTGCGCGTGGAGCTCAATTCCGGAAAGGATTATAGGGCGCAAGAATCGCGCAAAAACTCACCAATTCTTGCGCATTGGCTTTGTTTGAATTGCCTTAGATTTAAAATGCCTAGAACAGACTGAATGGAACAAGAAGTCCATAGCCGCCGCCATATGAACTCCGCAAAGGCAGTTCCTCTCCTGTCGCTGTTTTAACTTTCTTCCGCAGCCGGTAGACCAACATATCGATCCGGTTGGCTGCTTCCGGAGCGTCTGGCTCGCCCATGCCGACCAACAGAGACTTCCTCGGTACGGGTTGCTGATTTTGCGCCAGCAGATGCAGAAAATTGAATTCCTTTTCCGTCAGCGCGATCGAGTTCTTGCCGTCCCATTCGATCTGCCGTCCGGCCAGTCTGAGCACCCATGACGAGGATGGCTTGGTCTTTTCATAGCCCGGCATACGGCGGCAAAGCGCCTCGATATGTGCGGCCAATTCCGGAAATTTGATCGGTTTTGTCAGATAACCATCTGCTCCCAGACGCAGCCCCTGGATACGATTATCCGTGGTGACCCGCGCGGTGAGAATGATCAACCCCATATCGGGATGCAATTTGCGCAGTTTCGGAATGAGATTAAAGCCGTCTTCGTCCGGCAGTCCGAGATCCAGCAAAATGACATCCGCACGCCCCCGTGACAGGGCAGACCATAGTCCGGCCGCATTCGGTGCGGTCTCTGTCTCGTAGCCGATGCCGGAGAGATATTCCGCCACATCCTCGGCATAGGACAAGTTATCTTCGACGACGATTATTTTGCTCATGCGCTCAACGTGTTTGACTTCGCCGGGAATTATAAAAACATCCCAGCCGCAAAAACTATCCAATTCTCACTTCGCGATATTCTGGCCCATCGCTCTATCTCCCTCCATTGGTATCCCGGGTATCCACAACGTGAACTCCGCTCCACCATCGGAAAGATTGCAGGCAGTCAAAGTTCCTCCGTGCGCCTCCGCCGAGATACGTGCCAGATACAGGCCGAGACCTGTCCCCGAATGACCCGCAGAGCGGCGCCCCCGGAAGAATCTCTCGAACACATAAGGCAATTCGTCTTCCGGAATGCCAGAGCCATTATCTGAAACGACGAACTCGACACCGCCCTGTTTGGCAGCGCGGCAATGCAATCTGACCACTGATCCGGGCGGCGTGTAGAGTACCGCATTGTCTGCCAACACCCGCAAGGCCAGTCGCATCATGTCCCTGTCACACAGAACAGTCTCCGGCACACCAACCTCATCTACCACGACCGTGTGTTCTGCCGACAGCGCTTGGGCTGATGACTGGCAGTCTTTCAGGAGACGCAATGGCTCGACACGGGCCGGATGCAAGCCGGACGTCACTTTTTCCAGCCTGTCCTGATTCAGATAATCGTCCAAAAGTGCCGTCAAACGGTCAACGGCCAGCTGTATCTTGCGATAACGCTTTCGAGTCGCCTCGTCGCTATCCTGTGCGTTCATTTCCAGCAACTGGATCGCACCGTCGATGGTTGCCAACGGGGTGCGAAACTCATGCGAGACCATGGCAACGAAGCGTCCCTGCTCTTCCTGTGCCTTTTTGCGCTCGGAGATATCGCGCGTCACGCCGCGCATCTCGACTGCCCCCGTGCTTTCATTCAGATAATAGGTCGAGACCACTTCCGTCCAGACAAGGGAACCGTCCTTGCGGGGTAGCCGCTGCTCGTCCACATAGACGCGGTTCGGTGCGCATACCCCGAAGCGAAAGTTCTGCATGCGCTGACTGAGCATATTCATCACATAGACTGCCGCTTTGGGGGGCAGCATCTGGTCCAAAGGTCGGTTGATGAGCTCTTCTGGAGCGAAGCCGGTCAGTCGATATATCGATGGACTGACGTAAATAAAACACAGGGTCTGGGCATCCATGGTCCAGATCACATCGTCGACCCCCTCGGTCAATATCTGAAATTTCCTTGCTGTAGCGGAAACCTCATCCTGCCCGCGCTGGGCGATCCGGGCAAGGATCAGCGTCACCACGACAGCAAACAGGAATACCAATACACGAAAGAACGAGCTGCGCCACCACTCGGCAAGCACTTCGTCCTGTTGCCGGGAAAGGATCAGGCTCAGTCCGCTATCATTGACATCACGCATCAGAAAGAGCCGCATCTTTCCGTCATGAGCAGACGGTGCAAGGTGACGAGTGACCTTTATCCTGGCTTGTTTATGCTCTTGGAACACCGTGCTGGTCTGGGCGACATTCTTGCCGAAGAATTTCTCCGGGTCATACAAGCGATAAATCAGATCGCCATATTGATTGATGATGACCGTCACACTCGCGGATGCTTCCGGATTGATGGAACGTAACGCTTCCGCGAAGTAGCGGTAATCGACTGTTGCCGCAACGATGCCCGCAAAATGATGTCCGTCATTGCTAAGAGGCCGCGAGAACGTGACCACAGTCGTCCCCAGCAGGGTCTTTTCGGGACGGGAGATGAACAATCGCGGCAGGCGTGTCCGATCCAGGTGTTCCGTAAAGAACGGCTGTCCGGAGACGTTTTGCCCCTTGATCGTCGGGTGAGTGGCGGATTGCACATGACCCGCCGCATCAGTAAGTAACACGGCTCTGATCCCGGAAAGGCCTTGCTGATGAGTAGCAAGTGCAGCCGCATCTATCGCCTCCCCCCGTAGTGCAAAGTGTGCCGATTGCTGTTCGTCTATCGTGGTCAATAAATGGTCGACATTGCCCAAGGCCTTGGCGATCTGCAAATCGGCATAACGGGCATGCGCATCAAGGAGACGATATTCGGTTTCATGAACCTGATCGTAGGTTTCGTAACTGACTTTAACGAGAAAGACTCCTACGATCAGGATCACCACAATGGGAATACTCCAGATCGGCGAAATCAGTCGCTTAAAGACGGGGGGCGAAAAGATCTGCTCTCGCACAAGATTATTCATTGAGATCACGGACGCTCAGAGTCGTGTAGAAAGTCGTTGAACGGTAGCATCGAATCATACCATCCGTCACTGGCCTCACGCGGTGATGTGACACACCCGCCAATCTAATCATCCAGACGGATTGGGTACTCCTGCCCAGCTCGCGTTATAATCGCGCTTCTTTCTCGTTTCGCACAACGGAGTCTCCCGCCATGTCACACAACCTGTTCGATTCACGTCAAACCTTCAAACTCGCCTCCGGCAAACAAGCCACGCTGTATTCTCTGCCCGCGCTGGAAAAAGCCGGTGTCGGCAACATCTCGCGCCTGCCCGTCTCCATCCGCATCGTGCTGGAATCGGTACTGCGCAACTGCGACGGCAAGAAGGTGACAGAACAGCATGTACGCGAACTGGCGAACTGGAAACCGAGCTCCGCGCGCACCGAAGAGATCCCCTTCGTGGTGGCACGCATCGTGTTACAGGACTTCACCGGCGTGCCGCTGCTGGCCGACCTCGCCGCCATGCGCGACGCCGCCGCCAAAGCGGGCAAAGACCCCAAGGTCATCGAGCCGCTCGTCCCGGTGAATCTGGTGGTGGATCACTCGGTGCAGATCGACAGCTACAACAACCCGAACGCGCTCAAGATCAACATGGAGATGGAGTTCGAGCGCAACACCGAGCGCTATCGTTTTATGAAATGGGGCATGCAGGCCTTCGACACCTTCAAGGTCGTGCCGCCCGGTATCGGTATCGTGCATCAGGTGAACCTGGAATATCTGGCGCGCGGCGTACTGCAAAAAGACGGCGTGACTTACCCCGACACACTGGTCGGCACCGACAGCCATACCACCATGATCAACGGTATCGGCGTGGTCGGCTGGGGCGTGGGCGGTATCGAAGCAGAAGCGGGCATGCTGGGTCAGCCCGTGTATTTCCTGACACCGGATGTCGTCGGCGTAAACCTGAAAGGCAAACTGCGCGAAGGTGTGACCGCGACCGATCTGGTGCTGACCGTGACCGAACTGATGCGCAAGCACAAAGTGGTCGGCAAGTTCGTTGAGTTCTTCGGCGAAGGTACCTCCGCCCTCACGCTGCCCGACCGCGCGACCATCGCCAACATGGCCCCCGAATACGGCGCGACCATGGGCTTCTTCCCGGTCGACGACGTGACCGTGCAGTTCATGAAGAACACCGGCCGCACGACCGACGAAGTGGATGCCTTCGAGTCCTACTTCAAGGCGCAGGGCCTGTTCGGCATCCCCAAGGCAGGCAGCATCGACTACAGCAGCGTGGTGGAACTCGACCTCGACAGCATCGTGCCTTCGCTGGCCGGTCCGAAGCGCCCGCAAGACCGCATCGCTTTGCCCGCGATGAAAGACACCTTCAACACCCTGTTCAGCAAGCCCATCGCCGAGAACGGTTTCAACCAGCCCGCCGACAAGCTGAACAAGCGTTACGCTACCGGCAAAGATGGTCTGGAGATCGGCAATGCCGATGTGCTGATCGCGGCGATCACGAGCTGCACCAACACTTCCAATCCCGGTGTGCTGCTGTCCGCCGGCCTGCTGGCGAAGAAGGCAGTAGCGAAAGGTTTGAAAGTTGCGCCGCACATCAAGACCACGCTGGCACCCGGTTCGCGTGTGGTGACCGAATATCTGAGCAATGCCGGTCTGCTGGAACCGTTGACCACATTGGGCTTCGGTCTCGCCGCCTACGGCTGCACCACCTGCATCGGCAACGCCGGTCCGCTGCGCGAAGACATCGACAAGACCATCACCGACAACAACCTGATCTGCGCCGCTGTACTCTCCGGCAACCGCAACTTCGAAGCGCGCATCCACCCCAACCTGAAGGCCAACTTCCTCGCTTCACCACCGCTGGTCGTGGCTTACGCCATCGCGGGCAAGATGAACATCAACCTCGACACCGAACCGCTGGGCGTGGGTAAAGACGGCCAGCCGGTTTACCTGAAAGATATCTGGCCCAACAGCGCCGAGATCCAAACCGTGATGAAATTCGCCGCCGACCCGGCGGTGTACCAGAAGCTGTACAGCGATCTGACCAAGGATCTGCCGCTGTGGAACGCCATCCAGGCCCCCACCGGCGATCTGTACCAGTGGGATGATTCCACCTACATCGCGCGTCCGCCGTTCTTCGATGCCGCCGTCCCAAAGATAGGCGATATCAAAGGCGCGAAGGCGCTGGCGCTGTTCGGCGATTCCGTCACCACCGACCACATCAGCCCGGCAGGCAGCTTCAAGCCTGCCACCCCGGCGGGCAAGTATCTGCAAAACCACAAGGTCGAGATCAAGGACTTCAACAGCTACGGCTCTCGTCGCGGCAACCACGAAGTGATGATGCGCGGCACCTTCGCCAACGTGCGCGTGAAGAACCTCATGCTGCCGCCCAATGCCGACGGCAGCCGCATCGAGGGTGGCTACACCCTGTACCAGGGCGAGCAAATGGCCATCTACGATGCCGCGATGAAACACATCGCCGACGGCACCGCCACAGTGATCTTCGCCGGTGAAGAATACGGCACCGGCTCCAGCCGCGACTGGGCAGCAAAAGGCACGCAACTGCTGGGCGTAAAGGCCGTCATCGCCAAGAGCTACGAACGCATCCACCGCAGCAACTTGGTGGGCATGGGCGTGTTGCCATTGCAATTCAAGGGCAGCGATTCGCTGGCCACGCTGAGCCTCACTGGCGACGAGACCTTCGACCTGATCGGCATCAACGACAACCTCAAGCCGCAACAGGACGTGACGCTGACCATCACGCGCAAAGATGGCAGCTCACAGACCGTTACCCTCCTCCTTCGTATAGATACGCCGATCGAAGTGGACTACTACAAGAACGGCGGCATCCTGCCGTTTGTATTGAAGGAGCTGGTCGGGTGAGTCTGAATATCATCCCCATCCTCATGTACCACAACATCGATAAGCCGCCGCAAGGGGCTAGGTTGCGCAATCTTTATGTGCGCACCGGCGCTTTTGCGCGGCAGATGTTTTTGCTGAAGCTGCTTGGTTACAAGGGGCTATCCATGTCCGCCGCCATGCCTTATCTGCGCGGCGAGAAACGGGGGCGCGTGGCTGTCATCACTTTTGATGATGGTTATGTGGACACATTGCGGCATGCGCTGCCGATACTCAATACTCTCGGTTTCAGCGCAACCTGTTATTTCATCAGCCAGCGCACCGGGAAATACAACGAATGGGATGCGGCGACCTTAAATGTGCGCAAATCTTTGATGGACGAGGCGCAGATACGGGCATGGCACGCGGCAGGCATGGAGGTCGGCGCGCATTCGCGCACGCATCCGCGCCTCACGGGCTGCACCGATGCCGAATTGCAGAATGAGATCGCGGGCAGCAAGGCCGATCTGGAAGCCTTGACTGGCCATCCGATCACCCAGTTCTGTTACCCCTACGGCGATGTGGATGAGCGTGTAGCCGCCGCCACTAGACAAGCGGGATATGATGCCGCCACGACGGTGCAGCGCGGACGCGCACGCAGCGGCGACGATGTCATGCTGCTGCGCCGTGTCCTGGTCAGCGGCAGCACTTGGCCGCATCTGTTCCTGTTCAAGTTATTGGGCAATTACGAGGATAAACGCGGATGAAACTGCTGTTCGTGGGCACCCATTACGGCGGCGGGGGAACCGAGAGTCACCTTGTCACGCTGTCCAAAGCCATGCTAGTGGCAGGACATGAAGTGGCTGCCGTGGTGCGCCCGGACACACCGATCCACAACGCTTTACTGGGCAGCGGCGTGAAGCTCTACAGTGGTGTGTTCCGCAATGCATTCGACCCGCGCGGTATCTTCGCAGTGTGGCGGGCGATCAGCGATTTCGCTCCGGACTGGATGGTCGGCAGTTTTAGCAAGGAATATTGGCCGCTGGCGATCATTGCGCGTCTGCGCGGGGTGAAGCTGGCGCTGTTCAAACACATGGATTACCCGCTGCGTTTTCTCACCCACCATTTCATCCCGCGCCTGGCCCACCGTTTCATCGTCATCTCTGAGCATATGCGCCGGAATTTTATCGCCCGCGGTGTTGATGGCAACCGCATCCAGATGCTTTATAACCCGTTGGATATGGACTACTTCAAACCCGATCCACAGTTGCGCCAAACCAGCCGCGCACAACTCGGTTTTTCGGAGGATGACATCGTGGTCGGTTTCATCGGTGCCATGCATCCCGATAAGGGGCAGCTCCCGTTATGTGAAGCACTGAATCAGGCGATGGCAGTCAACCCCAAAATCAAGGCCATTTGGGTCGGTGACGGCTTGGTGGTGAATGAACTCAAGAACAATATCCGGAACGGTGGTTTTAAAACTCATCATATCTGGCATACTTGGGCAAAAGACGTGCGCCCTTATTACGCCGCACTAGATATGCTTGCTGTCCCCACCATAGGCAATGAAGCTTTTGGACGGGTATCGATAGAGGCTCAGGCTTTTGGAGTTCCAGTTATATGCAGCAACAACGGCGGCCTGCCCGAGACCCTGAAGCCTGGTATTACCGGATTGCTGCTTCCCCCTGGAGATATCAATGCTTGGCGGGAAGCTATTCTTAATCTGGCCGATGATAAGAATTCACGCGTGCAACTTCAAAATGAGGGGCGCTGCTGGATAGACAACAGATTCAGCACAACAGCTATAGTCAAGCAGTTCACCAAACTACTGGAAGAAGCCTGAATAATCGGCGCCTCAAACTACAGCCTGCAACTTCTGTTGCATACGCGTACGGCCTTCTGCGGTAGTCATCACCACCAGCACATCACCCTCTTGGAGGATATGCATCGGCGATGGATTAACCATCCACTCATCACCATACTGAATCGCCAGAACCGCATAATCCTGGTCATTCTTGCACAGTGTCTCCAGCGACTCTCCCTGCAATTGAACTGGAATGCGTATTTCTTCCATGCGTAACTTGCTGTCGCTTTTTTGCAAAGACTCGAGAAACCCGGCCACATTGGGATGCACCATCGCCGATACCAAGCGTTTCCCGCCGGCATAATCAAGCAGCACGATCTCGTCCGCTCCCGCACTTCGAATCTTGGTGACGTTCTTCGGATCGTGGCAGCGCGCGATCACGCGCACCTGTGAATTGAGCTGCTTGGCACTCAGACTGATCACCAGATTCTGGTTGTCCTCCTGTGCCACGGCGAACACTCCGCATGCCTGCTCGATACCGGCAGCGAGCAGCACTTCGTTGTCGGTGGCATCACCCAACACATAAAGTTGTGCGGGATTGCGCTCGGCATAACTCTGCAGATTGGCCTCGTTCATGTCGACCATCACGAAGGAGCTTCCGGCCTGTGCCAACTCCTGCGCGACATTGCTGCCGATCTGCCCCATCCCGCAAACGATGTAATGCCCATGCAGCTGCGCGATCTTCTTTTCCATCCTTTTTCTCCGTCTGACCTCATTGAATTCGCCTTCCAGCATGAACGCCGTCACGGTCGAGAGCACGTAGCCCAACACCCCGATACCGGTCAGTCCGATAAAGACGGTGAACAACTTGCCGTACTCATGATGAGTGACATCCACCGATTCGTTGTAACCGATGGTGGTGACCGTGATGAAGGTCATGTAAAAACTATCCAGCCAGGAATATTGCGGCCCGCCCAGCCAACGATAGCCGAGTGTACCGATGCCCAGCACCACGATAGCCGACAGCAGCGACCACAGCAGGTTGCGCGTCGTTTTGGAAAGCCCGGAGGTCTGCATCACTCGTCCCGTACTGTCTCGCCGGGAAACAATGCCTCGTTGAAACCAAAGTTGCGCAGGTCGCGGATACGCATCGGATACAGGAAACCGTCAAGATGGTCACATTCGTGCTGCACCACGCGTGCATGGAAACCCGTCACCGTACGGTCGATCTCTGCACCGTGTTCATCGTACCCCTGATAACGCAGATGCGTGTAGCGCGGCACTAGGCCGCGCATACCGGGGATGCTGAGGCAGCCTTCCCACCCCTCTTCCATCGCATCCGAGAGCGGGGTAAGGACGGGATTGATGAGCACAGTTTGCGGTACGGTCTCAGCATCAGGATAACGCGGATTCGAACTCACCTCGAAGATAACCACACGCAGATTCACCCCGATCTGCGGCGCAGCCAGTCCCACCCCGTCCATGGCCAGCATGGTGTCGCGCATATCGGCCAACAAACTGTGTAACTCGTGCGTATCGAACTGCGTTACCGCTTCTGCGCGGCGCAGCAGCAAAGCATCACCCATGCGCAATATCGCCCTAGTTGCCATCAGATTCCACCACCCGCCCCAAAATGCTCCTCACCCTTGCCATGGCAGGCTCGGCGATGGTGCTTATCGTCCCCAGATCGACCCTGTTGCGACTGTTGCCGCGACCGGCCGCATGGTTGACAACCACCGCGATGGTGGCATAACTCAAGCTGAGCTCTCTGGCTAGGGATGCTTCCGGCATACCGGTCATGCCGACCATGTCCGCCCCGTCCCTTTCCAGACGGTTGATCTCTGCCGCCGTCTCCAAACGCGGCCCCTGCGTGGCTGCATAGACCCCGCCATCCACACATTTTTCGTTTGCCAGCCCGGCTGCGGTCAGTATCTGCTGGCGCAATTCCCGGGTATACGGCTCGGTGAAATCGACATGAGTGACCAGACGTTCGCGCCCGTCAAAATAAGTGAAAGGACGACCATGTGTGTAGTCGATGACTTGGTCGGGAACGACCAATGTTCCCGGCACAAGATCGGAGCGGATACCCCCTACCGAGGCGACCGCGATGACACGTTTGGCCCCCTGCTCGTACAAAGCCCAAAGATTGGCACGGTAGTTCACCTCGTGCGGCGGAATGGTATGCCCGTAACCGTGGCGCGCGAGGAACATCACCTCGTGCTGGTTGATCGTGCCGAAGGTGAGCGCACCGGACGGTTCGCCGTAAGGTGTGCGTATCACCTGTCTATGGGTGATCTTGAGGTTGCCAAGCTGGTCCAGACCGGTACCACCGATGATCGCTAACATTTGAAACTCCTCTATTAGGACTGAGGCTGAGGATTTAGGACTTGGGATTTAGTTAAAAGCGAAGCCGCTGAATTAACTCAATCCTCAATCCTATTCCCTCGCCGCATAGATCGCGGGCAGGTTGCGCCACGCGCCATGTATATCCATTCCATAACCGAATACGAAGCGGTCAGGCAACTCCATTCCGACGAAATCGGCGCGGATGGGCTTGGCCTTGCCATTCGCCTTATCGGCGAATACCGCGCAGTGGAACTCGCGCGCGCCCAACGCCATCACGCGCTGCTTGATCGCATACAGCGTCTCGCCCTCGTCGAGAATATCGTCCAGTACCAGTACCACTTTGTCTTTGACATTCTCGCGCGGTGCGACCCGCCAGTGTAATGTCCCGCCCTGCTGTTCCTTGCCATAACGCGAGACATGTAGATAATCAAAATCCAGCGGAAAATCCAGTTGCGGCAGCAGCTGCCCGGTAAATATCACCGCCCCGCCCATCACCGACAACACCAGCGGATGCTGGTCTGCCAGCACAGCGTTGATCTCGCAGGCAACCCGGTGCACTGCCGCCTGCACCTCGTCCGCCGGACAGATCAGTTCGGCATTGTGCAATACGGCGCGGGCATCATCGTTGGTGAGCATCAAACCACCGTTTTCAGATACTCGGCAAATCCTGCACGTAATTCTTCATGCTTCAAGCCGAACGCGACCTGGGCCTGCAAATAGCCGAGCTTGGAACCACAATCGTAGCGAATACCGTTGAAGCGATATGCCAGTAATTGCTCCTCTGCCATCAATGCAGCGATACCGTCGGTAAGTTGGATCTCTCCACCCGAACCCGGCTTCACGTTCTCCAGATGATGGAAGATGCGCGGTGTCAGGATATAGCGCCCCACCACCGCCAGCGTCGAAGGGGCAACTTCAGGAGTGGGTTTCTCCACTATGCCGTAGACTCGTTCGATATCCTTTTCCAGATTATTGCTGCTGACGATACCGTATTGGCCGGTGCTGGCGCGCGGTACGTCCTGGACCCCGAGGACAGAACACGTGTGCCGAACGAACACCTCGGCCATCTGCTTCATCACAGGAGTCTTTCCATCGATCAGATCATCCGCCAGGATCAATGCAAACGGCTCATCTTGCACAATAGGCTGTGCGCACAACACAGCATGCCCCAATCCCAACGGCTCGGCCTGACGAATATAGATACAGTTCACATGTTTGGGCACGACCGACTGCACCGTACGCAGCAGTTCAAGCTTGCCCTGTGCTTCCAGCATCGCTTCCAGCTCATAGGCTTTGTCGAAATGATCCTCAATAGCGCGTTTGTTGCGCCCGGTGATGAACACCATGTCGGTGATACCCGCCGCCACCGCTTCTTCGACCGCATACTGGATGAGCGGTTTGTCCACGATAGGCAACATCTCTTTGGCTGTCGCCTTGGTGGCAGGAAGGAAGCGGCTCCCCATACCGGCGACGGGGAACACTGCTTTGCTGATTTTCTGTTTCATTGGCTTTCCATTTCTTCCAACTGATTGATCAGTTCCACCTCGCCCCACACCAGCACGTTCAGTTCCAGCGCCTTGTCCAGCTTGCTGCCAGCCTCGGTTCCGGCCACCACGTAGTCGGTTTTCTTCGATACCGAGCCAGCCACCTTGGCACCCAATGCTTCCAGACGCGATTTTGCCTCATCACGACTCATGCTGGCGAGCGTCCCGGTCAAAACAAAGGTCTTTCCTGATAAAGGCAATATCTGGTCGCTGACACCTTCATGTTCTTGCCAATGCACGCCCAGCTCATGCAATTGCTGCACCACCTCGCGATTGTGCGCTTCGGCGAAGAAATCCACGATACTCTGCGCCACCACCGGGCCGACATCTGGCACTTGCAGCAACTGCTCAGGTGTCGCCTGCATGATGGCATCCAGCTTGCCAAAATGGCGCGCCAAATCTTTGGCCGTGGTCTCGCCGACATGACGGATGCCCAGTGCAAACAGGAAACGGTTGAGCTGGGCCTGTTTGCTTTTCTCCAGCGCGGCCACGATATTCTGCGCACTTTTCTCGGCCATACGCTCCAATCCAGCCAGTATCACGCCATCCAGACGGTACAGATCCGGCAGGGAGCGGATGATGTTCTCGTCCACAAGCTGGTCGACCAACTTGTCGCCCAAGCCTTCGACATCCATCGCGCGCCGTCCGGCAAAATGCAATATGGCTTGCTTGCGCTGCGCCGCGCAGAACAGTCCGCCAGTGCAGCGCGTAGCGGCCTCACCCTCTTCGCGCACCACATGGCTACCGCATACTGGACAGGTCGTCGGCATCACGAATGCCCGTGCATGCACCGGCCGTTTCTCCGCCAGCACACCGACCACTTCGGGGATCACGTCGCCCGCACGACGCACGATGACGGTATCACCGATGTGCACATCCTTGCGGCGTATCTCGTCTTCGTTGTGCAGCGTGGCATTGCTGACCGTGGTGCCGCCGACGAACACCGGCTCCAGCTTGGCGACCGGTGTGAGTTTGCCGGTACGGCCGACCTGTATCTCGATATCGCGCAGCACGGTGAGTTGCTCTTCCGCCGGATACTTGTGCGCCACCGCCCAGCGCGGTTCGCGCGAGACGAAGCCCAGCTCCTGTTGCAGCGCAAGGCTGTTGACCTTGTACACCACGCCGTCGATGTCGAACGGCAAGGCATCACGCTTGGCGGCGATGCGCTGGTGAAACTCTGCCAGGGCTTGCGCTCCGTGCACCACGGCGCGGTCGGCGCATACGGGTAGGCCAAAGGACTGCAGGGCATCGAGGATGGCGCTGTGTGTGGCGGGCAAGGTCCAGCCCTGCACTTCACCCAAGCCATAGGCAAAGAACGACAGCGGACGTTTCGCCGCCAGCGCCGGGTCAAGCTGGCGGATGCTGCCCGCCGCGCCGTTGCGTGGATTGACCAGTGTGGGCAAGCCCAGTTCGCGCTGCTTGTCGTTGTAGCGATTGAAATCCTTGCGCGACATATACACCTCGCCGCGCACTTCCAACACTCCGGCGGTGCAGCCCGTGAGATGCAACGGGATGCAATGGATGGTGCGGATGTTCTGCGTTACGTCTTCGCCGGTCTCGCCGTCTCCGCGCGTGGCGGCCTGCACCAACACGCCAGATTCGTAGCGCAGATTGATAGCGAGGCCATCGAACTTGAGTTCGCAGGTATATTCGATCTCGCCTTCCCGGCCCAGCGCGTTCTTCACGCGAGTGTCGAAATTGGCCGCACCGCTGGCTTCGGTGTCGGTCTCGGTACGGATGGAGAGCATGGAAACGGCATGTTTTACCGGCGCAAAGCCCTCCAGCACCTTGCCGCCGACACGTTGCGTAGGGGAATCGGGAGCCTGTAATTCGGGATATTGTGTTTCAAGGGCTTGCAGTTCACGAAACAACTTGTCGAATTCCGCATCGGGAATACTCGGCGCATCCAGCACGTAATAGCGGTGTTCGTGCAACTTGATTTCATCGCGCAGCTGCTTTGCGCGGTGTATCACCTCCCGGCCCGGCATCAGGCGAACAATCTGAGTGCCTGCGCGCTGCCCGGAACGATCTTGCCTTCCAGCATGCGCTGCTCTAGGACAGCGACCTGTTCGCGGATATGCGCGATGGCCACCTCTCCGAGGGCGACCCGATGATCGTCGACCAGCGCCGCGCGCAGCTCTTTGGCCAATTCACCCGCCAGCGCTGCCATCTCATCGAAACGTTGTGCCGGTTGTTCCACGCGCGGCACATCCAGCAGCAGAGTCAGGCCCTGTACCCGTGTCTGGGTGAGCGTGTGGTGCTGAAACAAAGCGCCGTCCATACTGCTCAGAGTGAACAAAGTCCGTCCGTGAGCACCCAGCAGATGGAAGGTGCCATCGGCCTGCAGCAATAAACCGTGGCGCTCGGCCACTTTGGCGATCTCGCTCCCGAACAGGAGACGGTCACTGCCCGCCAGGATGTTGAGTCCGATCATCTGATCGACTCCGGCGCAAAACTCATCCAATTCATTTGCACGCTGCAAGGTCTCTGACAGGGAAGGAAGCACGATTTCCGCCTGGATCTGATTGGCGACCTCGCGCAAGATATCGTGGAACTCGGTCAGGCGCACTTCGCTCACCGCCCCGGAACGATCCGCCAGTTGTAGCCCAATCTTGAATGCGCTGTACGCGGGATGACTTTCCGGAATGAGACGCTCCCAATGTCCTGTCGCCACATTCAGGCCGCAGGCATTGACGTTCTTGCCGAAATCGAAACGTTGCGCCCACAACGGGGCCAGCACGTCGCTGCTCTGCGGATTACCGGGTGTGATCTCGACCACGTAGTCCGTTGCTGCATCGAGCAGGTGATACATCTCGTCGTCCGCCAGCGCGCGATGGGTCTCGTTGTATTCCAGTACCGCGACCTCTTCCTCGATCAGCACCCCTGCCACTTCGGCGGCGGGGGCGGATTGATACAAAGCATCCTCGCGCTGCCCGCCAAAAGTCGTGCCGTAGCGGTTCCGGTACGACCTTTGCTGCCAGAAACCGTAACCGTATACCCCGACCACCACCACGATGCCGATGGTCAACAAACCGATCTGTAATTCACTCATATCGCGACACCGATTGTAGCCATGGGCTGAATTATACTAAACACTGATCCCCGTTAAGCCGGAAAAGCGGGCGTCTGTCACGTTCAGGTCAACTGCAACTCGCCGCTGATACTGCCTATACCGGCGATTTCATGCAACGCCTTCACGTAATCCCCATTCTCGTGCAATTGCACCAATGTGTCCGCATGACCGTGACCACGCATGTGTGCCAACCTTGCCTTGCTGGTGGCGTTCATTTCCCACACCAGCCCGGCCAGCAACTCGTCCGCCGACTCCGGTTTGTTGCACACCAGTACCATATCCGCCCCCGCATTCAGTGCCGCCTCTGCACGCTGCACGATACCGCCCGCCACCGTCGCCCCCTCCATACTCAGGTCGTCACTGAAGATACAGCCCTCGAAACCAAGCTGACCGCGCAGGATGTCTTTCAGCCACACTTTGGAGAAACCCGCCGGACGCGGATCGACTTTGGGGTAGATCACGTGTGCCGGCATCACCGCCGTCAGGCCGAAATCGACCATCTGGCGGAACGGAACAAGGTCGCACATCTCGATGTCGGCAAAGGCACGTTCGTCCACGGGGATCTCCAGATGGGAGTCTGCCTTGACGAAACCGTGCCCCGGAAAATGTTTGCCCACCGTCGCCATGCCCGCCTTCTTCATGCCCATCATCAGACTGTGCGCCAACTCGGCGATGGCCTGTGGCTCGGTATGGAACGCGCGGTCACCGATCACGCCGCTGCTGCCGTAGTCCACGTCCAGCACCGGCGTAAAACTGAAATCCACACCATGTGCACGCAACTCGGATGCCAGTACCCAGCCGGTCTGTTCTGCCAGATGCCGCGCCCGTTTCGGATGTGCATCCCACAACTTGCCCAGTTCGCGCATCGGCGGGATCTTGGTGAAGCCCTCGCGGAAACGCTGTACCCGCCCGCCCTCGTGATCCACCGAGATCAACAGGGGCGGCGTGCGTAGCGCGCGGATACTTGCAGTCAGCTCGGCAAGCTGGCGCGGTGATTCGTAATTGCGCGCAAACAGGATCACCCCCCCCACCAGCGGGTGGCGCAGTCGTTGTTCATCCTCTGCGGTGAGCGTTTTGCCCACCACGTCCAGCATCACTGGCCCGATACCCATCAAGACTCCCCTTCTAAAATGACGAATGCCACCGCCGTATCACGCTCGTCGCTCAGGCTCAGATGATGGTGTATCACCCCGAGCCGATGCAGATGCTGCGCCAGTTCCGTATCAAACACGAACACCGGCTTGCCCAATCCGTCATGGGTGACGGTGATGCGTTGCAGTGTCACCGGATGGCGCAAGCCCTGCCCGGTGGCTTTGGCGAAAGCCTCCTTGGCCGCAAAACGCTTGCTCAGGAAACGCGCGGGATGGGCGTGTGACGTGTATTCGGGCAGCTCCTGCGCACTCAAGATGCGTTCGGCGAACGCCGCGCCGTGACGCGCCATCGCGGCTTCGATGCGCGCCACAGTAACGATGTCGGTACCGATACCGAAGATCATGGAACGAGCAACGCCTTCATCTTCTTCACTGCCTGCTCCAGGCCGATGAACAGCGCCTCGGAGATGACCGCGTGGCCGATATTGAGTTCTTCGATATGCGGGATGGCGACGATGGGACGGACATTGTGATAGTGCAGGCCGTGTCCGGCATTCACTTGCAGCCCCAGTGCATGGGCATGCTGCGCTCCGCGCTGGATGCGTCCCAGCTCTGCCGCGCGCTCCGAGACGCTGTCGGCGTCGGCATACTTTCCGGTGTGTATCTCAACCACCGGCGCACCGGCCTTCCAGGCAGCCTCCAGTTGGCGCTCGTCGGCATCGACGAACAGCGACACACGAATGCCCGCGTCACTGCATCGTTGCGTGGCGCGCTGCACCGCGTCGAAATATCTCACCACGTCCAGGCCGCCTTCGGTGGTCAGCTCTTCACGTTTTTCCGGAACGAGGCAGATATCGTGCGGCTTGGTACGCAGGGCGAGCGTGATCATTTCTTCAGTCACCGCGCATTCCAGATTCATGCGCGTCTGCAACATGCCGCGCAACGTCGCCACATCGGCATCCTGAATGTGGCGACGGTCTTCGCGCAGATGCAGGGTGATGGCATCCGCCCCCGCCTCTTCACAAATGAGCGCGGCTCGCACGACATTGGGATAACACGCCCCGCGCGCCTGGCGCAGGGTGGCGACGTGGTCGATATTCAAGCCGAGTTTAATCATATCTCTTCAAGTCCTTGATCAATTCCCGCGTGTGCAAAACGACACCGCCGAGATGGTGATTCAACAGCATACGCATCAACTGCTTGCCCTGGCGCGCACTGTTCACGTCAGTGTAATCGTCCGCCGCGATGTCCAGCAAGGTCTTGCCGCTCACCGGCAAGCCTTCCTGGACATCACGCGACTCGGGTATCGCGCCGCGTTCCAGGATATAACGATAGTCCTTCCCCGCAGCTATCGGCGTGTTGCTGCCCGCTTCATGCTCCAGCAACAGCGCGTAACCCAGCTCCTGCAACAGATGTTTCTCGAAACAGCGCAGAATCGCGGCATGATCGTGTTCCTGCACCAGCCGCAGCAGCGTCTGCCGGTAATAGTCGAACAGATCCTCGTGTGGATCGTCGCGTGCGGTCAGATTAAGCAGCAACTCGTTCAAATAGAAGCCGCACATCAGCGCCGTGCCCTGCAATTGCGGCTGTCCGCCCTGCCACTCCGCAGCGTGTAAAGTACGCAGCTCGTGTTTGCCGAACCAACTCAGCGAGAGCGGCTGGAAAGCCATCAACAATCCGCGCAACGCCGATCTTGGCCGTCTCGCCCCGCGCGCCACCAGCGGCACCCGCCCATGCTGGCGACTGAACACTTCCAGTACCAGACTCGTCTCGCGGAAGGGGTAACTGTGCAATACAAAAGCGAGCTGGTTCTCTATGCGGTGTTTATGCGCCTGCGACATCGTTTACTCGTAACCGAGACTCTTCAGCATCTGCGGACTATCCGCCCAGCCGCTGCGCACCTTGACCCAGACTTCGAGGAACACCTTGCCGTCAAACAGCTTCTCCATATCGAGACGGGCCTGCGTGCCGATCTCTTTGAGCTTTTCGCCTTTGGCGCCGATGAGCATGGCCTTGTGCGCGTCCTTGTCCACCAGGATGGCCGCATGGATACGGCGCATCTTGCCTTCGAGCTTGAATTGCTCGATCACGACACTGACCGAATAAGGCAACTCCTCTCCGGTGAAGCGGAACACTTTCTCGCGCACGATCTCGGCGGCGAGAAAGCGCTCGTTACGGTCGGTGATTTCATCTTCGGGATATATCTTCTCCCCCTCGGGCAGGAACGGGCGAACCGCATCCAGCAGGGTATCGAGTTGTTTGTCCTGTTTGGCGCTCACCGGCACGATGGCGGCGAAATGGCGCTCCTGCGCGATATCCTGGATAAAGGGCAGCAGTTCATTCTTGTGCTCCATGTTGTCCACTTTGTTGATGACCAGCACCACGGGAATGCTGGTCGGCAACAGATTCATCACCTGGCGGTCGCGCTCGTCGAAGTGGCGCGCCTCGATGACGAACAGCACAACGTTCACATCGCGCAGACTGCTGGTGACCACACGGTTCAAGCCTTTGTTCAGGGTGTTCAGGTATTGGGTCTGAAAACCCGGTGTATCGACGAAAACGAATTGCGTTTGCTCTTCGGTGAGGATGCCGGTGATGCGATGGCGCGTGGTCTGCGCCTTGCGCGAGGTGATACTGATCTTTTGCCCGATCAGGTGGTTGAGCAAGGTCGATTTCCCCACGTTCGGGCGTCCGACGATGGAGATGAAACCACTATGGAATATCTGGGGGCTATCGGTCATGGTTTGGTTTGGATCAGTAGGTTGTACGCCGCTTCTGCGGCAGCTTGTTCGGCGATGCGGCGGCTGCTGCCTTCGCCGCGTGTATGAATTTTCAGTTGGGTGATCTCGCACTCGACCTCGAACACTTGTGCATGTGCCTCACCCTGGGTGGCGATCACACTGTATTTGGGAAGCAGGAGCTTGCGGGCTTGCAGATGTTCCTGCAACTGGGTCTTGGCATCTTTGCCCATGCTCTGCACATCCGCCTGTTCGATGAAGGGCACATACAGGCGCAAGATCACCTGCTCCGCCGCAACGAATCCGGCATCCAGAAAAACCGCGCCAAACAATGCTTCCATCGCATCGGCCAAAATCGAGGGGCGGCGAAAACCCGCGCTTTTACGCTCCCCTTCTCCCAGCAGCAGTAATTCCCCCAGCCCCAAGCCCTGGGCCAGCGTGTAGAGCGTATGCTGATTGACCAGATTGGAGCGCAATCTGGACAGGTCACCTTCCGGCAGATTAGGGTGATGGTCGAAAAGGTATTTGGCGACCACGCAGTTCAACACACTGTCGCCGAGAAACTCCAGCCGCTCGTAATGCGCGGTGCTATGGCTGCGATGTGTAAGCGCCTTCTGCAGCAACTGCGGCTGGGAGAATTGATGCCCGATCTTTTGACACAGCGAATCTCTATCCATGCGCCGGTCTATTTTGCACTGCTTGTATTGAATTCAAGCAACAGACTCATGTTTCCGGCCACCGGGATCTTTTTTGAATAGCTGACACTCAGCACCAGTCGTCCGCTGTCTTTGTCGATCACGATATCTTCGGGCGTGATGTCGGTGATGGAATCCATCATCGCGCGTTTGCTGTAAGCCTCGTGGATATCCTTGGCCGTGGCGCTTTGCATCTGCGGGTCGCTGGCGACTGCCTTGAGCAGGCGCGCGATCTCCGCATTGTGCAGATAGGCGGGAACGACCTTCATACCCAGCATCGCCACGAATATCGCCAGCGCAATGATCACGACCACCCCTGCGAAACCCATTCCCAGCTGCCTGTTCTTTGCTGTTTTCATCATTGCTCCTCGATCTCAGTCTATGGACAAACCGATACGTTTCAGGTCACCGAAATTCATCCAGATGAAAAAGGCCTTCCCCACGATCATCTGATCGGGAACGAACCCCCAATACCGGCTATCACGGCTGTTGTCGCGGTTGTCGCCCATCATGAAATAGTGGCCTTCCGGCACTTTACAACTCATTTCTTCCAAAGTGTAGCGGCAATTCCCGGACATTGGGAAG
This sequence comes from Gallionellaceae bacterium, assembly GCA_030823955.1. Classification (GTDB taxonomy): domain Bacteria; phylum Pseudomonadota; class Gammaproteobacteria; order Burkholderiales; family Gallionellaceae; genus PALSA-1006. The sequence goes on from JAVBYO010000036.1 coordinate 41,238, forward strand.
TCGGCGACACTGTTCAGATGCACCGCAGGCATCTCCGGATTCACCAGGATAGAGTGTTCATGCCCCCCCAAAGTCTCGCGGTAGCGCTCGGTATGGACGAAATTCAATCCGCTCTCGACATAATTGTAGTCGCCCTCGCTGTGTAAGGGCTGCTCCAATCCGTTCACCCACAGACGTTTGTTGCGATAGACGATACCGTCTCCGGGCAGACCGACCACTCGTTTGATGTAATCCACCGATGGGTTTTCCGGATAATGGAACACCATCACATCGCCGCGCTTGGGATCGTTGATCTGCACGATCTTCTTGCTGACGATGGGCAGACGGATACCATAGGTGAATTTATTGACCAGGATGAAGTCGCCCACTTGCAAGGTCGGGATCATCGAACCGGACGGGATCTTGAACGGTTCGACCAGGAACGAACGCAACAGGAACACCGCGAGGATGACCGGAAAAAAACTCTTGGCGTATTCAACCCACCACGGTTCGGCGCTCTCCGCCGCACGTCTTGAGCGCAACACGAACTTGTCCAACAGCCACACGCCGCCCGTCACCAGCAGCAGCGCAAACATAATCAAAGCAAAATCCATCTATCTTCCCGTCTATTTATCGTCCACGCGCAGGATAGCCAAGAACGCCTCCTGAGGAATCTCCACACTACCCACTTGTTTCATGCGTTTTTTACCCGCCTTCTGCTTTTCCAGCAGCTTGCGTTTGCGCGAGATGTCGCCGCCGTAACACTTGGCCAGCACGTTCTTGCGCAAGGCTTTGACGTTCTCGCGCGAAATGATATTTGCGCCGATGGCGGCCTGGATCGCCACATCGAACATCTGGCGCGGGATGAGTTCGCGCATCTTGGCCGCCACTTCACGTCCTCGGTATTGGCTGTTGGCGCGGTGCACGATGATGGACAACGCATCCACCTTCTCGCTGTTGATCAACATGTCGACCTTGACCACATCCGCCGAGCGATATTCCTTGAACTCGTAATCCATCGAGGCATAACCGCGCGATACAGATTTCAGCTTGTCGAAGAAATCCAGCACGATCTCGCCCATGGGCATTTCGTATTTCAGCAGCACCTGTTTGCCGTGGTAACTCATGTCGATCTGCACGCCGCGCTTTTGCGTGCACAGCGTAATCACCGCGCCCACATACTCCTGCGGCATATACAGATTCACCGCGACGATAGGCTCCCGGATGTCTTCAGTCTTGGACATATCGGGCAGCTTGGAGGGGTTGTCCACCATCAGGATGGTGCCGTCCTTCATCAACACTTCGTAGATCACCGTCGGCGCGGTGGTAATGAGATCCATGTCGAACTCGCGCTCCAGGCGCTCCTGCACGATCTCCATGTGCAACAAACCGAGGAAGCCGCAACGGAAGCCAAAACCCAGCGCCTGCGATACTTCCGGCTCGTATTGCAAGGCGGCATCGTTCAGTTTGAGTTTTTCCAGCGAGTCGCGCAGCGCCTCATACTGGTTGGACTCCACCGGGAACAGTCCGGCGAACACCTGCGGCTGTATCTCCTTGAAGCCGGGCAATGGCGCGCTGGCGGGCTTAGCCACCAAGGTGACCGTATCGCCGACTTTGGCATCTTTCAATTCTTTGATACCGGCAATGACAAAGCCCACCTGTCCGGCAGACAGCGATTCACGATCCTGCGACTTGGGCGTAAACACCCCAACGTGCTCGGTAAGATGTTGCGCGCCGGTTGCCATGAACAGGATCTTGTCCTTGGGCTTGAGCGTACCGTTGACGATACGCACCAGCATCACCACGCCGACATAGTTGTCGAACCACGAGTCGACAATCAGCGCCTGCAAAGGCGCATTAACATCACCCTTAGGGGGCGGCACTTTGACGATGAGCGACTCCAGTACATCCTGCACGCCCAAGCCGGTCTTGGCCGAGCAATGCACCGCATCGTGCGCGTCGATACCGATCACGTCTTCGATTTCGGCAATCGCGTTGTCGGGGTTGGCCGAGGGCAAGTCGATCTTGTTCAGCACCGGCACTACTTCCACGCCCAAGTCGAGTGCGGTGTAGCAGTTGGCCACGGTCTGCGCCTCCACGCCCTGCGAGGCATCTACCACCAGCAGCGCGCCTTCGCAGGCGGAAAGTGAACGCGACACCTCGTAGGAAAAGTCCACGTGTCCCGGTGTGTCGATGAGATTCAAGTTGTATATCTGGCCGTCGCGCGCCTTGTAGCTGAGTGCTGCCGTCTGTGCCTTGATGGTGATACCGCGTTCGCGTTCGATGTCCATCGAATCCAGCACCTGCGCTTCCATCTCGCGGTCGGACAGTCCGCCACACAGATGGATGATACGGTCGGCAAGTGTCGATTTGCCGTGGTCGATATGGGCGATGATGGAGAAATTACGGATATGTTGCATGAGCTTTAAAATGACCTGCCTGACAAAAACGTATCCCGCCAAACCGGACAGGAATCCGCAAAGGGCGAATTCTAGCCGATTTTAGCGGGATACGCTGTATCGGGCGCGTGCTAAAACGCCCTTGTGCAACTACTTCTCGTCCAGTTTGATGGCGACATAAGAAGCGACTTCGTCACGTCGCACCAACAACGCCACATTACGCCCCTTGGGGATCTGCTTGAGTATCTCGTTGAACTGGTCCAGCGATCTGATGGGGAAATTGCCGATAGCCAGGATAACATCGCCACGATGAAGATCACCGCGCGCCGCTGCCCCCTTGGCTTCTTCCACCAGCAGCCCCCCCTCCACTTTCAGTTCGGCCTTTTGTTCCGGTGTCAGCTCGCTCAATATCAGCCCCAAGCGCTCACTGCTTTCCGACGCGGGAGCCGGGGCGCTGCCGCCTTTGCTGCCACGCTGCGCAAGACGTGTCTCCGCGACCGTTTCACCCACGACCAGCGAGACTTCGCTCACCTGTCCCTTGCGCCACAGTTGCACCACGACCTTGGCTCCCGGTCGCGCGGCGGCGACCATGCGCGGCAGGTCACCGGATGAATTCACCAGTTTGCCGTCGAACTTCAGGACCACATCGCTGGGCTGCACACCCGCCTTGTCGGCAGGACCGCCTTTTTCCACATTCGAGATCAGCGCGCCGGTCGGCTTGCTCATGCCGAAAGAATCCGCCAGCTCGCGCGTCACCTCCTGGATGATCACGCCGATACGTCCGCGTGTCACTTTGCCGGAAGTGCGCAACTGGTTGACCACATCCATCGCCACATCGATGGGAATGGCGAAGGACAAACCCATATAACCGCCGGAACGGCTGTATATCTGGGAGTTGATGCCGACGACTTCACCTTTCATATTGAACAGCGGGCCACCCGAGTTGCCGGGGTTGATCGCCACATCGGTCTGGATGAACGGCACGAAATTTTCCTGTGACAGTGAGCGCCCTTTGGCACTGACGATCCCCGCCGTCACACTGCTGTCGAAACCGAAGGGCGAACCGATAGCCAGCACCCATTCTCCGACCTTCATCAAGTTGGGATCTCCCTGCGAGACCTTGGGTAGCCCGCTCGCATCGATCTTCAGCAACGCCACATCGGTGCGTTTGTCGGCACCGATGACCTTGGCCTTGAACTCGCGCTTATCAGCCAGCCGTACAGTGATCTTGTCGGCACTGTCCACCACATGGGCATTGGTCAGGATGTAACCGTCGGCACTGATGATGAAGCCGGACCCCAAAGACTGCGACTCCTGTTCACGCGGCACCTGCGGTGCGAAGCGACGGAAGAACTCGTAGAACGGATCCCCCTCCGGCAGATTGGGCATGCCAGGAAAAGCTTGGGTATTGCGCACGACCTGGGTGGTGCTGACATTGACCACTGCGGCACCCTGTTTTTCCACCAATTCGGTGAAATCAGGCAGCTCTCTAGCCTCCAGCGTATGCGCAAAGAGGCCCAGCAACGCAATGATAAAGATCCGTTTCAACATTTTCTCTCCTCTGCTCGGGGGTACATCAGAACCGTATCTAGGGACGGAAACGCGGAGTTTCAAGTTCAGCGTGCTGCGCAATGAGTCGCTCGGCCACCGCCATCACCGGCACACGTCTGGATATCCATTTCGCCACAAGAAAACCTGTTGCCAAGCCGAATAAAACACCAGTCAGGACATAACCATCGCGATTCGCCGCCTCACCCGCCCACAGTACACCCAACATCCCCCCGCCCAACAACAACACCAGCGGCAGGACATACATCAGGACAGAACTGCGCAACAACACGCCCTCGGGCAAAGTGACCCGCACCTCGTCTCCGACATTTGCATTGGCAACGTTCTTCACTTTGAACTGGCGCGGTTTACTACAGAACAATTGCGACAGCTTGCCGCTGCTGCAACCTTGCACACTATCGCAGTTACCGCAGCCCAAGCCGCCCTTTGATTCGACCAATGCTTCATCACCGGACACATGGACAATGATGGCGCGTGTCTCCAGCATGCTCATTGCCCCGCGTAACGGACCGATTCGGCGACTTGTATGACAGTGCGCGCAGGCACTTCACCGACCACCGTGATCAGTTTGTCCGCACTGATCCTGCCATAAACCTGGAGCGCCCCCTGACTGGATAGTCCCGGATTCATCCCCTCCCGGCCCGCGACGTCTTCGATAAACACCGATATCCCGGCAAGACCATCGGAGAACACCAGATGGGTGACCGGTTGCGCCCTGTCGCGCATGGGACGCGTGACTTCCATTATTTTTTTGAAACCGTTCGGCAAAGCATCCACCTTCCAGTCGGCGGACAACGACTGCACACCGGACTTGGCGGTCGGCGTGACTTCATTGCGTTTGGGGACGGTTGGGGCGGCGATTCCTTTGGCGATCCAGGTGCGGTCAATGTTGCTCCCCAGCGTCAAATGGGTGAAAGCATATTGCTCGATGATGCGTGCCCGCTCATCCAGCACCACGGCTTTGAGCAACAATCCGGATTCAGAGTGCGCCCACATCTTATGGGTGTAACGCAGATTATCCCTGGGCTGAAAAACGACCGCATGCACATGGAAACCGGCCACCCGATCCTCTTCCGCCTGCTGGATCGTATAATTCTCTTTCAACGAAGATATCTGCTCGGGCAACAAGGCGGGAAAACTGCGCTCACCGTGCCGCCTCTCGATCTTGACCTTGCGGTCACCGAGGAATAGCCATACTTGATTGTTACTGCTGATGATCTCGCGGCGCGCGCCGTTCAATCCTTCCAGACGCTCATGTTCTCCGTTCGCATCAGAAACATGCGTGATGCGGGACACCTCGACATGGCCGCCCACCCCGTCCTGATAAACAAACGTCCCGCTATAGTCGGTCTGGTGTGCGGCAAAAGCCATCGTCTTCAGCCAATCCGATTCATCGCGATATAACGATTCTGCGGCGGCACTTTGCCAGCAGAACAGCGACAGCAGGCAGGACAGAAGTCTAAGGCTTTGTGGCATCCGTCTCGCCTTATCGGCCCGATACACTATGGATATAGGAAGCTGCGCCATGCACATCGGTACTGGGAGAAAACTCCTGATGTGCCATGACATAGTCACTCACCCCGCTGGTAGATGAAAGGCTGGCCGGACGTAACGCATTCGCCTGTGGCGCGGCGGCGAGTTGCGGACCGGGTTCCACCCCAGCTTGCATCGACAGCCATGCCACCAAAGCCAAAGCCATCACGGAGGCGGCCGCCGAAAGTGCAAAATGACGCACCCGTTGTGTGGTTTGGCGGCGCGGCACGAACACGGTAGGTTCGTCCTGCAGGCGCGCATGGAAAGTCGCGCTGATGTCCCTGCCGACATGTTCCGGTTGGCGCAAGGCATCACCGATCAGATGGTAGGTGAGCCACTCCTGCTGCGTTTGCGGGTCTTTCTTTAATTTATTGAGCAGCGCCTCGGCCTCATCCTCGAACAACTCGCCGTCCATCAGAACGGAAATCTCTTGTTTCATGTCTACCACCTCTGATCGTCATTGGTGCCCAACAAAGGGCGCAAATTAACCGCAACCGCTTCACGTGCCCGGAATATCCTGGACCTTACCGTTCCTATCGGACAGTTCATCACTGCCGCTATCTCTTCGTAACTCAATCCCTCAATCTCTCGCAGGGTCAATGCCATACGCAGATCGTCCGGCAGTTGCTGCAGTGAGGCGTTCACCACCTCCACCACCTGCTTGCTCATCAACTCGTTCTCCGGTGTCGCGACCTCGTGCAACAGGGAGGCATCCTCGAACTCTTCAGCCTCCTCGGAATCGAAGGCCGTGCTCGTCGGAGCCCGCCGCCCCAGAGCCAGCAGATGGTTCTTGGCGGTGTTGATCCCGATCCGGTACAACCAGGTATAAAAGGCACTGTCGCCGCGAAAAGCCGGCAACGCCCGATACGCCTTGATGAACGCATCCTGGGTCACATCCTCGGCCTCGGCAGTGTCGCGCACAAAGCGCGAGATCAACCGCCCCAACCGACGCTGATATTTGGCCACCAGCAGTTCGAAAGCGTGCTTGTCGCCATTCTGCGCACGCTCCACCAACTGCTGATCGACTTCCCTGTCACCCATTCCTAGCCCTTATTGCTCACCATTCGACGTGGTTGGCTAGTATAACCGGAACCGCCGCATGAACGGCAGCTTTGCCCGCAGTTGGCACATGGACAATAGGATTTGGATTTAGTTCACCGGCACAGTGACCGACTTACCCGGAGCGATGCCAGAATATCTGTGGCATCGCCATTTATCGAAGGACAAAAGCGCCGACTGTGGTGCGGCAACCGTTTTTGGGGTTATAGTTCGCCAATCGGACACTCTCGCCCCAACCCGAATGCGCCATATCCAGATGTACAACCTCGCCTGTCTTGATATCGACCAGACTATTGGGTTAGCGGACTAAGACATGTTGCAATTCGACACCCTCATCATCGGTAGCGGTTTGGCCGGACTGTCTCTGGCACTGAAACTCGCGAACAGCAAAAAAGTCGCGGTCATTACCAAGAAGTCTCTGCTCGAAGGCGCGAGTGCCTGGGCACAAGGCGGTATCGCCGCAGTTCTGTCGCCGGACGATTCCTTTGACAAACACATCCACGACACCCAAGTCGCCGGAGCGGGCCTGTGCGACCCGCAGACGACCCGATTCGTCGTGGAACACGGCGCGGCGGCCATCGGCTGGCTGATCCAGCAAGGCGTCCCCTTCAGCCGCGAGCATAACGACAGCAACTATCACCTCACCCGGGAAGGCGGCCACAGCCAGCGGCGTATCATCCACGCCGCTGATGCCACCGGCTTGGCGGTACAGGAAGTGTTGGCCAACAAGGTACTGGCCCACCCCAATATCACCGTGCTGGAAAACTACATGGCCGTCGATCTGATCACCGGCCAGAAAATGGGATTGGGCGATAACCGCTGTTATGGTGCTTATGCCCTGAACAGCCTCAGCGGCGAGATCATCACGATCTCCGCACGTGATACCGTCCTGGCCACAGGCGGTGCCGGCAAGGTCTATCTGTACACCACCAATCCCGACACTGCGACCGGGGACGGCATCGCGATAGGCTGGCGCGCCGGCTGTCGCGTGGCCAACATGGAATTCATCCAGTTCCATCCGACCTGTCTCTACCATCCCCATGAAAAATCCTTCCTCATCAGCGAGGCAGTACGCGGCGAGGGGGGCATCCTGAAGTTGCCGGATGGCACTCGTTTCATGCCCTGGCACGACGAACGTGCCGAGCTGGCACCGCGTGACGTGGTCGCCCGCGCCATCGACTTTGAAATGAAGAAGCGCGGCCTGGACTGTGTGTATCTGGACATCTCGCATCAACCGGTAGAATTTCTGCAAGAACATTTTCCCACCATCTATGCCCGCTGCCTGTCGCTGGGCATCAACATCGCCCGCCAGCCCATCCCGGTCGTCCCGGCGGTACATTTCACCTGTGGCGGACTGCTGGTAGACCAGCGCGGACGCACCGACATCGACAATCTTTACGCGATAGGAGAAAGCTCTTATACCGGACTGCACGGTGCCAATCGCCTGGCCAGTAACTCGCTACTGGAATGTCTGGTCTATGCCGACTCGGCCGCGCAGGACATCCTCGGCAAGCCGCATGGCAGTCTGACCGACTTGCCGCACTGGGACGAGAGCCAGGTCACCGATGCGGATGAGGCAGTGGTGATCTCGCACAACTGGGACGAATTACGGCGCTTCATGTGGGACTATGTCGGTATCGTCCGCACCACCAAACGCCTGGAGCGCGCGCAGCACCGCATCCGCCTGCTGCACGAAGAGATCAACGAGTATTACCGCAACTTTCATATCACGTCCGATCTGCTGGAATTGCGCAATCTGGTTCTGACTGCCGACCTGATCGTGCAGAGTGCGTTAGCACGCCATGAAAGTCGCGGCCTGCATTTCAGCAAAGACTACCCGGAGACGCTACCGCAGGCCCGCTCGACCGTGCTCACCCCTCCCGGCGTCACACCGCGCTGACCCACCACTTCAGCAGGACACGCAACTGGCGAAAAGAGGTCGCGTCCATACTGTCAGGCAGGATCACCACGTTGCGTGTGCGACGCGTCCCGTCGAGGGCGATGTTCAATACTGTCAGATAGGGTGTCACCACGCTGGAACCCAGCAACTTTCCCGTCGTCTCCCTGTTCTCGCGATCGACCAGCACGATGTGCTTCTCTTCCAGACGCAATGCGACACAAGCTCCGCCCAGCCGGAGACTCGCATCACGCAAGACGTAATAGACACAACTGACCAGCAATACACAAAGCAGCGCTAGGTAAAGAATGGCGGGGAACGGTAACCAAGCGAACACCACCATCACCAGCAAATGGGGGAATACGATACACAGGAACAAAAGACGTGAAGGATGGAGTGCAAAGTGGCGCGACATGTTGCCTCCCCCGACAAGGATGGCTTTAACTCAGCAATGCAAATACCAGAACGGCGACCACCAGCACCACGATGACGGCAACGGCGATAGCCGTTCCGTTCCCGCCGCTTGCCTCAGCCGAGGAGGCCTTGCCACCTTCGCTTCCGTTCTTTTGGAACGGGATCGTATCGGTGAGGTCTTGCGGGGATGACGGCTTGACACTTCCCGCACGATTGATCTCTTCCAGACTGGGGCGTGCCATCTTGAAGGTTTTGGACAACTCTTCGACCTCTTCGCTGCTTGCCGTCATGGCGGCCAGACGCAGAGTGGCATCGAAAGAATCGAATGCGGTGGACAATCCCATAGTCGGCACCGGCTTGGACTCGTCGCCCTCGTCCACCCGCGCCACGATGGGTGCGGCATCAGGCAGCGCCGCCGTCGAAGCAGGCGATTTGGCGGCAGTATTGTTATCGGAAGAACGGGGCAAGGCATCGCGACAGGCGCGCAGGTCATCCGCCAAGTCCTTGGCATTCTGATAGCGGTCATCCAGACTCTTGGCCAAGGCCTTGGCCACGATGAAATTGAGCATGTCCGGCACTGCCGGATTCTGTGTGCTGGGCGGCGGCGGAACACCGTTCAGTGTCTGATACATGATGGCGTTGACGTTCTCCCCGAGGAATGGGGCCTTGCCAGTCAACATCTCGTACAACATCACACCCAGGGAAAAGATATCCGAACGCTGGTCGATGAGTTTACCCATGACTTGTTCGGGCGACATGTATTTGGGCGAGCCCAGCACCATCCCGGTCTGGGTACGCACCGCCGCCGACTCCATGCGGGCGATACCGAAATCGGTGATCTTCACATGCCCGTCGCGGATCATCATGATATTGGAGGGTTTCACATCGCGATGCACGATGCCATGTTCATGCGCATACGCCAAACCGAGTGCCACTTGCGACACGATATCCAGAGTCTGGCGCACCGAAAGCAACTGCCCCTCGTCCAGCACATCACGGATCTCGCGGCCTTGCAGGAACTCCATGGCGATATAAGCGACATCACCGCTTTTGCCCACATCGTAGATCGTGACGATATTGGGATGGCTCAGGCGACCGGCGGCTTTGGCCTCCTGATAAAAACGCCCTTCATATTCTTCTTTTTCTTCCTGGGCCAGACCAAGATTGATGGTTTTGATCGCAACCACGCGGTCGATCAGCGGATCAGTCGCCTTATAGACGACTCCCATCGCCCCCTGCCCCAGCTCGGAGATGACTTCATAACGTCCTAATCGGCTGATGATGGCCATGCTTTATCTGCCTACTTCGACATCTTGTTTCTTACACTGCTGAAGATCGGCCCCCACACGGGATGACCAGCCTCAGCCTGGGTCAGGCTAAAGTTCGGATTGATCTCGAACGCACGCCGGAAAGAATCCCGGCACATCCGCTCTCTGGTGTCTCTTGATTCTGTCGGTGAGATGCAATGGTTGAAAGCCAGATATTTGTAGGCCAGCAATTTCTCGCTTTTGGTCGCGGCCCTGTTCTCCACTAGGCTCTGCAGAATGCTCATCGAGGCCGAATAATTGCCATCCTCATAGTTACGGATGCCATTGTTCACCATGAACTCGGTCTGCGTTCGAATCAATCTGACTTCGGTATTATCGTCGCACGAACGCGTGGTTACGCACCCGCTCAACACCAGCGTACACATCGCGATCAATAATATTTTGTTGTTGTCCGACACTCGGATCTCCTAGGCCTTCGGCTAATTGGCGAACTTGTGGTTGATGCTGATCTTTTCACCCGCCTTGATTCTGACCGATTGCCGGTATACCGGAAAGTTCGCATTCTTTAATTCGATTAGATGGGTGCCCGCCGGAACCTGGAAACGGGTCAATGGCGGACTGACATCGATCATTTTACCATCGAGATAGACCTCACCCCACGGCTTCACCGCAATCACCACCACGCCGGGATCCGTCGCGGCCTGTTTTCCGGTCTTGGATTTGTCCGTCGCCTTGGTTTCCGGCTTGACCATCTTCTCTTTCTTTTCCGGCTTTGGATGGAGCGCCTGCTTGGTCTCGCGCGATGCAACGGCAGGTTTTCCGGCAGAGGCTGCGGAGGCCACTCCGGATTGAGTCATCGGTGAATCGATACCGGCGACGGCAGATGCCCCGTTGACCGGCACATCGCTCTTGAAGGCAGTTTTGGCAATCAACAGCAGCAGCAATAACGGTATCGCCGCGACACCCACATACAAGGCTTTCTGCGGATTGGAGGCACGCTGAAAGACATCTCGCGCGGATACCGCCGTTGCGCGTCCCCGGCGCAACGTGGCATCCCAATAGCCCTTGCCCCGTGCACGCCATTCCGCCATCAGCGCCGGAAACTTCGTCCCCGTATCGGCCTGCACCTTTTGCGCCTCGACACCGTGGGACAGATCGCCCGGATTGCCGATCGCATATACCTCATGCTCACGCACGTGTTTGTCCGTACGCGAACCGACGTAATGGAACATACCGGCATATTCCTGCGACAGGCGCGAAGCCGCATCGAAATAGGAGCGCGACACCAGTATCTGTCCCGGATCGGCGAACCCCATGACACGCTGAGCCACATTGATACCGTCGCCCACGATATTGGGCTGCCCGTTGATATCCCTGACCAAACGCACCGGCCCGAGATTGACCCCCATACGCACCAGCAACGGCGGATTCGTCCCGCTATCTTCACTCAACAGGCTGCTGCGCATACTCAGAGCGGCGCGCAACGCATCTTCGACATCACCGAGAAAGCTGATCGCGGCACCGTCACCGGTATCCAGAATGATACGGTCACTGACAGGAACATCACGGATAGCGGTAGACAGGAACGCGTTGAAGCGCTCTTTCAGGGATATCTGTCCCGAAACGGATTTTTTTGAATATTCCACGATATCCAAAAAAAATACGCTGCATATGATGGTCTTATTGCCCCGCTCTTCCATTCGACCCTATCCGATAACTACATCACGCCATTAGCAATATGATTCAAGAATCCCGCTTAACCTCGGGAATTTTAACGACAGTCAGGACTTCGCGCCAGTCTTAATTTTCCGGTGCGAACTGGCCCGTGACATATCCGCCTGACCGCGCCGCCCTGTTGTTTTGCGCACTTTGGGCGGCACAATCTCGACTTCTACCCGCTCTTTGCTGGCCTCGGGCTTTGCACGCGGGCGCGCGACCCTTGCCTGAACAGGGGGTTCGCTGATATCCGCAGGCATGCCTACCCAGTCCAATATCATCCTGACTTCGCCTTCCCCGAGCTCGGCCATCTTGCCGCGTTTGATGCTGGGCGGCAGATTGACGATACCGAAGCGCACCCGCATCAGACGGCTGACCGGTAGCCCCAATGCTTCGAAGGTGCGCCGCACCACGCGGTTACGCCCTTCTTTCAGCACCAACCGATACCAGTGATTGAAACCTTCGCCGCCTTCGTCGCTCAATTTCTCGAAACGCACCAGGCCGTCCTCCAGCTCGATACCCTGCTTGGTCATCGAGCGCATCTGCTCGGGCGTCATCTCGCCCTGCACCCGCACCGCATATTCGCGCTCGACCTCGAAACGCGGATGCATCAGCCGGTTGGCCAACTCGCCGGAAGTGGTGAAGATGAGCAAACCGCTGGTGTTGAAATCCAGCCGCCCGATGGCGATCCATTTCTGTCCGCGCAGTTTGGGCAAATTGTCGAACACGCTGGTGCGGCTCTCCGGATCGTCACGGCTGACGATCTCGCCTTCCTGTTTGTGGTACAGCAGCACCCGTGGCAAGCCGCGTTCCGCCTCGCCTTTGACATGTACCACCCGCTTGTCCGCGCACACCACATCGCCGTCGACGGCACGCATCCCCAGCGTGGCCACCTCGCCGTTGAGTGTCACCCGTCCGGCAACGATCCATTCTTCCATCTCGCGCCGCGAACCGACACCGGCTTGCGCCAATATCTTTTGCAGACGTTCGCCCTGCGGCCCGGTTTCGTTTTGTTCTGTCATTCCGTCACTGCCCGTCTTTCCAGCACCGCCTGTGCCAATGTCCCGCTATCCACATGCTCTAATTCGCCCCCCACGGGCAAGCCGCGGGCGATGCGCGAAACCCGGATGCCCTGCGCCCGCAACAGGGTGGCCAGATAATGCGCGGTCGCCTCGCCTTCAACCGTGAAATTGGTCGCCAAGATCACCTCGCAAGCCAGCTCCTGTGCGCGCTTGAGCAGCCGCTCCAGCGGCAACTCGCGTGCCCCCACCCCGTCCAGCGGCGACAGCCGCCCCATCAATACAAAATACATGCCGCGATAACACTGTGCCTGCTCCATCATCAGCATGTCAGACGGCATCTCCACCACACAGAGCAGATCGGCCTCGCGCCGCTCTGAGCGACACAGGACACACACCTCTTCTTCGGAAAAATTGTTGCACTTGCTGCAGTGTTTGACGCTCTCGACCGCATGCCCGAGTGCACCGGCCAGATGCAGCGCGCCTTGCCGGTCGCGCTGCAACAGATGGTAGGCCATGCGCTGTGCCGATTTGGGGCCAACCCCCGGCAGACAGCGCAACGCCCTGATCAGCTCTTCCAGACTGGAAGGAGTGTTCATTTATCGAGAATCTCGCGGAGCGAGGACCGACCGTACCCCTCGCCCATGGGGATAACCAGCGACTTGCCCGCTTGCGGGCTTAGTCGAATGGCTAGTCGTTCCACCAGAGGGGGAACGGGGGTGAGGGAACGGACATTGCATAGCAGATTCATCTAAACGAAGTGATTATGTCCGTTAGAACGGCAGACTCATGCCTGGCGGCAGGCTGGCGGCAAATCCGCTCATGCGTTTCTTCGATGTCTCCGCCGCCTGTTTATTGGCGTCGTTCAAAGCCGCAACGATCAGATCCTCCAGCATCTCTTTATCGTCCATCACACTGGCATCCAGCGCCACCCTGCGCACTTCATGCGCACAGGTCATCGTCACTTTGACCATGCCGGAGCCGGACTGCCCTTCCACCTCGACAGTGGCGAGCTCGTCCTGCGCCTTTTTCATATTGGCCTGCATCTGTTGCGCCTGTTTCATCAGACCGGCTATTCCGCCCTTCATCATCGCTTACATCCTCCAGTTTATTGCTGTACAGGTTTGATCGAATTTTCCATGACCTGCGCCCCCAACATCGCCTGCGCCTCGCGCACGAACACATCCTGCCGGATGGCGTCCTCCGCCTGCTGCTGGCGCGTCTGCTTCTGATGCTGCTCGACCAGCGCAGGCGTGGCGACATCCGCCGTCGCCCCCACTTCAACGACCAGTTTGATCGGCTTGGCGAAATAATCGCTCAGCGCCGCCTGCAACTTGTCCAGCGCGATTTTGTTGCTCTGTAAATGTTTGTGCTGCGGTGCCAGACTCAACAACAAGCGCCCGTCCGAGAAACCCGACAACACGCTGTTCTTCGCCAGCTCGCGTGCCATCCCCTGCAGATTGAGCTGTGCCAACAGCGTGTTCCAATCCAGATCGGCACCGGCCTCTGCCCGCTGCGGGGCTGGGGCAGCAACAGCCTGCGGCACAGGCACGGGCGCAGCCTCGGCGACCGCAGCAGTCGCTTGGGTGACTCTGACCGGCGCAGCCGCTGCCGTTCGCGGCGCCGCCGCTTCCCCGGCTCCCTGTGGCGCGAACGCCAACATACGCAGCAGCGTCATGGTGAAACCGGCATATTCGTCCGGTGCCAGATCGATCTCGTTGCGCCCGTGAATAACGATCTGGTAATTCAACTGTATCTCTTCGGGAGTGAATTGTTGTGCCAACTCCAGCAGACGTGCGCGCTCCGGCTCATCGTCCGCAATCGCCTGCGGGATGGTTTGCGCCAGCGCGATGCGGTGCAGCAATGTCGCCATATCCTGCAAGGCCGCCTCGAACGCGATACTGCGCAGCGCCATATCGTCGGCGATACGCAACAATCCGGCCCCGTCACCCGCGCGCAGAATCTGTAACAGATCGAACAGATAACTCTGGTCTATCGCCCCGAGCATGGTGCGTACCAGTGCCTCGTCCACCTTGCCGGAGGAATAAGCGATGGCCTGATCCAGCAGACTCAATGCGTCGCGCATGCTGCCCTGTGCGGCACGCGCCACCAGCGTCAGTGCACCGTTCTCGAACGGGATGTTCTCCTGCCCCAGCACGTATTGCAGGTGGGTGAGGATCAATGCGGGGGGCAATTGTTTGAGATTGAACTGCAGGCAACGCGACAACACGGTGACCGGGATCTTCTGCGGGTCGGTGGTCGCCAGGATGAACTTCACATGTGCGGGCGGCTCCTCCAGCGTCTTCAGCATCGCATTGAAGGCCGACTTCGACAGCATGTGCACTTCGTCGATGATATACACCTTGAAGCGCCCGCTGGTCGGCGCATACAGCGCACTCTCCAGCAGCTCGCGCATGTTATCGACCTGGGTATTCGAGGCCGCATCCAGCTCCATCAAGTCGACAAAACGCCCGCTGTCGATCTCGGTGCAGGCACTGCACACCCCGCACGGCGTAGCGGTGATACCGGACTCACAGTTCAGGGATTTGGCGAAGATACGCGCGATGGTGGTCTTGCCCACGCCGCGCGTGCCGGTGAAGAGATAGGCATGATGCAGACGGTTCTGCGTCAGCGCATTGCCCAAAGCCTGGACAACGTGCTCCTGCCCCGCCAGTTGCGCGAAATTTCTGGGGCGCCACTTGCGGGCTAATACAGAAGTCGCTGACATATCGCCTGTTCAAAAATATCGAGCGTAACACCCTCGAAAAATGGGAGGCGAGCCTTACCCCCGGCACTTGCACCGCTTGGCTGTGGCTGCTTCCTTCCGGACCTGACCAGGTTCACCAAAGTGCAATGCGGGGAGACCCGCCAATTCGTGAAATCGGTGTCTTGCGGGCGATGTGGCCTGCCCTGAGACTGGCGCGCATGATAGTCGAAAAGCGGGGATAAATCCATGGAAGGATGCCCGGTAGCTTAGGCCGTTCGTGCTGAGTAGGCCGCAGGCCGTATCGAAGTATGAACGGGCCTTCAAATTCGACACCAACACCGTCGGGGGTAGCCCGACAAAAGTCGCGGGGTGCGGCCCCGCACGCCGATTACTTTCTTTGTGCAGCCAAAGAAAGTAATCAAAGAAATGCTGCCCCGGTTTACCGCCCACTTCGTGGGTTCCCTCGGTCAGTCACAAACAAGCGGGGCTGCGCAACTCGCACGATCCGCTACGCGGCCACGTGCTCAAACAGTGCTCGCCCAACTTCACCGCTTGTTCGCGCCTGACCAAGGCGGCGCACAGGGGAGAAAAATCCAACCCCTCAAATTCGTGAGGCGGGCAACGCCCGCCTCACCTAACAAAAGCGTGCGCGCAGCGCACACAAAACCGCTTCACCGCCTTTGACTTTCCTTCCCCTGTGCACCGCCGAGTAGCGCAGGCTGGCCAGGGGATTTCGGCGAGGACTGTCTGAGCGCGTAGCGCGAGTTCCGCAGCCGCCTGACCAGCCGAGCAACGCAGGGTACCCACGAAGTGGGCGGCGCACCGGGGTCGCCTTCTTTTTGGTTACTTTTTCTTGGCGACGCAAGAAAAAGTAACTAGCTGTCGGGCTACCCCCGACGGGGGAAATGAGCAAACGCAGAACGCGCTAGGATACTTATAAATTACAAAGAGTTAAGCTGCTAACTCCAACTCTTTTGCAACGTGTGTAGCTTTTAATGTAGCCGATCCCACAGGCAGGTTAACGATCTTGGCAAGGTGCTGGCTACCTAGATGCGCATAAACCAGAACGCTTCTGTAGTCCCTCCAGCCGCCCAACTCTTTCAGCTCCAGCAATGTCGTTCCGTTTTGAACGTGCCAAGATGCCCACGTTTTTCGGATGTCATGCCAGCGAAAGTTTTTAATCCCCGCCGCTTTTAATGCGGCGTACCATTGTGGACGCGATGTACTTACAATCGGGTTGCCATTATGTGCAAAAACATATTCGTCATGCACGCCCTTCTGCGCCTCGATTATTCGTACTGCAACCTCACTCAATGGAACTGGAATCGCCTTACGCTTCTTAGCTTCCGAAGCGTTAATCCACGCCTGCTTCTTCTCCAGATTAACTTGCGACCACTTTAAATGGGTTACATTTGTTCTACGCAAGCCCGTCTGGAAACTGAACTCCGCCATCACCGCCAGAAAGTCAGGTAATTCTGCCACCAACCTATCCGCGTCTTCGCGAGTGATAAACCGCAAATTCACTTCGGGCAGAGGAAACATCCGCACCTTCGGTGCTTTGTCCAGCCATTCCCAAATCACAGCTTGGTGCAGAATTGCGCGCACCAATTTCATGATCCGGTTGACCGTGGCGGGCTTCACTCCCTCAGCCAGTTTTTTATCACTGAGCTTAGAAAGAAATTCCCGGTTCATCGTTGCAATGTCCACGCCCGTCAAATGCGGATGCAGCCATTTCAGTGATGAACGATCAGGTTCCGGCGCTTCGGCTACAAGTCTTTCTTTGTAATACTTTACAACAGCTTCGTTCCAAGTATGCACAGGCCTTGAAACCTGAGCTGCTTGGCTTAGCAATTCGGCGTGGAGCTTTGCTTCAAACTCCTTTGCCTCCTTACGTGTTACAACCCCAGTAGACTGTTGTATGCGCTTACCGTTGACGGTGAACTTACACCAGATATATGGGGAGTTTTTTCTTTGGTAAAGTGACATGATTTGATTTCCTTTTCATGTGCACCTTCCAACACCAGCGGTGCGGATTGTGCTCTGAAATGTGCGATAAGGTCAACGTCATAAAATCGCCATTCCCTCCCAACTTTGAACGCAGGAATCAAGTCTCTCCGCGCCATTCGTTGCAACGTCTTCGGATGCAAAGAATAGAGCGTGCAGACCTGCTCAATCGTTAGCGGAATCGGCATACGTGAATCCATGGCAATTCACGAATGTTGCGACTCTGCGTTCATAAAAATGGTGATTCTCAACTTGAACTCCATTTGATTTACATGGAGAGATTGTCAGGCAAAAAAAACGAAAATTCTGTTTTGAAAAAACGCGTTTTGTGCATTTATTCACTTTGAAAGGTTGTGCTTTTGCTTTTCCCACTACTACCTTATTCGGCACAATTTATTTCAAGTACACCCGCTTAACGTAGTATCCGCGCCCATCTCCATGTCCCAAGTCCACAGATGTAAGAGATAGAGCCTCTTTCTCAGAAAAACCAAGACGGAGATATTCATTGTATTGAGCGCGAGCAAACGAATACCGAAGGGAATGGAATGATTCCTTGCTTTCCAGTCCATTTGCCCTTGCCTCGTTGCTGGATCGGTTCATCGCCTGCTTCAAATTTTGCCGGTCAATCAGTTTTCCACTTTGAGCATTCATCACTTCAAAGGCATTCCTAACTGCGGCCAGCACTCGCTCACTATGAATTTTGTGAATCGTGACTTCGCGCACACGCTTCCCCTTTGTTCCATATATGACAGTGAGTTTGTTTTTTCCTGCCTCAAGTCGATCCAGCCAAGTCGGTACAGACTGAGTTGAACGAACCGCCTCGGCCATCCGCAAGCCCAATTCACGACCAAGTTGAATACATGCCGCAAAGCCGGCATCGCGCTCTTCAGCAGAAAGCAGTAGTTGAAGATATTTGTCTTCAACGATGGCGGTTTTCTTTCCGTCTCGATGGGCATTGGCTATTCCTAACATTTGGTTGCTCATCCGCTTTTCTGCCAACATCCTTTCGCGGCCAGCTTCTTCAAGAATTCGGCGTATTGCGCTCATTTCATTTTGTAATGTGCGCGCTGAAATTCCTTCAGCCCTTCGCGTTTGTATATATCTCTCGATCTGCGAAATCTTGAGCTGTGAAACGTCGCGGATTTGAATATTCATTTTTTTATGAAAATAGGTCACAAGGCGTCGCGCAATCTGCTTGCGAGCGTCCAGCGTTTTATAACTGCCGCTTCCCTTATGAGCCAGATTCACCAATTTCTTTTCCAGTCCCACTTCTATCTCCAACAAGAAAATTTGTTGGTCGGATAATCACATGGATTTCAGAGAGCATCGCTCCCGAGAAAACACCAAAAGTGCAGTTATTCAAAACAAAATTTGTTTTCTGTTCATTTTTCATTCCTTATATACAGGCGCTCATCAGAGCGGCCAACGATTAACCAACGATATGAGTTTATGTGCCAACAGCAAAGATGCTGGCATATAAACAAAACCCAATTCCCCATGTGCGCACGGCTACATTCCCCCCTGTACTCAATAAGAAAGATTTCAAAAAGAAGTGGGGGGCTAAGTAGCCAGGCGCACATGAGCAGCCAGGTTGAGGTGTATGGCACGAACACCGATCACAATGATCGGGTCGCCTGCAAAAGCAGGTAGCGCCAGCGTCTATAAGACGCCCTCAGGCAAACTTAGAAAAACTCCTTTCGATGAGTTATGCCCTGCAAGTAGGGCTGTTTAACGAATGATTGCGCTAGCTGTTGCAGCTGCGCGATGGCGTGACTCAAGAATCAGTCACAAGGTGCAATCCGAATAGGATTGTTTGAATGGCATGAAGCCAAGCTGAATAGATGAAGCACTACAATCCGCCGAGCGGAGATCCGACGCTTTCATATCGCGTCGATAACACTTCTAGTTGATAGGCATAGAGCCTCCTTTCTTTGTAAAAATCACGGCATTTCCCGTGTCATTCTGTAGATGTCCGCAGGACGCCAGCTGCTATTGGTCTTGCGGACGCTTTGCGCCCGCGTCACTTTGTGAATCCTTCGGATTCAAATCAAAGTGACGCGGGCAATGTACGCATAGAGTTATGCGTTGAATTGCCGCCTCGTTGGGCGGCTAGGTAGGCGTGATGCCAAGGTTTGAGTGCCGGACAGCCCCGGCTAGCGATCACCCCTGAGGGTGATGAAAACAAATACGCTTATGATCTCTTTACGAACATATGAGTATGAGTTTTCCAATAACTTAGAAATTGAACGGACTAGTCCTGTTTGAAGTGCGGTGACTATCGCTTGTTATTTTGCCCTGTGTCTTTATGTGCCCCAGGCGGGAGGCGTAGAAATATTAAACCACAAACGCTATGAAGAGGAGTTTTGAAAAACGCATGAATGTGTAGTTATTTGCTACAAACTTAATAGGTTAGCTTCTCTCATCAACTCTGCTTGCTGCCTTTACGTCTGATCTGAGGATCCGAATTACCTGCATTGATCAAGTGGGAATGTGCCGCGATGCACACTCGATGCGGATTCATGATTGCACAACAAACACAAAACCGATTAACATGTATCCATGAAAAAGTTTCTTCGCCAGTCCATATACTTTTTGATGCTCACTCTCGTGAGCAATGCAGTCGGCTGGACGTTCAATAGCGAAGCTGTCGCCGACGTGTGGTTCGAGGCACAGATCAATTCTTCTGTGGTTGCCGATCAGACTTTTGATGAACATGCTGATGGCGAAACTGTTTCACATCAAGACCCGTGCAATCACTGGTGCCATGCCGTAGGGCATTTTATGGGGTTACCAAGTCAGGCAACCTTTATGACTCCATATCTTTCTAGTAATCACTTCATTTCATTGCAGGCTATTCTTCTGCCCTACTCCCCCGACGATCTTTTCCGTCCGCCCAGATCAATTCTCGCCTGATCCGGCGGGATTTCTTCAGTTTCGTTTTTTCGCAATTAGCGACACTAATCTCCGCCGAATTCCAACGTAGTCTTGTCTGGAGAATTCGATGCTTAGATATTTATTGCTGCTGGGGATGGCAGCACTGTATTCCATCCCCGTTATTGCACAAACAGATGCCAACTTATCTGGGTATTCAGATAAGACTGTGGCTTTGTTCGCGCCAGGGAAGCATACCAATGCTTGGACGCTAGAATCGGCAATCCGCCGTGTATTGGAAGTTGCGCCCGAGCGTCGTCAGTCTGAAGCAATCATAGAAATGCACCAGATGGCATTGGTTCAGGCGGGAAGCTGGCCCAATCCAACTGTCGATCTGCGCACAGACAACCGGATTGGACAGCTTAGCAGTCAGGGCGGAATAGGCCTCTCTCAAGTTGCAATTTCGCAACCGCTGCCGATGCATCGCCTTGCATACCAGCGTGCCGCTGCCGAAACTGGTCTGTTGGCGGCGCAAGCCAATAGCCGAGGACAGTACTTATTGCTGGAGCGCGAGGCAGCTCATGTTTTCCATGCGGTTCAGTTTGCAGTCGCAAAACATCGGTTGTCTCGAGAACGACTGCAACTCGCCAACAGTTTTGCTGCGGGAAAAATAGCGACAACAGAAGATCGTATAAAGCGATATTTGACCCCGCTTGAAATGGGGCGACTTGCTCTTTTGCAAGAAGAAGCACACCAGGCAGGTATTTTGGCCGAGCGCGACCTTGAGAATGCCCTGATCGCATTCAAGAACTTGCTCGCTCTCACGGGCAAGGATGTCCCAGAGACGATGCCGCAGATACTTCCAGAATATCCGGCAACATGGGCCGTGTTGGCCGACAAACTTAATCTGCATCCCACCTTAGAGGCGGCCCGCCGAGAAATGGAATCTGCAGAAATTGGTATCAAGGTGGCTGAATCAAGGCGCTATGCCGACCCCGTGTTGAAGTTGTTTCATGACCGCGATTTCAACAATGGTGCAGAGATGAGTGTCACCGGGATTGGCTTGGGGATAGAGCTTCCACTATGGAGCCAGAATCGCAGCTTGGAAGGCCAAGCTAGAGCCGATGCCAATGCGAGCAAGTCACGTTATGAAGTATTGCATCGAGATGCCGAAACACGACTGGAGCAGGCATACGCCCAACAGGTTCGTCTGCACGATCAAACCCGGTTGATGGAAGAACATCTTATCGATCCAGCACGAAAGATGTTCGAGTTAACTCGCCGCAGTTTCGCCGCAGGCGAATCGAACGTGCTGGCATTGGTTGATGCCAGTTATGCCTATTTTGATACTCGTACTCGCTATTTGGAGCTGCTGCACGAATGTGCTCTAGCCTCAGCGGAAGTGCGATTCGCCGCCGGATTATCCGTTGTTGACCTGAAGGAGTATCAGCCATGATCGCCGCACTTATCCGTTTTGCGCTGATCCAGCGCCTGATGATGTTGATCGTCGCTGTTGCGGTGGTCATCGGAGGCCTGTGGGCATTCCGCACGCTACCCATCGACGCATTCCCCGACATTTCGCCACCGCAAGTACAGGTGCTCGTCAAGGCACCGGGTCTTGCGCCGACCGAGGTTGAGTCGCGCATCGCCTTCCCCATCGAGATGGAGATGCAGGGTATCCCGCGCCTGAAGCTCCTTCGTTCGACTACCAAGTACGCCATATCCAACATTGTCATTGATTTCGAGGACAGTACCGACATCTATTGGGCGCGCCAGCAGGTTTCGGAACGGCTCAACCAGGTACGCGGGGCGCTTCCCCAAGATGCGGAAGTCGTACTGGCACCGATAGCCACGCCCTTGAGCGACATCTACATGTATCAGGTCAAGGGAGACGGCTATTCGAACAGCGAGCTGCGTACTCTTCAAGACTGGGTGATCCGACCACAACTGCGGGCTGTCGATGGAGTGGCGGATGTTAATGCGATGGGCGGCTTCGTGCGTGCTTTCGAGGTTCGCCCCGATCCGTACAAACTTTCCGCTCAAGGTTTAACAATCGAAGACCTAGAGCGGGTCATCGCACGCAATAACCGTAACGCAGGAGGCGATCGCGTCAATCGGGGTGACAAGATGCTGCTGGTACGCACTGTCGGACAACTCGGGGATGTGGACGACATCAAGCGCATCTCCGTAGCGACCCGTAGCGGCATGCCGGTTCGCATCGGCGATGTCGCGCAGGTCGTTGAAGGATCGCTGGTACGTTTCGGTGGCGTGACGGCGGACGGCGAAGGCGAGATCGTGACTGGCCTGGTGTTGCTACGCGTCGGTGCCAACAGCCGCACGGTGGTCGAATCTGTCAAGCAAGAGCTTGCGCGCCTTGCTCCCGCGCTCCCCAAGGGAGTCACCATCGAACCATACTATGATCGCACCGATCTCATCAACGCTGCGGTGCTCACAGTGGAGAAGGCGCTCGGCGAGGCGGTGGTACTGGTGATCCTAGTGCTGATCGTGCTGCTCGGCAACCTGCGTGCGGCGCTCACCGTGGCGCTGATCTTGCCGCTGACAGTGCTGTCCACCTTCATTCTGATGAATCTGTTCGGCATCAGTGCCAACCTGATGTCGCTCGGGGGACTCGCGATTGCCATCGGTATCCTAGTGGATGCCGCCGTGGTGGTGGTAGAGAACGTCCACACCCAGCTAGCATATGCCCCCAAGGGGGTGAGTCGCTTGCATCTTGTCTATCGCGCCGTAGCCGAGGTGTCCGCTCCGGTACTGTCCGGTATCCTCATCATCGTCATCGTGTTCCTGCCGCTGTTCTCGCTTACCGGGCTCGAAGGCCGTATGTTCGGGCCGCTGGCGCTGACCATCGTGTTTGCATTATTGGGATCACTACTGCTGTCACTCAGCGTGATTCCAGTGCTGGCGAGTTTTCTTATGCGCTCCAGCGCGCACAGCGAAGACCGGCTGCTGGCAGCAATCAAGCGCGTGTACCTGCCGACGATGAACTGGGCAATTGAGTATCGAAAATCTGCCGTATTTGGGGCGATTGTGCTGCTTCTCGTTGCAGCAGCGTTGTTTCCTTTGATTGGAAAGGAATTTATGCCGACGATGGACGAGGGGAAAACGGTGGTGAATCTGGAAAAATCTTCCGATATTTCACTGGAAGCATCACTGGCACTGGACGCGCCGATCCAGAAAGCGATTCTCGAAATCCCTGAGGTCACCGGCATGATCTGCCGAAGCGGGGCCGACGAATTGCGGCTCGATCCGATGGGTTTCTACCAGACCGATTGTTTCTTACAGACCAAACCTCGTGAAGAATGGGGTTACGATCTTGAAGCTTTCGAAGGCAAGTTGCGAGAAAAACTGGAGCCATTCGAGGAGTTGGGGGTCGAAGCCGGATTCAGCCAGCCGATCGACATGCGTGTTTCGGAGATGCTTTCGGGGGTGCGTGCCGATGTAGCCATCAAACTGTTCGGAGACGACTTCGCCACACTTGAAGCGTTGTCGGGCAAGATCGAAGAGATCGTCAATCGCACCCAAGGCGCAAGCGATGTGTTCAGGGCTCGCCTTTCGGGGCAAGGCTATCTCACGGTCGCTATCAATTCTGAAAGGCTCGCACGTTACGGCCTCAACAACGAGGATGTGAATGCCGTGGTGGAATCTGCAGTCGGAGGCAAGGTGGTGACAGAGCTCATTGATGGCAGCCGACGCTTCGGTGTGTTGGTGCGTTATCCAGAAGCCGCGCGTGCCTCGCCTCGGTCGATCAAAGCGCTGCTGATCCGAACTGCGGGCGGTGCGCTGGTTCCCCTCGGTGAGGTCGCCGATGTCAAGGAAGCGGACGGGCCGGTACTGATTCAACGCGAATCGGCGCGACGGCTGGTCGCTGTGCGTACCAACGTAGAGGGGCGCGATGTCGTGGGTTTTGTCGAGGAATTGCGGGCAGCCATCGAGCGCGAGGTGAAACTGCCCGAGGGCTATCACATCGACTACGGCGGGCAGTTCGAGAACCAGCAGCGTGCGGCGCAACGTCTGGGGGTGGTCGTGCCAGTATCCATCGCACTGATCTTTTTCATGTTGTTCTCGACCTTCCGTTCGGTACGCCAGGCCGGACTGATCATCCTTAACATCCCGTTCGCCCTGATTGGCGGGGTGGTGAGTCTCTACCTCTCCGGGCTTTATCTGTCGGTGCCCGCATCGGTGGGGTTCATCACGCTGTTTGGTGTGGCGGTACTCAACGGTGTGGTGATGGTGGCGTATATCAATCAGTTGCGCGAGACGGGACGCACGATACTGCAAGCAGTGCGGGAAGGTGCGGAGCGCCGCTTGCGCCCAGTGCTGATGACGGCGCTTATCGCAAGCCTCGGCCTCATGCCGATGCTGTTGGCTAGCGGCCCCGGCTCTGAATTGCAGCGACCACTGGCCGTGGTGGTGATTGGCGGACTAATCACATCCACACTGCTGACACTGGTGCTGCTGCCCGCACTCTATGCCTGGATCGAGACGCGCTTTGAGTCGAACATCAGTAATCCACAAAGGAGCACCCTATGAAGAATCTTACGTTGATTGTACATGCAGATATTCAACGGGCTCTGGCGGATACGCTGCACAGTCTTGAACAGGTTAGCGGATTTACTTTCATGCAGGTCGAGGGTCACAGCCCGCAGGATGAATATGATCCGGCACTTTCTGCACGTGACCGCGTAATCGGCTACACGCCCCATGTGCGTGTGGATGTTCTGCTCAAGGACGAGGATGTGAATGTTGTTTTGCAGGCGTTACGCAATGCCGACTGTGGTCTGGTTGGTCGCGGTATTTTTCAGGTGACAGCAGTTGAGATGCAGGGGGCGTTATGACGCGGATGAACTTGCCGCACGGGGAAATTACCAGTCGTGTTGCTTTTCGGGCTATTGATACGGTTCGAATTATTACAACTGGCGGATTCAAATTTGAAGTCGCGATTTATTGATGAAAGGAAATGCCATGAAAAAATCTTACTTGAGCATACTGGCAGTTTTGATGATTACAGGTTGTGCCAGCCCAACCCACATGTTGAATAAAGAAGGTAGCACACCGTTTGTTGGTGGTGAATTGGTGCATGATCGCGGGGTTGATAATCTTTTGGTACTGGAAGCTCCAGATCGCCGCTATGAGGCTCGTGGCTTTGCCGTTGAGCGCCATACCCATATGGCGGAACTGCGCAAGCGCTACTATGGGGTCAATCAGAAACACTGGCAGCGGATTATGTCCGGTCTCGACAACGATCATGTAACCTATACTGCTGAGACAGTTGTTAAATCCGCAGACGGACAGGAAATCTCGTGCCGTTTGATGTGGAGGGCGGGAGGAAGTCCAGCGGGTTTATGCACGGATCAGTCCGGTACGATACTCCAAGTACGTTTTGAGTAATCCTCAATGAGCCTGTAATTTGAGCAACACGAGTAAACTTTCGATAATCTAACGGGATTTATCGAAGCGTTGAATTTAAGGAGGATGAGATGATTGCATCGCGCTATATTTTTGCTTTTTCTTTGGCTGTTAGTTGTATGGGTTCTGTCGCGGCAGAAGACGACAAAGAAGAGAAAGGGCCAGATTGGAATGTGGAGACACTGACCGGAGATTGGAGCGGAACGCGTTCGAGTTTGTATGAGAAGGGGGTTGAATTTGGGTTTACTCATAAGAGCGATGTTCTGTCTAACCTGTCTGGTGGAATCAAGCGTGGCACAGTTTGGATGGGCAACACCGAAGCCAGGGTCAAATTGAATCTGGAAAAATTGCTGGGATGGGATGTTACCTCTGCCTATATTCAATATCACAGCCAGCTCGGCGACAAATTTAACCGTGATTACGTTGATAGCTTCGTCATTGTGGACAATATTGAATCTAATAATACCGACAAGCTTTTTCAGGCATGGATTCAGAAGGGCTTTATCGACGATAAGCTATCTGTTCTGTTTGGACTGTACGCAATAGATTCGGAATTTTACGTCAACGACACATCTAGCGTGTTTACCCAGACCCCTTATGGTATGGCGAATGATTTGGGGCAGTCAGGTGTGAATGCCCCGCCTATTTTTCCGACAGGAGCATTGGCGTTACGGTTGAAATACACAACGCCCGGTAAGAATTTTTATGCGCAATATGCGCTGACCGACGGTGTACCTGGAGATCCCAACAATCCGAACGGCACGCATATCCAGTTAAACAAGGAAGATGGGACGCTTTCCATTGTGGAGCTTGGATTCACACCACAATCCGATCAGCAGAATAAAAGCGAATATTTCAATAAAACGGCTATCGGCTATTGGAGCTATTCCACGCGTTTTAGCGACCTTGATTCTCTCAATCCCGAGCTTCATCCTAGCCAAGGAGCCTATTTCCTGGCGGAGCGCACCCTGATGAACGAAAAGGATCATCCAGAACAGGGTTTGGCGGGCTTTGTGCGCTACGGTGTAGCCAGCAAAGATATTCACCAGTCGGACTGGACGGGAAGTCTAGGATTGCGCTACCACGGACTGATTGATGGGCGTGACGACGATATCTCGGCCATAGGCGTTACCGTTAGTCATGCTAGCGACACATATCAACGCCTCAATAATAGCCTGAGCAGTGAAACGAGCGTGGAAGCAACCTACCGTATGCAAGTAAATCCTTGGTTTGCGTTGCAACCTACAATACAGTACGTCCTCCACCCAAATATGAATCCTGCGATACAGGATTCGTGGATCGCAGGTGCGCGCGTGGAAATCAATTTCTAAGGAGCGTGGGCGAGATCAGATGAGAGTTACCAGCTTTTTCTGGACGGGGATAGCATCATATCCAACAACCTGGTACGTCCCAATTTTTATGTATCCAGTTATGTAGCTAAATGAAACAATCCGTACATAACTTGTTGCTCCTTGTAGCTCCTTAATATACAGCGCTGGTGTGGTAAGGTGCTGATTATATATGTCGTGCGTTTGCCGAGCGCTCCCCGACGGTTTTACCTGTGAATCCATGCGGCGCAATGCACGTTGTTTATTGCGCCCTACGCCCGCTTTCGTTTGCTTATATCCACCGAAAAAGAATGCCGTAAAAATATCCCGTTAATGCCATAGCAGCCATAGCTGTGTAAAAGTAGAAATGAAGTGGTGTGTGCTGGCGGCTTAATACCCAGACGTATTTGTGGTACATAATCGCAGCTACAATTAATGCCCATGTAGCATTAAATAAGGATGCATTACTATTGCCTCGAACAAAATCAGACATCCACCAAAGCCCAATAAACACAGAGGCCCCCAAGAAGCCTATCAATTCCACAAGAAGTAAAACTATACCTATAATAATTCGCATAATAATAGGGGACGGGCTACGGTTTTAGGAATCAGAATCAATAGAGTCAGTCTCGATTGATTGAGCTGACTTTAAACCACCTTCACCGGTATCCCTGCAATCCTCCCCTGCCACACCTTCGGCCCGATCTCATGCACCGACCTGCCCTGTGTATCCACCGCCACGGTCACCGGCATGTCCTGCACCTCGAACTCATAGATGGCTTCCATACCCAGATCGGCGAAGGCCACTACACGCGATTTCTTGATCGCTTTAGCAACCAGATAGGCCGCGCCGCCCACTGCGATGAGGTACACCGCACCGTGTTTTTTGATGGCGTCGATGCCGGTTTTGCCGCGCTCGGATTTGCCTATCATGCCGATCAGCCCGGTTTCGGCCAGCATGGTCTCAGTGAATTTGTCCATGCGTGTCGCCGTGGTGGGCCCGGCGGGGCCGACCACTTCGTCGCGCACCGGGTCTACCGGGCCGACGTAGTAGATGAAGCGACCATTGAAATCCACCGGTAGTTTTTCGCCCTTCGCCAGCATGTCCACCATGCGTTTGTGCGCCGCATCCCGCCCGGTCAGCAGCTTGCCGGAGAGCAGCAGCGTCTCGCCCGGTTGCCATTGCGCGATGTCGTCGCGTGTGACTTTGTCGAGATCCACGCGCCGCGCATCCGCTGCCGGGTGCCAATGCACATCGGGATAGTCCGCCATCTTGGGCGGCGTGAATGCCGCCACCCCGCTGCCGTCGAGCTCGAAATGCACGTGCCGCGTCGCCGCGCAGTTGGGGATGATGGCGACAGGCTTGGAGGCCGCATGGGTCGGATAGTCCAGAATCTTGACATCCAGTACAGTGGTCAAGCCGCCCAATCCCTGCGCGCCGATACCGAGTGCATTCACTTTGTCGAATATCTCGATGCGCAACTCCTCGATGCGATTCTTGGCCCCGCGCGCTTTGAGGGCGGCCATGTCGATGTGTTCCATCAACGCCTCTTTCGCCAGCAGCACCGCCTTCTCCGCCGTGCCGCCGATACCGATACCCAACATACCCGGCGGACACCACCCCGCCCCCATGCCCGGCAACTGGCTCACCACCCACTCCACCACATCGTCGCCGGGGTTGAGCATGGCAAAACGCGCCTTGTTCTCCGAACCGCCGCCTTTCGCGGCGATACGCACCTCCACTGTGTCACCCGGCACGATATCGAAATGCACCACGGCCGGCGTGTTGTCGCCCGTGTTCTTACGTTTACCCGCCGGATCGTTCACGATGGATGCGCGCAACACGTTGTCCGGCAGCAGGTAGGCTTTGCGCACACCGGCATTCACCATCTCGGTGATACTCATCGAAGCATCCGCCCAGCACACCCCCATCCCCACCCGCACAAAAGCCACCACGATGCCGGTGTCCTGGCAGATCGGGCGTTTGCCCAGCGCGCACATGCGCGAATTGGTCAGTATCTGCGCCATCGCATCCTTGGCCGCAGGCGATTCCTCGCGCGCATAAGCCTCGGCCAGCGCGTGAACGTAATCCTCGGGATGATAGTAGGAGATGAATTGCAACGCGTCGGCGACGCTGTCGATGAAGTCTTGCTGGCGGAGGATAGTCATGGACTTTTCGTGGCGCATGGATTGCGGGGGATTATGGGAGTCGGGGCAAACCTAGTCAATCGAGAAAGCGGCTCTCCGCCGCTTCATCCTCCTGCATATTTACAACGATTCAGGCAGTTATTCATTGACGCTGCGCCCCGCCCTCGGCTACCATCGCGGCACTTTTTTCGGGGGTCTCGCCGGTGCGGCTTAATAAACTGTCTTTCATCATGCTTCTCACCGGCGCGGCACTGTTCGCGCAGAACGTCGGCGCGGAAGAGAACCTGAATACCGACAGTCATCTGCCGTTCGTACCACAAGCCGATCTCAGCATCACCCCGTTGGCTCCGCAACTCGCTGCCGACCATCGCATCCCCCTCCCCGCGAACGCAGCGACCACCACCGCGCATGATCCGAACGACCTGTGGCATCGTATCCGCAGCGGCTTTGCCATGCGCGAGCTCGACAGTCCGCTCGTCGCCCACCACGAGAAATGGTATGCCAGCCGTCCCGACTATATGGCGCGGATGACCGAACGCTCCCAGCGTTACCTGTTCTACATCACCGAAGAAGTCGAACGCCGTGGCATGCCCGCCGAGATCGCCCTTCTGCCCATGATAGAGAGCGCCTTTAATCCGGGCGCGAACTCTATCGCGCGCGCCTCCGGCCTGTGGCAGTTCATCCCCTCCACCGGCAAGAACTTCGGCATGCAACAGAATTGGTGGTACGACGAACGCCGCGACATCATCAGCGCGACCAATGGTGCTTTGGACTATCTGGAAAAATTACACGGACAGTTCGGCGACTGGCAACTCGCACTTGCCGCCTATAACTGGGGAGAAGGCGCGGTGAGCCGCGCCCAGATGCGCAACCGCAAAGCGGGCAAACCCACCGACTACTCCAGCCTGCGTTTGCCCAGAGAGACGCAGAACTATGTCCCCAAATTACTCGCCATCAAGAACCTCATCAATGACCCGGCGCGTTTCGGGCTCGAATTAGCCAGCATCCCCAACAAGCCCTACTTCGTGGCTGTAGCGACCGCGCGCCGCATGGATGTCAAACTGGCCGCCGAACTGGCCGAGATATCGATGGAAGAATTCAATGCGCTCAACCCCGGCCACAACCGCCCCGTCATCCTGGACGAAGTGGCCGGTATCCTGTTGTTGCCCGTGGACAAGCTGGAGACCTTTCAGAACAATCTGGAGAACACCGAGCAACGCCTGGTTTCGTGGCAGCCCTACCAGAGCAAGAAGGGCGAGCATTTCGACAAGCTGGCCCCGCGCTTCGGTCTGTCCGCCACCCAGTTGCGCAGCGTCAACGGCCTCTCCGCCCACAGTAAGATCAGCAATGGCCAGACCCTGCTGGTTCCCATCGGTGACAGCATCCATACCGACAGCGAATTCGATGCCTTCAATACCCACCTGACCTCGATCGACGAGACACTGGTGCGCACCATCAAACACACCGTGCGCAAAGGCGAGACTTTGTCCACCATCGCGCGCCGTTACCGCGTCAGCCAGAACCGTCTGCTGGAATGGAACAACACCGCGCGCAAGCTCAAGGTCGGCCAACGGCTCACCGTCGTCCAGTCTGTCAGTCGTGCACCCAAGATGCGTTTGGCCAAAGCCGGAAAATCGCGCAGTGCCAGAAACACCAGACTGGCGCGTACTAACCGAAATGTGCGCAACACCAAAACGCAAAAACCGACGCTCTCCAGACGCGCCATCAAGATCGCCTCCAGCCGCTGACCCTGTCGTATTGCTCTAATCAGACTCCGCGCCGAACACACTGGCCAGCAACTGGCGCGTATATGCCTGTTGCGGTGCCGCGATGAGCTCCTCCGCATCACCCTGCTCGACGATACGCCCGCCCTGCATCACCGCGATGCGGTGCGACATCGCGGCGATCACCTCCAGATCATGGCTGATCAACAGATAACTCATACCGTGTTTGGTTTGTAACCCGGCCAGCAATTCCAGCACCTGACGCTGCACCGAAGCATCCAGCGCACTGGTGGGCTCATCCAGCACCACCAACTGCGGTTCGAGGATGAGCGCGCGTGCGATAGCGATACGTTGGCGCTGTCCGCCGGAGAACTCATGCGGATAACGCATCCCTACCTCCGGCTCCAACCCCACCTCCTGCAAAGCCAGCGCGATACGTCTGCGGCGCTCGTCTCTGGGCATATCCGGCTGATGCAAAGCCAGCCCCTCACCCACGATCTCTTCGATGGTGAGACGCGGCGACAAGCTGGCAAACGGATCCTGGAACACCACCTGCATCCTGGCGCGTAATGTCCGCAGACGGCGCGACGGGATATCTTGCAACACCTGCCCGTCGAACACCGTCTCGCCACCGGCGAGCGGTTGCAAGGCCAACAACGCCATCGCCAGGGTGGACTTGCCGGAGCCCGACTCACCGACGATACCCAGCGTCTCGCCGCGTTTCAGCGCGAGACTCACGCCGTCCACGGCAGTAAAGACCTTCTTCCTGAACCAGCCGAGCGGATAGGTGAACTCGACACGCACCTTGTCGCCGCGCAACAATTCAGGTGCGGCCAGTGCATCCGCCGACAGCGGCTGTACCATCTTGCGCGGACGACTGTCGAGCAGGCGTTGCGTGTAAGCATGCTGCGGCTGGGAGAAAAGCTGTTCGGTAGCCGCCATCTCGACCAGACGCCCGGACTGCATCACCCCCACCCGGTCGGCGAAGCGCCGCACCAGATTGAGATCGTGGGTGATGAGCAGGATCGCCATACCGTACTCACGCTGCAACTCCTCCAGCAAAGCCATGATCTGCACACGGATGGTCACATCCAACGCGGTGGTCGGCTCATCGGCGATGAGTAATTTTGGACGGCAGGCCAGCGCCATGGCGATCATGGCGCGTTGCCGCTGCCCGCCGGAAAGCTCGTGCGGGAAACTGCCGAAACGGCGCTCCGCTTCGGTGATGCCGGTACGTGCCAGCAGCGCGATGGCGCGTTCACGCGCCGCTGCAAAAGCCAGCCCTTCATGCAGCGACAACACCTCGGTGATCTGTTCGCCGATACGCATCAGCGGATTGAGCGCGGTCATCGGCTCCTGAAAGATCATGGCGATGTCCTTGCCGCGTATGCCGCGCAAACGCCGCTCGCTGGCCGCCACCAGATCTTCGCCCGCAAACAAAACTTCGCCGCTGGAACGCGCCTGCACTAGACGCAACAAAGAAAGCGCCGTGACACTCTTGCCCGAACCGGATTCACCCACCAGCGCGAATTTCTCGCCCGCCGCGATACTGAACGAGACCTCATCCACCGCGCGTGCCGCATCGGCACTCGCGTTGAAACTCACGCTGAGTTTGCGCACTTCGAGTAGCGTCATCTTCTGCTCCCGCTCTTGCGCGTGTCGAACGCATCGCGCAAGGCCTCGCCGATGAACACCAGCAGCAGCAGCGTGACGAACAGCACCATGAACGCGGCCAAGCCTATCCACCAGGCATCGAGATTGTCTTTACCCTGCGCCAGCAACTCGCCCAGGCTGGGCGTGGAAGGCGGCACACCGAGACCGAGGAAGTCCAGACTGGTCAGCGCGGTGATCGCCACACTCATGCGGAACGGCAGGAAGGTGATGACCGGCGTCAGACTGTTGGGCAGGATGTGGCGCCACATGATCTGTCTGTTACCCAAACCCAACGCACGCGCGGCACGCACATAATCGAGCTGGCGGTTGCGCAGGAACTCGGCGCGCACATAATCGGCCAGCCCCAGCCAGCCGAACAGCGAAAGCAGGATGAGCAACAGCGTGATGCTGGGCTGGAAGATGGCGGCGAAGATGAGCAGCAGATAGAGCTCGGGCAGCGAACCCCATATCTCGCTGAAACGTTGCAGATACAGATCGACCCGCCCGCCGAAATAACCCTGCAACGCCCCGGCCAGTATCCCCAGCACCACACCGATCAGCGTCAGTGCCATGCCGAACAGCACCGACACGCGGAAACCGTACAACGCACGCGCCAGTACATCGCGCCCGCGATCATCCGTACCCAGCCAGTTCTGCGCATTGGGCGGGGCGGGATTGGGCAGTTGCGAGAAATAATTCAGCGTGTCGTAACGATAGGTGTTGAGCGGATAGATCGCCCAATTGCCGGGACGGTCGAACTGTTCGCGGATGAAGGGATCGAGGTAATCCGCCGGAGTGGGGAAATCGCCGCCGAAAGTGCTTTCGGGATAATCGTGCAGCAGCGGCACGTACAGCGCCCCTTGGTAAGACACCAGCAAGGGGCGATCATTGGAGATGACTTCGGCAAACAGGCTCAACACGAACAGCGTGAGAAAAATCAGCAAGCTGGCATAGCCCAAACGATGCTGACGGAAGCGCCTCCAGCGTTGCTGGTTGGGTGAGAGGGATACCCCGGATAATCCAGCTACTTCGTCATTCCGGCGCAGGCCGGAATCCAGATGATTAAATATTTTTCGCGCAAGCGAGACAACACCAATGATTTGTCTGCTTCGCAGAGTATTTTTTACGACTGGATTCCGGCCTGCGCCGGAATGACGACCCAATGGATTTTTCTCACTCACCGTGCCACCCCCTCAAACTTCACGCGCGGATCGGCCAGCACATAACTGATATCGGAGATCAGCTTGGCGAACAAACCCGCGATGGTGAAGATGAACAGCGTCCCCAGCACCACCGGATAGTCGCGCTGCATGATGGCGTTATAGGACAACAACCCCAATCCATCCAGCGAGAACAGCGTTTCGATGAGCAGGCTGCCGGTGAAGAACGCGCCGATGAACGCCGCCGGAAAGCCCGTCAGCAGCGGTAACAGCGCATTACGGAAGATATGCCGGTACAACACGGTACGTTCAGGCAGCCCTTTGGCGCGTGCGG
Organism: Gallionellaceae bacterium; assembly: GCA_030823955.1. Taxonomy (GTDB): domain Bacteria; phylum Pseudomonadota; class Gammaproteobacteria; order Burkholderiales; family Gallionellaceae; genus PALSA-1006. The sequence goes on from JAVBYO010000036.1 coordinate 75,444, forward strand.
TGAGCACGTATTGTTTGCGGATCTCTTCGATGAAGGTGTTCTTGGTGAGCATGGTGATGACCGCGAAACTGCCCACCACCTCAGCGAACACCGGCAGCGCGATATGCCACAGATAATCCGTGACCTTGCCGAACATGGATAACTGCTCCCAATTGTCCGAAGTTAGCCCGCGCAGCGGGAACCATTGCAGAAAACTGCCGCCACCGAACAGCACCAGCAGCAACACCCCCAGCACAAAACTGGGGATGGCATAACCGCTCAGGATCAGAAAACTGGTCGCGGTATCGAAACGCGAGCCGTCGCGTACCGCTTTGGCGATACCCATCGGGATGGAGATCAGATAGGTGATGACCAATGCCCAGAGTCCCAGCGACAATGACACCGGCATCTTCTCCTTGATGAGTTCCCATACCGACTTCTGGTGAAAGAAACTGGTGCCCAGATCGAGCGTGGCAAACCCCTTGAGCATGATCCAGAAACGTTCCGGCGCCGGTTTGTCGAAACCGTACATCTCTTTGATCTCCGCCAGCCGCTCGGCATCGATACCCTGCTGGCCGCGATACACCGCCTGCTGGCCGCCACCGGCCTCGCCCCCGCTCACCCCTTTGCCGCGCATGACACTCACCATCTGCTCCACCGGGCCACCCGGCACGAACTGGATGACGGCAAAGGTAAGCAACAGCACTCCCAGCAAAGTGGGGATCATCAGTAACAGGCGCTTGGCGATGTAGCGGATCATCGTATAGTCCTATCCCGAACCAAAGAGGCGAGAGTAGGAGCGTGCCCTGCACGCGATAGCGCTCTGTCGCGTGCAGGGCACGCTCCTACAAACCCGACAACGTTATGCGAAATTCTTGTCACGCTTTAACATCCATCATATGGTATGAGACTAAATTGTCCCTTAAGCACGAACGCATCATTGTCTCCCCGCCCCGGCCTCAACCTTCATCCACCAACTCTTGATCGCCCACTCCTCGATGTTGTAGTAGCGCGGCAACGTGGCCGGTTGCGCCAACGTGCGCCGATACGAGACCCGATGGCTGTTGCTATGGAAGTGCGGCACCATGTAATAACCCAGCCGCAACACACGGTCGAGCACCCGCACCAGCGTCACCAGCTCATCGCGGCGCTCGGTGCGGATGATGCGATTGATCAGGGCATCCACCACCGGATCGGCGATCCCCATGAGATTGCTGGAACCGGGCTGGTCGCGACTGGCCGAGCCGAAATAATCGAACAGCTCGTTGCCGGGGCTTTGCGAACCGCCCATCAGCCCCACCGTCATGTCGTAATCGAAGTTCTCTTCCTTGCGCTGCCCCAGCGCCGCGTCGTACACACGGTAATCGAGGCGTATGCCGAGCTTCTCCAGATTGCGCGCATATGCAGCGCAGACTCTTTCCATCATGCGGTCGCCGAGCATCACCTCGACACGGAACGGCTCCCCTTGGGCATCGCGCAACGCCTCGTCGCGGTACACCCAGCCCGCCTGGGCCAGCAGTTCGCGCGCCTGACGCAGATTGTCGCGCAAGGAATGCGGCGGCAGCGTGGTCGGCGGAGCCGGTATCTCGTCGAATATCCCGGCAGGCAACTTAGCGCCGTACTCCGCCTGCAACTCGCGCAACACCTTGGACTCGCGCTCATCCGGCTGCCCGGTGGCCGCCAGCTCGGTATTGCTGAAATAACTTGGGCTGCGTTTGTACAGATTAAAAAACAACTGGCGGTTCATCCACTCGAAATCCATCGCCAGCCACAACGCCTGGCGCACCCGCTTGTCCTGAAACAAAGCCCGGCGCGTGTTCATGGAAAAACCCTGCCAGCCCGCGCCGTTCTGATGCGGGAACAGCGTCTTCACCAGCTCGCCCTGCGCCCAGCGTTTGCCCTGATGGCTGCGCGCCCAGTTCTTGGAAGAATTCTCCTGAATGAAATCGATCTCCCCCGCCTTCAAGCCTTCCATGCGCGTGAGCGTGTCTTTGTAATAACGGTAAGTGATGCGCTCGAAGTTGAACATGCCGCGCCGGGTCGGATGGGTGTTGCCCCAGTAGTTCGGGTTACGGCGATAGGTGATCCGTTTACCGAGATCGAACGCCTCGACCACATACGGCCCGCTCGCCAGCGGCGTATCCAGAATGGTCTTGTCAAACGACTTGCCGCCGCCCCACTTGCGCGAGAACACCGGCAACTGGCAGACGATCAGTTTCAACTCATGGTTCTTGCGCCGGAAATCGGCCCGCACGGTATAAGGATCGAGTACCACCATCTGCTTCACATCGCTCCAGTAACGGCGATACAAAGGCGTGGCATGTTTGCCCATCAACTGGTCGAAGGAATATTTCACATCTTCCGCCAGCACCGGGTCACCGTTGGAAAAACGCGCCTGACGATTGAGGCGAAAGGTCAGCGACAACCCATCCGCAGCCAGCGCGATATCTTCGGCCAGCAATCCGTACACCGTATCCGGCTCGTCCCATGAGCTCACCCCCAGCGTCTCGAACACCAGTTGCTGCAAGCCCTCGGCAGAGTATCCCTTGAGTATGAACGGATTCAACTTTTCGAAGTTGCCCAGACTGGAAGTACGCAACTCGCCGCCTTGACGGGCCTGCGTATCGACATAATCAAAATGTGCAAAACCGGCGGGATATTTGGGTGTGCCATGCAGCGCGATGGCATGTGCGGCGAAAGCCGTCTGGGCAGAACAGCACACTATTCCAGACAGCAGCAACAAGGAGCGGGAGAACCATTTCATGGCGCGAGAGTGTAGCGGAATGCACCTGCCGCGTCATGCGGATGATGTGCTTCGCTGAATATTTCAAGTAGTCAAAAGATGTGTTCTAACGAAGAGTCGGATTACAGAAAAAATTGGAGGCCGAAGCTTTCGACCCAAAGCGAACTGTTAACGCAATAAAGAGGGGCTGCACACTTTTGCATCCCGCTTGAGCGCAGGATTAAGCAGCGATTTCGAGGTACTCAACGATACTTGCCGGTTGAGGGATGGGCAAACCATCTTCGACAAGCCCCTCGATATGAAATTCGATTGCCTGACGAATCTCGCGCTCAGTTTCTTCCAGAGTAAACCCAGTAGCGACGCAGCCCGGTAAATCTGGCACGTAAGCGGAGAAATTATTTTTTGCTTTTTCGACAACGATTGCGTAGCGCATATGTAGTCCTTTAACTGTGCCTGTTTAATTCGCCGGAGGCGCGACCTTCACCACTTCTTCCAGCGTCGTCACCCCTGCCGCCACTTTCAATGCGCCGGAGATGCGCAACGGTTTCATACCTTCACGGGTAGCTTGTTCGCGCAGGGCGGCGACATCGGTCTGGTCGGTGATGAGTTTGCGCAATTCGGGAGTCATCAGCAGCAGTTCGTAGATGCCGATACGTCCGCTGTAGCCGGTCATGCGGCATTCCAGGCAGCCTTCGTTGTTGTGGATCTGCGCGGGGCGGCTGGATTTCCACGGAGTGACGAGGTGATCCCAGAGTTCGTTGTCGATGTCGCGCATGGGCTGCGGCTTTTTGCAGTGCGGACACAGGGTACGAACCAAGCGTTGCGCCATGATGCCCAGCACGGTGGCGCTGATCATGTAGGGCGGCACACCCAGATCGAGCAGGCGGGTGATGGCCGAAGGTGCGTCGTTGGTATGCAGCGTGGAGAACACCAGATGCCCGGTGAGCGCGGACTGGATGGCCATCTCGGCGGTCTCCAGATCGCGTATCTCGCCCACCATGATGATGTCCGGGTCTTGCCGCATCAGGGCGCGCACACCGTCGGCGAAGCTGAGGTCTATGCCGTGCTGCACCTGCATCTGGTTGAACGCAGGCTCTATCATTTCGATGGGGTCTTCGATGGTGCAGACGTTCACCTCCGGGGTGGCGAGGTGTTTGAGCGTGGAATACAGCGTGGTGGTCTTGCCCGAGCCGGTGGGGCCGGTGACCAGGATGATGCCGTTCGGGCGCTGTGTCATCTGCTGCCAGCGCACACCGTCTTCTGCGGAAAAACCCAGATCGGCAAAGTCACGCACCAACACTTCGGGGTCGAAGATACGCATCACCAATTTTTCGCCAAAGGCGGTGGGCAGCGTGGAAAGGCGCAACTCGACCTCCTGCCCATCGGCGGTGCGCGTCTTGATACGCCCGTCCTGCGGACGGCGTTTCTCCATCACGTCCATACGCCCGAGCAGTTTGATGCGGCTGGTCATCGCGGCGATCACCGACATCGGCAACTGGTGCACCTGATGCAACACGCCGTCGATACGGAAACGGATCAGGCCGAACTCGCGGCGCGGTTCGATGTGAATGTCCGATGCGCGCTGGTCAAAAGCGTATTGCCATAACCAATCCACGATATGCACGATGTGCTGGTCGTTGGCATCGAAGGAACTCTTGCTCTTGCCCAGTTCCACCAGTTGTTCGAAGGAGGCACCGCTGCCGCTATTGCCGGAAGTGGTCTGCGCCGCACTCTTGATCGATTTCGCCAGATTGTAGAACTCGGCCAGATAACGGTTGATATCGAGCGGGGAAGACAACACCCGGCGCACTTCTTTGCGCGAGATGTGTTTCACCACCTTTTCCCATTCGCGCAGGAACGGCTCGGCGGTGGCCACCACCACTTCGCTGGCGGTGACCTGCAAGGGCAGGATGCTGAAACGTCCGGCGTAGTCGTTGGACATCAGCTCGGTGACGCTGGAGAAATCGATCTTGAGCGGGTCGATATGCAGGTATTCCAGCCCTACCCGCTGCGCCAGCCATTCCGTCAAGGCTTCCAGTGTCAGTGTCTTGTTCGGCGGCAGTGCCGATCTGAACGACTTCCCCGCCACCAGCAGCAGCGGATGTTGATCCTGCCGGTGCAAGCGCCGCTCGGCGATGAGTGCATCGGCCTCGCCGCACCCGAGCAGACCGTCGCTGACCAGCATGTTCAGCACTTCGGAAAGTTGCAGTTTGTGTTCAGATTGATTGGACATGTGTGCTTCCTTGCTTTATCGGTAAGAGCGTGCCCTGCACGCGACAGAGCGCTATCGCGTGCAGGGCACGCTCCTACGGTAGATTATTCGGGCTAGCGGCCATACACATCCCGTACCGGACGGCTGATATCCTGAAACAGTTTCATCCTGCGCGGGTCTATCTTGCCCGCCGCCACCGCATTGAGCAGCGCACAGTCCGGCTCGTGGGTATGGCTGCAATTGTGGAAGCGGCACTGGCCGAGATAGGCGGCGAATTCGACGAAGCCGGATTCTATCTCGCCCAAGCTCAAATGGTGCAGACCGAACATCTGCACGCCGGGGCAGTCGATCAGATGGCTGCTTGCGTCGAGATGGTACAAACGCGCATGGGTGGTGGTGTGTTTGCCGGAATCCAGCACGGTGGATATCTCGCGCGTGGCCGCCTTCGCCTCGGGCAACAAGGCATTGATGAGAGTGGACTTGCCCATGCCGGACTGCCCGACCAATACGCTACAGTGCCCGTGCAGCAAAGGCCGCAACGCTTCCGCGTCGTTTTTGGCGGAGAGTTCCAGCACGCGATAACCGATGGCGCGATACGGTGCGAGTACCGCGCGTGCGGCTTCGGCAGGCAGATCGCATTTGTTCAGCACGATGAGTACTTGCAACCCCTGATCTTGCGCGGCGATAAGGCAGCGCGCCACCAGCTCGTCGCTGAATGCGGGTTCGACCGCCACCACACAGATGATCTGGGTAACGTTCGCGGCGATGATCTTTTGCCGGTAAGCGTCGGAACGGTAGAGCAAGGAGCTACGCGGCAAGGTGCGTTCGATCACGCCCTGATTGTCGGAGCTGCGTTGCAGTTCGACCCGGTCACCGCAGGCGACTTCGCTCTTCTTGCCGCGCGGGACACATTCCAGACATTGTCCGTCGGGCAGCTCGACCAGATAGTGGCGCCCGAATGCAGCGGTGATAAGGCCGTGTAATGTCTCGTTCAAAGCGGGGCAACAATCATGGGAGTTTGTAGTAGTGATGGTTCAGATATGCGGCCAGATGCTGCTCTTCCTGTTTGGAGAGCGCGATACCGGCACCGGCGGCGCACATATTGATCTGCTGGATGAGTTGTGACGATTTGTGGACTTTGCGCTCTTTGCGGGTGAAGACCGCACTACCGTTACCTTCCACCATCTGTTCGTGGCAGCGGTTGCACTGTTTCTGTTCGAATATTTTTTTGCCAGTCTTGACATTCCCGTCCGCAAAGGGTGCGGCATATACGGTACTGCTGGCCAATAAACATAACGCTGCGAATCTCTTCATTTCGATCTCCCCATTAAGTGTGCGATGCGTTCCGCTGCGGGCGGATGTGATTCGTAGAAAGTGGCATACAGCGGGTCCGGCGTCAGCGTTTTGGCATTGTCCTGATACAGCTTCACCAGTGCTGCGGCCAGATCGTGCGCATCGGTCTGCGTGGCGGCATAATTGTCCGCCTCGAATTCATGTTTGCGCGAATAGTAGGAAGAGAGTGGCTGCAACAGGAAGGTGAATACCGGCAGTGTCATAAAGAACAACAGCAATGCCAGTGCGGTCGATTTGCTCTGCACTCCCAACCCCTGATAGAACCAGTCAGACTGCATCAGTTGCGCCAGCAGCCACAGGAAAGCCAGGCTGGCGGCGAAGGTGATGGCGATACGTTTCATCACATGGCGATGTTTGAAGTGTCCCAGCTCATGCGCCAGCACAGCATCCATCTCGGCGGGAGCAAGACGTTGCAGCAGGGTGTCGAAAAACACGATACGTTTGGTCTTGCCGAAGCCGGTGAAGTAGGCATTGCCGTGGGTGCTGCGTTTGGAACCGTCCATCACGAACAGGCCGCTGACGGTGAAGCCGCAACGCTCCAGCAGCGCGGCGATGCGCTCCTTGCTTGCCTCGTCCTGCATGGGTTTGAACTTGTTGAACAGCGGCGCGATGAATGCGGGATAGATGAACAGCAACAGCAGGCTGAAACCGACCCATACCGCCCATACATACAACCACCACCAGTCGCCCATCTGCCCCATCAGCCACAACACCCCGAACAGCAGCGGCAGCCCGAGTACCGCACCGAGCAGCAGACCTTTTAACGCATCCAGCAGATACAGGCCCGGCGTCATCTTATTGAAACCGAAACCGGCCTCGATGACAAAGGTGCTGTACAGCCCGAACGGTGTCTCCAGTAGCGAGCTGATGAGCAGGACTGTGACGATGACTGCCATACCCTGCAACAGCGGCGTATCAAAAACGGTCGATGACCAATCGTTGACGAGCTGGATGCCGCCGCCCAGCGTGAATGCCAGCAGCAATGCCGCATCGAACATGATGGCGCGCAACGACAACCGGGTCTTGGCGCAGGTGTAATCGGCGGCTTTCTGGTGTGCGGCCAGCTCGATCTGGCCGCTGAAGGCTTCCGGCACCCGCTCGCGATGCCGCATCACATGCTGCAATTGGCGGCGCGCCAGCCATAATCTGGTGAAAGTGCCGAGCAACAATGCGCCGACGAATATGATGCTGAATGAGGAGCTTGTCATTGGATCTGTAATTGATTCCTGCATCGGATAGCGCGGAAAAGGCTCCCCAACAGCGGAGATCGACCTTTTGCAGAGGTCTGCCCATAACCGCCATGTTGCCCGAATTCACATAAAGTGCCTAGCCTGCAAGGGGGACGATGTGCCACAATAAGCGCCAGAAAATAAATACAAAATAATGGCGGCTAAATTAAGGCGGCGAATTATGGCACAAAATCAGAATCACCTTATCTGGCTGGACATGGAAATGACCGGCCTGTATCCGGAGAGCAACCACATCATCGAGGTGGCAATCGTCATCACCGATAATGAGTTGAACACCGTCGCCGAAGGACCTACGTTGGTAGTGCACCAGTCGGATAGCGTGCTGGACGCGATGGATGACTGGAACAAATCTACCCATGCCAAGTCGGGCCTGATCGAACGTGTCAAAGCTTCCACGCTGGACGAAGCCGAAGTGGAAGCGCGCTGCCTCGCCTTCCTCAAGGAATATGTGCCGGTGCGCACCTCGCCGATGTGCGGCAATTCCATCTGCCAGGATCGCCGTTTCATGGCGCGCTGGATGCCCGAACTCGAAGCCTATTTCCACTACCGCAATCTCGATGTCAGCACTCTCAAGGAGCTGGCACGGCGCTGGAAGCCGGACATGGCGAAAGGTGTCAAAAAACACGGCAAACATGAAGCCCTTGCCGATATCTATGAATCTATCGAAGAGATGAAGCACTACCGCGAACATTTCATCAAGCTGGATTGAACACAGCCCGCAACATAGCGGGCAACCGGAGGAGGCATGATGAACCGCATCAGTAAGAAATGGCACGCCCTAGGCGTGCAAGAGAAGCTGCACATCCTGATCCAGGGCTCGTTGATCGTCCTGTTCTTTCTTTCCATGGACTGGGTCATCGCGCGCTTTGAAGACCAAATCATGACTTCCGCCGAGTTGCGCGCGGAAGAAACAGCGGACGGCCTGATCAACGGCATGAACATGCTGATGCTGACCGGCACGATCTCCATCCCCGAGAACCGCAAGTTGCTGTTGAACAAGATGCAACAGTCAGAGGGCATCAAAGAGTTGCGCATCATCCGGGGTGACAGCGTGGTCGCCCAGTTCGGCAAAGGCTTGCCCGAAGAGCAGGCACTCGACGAGATGGACCGCGAAGTATTGAAGACCGGCAAAGTGCGCTTTGTCCGCATCGATGTACCCGGCGGCCCGCCGTTACTGCGCGTGGTTGTCCCCTTCATCGCGCAGGAAAACTACCGTGGCACCAACTGCCTGTCCTGCCACACCGCCGAGGCGGGAAGTGTCAACGGTGCCGCCAGTGTCATCATCGACCTCAGCAAAGACGAGGCCATGCTCCAGAGCGTCAAAAACTGGCTGTGGGCCGGACATATCGCCATCCAGATCTTCCTGTCCATCATCATCTCCTGGTTCGTGCGTGTGCTCATCGTCAGAAACATCGCCGAGCCGGTCAAAAAATTGCAAGCAGCGATGGCCGAGATTCAGCGCGAGAACGACCTTTCCAAACGTGCCGATGTGGATGAGAACAATCCGGACATCGGCGAGATGGCGCGCAGCTTCAACACCCTAGTCGGCAATCTGGAGCTGGCCACAGACCGGCTGGAATTGTTCGGCAAAATGTTCCACGGCAGCGGCGAGGCTATCCTGATCGCCAACGCGAACGGCGACATCGTTGCGGTCAATCCGGCTTTCACCGAGATCACCGGCTACCCGGCGATGGAAGTGCTGGGCAAGAATCCGCGCATCCTGAGTTCGGGCAAACAGACTCCTGATTTCTATCAGACCATGTGGGCCAGTATCAACGAGGCCGGACAATGGCAGGGCGAGATATGGAACCGGCGCAAGAGCGGCGAGGTCTATCCGGAATGGCTGTCCATCGGCGTGGTGAAGAACCAGCGCGGCGAGGTCATCAATTACATCTCCCTGTTCGCGGACATCACCGAACGCAAAGCCGCCGAACAAAAGATCGAATTCCTGGCGCATTACGATGCGCTCACCAAACTGCCCAACCGTGCATTGTTCGCCGACCGCCTGAAACTGGCGCTGATCTCGGCAGGACGCAACGAGAAGAAAGTGGCCCTGCTGTTCCTCGATCTGGACAAGTTCAAGGGCATCAACGACACCATGGGCCATCTGGCCGGGGACATCCTGCTGCAATCGGTGGCGACGCGACTGAAGTCCTGCGTGCGCGAATCCGACACGATCTGCCGCCAGGGCGGCGACGAGTTCATGATCCTGCTGCCCGATGCGGAGAGTGCCGCCGACGTGGAGAACGTGGCACAGAAGATCATTGCCGCCATGACCACGCCCCACCAGATCGAAGGAAAAGACCTGATCGTCACCTTCAGCGTCGGTATCGCCATCTTCCCTGAAGATGCGGGCGACAGTGAAGGCCTGGTGAAATGCGCCGATGACGCGATGTACCGTGCCAAAGAGAAGGGCCGCAACAACTACCAGTTCTACTGATATGCCGCATCTGCTGGTCGATATCTCGTTCCATGGTTACGGTCACCTCAGCCAGACCGCGCCGGTGGTCAATGCACTGGCGCGGCGCATCCCCGAGTTGCGCGTCACCGTGCGTACTGCGATCCCCAACACCATCTTAGTGCAACGCTTCCAATGCGAATTCACCCACATTCCTGTAGCCTTTGATTTCGGACTGGTGATGGCCAATGCAGTGGATGTATTGGTGGACGAGAGTGCGGCCCGTTATCGCGATCTTCACGCCGACTGGGACAGCAAGGTGCAACACGAAGCCGGGCTGATGCGGCAACTCGCCCCCGATCTGCTACTGGCCAATATCCCCTATCTCTCACTTGCCGCCGCCCATGTCGCCGGGGTGCCCGCTGTCGGCTTGTGCAGCCTGAACTGGGCCGACCTGTACCGGCATTATTGCGGACAACACCATTCCAGCCAGCCTATCCACGCGCAGGTGCTCGCCGCCTATAACAGCGCGCTATGTTTTTTGCAGCCCCAGCCGAGTATGCCGATGCCGTTATTGCACAACACCCGGCCCATCTCCCCTATCGCCCAAATTGGACAACGCCGCCGCGAGGCCATCGCCGCACAACTGGTGGAAACTGATGCGGAGAAATGGGTGCTGGTGGCGATGGGCGGTATGGAATTCCGTCTGCCGATGGAACGCTGGCCGCGCTTCCCCGGTGTGCGCTGGTTGATCCCCGCAGCCTGGAACATCGTGCGTGAAGACTTCACCGTTTTCGAGTCGCTCGACTTGCCTTTCAGCGATGTACTGGCCTCGGTCGATGCCGTATTGACCAAACCGGGTTACGGCACTTTCGCGGAAGCAGCCTGCGCAGGCATCCCGCTGCTGTACGTGAGCAGACTCGATTGGCCGGAGGAACCCTATCTGGTAGGCTGGAAACAACAGTATGGAGCCTGTCTTAAAGTGGAACGCGCGACACTCGAAACAGGCGAGCTACAGCCATTGCTGCAACAGCTTTGGGCTTCACCACCCGCAACACGCCCAGAGCCTTCTGGGGCGGAAGAGGCCGCACGTTATCTGTCCGATCTGTTGTGTAACGGCGACCTCCTGTCTAATCAGGCATAAAAAAAGTAGAATCCGGCACCATACGGCCAGTTACGACATAATCCGGATGCGTGCGGACAGGATGTCCGGCACCTCCAACACGAGTAGGCAAGCATGACACAGCGTATAGAGAAGTCCGAATTTTCCAAGCACAATCGCAAGGAGATCGTTGCCATCCTTGAGGATATGGTGCGGCATCATATGGCACTCAATATCGCCACGCACGATGGGGTGAACCTGCTGTCCTCTGTCCTCGAAGTCGATTCCGAGGATGACCTGATCTATCTGGACATCAGCCCCGATGAACGGATCAACGAGAAGATCACCGCCAGCAAACAAGTGACGCTCTACACCAATGGCGGCGTCGAGATCCGCTGGTACGGTTCCAACCTGGAATTGGTCTCGCTGACCGATGGTGATGCCTTCTTTATGCCCATCCCGAAAGTGATCGAGCGCATCCAGCGCCGCGAATACTTCCGCCTGAACACCCCGCAAGGCAGCAAGGCCCTGTTCTGCAAGCTCCCCCTCGAAAAGGAGATTTTCAGTGCACCGGTCACCGATATGAGCGTGGGCGGTTTGGGCCTGACTGTGAAAGGCGAGCCGCCCGCCGCCATCTCTCAGGGAGCCGTATTCGAAAAATGCAGCGTGGATTTTCCGGAGATCGGCCCCGTACCGCTCACCCTGAAAGTCTTCGGCCTGTGGCCGACCAGCAAGACCAAGAGCGGCGAACAGCTGTATCACGTCGGACTGGCATTCGTTAACCTGACAGGCAGATCCAGCAACGTCGTACAACGTTACATGGTGCAACTCGAACTGGAGCGGATAGGCCGTCTCTGAAGTGTCAGCGGCATAATGTGCTGATCACAAGAGGGCGAACTGCATCACCCCGGCTGCCCATCTGCACGGGGTCGCCAATAGGCAGGCAGATAGCGCCACGCCCAGGGGCCGAAACAAGCGAGCCAACCCAGTGCTGCCAGTAGATACCCATAACCACTGTTTACCGGCAAGAGATCGGCGGCGATACGCACCATTGCCACCCCTTGCATCCCCGCAAACATCAGCTTGACCCGGGTATCGATGACGAACGGCAAACCGGAATGACCAAGCGTGACGCGCGTGCCCATGCCGATGATGATCGTGGCGTAACACCCCAGTGTCAGCGCATGCAACGGTGCCAGTCCCCATATGTAACCGCCTTGTAGCAGCAGCCACAAGCTCTGTGCGGCGAACATCAGCATAGCGATACCCAGCCAAGCATAACCGACATGCAGCACGGCCAAAAGTGGGTTACTGAAGCTGCGTCGGAATCCCCACAGATAAGTCAGCGTGAGTGCACTGATCGCCAGCGGCACATCCGCCAGCCATAACCATGCCGACAGATTAAAAAACTCCAGTACGCCATGCGCAAGGCTAGACGCGAGGATAGTCCACCACGGCCAGAACGGGCGCGGCACATCCTGCTGCAATGCGCTGTTGGTGAAGAACGGGATCATGCGATGGGCGACCGTGGTAAACACCGGCAGCACAAAGCCCCACAACGCCGCCCGTAGCGAGAATTGCAACAAGGCATGCCGGTCACTCAACTGCCACAGCAAAAAACTCGCCAACGCCATCCAGCCTATCAAGAAGGCGATGAATAACACCACGGTATGGCGTTTATCGCCCGGACGCGTATCCAGTAACACGCGCAACAAGGCATACAGCCCGATCGCCCACCCCGTGAGCAGGCTGATATCCGCCAATAGCAGCAGCACTCGCCCGAAGAACAGTCCTGCATAGAACAGCAACACGCCGGCGAACATGAAGGCAAAAGCCGGTACGAATCTCTGCGGCGGAATCTCATGCCCCGCCATCCAGCGCGGAAACGTGGTCATCAGAAATCCGAAAAAGAAGAACGGCAACATGCCGAACAGCAACAGCCAGCTATGGATCGCGGTTGGAAATAGCGGCCATGCCACGGTGTATTGCGGCCACAGGTAGCGGGTGGAAAGCTCGAACAGCCACCACAGCATAACCAGCAAGGTTTGCACTGCGCCGCCGAAAAACATGACCCGGTGCGGGGCAGCTATAAAATTCTTTGGCATAAAAACACTTCCTGAAATTCTATCGAGAAGAACATCGTGTTGCACAAAATAAAACGAACCCGCCATGCGACGGGTTCGCGACGGTGACGGAAGTTGACTAGCCCGCTTCCGCCGATACCATGGCACGGCTCTCGCCCTTGCCGATGGTCAGCAAGTCCCACACCAACAGGATGAATCCGACCAGAAACATCACTCCGAACACTTCACGCCACCACATGCCCTGAACGAACCAAGGATGTATCTGTGCCGCGAAATATCCCATCCAAGAAGAGCCTTCGATGGCTCGTTCGATCTGTGACTGCACGTAACCGGAGACCAACATGGCGACCGTCATCCCGACCATGCCGAGATTCAGCAGCCCCAACGCCCACTTCCATTTCCAGCCATTGCTGGGCAGATCGCCAGACATCCATGTGCCACCGCGCCAACGCTGGATACCAAGGTAGAACATGGCGATGATGATGGTGGCATAAGCACCGAAGAACGCGAGGTGTCCATGCGATGCCGACCATTGTGTGCCGTGGGTATACAGGTTGATCTGCGGCAAAGTGTGCATGAAGCCCCATACACCCGCGCCGAAGAAATTACCGAAGGCATGCGCGATCAACCATGCCATGGCGGGATGGTTTGAGTTCTTGGCATGGCGCGCACCCGCATCGAACACGGCATGCACCACCATCGCCACCAGCGGGATAGGTTCGAGTGCGGAGAAGAATCCGCCGATACTGAACCAGTATTCGGGCGTGCCGATCCAGAAGTAATGGTGGCCCAGACCGAGGATGCCGGAACCGAACATCAAGGCGACTTCGATATAAAGCCACGTCTCGACAATCTTGCGACTCACACCCAATACCTTCATCAGACCGTAAGCCATGATGCAGGCGACCATCACTTCCCAAGTGGCTTCCACCCACAGATGGATCACCCACCACCACCAGTATTGGTCGATGGAGATGTTGGTGGTGTAGAACATACCGGCCAGATAGATGCCGAACAAAGCCAGCATATCCAGCACCAACACACCCGCGATACCGGTGTAACGGCCTTTGGAGAAAGTAGCTGCCACGTTGTAGAACACCACCAGCACACTCACCACGATGCCGATGTCTGCCCAGCGCGGTGCCTCGATATATTCGCGGCCTTCATTGATGAGCCAGATGGAAGATTCTTTGCCCGGACCGATCTGAACGAACAGATACACTAGCACCACGACGGTCACCGCCGCTGTGAGCACCCAGTAGATCAGATTGCCGAGTTTGAGTCCGACCACCTCATGTTGTGACTCTTCTTCCAGCAGCCAATATACCGAGCCCAAGAATCCATACAGCAACCACACCACCAGTGCATTGATGTGCACCATGCGGTTGACGCTGAAATCCAACACGCCGTACAAAAAGTCTGGATACAGGTATTGCAAGCCTGATAGCAGACCGAACAACACTTGTGCACCAAATAACATGATCGCTACGGTGAAATATTTCACCGCCAGCTTCTGCCCACCGTTCAGGTTGGCACTATCCAACATTCCTAGCGTCGCCATGATCAATTCTCCTGTTCGATGGATTTGAAGTTATAGGGGAAGCCGTTGGTGTCGATGCTGGACATCCATTTCAGGAAAGCCACCACACCGCGCGCCTCTTCATCGGTGATCTCAAGCTTGGGCATGCGCCGTCCCATGCTGTTGTGAACCTTGTCGGAAGGGTCCTTGATGAACTCAAGCATCTGGACTTCGCGCACTTCTTTGGTACCCCAGTACTGATCCAGCCATGATTTGGTGAGATCGGGCGCGTAGTAAGCACCATTACCCAACAAGGTGTGGCAGTTCATACAGTTCTTCGACTGTGTGGTCAGTTTGCCCAGTTTGACCAGCGCTTCGGCTTCCTCTTCGTTCAGCTCTTTACCGAACAAAGGCTCTTTTGCACCGATGACAGGCACCTGCACGTGACGCGTCTCGTCGAATTTGTATGAGATTCGATAGTTGATGACCGAATACGCCGGAACACGTTTTGACCCCGTCGATATTTGCGGGATCGTGTCCATCGTTAAAAACATCAGCGCGACGAATGACCCGCCGGTGACCCAGATGGCCGTCTTGCGCCAGAACGATTCAGATGCCCACCACTGACTTGTCGCCATGGTTATCTCCTTACTCAACGTTAAAAATCTTTAAGCGGCACCGGCCCGACCTCCGCATGCTCATCGGCATGTGTGCCTACACACAAATGCCAGATCGCATGCGGCGCGAGCAGATACCCCACCAACATGAATGCAACGATGACAGTCCAGAAAGGATGCTTTAACAGATTCGCGGCATCTGCCAGAAAGAGTGTGGATATGAGCAGCCCCGCATAAGAGATGTAAGCCAGCGGCATCAGGCGGACATCTCCTTTAAGGCGGGAGAAGGCGAACAGCAAAGCGTATAGCGCTCCCAGCATGATCACCATTGCAGAAGTAAAGAAGATAGTGAAAAAGTTTCCTAGACTAGCCGGTTCAATCATGACGATATCCCTTGCCATACGCCGATAATGATTCATTATCCGCAAATGTATTCCTGTTTATTAAATGATGCAATAGTAATGAATGTTTATGTCCGGGGTAAAACGACAAAGAAGCTGCGTCCCTATCTAATCTGTACTATGGCCCAAGGGTCTATTGCTCAGCGATATTGAATTTGGATCAAGCTAGCGGGAGCAAAAATATTGACTGGGATGCCATACGCCTTCATTGAACGGCTTGAAAGCGAATGGGCTCCGGGATAAAGAAATTCAATAATCGCGCGCCCCAATCGAGGCGGAGGTCATATTGATAGAAGATCCGACAAGGTTAGTAGCGCTGGCCATGCCGGAAACCAAAAAGAAGGCCAAGTACATTAAGCCCGCTTGCGCAACAACACCTGCGTCGTTATTCCCGCAATCACAAGCCACACCACCGTGCGCATGCTCATAGCAATGACTGTGCGTTGCTCATAAGCACCACCGGAGTTGATGTGCAAACCAAAAGCAGCGAAAGTAAGAGCAATCGCAGCTACGATTGCCACGGCCAACCAAGCCGCCCAGCGCTTCTGCAGCCACAGCCCGACACCGGCGGCAATGTAAGCGAATCCAGACAAGAAATTGAACCAAAGTACGAAGGGCACATAGTTTCCGGCCGAAGCAACTGCCGCCTCACTTCCCAGCAAAACCGCACCACCTTCCTTGATCGTCATCAAGCCAAATAAGATCGCCACTATCGAGAGCGAACTTATCAGCCAGCCTCGGGATTGTTTGACTGTATTCATACTTGTATCTCCTTTCCAATAAATGAATGCCGCACCGTTCGGTCAGCTTTGGTTATTTGGCTTCCTCAACGAAGCGATACATCTCGTGGCAGGCGATGCAGTTATTCATGGCAACACTCAATTTTGTAACCACCAGATTGCTGTCTTTTGACTTCGCTGCCTCTGCGGCGATGTCATCGAATTTGCCACGGGTATCGAATCCCAGCGCTTTCATCTCGACGGGAAGTTTTCTGAACAATGAGCCCGGCGTATCTGCCTCGGCTTGCATACCGGATGCTTGGGCAGATTTGATGACCTCATCGAAATCCTTAACAGATGCCGCTGCCAATATCCCCTGTGAGCTTTTCAGCCACAGGCGCATCTCCAGTAGCAGCGCATTGCGCTCATCCTTACTCAACATGACGGCTTGTCGCCCATCATCGGAGGGTTGCACATTGCCCACTGTGAATTTGTATCCCAATGCGGCAACAATAACGGCCAAAACAACCACTAACGCCCAGCTCCATTTGCAATTTTTCATATGGTTCTCTCCCTGATTGAATGCAATTCACTTACTGCATCATTTACCCGATGTACCGTAGAAATGGGCCACGAATGGGGCGCGGAAAGTCTGATGACAGCTCAGACAGGCTGATTGGACTTTTTGAAAGGCATCAATAACCTTTTGCCCATTTTTTTCATGGGTGGCATGCAGCAAATCGTGAGCCGCTTCGTGCGTCTTCGTATCGAATGCTTTGAAATCGGACATCTTGGCCCCCATAAAACTCATAATGCGAACCTTTTCTGACATGGGAGGTTGCGGGTGTTCTGCAATCATGGGGGCAGTTTTGGCAACCAATTCCCAGTCTTCACGCGAGATGCCATCGGTGATGACCTGCATGTTTTTGCCCAACTCCTTCATCACTTTTTGTAATTCAAGCGGTTCGGCAGCTTGCGCATGAGATACGGCCAATGCAAAAGTGGTCAGGGATAAGACTAAAAGTGACAGCTGCTTCATGGCGACTCCTTGTGTGAATTGACAGTTAACTACGTGTTTTGATGCCTAACAGAAATATGGGGAACGTTTTTTCGGCTTGCTGCTGAAGTGCGTGCTTTCCTCCAAAGATCGAGGACTGCATAACGAGCCCCTGGATCATGCCGATGTATAGGACTGCCGCACTTTGGCTGTCGAGATTCACAGGAACCAGAGAATGCGATTTCGCCTCCTCCAGCAGATCTGCGATCTTGGCCTCGTATCCAGAGATGATCCCCTCGATGAGTTGACGCAACTTTCCGTTTTTCTTATGCAGCAACTCGGAAAACAGTAAGCGCGGGATGGCCGGGTGTTTGCTGATAAATGCAATGTGTGCAAAAAACATACGTTCGATGGCATTCAATGGATCAGTGGTATCTGCCGCAGCTTTATCTAACACTTTCATCAGGCGTTCACGCACCCATACGATGACAGCAAACCAGATATCGTCCTTGGTCGCAAAGTGCCGAAAAATGGCACCTTGAGTGAGATTCATAGCATCTGCCATGTCTTGCGTGGTGACGCTGTCCACGCCCTTATCCGCAGCCAACTCAACGGCCACCCGAATGATCTCGCCTTGGCGCTCTTCCGAGCTCAAGCGTTTTTTTACTGTTTCCTGATTCAAGACATTTCTCCTTCAATAAATCTTTAAACATGCCGACCTTCGCCGGCCTCTTCATAAGTACGCCCATCACGAATGTGATAGATACGTTTGAATGTGGGAATAATCTTTTCGTCATGGGTCACGACGATGATGGCGGTTTGATATTGTTCGGCCATCTGGTTAAGTATGCGCATTACGTTGAGCGCGCGTTCGCTGTCCAGTGGCGCTGTCGGCTCATCGGCAAGGATGACAGGCGGATGGTTCGCCAATGCGCGCGCGATGGAGACGCGCTGCTGCTCGCCGCCCGACAGCTGAGAGACAGCCGCCTTCGAGCGGTGACCGACATCAAGTGCCGTTAACAATTCCTGCGCCCGGATGCGCGAGTCAGTGTTCGAGACTCCGGCCAACATCGGCAACAAGGCCACATTATCGGTGACATCTAGGAACGGGATCAGGTAAGGCGCTTGAAAGATGAAGCCGATGCGGTCACGCCGCAGAGTGCGCAAGTCTTCGATCTTCCACGCTTCGTCAAAGATGGTTTGTCCACCCAATGTCATACGCCCTGAGCTAGGCTCTATCACTGCACCCAAACATTTGAGCAGCGTGCTTTTGCCCGAACCGCTGGGGCCGACCAGCCCCACCACTTCGCCCGGCCAGATGGTCATATCCACGCCTTTGAGCGCATCCACGGCGGTCTCGCCTTCGCCGTAGCGCTTCTTCAAGTTCTCGATGTGAATGGCTGGTTCGCTCATCTCAGCCTCCAATCGCTGTTGCAGGGTCAATGCGTAGCGCAGCACGGATAGCGAAGACGCTGGCCAGCGCACACATGAGCATCACCAGAAAGAAGCCCAAGACTGCATCGCCTGAAAGCAGCAGTACATACTTGGGAAATAGCGGAGCCCAAAGTGTCGCCGACAGCTTGCCCACCAAAAAGCCGATCAAACCCAATCCCAGTGCTTGTTGCAGGATCATGCCGCTGATGGTGCTGTTGGTCGCCCCGATCAATTTGAGCACCGCGATCTCTCTCACCTTGTTCATCGTCATCGTAAAAATGATGAAAGCCACGATGGCGGCGCTGACGATAGCGAGGATCACTAGGAACATGAATATCTGCTTGGACGAAGTGGCGATCAAACGCGCCACCAGTATCTCGTCCATCTGATCTTTGGAATAAGCTTGCAGGTGCTTCCAGCGCACGATCTGTTCGGATACCGTGGCTTCGTTCCCCGGCACAGTGCGCACCAACACTGCATTTACGAATCGGCTCGATGTCTGGCTGGCTTGTATCGCTTCCAGCAGTCCGGGAGCGCTTGGGCGATTGAAGGCGGGATTAGCTGCTGTGCGCGCACGTTCATTGATGAGTGCATCGTTGTCTTTGAGAAACTGCACTTCCTGTGCATCCTTGAGCGGAATGAAAATCATCGGATCACCACCGGATGAGACCATGCGACGCGTCAAGCCAACAACCGTATATGTATGACGCCTGATGGTGATTTTGTCACCTAGCGCAAGTCCCGTTTTAATGTCGGCCAGTGCTTCGTAATGCGAACGGGTGATCGGACGACCTCCGACAAGATAAGTAGGCTCGCCCGGCTTTCCTGCCTCAAATCCAACCAACATCACGCGAATATCTTTGCTGTTGTGGCGAACCTGCATCGTCAGATAAGTGACATTTCCTGCTTCGCGAATACCTGGCATACCAAGTAGATCGTTGGCGACATCATCATGCACGCTTGAGGGTTCGGCATACGGCCCCAAAGTACCTTGCTGCACTACCCATAAATCCGCTCCTGCGTTTTCAATCAGGACACGCGCATCATCCACCATCCCGCGGTACACGCCTGCCATGGTTAGCGTCACACCAATCAGCAAGCCCAAACCGATTCCTGTGAATACGAATTTTCCCCAACCATGCAAAATGTCGCGGCTTGCCAAGTTGATCATGGCTTAGCGCTGTACCAGCTCGGGCACAACCTTGACTTTGAGACCGGTGCGCAATGCTTGCTGGCTATAGACAACCACCTCATCGCCGTCGCCAAGCCCATCCAATATCTGCGTGCGTCCATTCACCGTAGCAATTCCAGTCTTTACGGCCTTGTAAATCACCTTACCATCCTGCAAAACCCACACACCAGTATGTTTATCGACTCGTTTAACTGCCGCACTGGAAATGCTACTTACGTTATTCAGTTCAGGTAATTTGAGGGTAACTTCCGCATACTCTCCGATGTTGGATTGTGTATTAGTAAGTGAAACATTGACGATTCGCTCCTCGGTCACCGCATCGCTCACCATATCGATGCGAGACACGTTACCCATGACCGGCTCGTGCGGCCGGGATCGCAGTACGATTTCTGCAGCTTGCCCGACTCGAACCAATCCCGCTTGTTGTTGATTGATGCGCGTTTCCACCCACAGACTATTGGGATCAATCACTTGAATTACTACTTGTCCGCCAACAACCGTGCTACCTGGTTCGGCCAGCCTGACAGAAATAACTCCTTTGATAGGACTAATCAGGCGTGTTTGCGAACGCGCCTTGCTGATCCCGAGTGCATCTGCTTTTGCTCTTGCATGTTCATCGCGAGCGATGGCGAGATTTGCCACGGCTGCCGCCAATGTGGATGTTGCAGCATTTTTTTCATGTTGCTTCGCATCGAACATCTCTTGGCTGACAAAACCGCCTTCACGCAACTGCTGGTAACGAGCTGCAGTTGCAGTGAGCGTCTTTAGACGGCTCTGCGCTTCACTTACTTGCGCTTCCGCCACTTGAATAGCATTTGCCGCTTTTCCGACCACACGCTGACTACTCGCCAATTTGTCATCCAAATCTACCGGATCCATTTCGGCCAGCACCTGTCCCTCAACGACCTCTTCCCCCTGATCAACTAGCACGCTTTTTATGCGACTCGTCATCGTTGGGCCAAGGTTGTAACTGTACCTAGCCCTCAACGTGCCGATACCAAATACACTATTCGAAAGATTGCCGATTTCAACTTTCTCGACTGTGACTTTGACAGGAGCCAGCGGCCCTTGGGTAAATATGACCCAAGAAAATACGACCAGCGCACCAATCCCAGCTATCAGTATTTTGAATTTTTTAGCAGACACGAATTGATACCAAGATAGTAACTGATTGCTATCTTATAGGCATGAAGGACACAATACAACAATGTTGCCAGTGCGGGTATAGGGGGGGAGTTCTGACTTACTGTGTTGAATTGCGTGTAACTCTGGCGCAGCAATTTGAATCGGGCTTAGCTACTATACCAGTTACCTAAAGGCAGAGACTTCAAGAAAATTGATGGGGACTCATGAGGAAAGAGGTGCAAATAAACTATTCAATTCAACACAATTGAGATTTTGAGAACTACCAAGAAGTGCTGCTGGTGCCCCGGAAATGACTCGAACATTCACGCCTCGCGGCGCCAGAACCTAAATCTGGTGCGTCTACCAATTCCGCCACCGGGGCATTCCCGCCCTGAAATACAAGCGGGCGCGCATTATAACCGAGCAGGCTTCACTCGCCAGCGATTTTCACCACCGTACGGCCCTGTGTTTCGCCTGCGATCATCTTGGGGAATACCCCATCCAACTCCGCGAATGGGACAGTATGGGCGAGCTGTTCAAAATCGTGCGGGCGCAATCCTGTCCTGAGCCCTGCCGAAGGATCACCGGCCAGACGTTGCCACAGCTTCTTGCGCAACGGCATCGCAGTGGCGGCGGAATCCACCCCCAGCAATTTCACCCCGCGCAGAATGAACGGGAACACCGTGGTATGTAACTCGACGCCGCCCGCATTGCCGTAGCTGGCAATCGCACCGTCCTGCTGCACGGTGCGCGCCAGCCAAGCCAGCGTGTTGCCCCCCACCCCATCCAGCGCGCCCGCCCACAGCGCTTTTTCCAGCGGACGGCTACTGTTCATATCCACGCTGTCGCGCAACAACACTTCGCTCGCACCCAGCGACTTGAGATATTCCTGCGCGCTCCCTTTGCCGGTTAATGCCACGACGTGATAGCCAAGCTGCGCCAGCATGCGGATCGCGAGACTGCCCACCCCTCCGGTTGCTCCCGTGACGAGTACCTTGCCCTTATCCGGCGACAATTCATTCTGCTCCAGGCGATAAATCGCAAGTGCGGCAGTAAAACCCGCCGTACCCAGTGCCATCGCTTCGAACAGGGACAGGTCAACGGGCAACGGCACCACCCAGTCGGCGGGAACGCGCACGTATTCGGCATAACCGCCATCGTGCGCCACCCCCATGTCGTAACCGGTGACTAACACCGCATCGCCCGCCTTGAAACGCGCATCCGCTGAACTCGCCACCACGCCGGACACGTCGATACCACCCACACAGGGGAAGCGGCGGATGACCTTACCCGCCCCTGTCGCGGCGAGCGCATCCTTGTAGTTCACACTGGAATAATGTGCTTGGATGACCACTTCGCCAGGAGCGAGGTCGTCCAGTGACAGTTCAACGAAACGGCCTTGCGATTTGCCGTTCTCTTCAAAGATGCGGTAGGCGCGAAAGGCCGTCATTACAGATCGAGCAGAACGAGTCCCGGCATCTCAAGGAACTCCTTGATCGCGACGAGGAACTGCACTGCCTCGCGCCCGTCGATGATGCGGTGGTCGTAGGAAAGCGCAAGATAGTTGATCGGACGGATGACCACTTGGCCGTTCTCGGCCACAGGACGATCCTTGGTGGCGTGGATGCCGAGGATGGCACTCTGCGGGGGATTGATGATGGGTGTGGACAACATGGAGCCGAACACGCCGCCGTTGGTGATAGAGAAGGTACCGCCACTCAGCTCTTCCATCGTCAGCTTGCCATCCTTGGCACGTGCCGCAAAAGCGGCGATCTGCTTCTCGATCTCCGCAAACGACAGCTTGTCCGCATCGCGGATGATGGGAACCACCAGACCGCGCTCACTGCCGATGGCGACGCCGATATCGAAGTAGCCGTGGTAGATGACATCGGTGCCATCCACCGACGCGTTGACCACGGGGAATTTGCGCAAGGCATGGATGACCGCTTTGACAAAGAACGAGGAGAAGCCCAGCTTCACGCCGTGCTTCTTCTCGAACGCATCCTTGTAGCGGGCGCGCAGCTCCATCACCGGCTGCATGTTCACTTCGTTGAAGGTGGTCAGGATGGCGGCGTTGGCTTGTGATTGCAGCAGGCGCTCGGCGATACGCTGGCGAATACGGGTCATCGGCACACGTTGTTCGGCACGATTGCCGGAGGGGGCTATCGCTGGCGCACTCTGCGATTGAACAATAGCGGCTGGCTGTTGCACCGCACTCAGCACGTCTTCCTTGGTCACTAGACCGTGTTTGCCACTGCCTTGCAGGCTGGCCGCATCCACATCATGCGCATGCGCCAGTTTGCGTGCGGATGGGGTCGCTGTCGCAGCAAGCGCTTCGGTCTTGGCTTTGGGCGCTGCCGCCGCCGCGTCAGTGTCGATCTGCGCGATCACTTCCTCGCTACCCACCTTGGCACCGTCGGCCTTGATGATCTTGCTCAGTACGCCGCTCTTGATCGCGGGCAGTTCCAGCACCACCTTGTCGGTCTCGATGTCGATCAGGTTCTCGCCTTCCTGCACCGCCTCGCCGACTTTCTTGTGCCAGGTGAGCAGTGTCGCTTCGGAGACGGACTCGGAAAGTTGCGGGACTTTGACTTCAATGATGCTCATGTTTGTTTGCTCCTGGTTTGTTCTTAACATCAAGATCGGGTCTGAACGCGGCGTCGATCACCGCCTTCTGCTGTTCGTTATGCACCGCAAGATAACCTGCCGCAGGGGAAGCGGAAGACGGACGCAGGGCGTAATCGAGGCGCATACCTTTGCGCATGTGGCGCAACAGATAATGCTGGATGCGGTGCCACGCGCCCTGGTTACCGGGCTCTTCCTGACACCACACCACTTCCGTCGCATTGGGATATGCAGCGACCTGCTCGGTGAAATCGTCATGCGGGAAGGGATAGAGTTGCTCGATACGAATGACGGCCATGTTATCGATGCCGCGCTCGCGCCGCGCCTTGAGCAGGTCGTAATACACCTTGCCGCTACAGGCGATGATACGGCGCACTTTGCCCGCCTCCAGTGTATCGACTTCGGGAATGACCGGATGGAAGCGGCCCACGCAGAAATCGTCCAGTGGCGAGGCGGCGTCCTTGCTGCGCAACAGGCTCTTGGGTGTGAACACGATGAGGGGCTTGCGCGACGGATGCAACATCTGGCGACGCAGCAGATGGAATATCTGTGCGGCATTGGAAGGGACACACACCTGGATGTTGTAATCGGCACATAGTTGCAGATAACGCTCGATGCGCCCGGAGGAGTGTTCCGGCCCCTGCCCTTCGTAACCATGCGGCAGCAGCATGGTGAGGCCGCACAACCTGCCCCACTTGGCTTCGCCGGAAGTGATGAACTGGTCGATGACCACCTGCGCACCGTTGGCAAAATCGCCGAACTGGCCTTCCCAGATGGTCAGCGTATCCGGCTCCGCCGTGGCGTAACCGTATTCGAACCCCAGCACCGCCTCTTCCGACAGGATGGAGTCGATGACGATGAAATCGGCCTGATCCGGCGCGATGTTCTGCAAGGGGATGTGGTAACCCTGATCGAACTGCACCCGGTTCTGGTCGTGCAGTACGGCATGGCGGTGGAAAAAGGTGCCGCGTCCGCAATCCTCGCCGGACAGACGGATCGGATAACCTTCTGTCACCAGCGAGGCATAAGCCAGATTCTCGGCCATGCCCCAGTCCAGCGCCAGTTCGCCTTTGCCCATCGCGGTACGGTCGGCAATGATCTTCTCGACGCGCGAATGCAGTTTGAAATTCTCCGGTAGCGTCACCAGCCGCTCGGCCAGTTGCTGCAATCTGGCGCGCGGTACCGCACTCTCCACCGGAGCATACCAGGCAAGATCGTTCTTGTACTTGGCCCAACTCACCCCGAAATCGTGTTTATGTCCGACCAGCGCGGCCTGTAGCGGATCGCGCCCTTCGTCCATCGCGCGGCGATAATCCGCGACCATCCGCTCCGGCTCATCCGCCGCCACTATGCCCTGCTCCACCAGACGTTGCGCATACCGGGCTCGTGTCCCCGGATGCTGGTTGATGTAGCGGTACATGAACGGCTGGGTGACCAGCGGCTCATCCTGTTCGTTGTGTCCCAGTTTGCGGAAACACACCATATCGATGACCACGTCCTTGCCGAACTGCATACGGAAATCGAAAGCCAGTTCGGTGATGAACATCACCGCCTCCGGGTCGTCGGCATTGACGTGAAAGATGGGAGCATCGATCATCTTGGCGACATCGGTGCAATACAGCGAGGAGCGCGTATCCCGCGCATCCGAGGTGGTGAACCCGATCTGGTTGTTGATGACGATGTGCACCGTACCGCCGGTACGGTAACCGCGCGTCTGCGACAGATTGAAGGTCTCCTGGTTCACGCCCTGTCCGGCGAAGGCGGCATCACCGTGCAGCAACACCGGCAACACCTGTTTACCCTGATAGTCTTTGCGCCGATGCTGGCGCGCACGCACCGATCCTTCGACCACCGGGTTGACGATCTCCAGATGCGAGGGATTGAAGGCCAGCGTCAGATGCATAGCCCCGCCCGGCGTACCGATATCGGACGAGAATCCCTGGTGATATTTCACGTCGCCGGAAGTAAGGTGTTCTAGATGCACACCCTCGAATTCGGCGAACAACACCTTGGGCAATTTGCCCAGTGTGTTGATCAGCACATTCAGCCGCCCGCGATGCGCCATGCCGATGACGGTCTCTTTCACGCCCTGCTCGCCCGCGCGCTGCAACAGGTGGTGCAGCAACGGGATCAATGTCTCGCCCCCCTCCAGCGAGAAACGTTTCTGTCCGACGTATTTGGTGTGCAGATAACGCTCCAGCCCTTCTGCGGCAGTCAGTCGTTCGAGGATGCGCTTCCGTGTCTCGGTCGCGTAATGCGGCTCGCCATTCGCCCCTTCCAGACGGCCCTGTATCCAGCGTTTCTGCGCGATATCGCTGATGTACATGTATTCGGCACCGACACTGCCACAATAGATGCGTTTGAGCCGCTGCAGTATCTCGCGCAAAGTCATGCGCGCACCCCCCACCAGTGAGCCGGTGTTGAACGTGGAATCGAGATCGGACTCGTCGAGGTTGTAATAGGCCGGATTCAGCTCGGCGATCTGCGGCTTGGCATGGCGCTTGAGCGGATCGAGATCGGCGACACGCACACCGAGGAAACGATGCGCATTTATGAGTTGCAATACCGAAGCCTGTTTGCGCGACTCGTCCGTCTGTAAAGCGGGAGCAAGACCGCTGGCCGGTAATGCCGCAAAACCGCGCTGTATCGGGCTATGCGCCACATCAGGGGTCTTGGCACTGGCGACCAGATTGTCAAAATAGGCGCGCCATTCGCCCGGCACACTGGCCGGATCACGCAGGTAATCCTCGTACAAGCCCTCGATGAACACATTGTTGCCACCGAACAGCATGGAGCTGTCCTGCATCAGTTTCAGAAAATTCACCGGCTCGTTCAAGGCATCATCCTCAACGTTTCTTCAATGGCACAAAGTTGCGTTTGGTCTTGCCCATATACAACTGGCGCGGGCGTCCGATCTTGTGGTCGGCATCGGCGATCATCTCGTTCCATTGCGACACCCAGCCTATGGTGCGCGCCAAGGCGAAGATCACCGTGAACATATTGGTCGGGATGCCGATGGCGCGCAGCACGATACCGGAATAGAAATCCACGTTCGGGTACAGTTTGCGCTCAATGAAGTACGGGTCACTCAGCGCAGTCTTCTCCAGCTCCATCGCCAACTCGAACAGCTTGTTGTTCTCCAGCTTGAGTTCTTTCAGCACTTCGTAACAGGTCTGGCGCATCACCGACGCGCGCGGGTCCATGTTCTTGTACACGCGGTGGCCGAAACCCATCAGTTTGTACTTCTTGTCCTTCACACCCTGCACGTATTCCTTCACGCGCGACACGTCACCGATCTCCTCCAGCATCTTGAGCGCGGCCTCGTTCGCCCCGCCGTGTGCCGGCCCCCATAATGCCGCGATACCGGATGCCACGCAGGCGAACGGATTCGCACCGCTGGAACCGGCCAGACGCACGGTAGAGGTCGAGGCGTTCTGCTCGTGGTCGGCATGCAGGATGAAGATACGCTCCAGCGCGCGCACCAGTATCGGGTTCGGCACGTAGTCCTCGGCGGGAGTGCCGAACATCATGTACATGAAGTTCTCGACATAACTGAACTTGTTCTTGGGATAGATGAACGGTTCACCTACGTTGTATTTGTATGCCATCGCCGCGAGCGTCGGCACCTTGGCCAGCAGCCGGTGCGCGGATATCTCGCGGTGCTGCGGGTTATTGATGTCGAGCGAGTCGTGATAGAACGCCGATAAGGCGCCGACCACACCGACCATCACCGCCATCGGATGCGCGTCGCGGCGGAAGCCGTTGAAGAAGCGCGCCAGCTGGTCATGCACCATGGTGTGATGGGTGATGATGTCCCTGAATTCTTCCTTTTGCGAGGCCGAGGGCAACTCACCGTTCAGCAACAGATAACACACCTCCAGAAAGTCCGACTGTTCCGCCAGTTGTTCTATGGGGTAACCGCGATAATAGAGCAGACCCGCATCACCATCGATGAAGGTGATCTCCGAGGTGCAACTGGCCGTGGCGAAGAAGGCGGGATCATAGGTGAATACACCGAGTTTGCTGAGCATGCGCATATCCACCACATCCGGCCCGAGTGTGCCCGACAGGATAGGTAATTCGATGCTGCGTCCGTCATCCAAAGTCAGTGTTGCGATACGTTTTTGTTCCATGTTCTTCTCTCCCTCAGCAAGAGCGGGCCATGACCCGCCCCTATACTGCATTGATCGACTCCAGCATCTTCTTCTGAGCCTCATGTTCGGCAGGCTCCTTGCCGGTGATTCTATCCCACAGCGAGGTATCCGGCAGGTCCAACAAGACATCGAACTCGACTTTTTGTGCCTCATTCAGGCCGGCATATTGCCGTTCCACGAAACGCCCCAGCACGATATCCAGTTCCAGCAGCCCACGACGGCAACGCCAGCGCAGGCGTGCCATCTCGGCAGAGTCCGGCGGCGCAACCGTCATACGATTCTTTTCACCATCATGTCCTTGATCTTGCCGATAGCCTCGGTCGGATTCAGCTCTTTGGGACATACGTCCACACAGTTCATGATGGTATGGCAACGGAACAGTCGATACGGATCTTCCAGATTATCCAGACGCTCCGCCGTGGCCTGGTCGCGCGTATCGGCGATAAAGCGGTAGGCTTGCAACAAACCGGCAGGACCGACGAACTTGTCCGGATTCCACCAGAACGACGGGCACGAAGTCGTGCAGCAACCACACAGGATGCACTCGTACAGACCATCCAGCTCGGCGCGGTCTTTGGGAGATTGCAGACGTTCGGTCTCCGGCGGAGGATCGTTGTTGACCAGATACGGCTTGATCGAGTGGTATTGTTTGAAGAACTGCGACATGTCCACGATCAGATCGCGGATGACGGGCAATCCCGGCAAGGGGCGGATCTCGATGGGTTGCTTGAGAGTAGACAGCGGCGTAACACAAGCCAGACCGTTGCGTCCATTGATGTTCATCGCATCCGAACCACACACACCTTCGCGGCAGGATTTGCGGAAGCCGATACTGTCGTCCTGCTCGCGCAACATCATCAGTGCATCCAGCAACATCGCATCACCCGCCTCAAACTTGAGGTCGTAGTCCTGCATGTAGGGCGACACATCGGTGTCGGGGTTATAGCGGTATATCTTGAATTTCATCTAATTCCACCCCAAAAACA
The DNA here is from genome assembly GCA_030823955.1 of Gallionellaceae bacterium. GTDB lineage: Bacteria > Pseudomonadota > Gammaproteobacteria > Burkholderiales > Gallionellaceae > PALSA-1006. Next base: position 104,334 of record JAVBYO010000036.1, read on the forward strand.
TTTCCCCGCAGATTACACAGATTCACGCAGATTACATGCTTGAACCATTCGTTTAAACTCGAGACTGCGACTCCCGAAGTTCAGCAACAAACCCTTTTCTTTTCCACTGGCATTCAAGTAATTAAGCAACTGAGATTCTTCTCTGACCGTCGTGCGCTCAATCGCTTTCAACTCGACAATAACTGCTTCGTAACACAAAAAGTCTGCTCGATAACAGGTCGCTAACAGCGTTCCCCGATAACGGATCGGCAACTCAACTTCTCTCACAAATGGAATTCCAATATGTCTGAATTCCACTTCCAGCGCTTCCTGATACACCGCTTCCAAGAAACCACAGCCAAGCTCACGATGCACAGACATCGCCGCTCCGATGATCGCAAATGTCTGCTCATCCCTCTCCATGTCTTGTTTTTAATCTGCGCCAATCTGCGTAATCTGCGGGAAAAGGTTTTTTAATAAACACGTGCTTTGAGCGGGAATGATTCCACCGTGAGCGGTTTCAGGCGCACGGGTTTGTAATCCAGACGCTGTCCCTCGCTATAGAACAGCGAGTGTTTCAACCATTTCTTGTCATCGCGTTCGGGGAAGTCGTCGCGGGCATGGGCGCCACGGCTCTCTTCGCGTGCGGCAGCGGCGATCATGGTGGCCTGGGCGACCTCGATGAGATTGTCCAGTTCCAGTGCTTCGACACGCGCGGTGTTGAACACCTTGCTTTGGTCATTGATGACGGTGTTCTTGGCGCGCTCGGCGACTTCGCGGATCTTGTCCACCCCGGCAGACAGCAGATCGGGGAAACGGAACACACCGCAATGGGTCTGCATCACATTGCGCATGTCCGCCCCCACCGCAGCCACCCGCTCCCCCTGTTTCTGGTTCTCCAGTCGCGCCAATCGCGCCAACGGCCTGTCTGTCGCATCGGCGGGCAAAGGCTTGTGATGCGGATTGAGCTTGAGGTCTTCGATGATCTGGCGTCCGGCGGCACGCCCAAACACGATCAAATCAAGCAGCGAATTACAACCGAGGCGGTTCGCGCCGTGTACCGAGACACAGGCACATTCACCAACCGCATAGAAACCCTGCACCACATCTTCCGGCGCGGTACGGTGCGGCGCAACGACCTGTCCGTGATAATTGGTCGGGATACCGCCCATCATGTAGTGTGCGGTCGGCACCACGGGGATAGGTGCGTGGGCCGGATCGACATGGGCGAACTTGAGTGCGATATCGCGGATACCCGGCAAGCGGTGACGGATGACATCGTCGCCCAGATGATCCAGCTTGAGCAGCACATGGTCGCCTTTGGGGCCGCAACCGCGCCCTTCCTTGATTTCGGTCGCCATGGCGCGCGACACCACATCGCGGCTGGCCAAGTCTTTGGCGGTCGGCGCATAACGCGGCATAAAACGCTCGCCGTCTTTGTTCACCAGATAACCGCCCTCACCGCGCACACCTTCTGTGATGAGCACGCCCGCGCCATACACCCCGGTCGGGTGGAACTGGAAGAACTCCATGTCCTCCAGCGGGATGCCCGCGCGCGCCGCCATACCGAGGCCGTCGCCGGTGTTGATGTAGGCATTGGTGCTGGCGGCGAAGATACGCCCCGCGCCGCCCGTGGCGAACAAAGTGGCTCGGGCATGCAGGATCATCACTTCGCTGGTCTCGATCTCCATCGCCACCACGCCCAGCACATCACCGTCTTCGTCACGGATCAGATCGAGCGCCATCCATTCCACGAAGAAGTTGGTATTGGCTTGTACGTTCTGCTGATACAGCGTGTGCAACAGTGCATGGCCGGTACGGTCGGCGGCGGCACAGGCTCTGTCCACCGGCGCTTTACCGTAATCCTGCATGTGCCCGCCGAACGGGCGCTGATAGATCTTGCCGTTGTCCAGACGGTCGAACGGCATACCGAAATGCTCCAGCTCGTACACCACTTCCGGTGCCGCGCGGCACATATATTCGATGGCATCCTGATCGCCCAGATAATCCGAGCCTTTCACCGTGTCGTACATATGCCACAGCCAGTTGTCTTCCTTGACGTTACCCAGCGAAGCGGCGATACCGCCCTGCGCCGCAACCGTATGTGAGCGTGTCGGGAACACCTTGGACAAAACGGCCACTTTCAAACCCGCCTGGGAAAGCTGCAAAGCCGCGCGCATACCCGCTCCGCCCGCACCGACCACGACCACATCGAATGTTCTTTTAGTTATTGCCATTATTTATCTCCATGTAGGAGCGGGCCGTGCCCGCGATCATTTTTCATTCGCGGACGCTTCCGCTCCTACATCACACACCCCAAAGTATTTGCACCGACCAGATCACATACAGCAACAAGGCCAGTATGACTGCCACATGGATGAGCAAGCGGACGCTGGCGGGTTTGACGTAATCCATCACGATGTCGCGCACACCGATCCACGCGTGGTAGAACAGACTGAGCAGGAACAGCAATGCGAAAGAACGCACCACATCATCGGCGAATAGCCCGGTCCATACGTCGTAACCGACCGTCGGCTGCAACAACAGATAGACCGCGACAAAGACCGTGAACAGCACCATCACCACCGCAGTGATGCGTTGCGCCAGCCAATCGCGCAAACCGTAATGCGCCCCGGTCACCACTCGATTCAACATAGCTTCACCCCGATCAGAACCGTGAGCACAAGACTGACGCCCAACACCCAGCGACTGCTGGAACGTGCCTTGGCCAGACTGGAGGCCAGATGCAGATCGATAGCCAGATAACGGATACCGGCACAGAAATGATGCAAGAACGCCCACAACAACCCCAACCAGACCAGCTTGCTCAGTGGATGCTGCAATACATCCACAAGCTGAGTATAGGTCTCGATCGAACGCAAACTGTACTGCAACGCCAACAGCAAGAGCGGCAATGCCAGGAACAGCAACGCGCCGCTAACGCGATGCAGGATAGAGACGTAACCGGCCAGAGGAAGTTTGATGAGATGCAGGGCGAGATGCTTGGGGCGTTTTTTATTCATTGTGACCGACTCGCAAAACGATGTGCAATCTTACACCCGGATATTTTTTGCGCAACTCGGATTCCCGAAAATTAATAACCGTTTGTTGGAAATTTAATAATGGACATGCTCCGCATTGACGAGCACTCCTCTCTTGCATCTGATTTCATGCCAGAATATCCGCCCGCGAACGACTCGACACCATTCGAGCAGATCGTCAGGGAATGCCAACGATTACTTGAATCCAAGCCGTGCTCAACTCATTCCGACAAAGATTCCGCAACTGGGCCTTTCGCCGTACCGTGGAAACCGGCACGGTGATACTCAACCAGCGCCGTATATACATCCTGCCTACACGCCGGGGTGTCGGCTTCGCCTGCGTGCTGATCCTCATGCTGCTGGGCGACATCAACTACAACCTGAGTCTGGGCTACGCCTTCACCTTTCTGCTCGCCACTAGCGGCGGTCTGAGCATGTTGTATACCTTCCGCAACATGGCTGCTCTGGAGATCCATGCCGGGCCTGTAACACCGGTATTCGCCGAAGAAGACGTGTGTTTCGTCTTTTACTTTGACAATCCCGGCAAGTTGGAACGCTACCAACTGCATCTGCATGACGACGCCGGGCATCTCAATGTCTTTGATCTGCCGGCCCGACAAGTCACTGCCGTCATGCTGCCCCTGCCCGCTATCCAACGCGGCTGGCTGGATAGCGGGCGCCTGACACTACACACCGAATTCCCGCTCGGACTGTTCCACGCATGGACCTATCTCCACTTCGATGTGTGCGGCTTGGTCTATCCCAAACCGGCGGCACCACGGCCTTTGCCAGCCGCGTCCAGCCAAAACGGCGGGGGCGGTGTGATAAGTGCCGGGGACGAGGATTTTTCCGGTCTGCGCGATTACGCACCCGGCGATGCCTTGCCCCGCATCGCATGGAAGACACTGGCACGCGCGCAGGGTTTGCAGGTCAAACAATTCACGGCAGAACAAGGCAGTGAATTGTGGCTGGACGCATCCGCGCTCAATGAGACTTTGGAACATAAACTGGAGATTCTGACCCGCTGGGTGCTGGATGCGGATGCACAAGGCCTGCACTACGGCTTGCGCCTGGCGGGGCAAGACATCCCCCCGCAACATGGGGCGGCACATCGCGCGGACTGCCTACGGGCGCTGGCGCTATACGGAATGAATGAAAAATGAATCAAAACTCACCACAGAGACACCGAGACACGGAGAAAACCAAATTCAACAGCAATCCATTACCTTGCTTAAAAACCATTTATAACGACTCGATCTCGTATCTGCCTTTCTCTGTGTCTCTGTGTCTCTGTGGTGGATTTGTTTTTTCATGAAACTCTCCGCCCCTCTCATCTATGGCCTCATCATCAGCATCCTGCTGGTCAGTGCACCCCATGCCGGACATCTTCCGCTATGGGTGAGCGGGACAGGAGTGCTTCTGCTCGCCTGGCGTGTTTACCTCACTCGTAACAGTCAGCGGCTGCCCCCGCGCTGGCTGCTGGTCGGTGTCACACTCGCCTGCGTGGGCGGCATCGCGCTGAGCTTCCACGCCGTGTTTGGCCGCGAGGTCGGCGTCGCACTGCTGGTTTTGCTCAGTGCGCTGAAGATGCTGGAATTACGCACAACGCGTGACGCCAGCGTACTGATCTATCTGGCCTGTTTCATCACCATCACCCACTTCCTGTACTCACAAAGTCTGGCAACCGGGCTATTCATGCTGCTCGCCCTCACGGCGATCATGACCACCTGGATACATCTGCACACCGGTACACTCGGGCTCAAGCCGCGCCTGCGTATCGCGACCATGCTGCTCATGCAGGCCATCCCGCTGACCCTGCTGATCTTCGTCCTGTTCCCGCGTGTGTCGGGCCCGCTGTGGGGACTGCCGCAGGATGCCTATGCCAGCAGCGGCCTGTCCGACACGATGTCGCCGGGCAGTATGAGCAAGCTGACCTTGTCCGACGCGGTGGCTTTTCGCGTCACTTTCAAAGATGCAGTCCCGCTCCGCCCGCAGATGTATTGGCGCGGGCCGGTGTTATGGGATTTTGACGGACGCACCTGGACGCGCGGCCGCAGCCCCCTTCTCGCGGCACCCGCCCAACTGGAATATTCCGGTCTAGCGGTGGACTACACCGTGACGCTGGAAGCCCACAACAAATCCTGGCTGTTCGCTCTGGATATGCCGATCTCTCTTTCCATTCCGTATGTCCGCCTTGCCGATTTCCAGTTGCTGAACAAAGCACCGGTTAACTCCCGTCTGCGCTACGAGGCGACTTCCGGCACGAATTACCGCTCCAGCCGTAACGAGCCGCAGCAACAATTGCAGCGCGCGCTGGCACTGCCGGCAGGATTCAATCCGCGCGCCCTTCAACTTGCCGCAGATTGGCGCAGGCAAGCGTCCAGTGATGAGCAGCTCATCAATACCGCATTGGATTATTTCAGCCGCAACGGCTTCGAATACACGCTGGAACCGCCACCGCTGGGGCGCGACACGGTGGACGACTTCTTGTTCACCACACGCCAAGGCTTCTGTGAATATTATGCGTCCAGCTTCGTCTTTCTGATGCGCGCGGCGGGTATTCCGGCGCGAGTCGTGACCGGTTATCAGGGCGGCGAATATAACGACCTTGGCGGCTATTACATCCTGCGCCAGTCCGATGCCCATGCCTGGACAGAGGTTTGGCTCAAAGAGCGCGGCTGGGTACGTTACGACCCCACCGCAGCCATCGCTCCCGGACGCATCCAGAACGGATTGAGTAACGCCCTCGCCGACAATGCGGCACTGCCCTTTTTGACCCGCACCCGCTGGCCGCTGTTGCTCAGCCTGCGCGACAATATAGATGCCCTGACCAACCAATGGAACCAATGGGTGCTGGGCTACGATAACGAACGCCAGTTCGCCCTGCTCACCCGGCTGGGCATGCAGGACATCACCTGGCAAAAACTGGCGCTGTACCTGCTGGCAGGTGCCTCGCTTCTGCTGGCCTTGTTCGCCCTGTTCTTCTTGCGCCGCTTGCAGCCGCCCCTCCCTGATCCGGTGCAAACGTTATACCTGCGTTTCTGCAAAAGGTTGGCGCGCGCCGGAATCACGCGCGCAGCCCATGAGGGGCCACTGGATTTCGCCGCACGGGCCGCTGCCCTGCGGCCGCAACATGCCGCCGCCATCAATGACATCACGACACGTTACCTCGCCCTGCGTTACCGTGGACAGCAGGACCGCGCACTACTGCAAGCCTTTAGACATGCGGTGCGCAGCTTCAAGTTATAATCCGCCCCAGTTCAACCGCCCAGCCACATCATGCACATCACCCGCCGCCTGGAATTCGATGCCGGACACCGCATCCCCAACCACAACAGCCAATGCAAACACCTGCACGGGCATCGTTATGCCATCGAGATCACCCTGTCTGGCCAGGTCATCACGACCGCAGGTATTTCCGAACAAGGCATGGTGATGGACTTCTCCGATGTGAAACGTATCGCCAAGGAGCGCGTGGTGGACGCATGGGACCATGCCTTCCTAGTCTATCGCGGCGACAAAATGGTGCTGGACTTTCTGGAGACACTGCCCGGCCATAAGACTGTCGTGCTGGACGTGGTGCCTACTGCCGAAAATCTGGCAAAGGCGGCCTTTGACCTGCTGGATGGAGCCTACCGCGATACGTTCGGCAACGATCTCCGCCTTGAGAACGTGCGCCTGTTCGAAACACCGAATAACTGGGCCGACCACAGCCGCAGTTGATGTGACAACAACACCGCAACCGCGTTAAATAACGGAGGCTTTATGTCTATCCGCGACAGATTCCTGCTGGAACCGGAAAACGCCATCCTGCTCGTTATCGATGTGCAGGAAAAACTCAGCCCGGCTATGGCTGAGCCCGCCCTGCAACAGTTGCTGAAGAACACCGGCATCCTGCTGGAAAGTGCGCAGGAACTCGGCCTGCCGGTGATCTTCACCGAGCAATATGTCAAAGGCTTGGGCTCGACGCTAGCGGAGCTGAAACAAAGAGCACCGGCGGCAAGCTGTTACGAAAAAATGACTTTCAGCTGCTGCGGTAACGGGGATTTTGTTCGACAACTGAAACAAAGCGGCCGCACGCAGATCATCGTCACTGGGATGGAGGCGCATGTTTGTGTCCAACAGACCGTGATTGACCTGTTACACAACGGCTTCAACGTCCACCTCGTCAAAGATGCCATAACGAGCCGCAGCAGCGACAACAAACAGACCGCAATCGAAGCGATGGTGCTGGCCGGAGCGATACCAACCAACACGGAGTCGGTCGTATTCCAGTTGTTGAAAGTCGCCGGGAGTGAGCCGTTCAGGAAGTTGCTCAAGCTGGTCAAATGAAGGACTAGCCCGCAACGTGCAATTCAGATTGAGCAGCCAGCCTACTCGATCTGGCCGTAAACGCCCGCTCCCACCCGATCCCGTCCGGTCTTCTTCGCCTGATATAGCGCGAAGTCGGCGGACTTGAGCAAGGTCTCCAGCGTGGTCTTTTCGTCTGGTACCACCGAAGCCACCCCGCAACTGATGGTGACATGGCGCGATTCGGTGGCGTAATGGGGGATGTTCAGATCCGACACCTGCTGGCGCAAACGGTTGGCGATCCATTTCGCCCCGTCGGTATCGGTCTCGCCCAGCACCAGCACGAACTCTTCGCCGCCGTAACGCGCGGCCAGGTCGGTGGCACGCGGTGCGGCACGCCCGACCTGGTCGGCCACTTTCTTCAGACACTCGTCACCCGCCTGATGGCCGTATTTATCATTGAACAGTTTGAAGTGGTCGACATCGATCATGACCAGCGCCAGCGGTTTGTTCATCCGTTCGCAGCGCCGCCACTCGCGTATCGCCAGCTCGTCGTACATGCGCCGGTTGGAGATGCCGGTCAGCCCGTCGGTGGCGGAAAGACGCTGTAGTTTGACGTTTGCTTCGTTCAGTTTTTGCGTCATGTCGACTAGCGCGCGCTGCATCTCCACCAGACGGTACATCGCCCTGATCTTGGCTTTGAGCACGATCTCGCTGATCGGCTTCATCAGGTAATCGTCGCCGCCGACCTCGATACCGCGCGCCAAATCCTCATCCTTATCCATGCTGGTCAGGAAGATGATCGCGGTCCAGTCCTCGGCTTTTTCCAGAGCCCGTATCTTGAGCGCCACATCGAAGCCGTCGATATCGGGTAGCTGCGCATCGAGCAAAATGATGTCCGGCTGTTCGCGGTGGTAGATATCGAGTGCCGCTGCGCCGGTCTCGGCGGTCAGGGGAGTGATACTCATGCGCCCCAGATAGTTGCACAACACCTTCATGGTGACCTTGCTATCCTCCACCACCAACACTTTGATCGTGTCGTTGCTTTCCATCTTTTTTTTCATTGCGCCTCTCCAATGGTCTGCCGCCATTATAAGTCGGAAATCAGGCTGGAGCAGTCACAAAACGGTGTGATCAGGAGCGTTCCCGCACTTGGGCTTCGAACTGTACCAGCGGCACCGGCTTGCCGAAGAAATAACCCTGATAAACCATACATCCGTTCTGTTCGAGGAAAACCAACTGAGCCTCGGTCTCCACACCCTCGGCGATGACCTCGTGCTTGAAGTTCTTCGCCATATCGATGATGCTGCGCACCATCCCTGCGTCACCCGGATCGCTGGCGATGTCGCGAACGAAACTCTGGTCGATCTTGAGCTGGTCCAGGGGCAATCGCTTGAGATAAGACAAAGAGGAATATCCCGTCCCGAAATCGTCCAGCGATAGTTTCACCCCCAGAGTGCGCAACGCCGACATCTTCGCCGTCACATCGTCGATATCGTTCAGTACCACGCCCTCCGTCAGTTCCAGTTTCAAGCGGCCAGGTTCGACCCCATGTTTGCGCAGCATCGCGGTGACCTGTTCGACGAAGCCGTGCATACGGAACTGGTTCGCACTCACGTTCATCGCCAACGTCAGCTGGCGCATGCGCGCATCACTGTCCCATACCGCCAATTGCGTACAGACCGTCTCCAATACCCAGTCGCCGATCTCCAGGATCAACGAACTGTCTTCAGCCACCGGGATGAACTGGGCTGGAGACACCATGCCGCGCTGCGGATGGATCCAGCGCAGCAGCCCTTCGGCCCCGACTGGTCGGTGTTGCCTATCCACTTGTATCTGGTAGTACAGCTGCAACTCATGGTTGTCGATGGCACGGCGCAGGTCGTTCTCCAGTGTCGCCCGCGTCTCCAGATCCTTTTGCAGACTCGGGTCATAGAAACGCACCGTATTGCGCCCGGCATTTTTGGCTTGATACATCGCCGCATCGGCATGTTTGACCAGTTCATCCATCGTTTCTTCGCCATCATGGAACAGGCTGATACCGATACTGGGGGAACTATAGTGCTCATGGCCCTTGAGCACATAAGCGCGGGCCAATGCTTCGCGGATCTTTTCCGCCACCAGACCTGCCTTGCGCGAGGCATCCTCCCTGTCGGTGCCGGTCCCTTCCAGCAATACCACAAACTCGTCCCCGCCCAAACGGGCCACCGTGTCGATCTCGCGCACACAAGATTTGATACGCTGTGCCACCTCGACCAGCAACAGGTCGCCATAATCGTGGCCCAGAGTATCGTTCAGCAATTTGAAGCGATCCAGATCGATGAACAGCAGCGCACCGTGGTCATCATGGCGGGCCGATGCCTGCAAGGCGGCATATAACCTGTCCTGGAACAAACGCCGATTGGGCAGTTGCGTCAATGCGTCGTAGAACGCCAGATTGCGTATCTCCTCCTCGGCCATCTTGCGCGCAGTGATATCGCTGAAGATGGCGACATACTGTGTCACCACACCCGCACCATCCTTCACCGCCGTGATGGTCAGCCATTTCGGGTAGATATCGCCGTTCTTGCGCCGGTCCCATATCTCACCGGCCCAGGAGCCGGTCCGGGATATCTGCTGCCACATCGCGGCATAAAATTCTTTATCCTGCCGCCCAGAACTCATCATGCGCGGGTTCTTGCCCAGCACCTCCTCCGCGCTGTAACCGGTGATCTCCGTGAATGCCTTATTGACGCGGACGATATTGGAGTTCACGTCGGTGATAAGAATGGCATCGTGAGTCTCGAAGGCGGCCGCAGCGATACGCAACTCTTGCTCGGCACGTTTGCGCTCGGAGATATCGCGACTGAACACAAACAGCTTTTTTTCTTCCTGCATCCGGGTGACCACCACCTCGATATCGAGCACCACACCGTCCTTGCGGCGATGTTTGGTCTCGAAACGGTCACTCCCCTCGCGCATGATCTTGTCGATATGTGCCCGCGTATCCTCCGGCTTCTCTGTCGCCTCCAGTTGGCTGATGTGCATCCCCTGCAGCTCCTGCACCGTATAGCCGGAAATATCGGCATAGGCCCGATTGGCCTCGAGCAAGCGCCCCTGCATGTCGGTGACCCAGAAGCCGTCCGCGGTGGTCTCAATCACCTGCTTGTAACTGCGCAGCGCAGTCTCGGCTGTCTTGCGCTCCGTGACATCCGCGAACACGGTGGCAAACTGGTTTTTGGCGGGAGAGAACACCGAGATGGAAAAGTCTATTCCCATCGGTTCGAATCTCGTGTCGAAATGGGAGGAGTATCCCGTGAGCGCCACGCCCGCATACAACTCCAGATAGGGAGGCTCGCCGGTTCCGTAGAGCTCGCTGGCCCTGCGACCGACCACATCCTGGCGGCGCAAGCCGGTAATGGCCTCATACGCGGCATTGATGTCCAGCAGGATGTAGTCGGCAGGCTTGCCCGACTCGTCCAGTAGCAGTTCGTGCAACGCCACACCTTCCGTCATGCTGTCGTACAGGGCATGGAATTTTCTCTCGCTGTCCGCCAGCACATGTTCGGCCCGTTTGCGCTCGGTGATGTCGCGACTGGCTGCATAGAGGTAACCCTTGCCATCGATCTCGACCCCATTGATGCATATCTCCACGTTGAGCAGGCTGCCGTCCTTGCGACGGTGAACGGTTTCTATCATTCCGTTGTGGCCTATGAGTTGGGGAAACTGGGCACGCAATTCTTCGGCTGAGAATTTTCCGTCCCAATCGCGCACATTCAGCCGTAGCGCCTCTTCGCGGGTATAACCCAGCATTTTGCAAAAGGTATCGTTGACATCGAGCACGTTGCCGCCGGTATCCATCACATGGATGCCTTCCATCGAGTTCAGCATCAGCGACTGGTTGCGCCGCAGCAGATTCTCCGTGATACGCACATTTTCGTGCTGCTCAGTGATATCCAAACCCAGGCCGACCAGCACGGGCTCCCCCTCTCGTGCGATCCGTCTTCCGGTAAAGTGATAAGGAATCCTGACTCCATCCTTTGTCACCATATCCGCTTCTACCGACACCTCCCCGGTTTCGAACACGGCACGTATGGCTGTTTCGATACGGCTCTTGTCCTCCCCTAAGAAAAGATCCAGAGGAGAGATCCGGCCCAGCTCTTCAGCATCGCGCTGCGACACACGCTCAAAATTGCGATTCCACATCAGGAAGCGCCCATGCCTGTCGATCATGTAGAAGACGCCGGGAAGCGCGTCAATCAACTCCTTGCGGAAGGTATTCTCCTGCTCGATCAACTCGTTTCCGGACAATTTTTCCAGCATCGTATTGAGCGCATCGGCGAGTTCGCCGATCTCGCCCCCCTGCTCAGCCAGACGTATCTCGCGTCTGCCGGCAGATATCTCGCGCGCCGCTGCCGTGATACGCCGCAACGGGAAAAAAGCCCTGCGTACGACCAAGGCGGAAATCCCCCCCACCAATACCATCGCCAGCAACACATCCAACAGGCTGGGCAATGACAATCCTTTCGACTGCACTTTGATGATGTCTGCCGGTAAATGGTAGGCCAATAGCAGGAAATGGGATGGATCCGTCTCATCGAACGAGACTCGTTTGGCTGCCAGATGGTCGGTTTCAGTGTCAGCCGATACCGATGTCAGGGGAAGAAGGTCGCTCCCCTGAGTTTCAAACAAGGGCTTCAGCAGGGGAAAATCGTCGATGATGGTGCCGTGACTGCCGCCCGTTTCGAACGCGAACGCATGTCCGGCATCCGGATGAAACAGATAATTCCCGTGATAGTCCGCGATATAGGCCTGCACTCCGTCGGGCAGACCGCCCTTGACTGAGGCGAACAAAGGACGCACGTCCTTGTTGATGACAATCACACCGAAGGGGGTTCCGTTCATATCGAATACTGGTGTGACCGCACGCAAAGTAGGCCGTTGCGGTTGTTCATTCTTGCCGTGTTCTTGGTTAAGGGTGAACTCGGACAGAAAAACTTCCCCGGCTTTTCTACTCAGCCCGGCCTTGAAATAATCCCGCTCCCCCTTGGCCTGCAAGCCCACTCGTGTGATCACCTCGATACCAGAGCCGTTGCGATCCACCCGAACCAGCTCGCGCCCGCCATTCGCCACACCGATATAACGCACCTGAAAATAGTCGGGATGTGTGCGCAGGAAGGCCGCGAATATCTCCTGCAACCGCGCCTCCCACCTCTCGTAGGGATTGTTGTCGCGCGCATCAAAACCGTGATTGGCTGTGGCGCGGATCAAACCGGACACCGGCGGTGTATTGGCCAGGAACACCACATCCTGCCGCAAGGTCTCGATGGATTGTTTCAGACGCACATTCTCGACTTGCAATGCAACATCGAGATCTGCGCGACGCTCATTCAGATAAGCCAGATGCAGACGATCATTCTCTCTATTCACCCACACCAGGGTACCGAGTACCACCACGGCCAACACCCCGGCAGTGATGCGGGCATACAGACCGATGTTCTTGAGTTTCATGCGCTCATCCTTTGCACGGCGAACAACAGATCCTGCCACGCTTTGGCTTTTTCAGAAGGACTGCGCAACAGATAGGAAGGATGATAGGTGACGATGAGCGGCGTCCCCCGGTAGTCATGTACTGAACCTCGGAAAGAACCCAGCGTGGCCTCGCGTCCGAGCAGCGAGGTAGCTGCGGTCTTGCCCAGCGCCACGATCAGCTTGGGCTGGATCAGGGCGATCTGCTGCTGAAGATAAGGCAAGCAGGTCGCAATCTCATCCGCTTCCGGGGTGCGATTGTTGGGCGGGCGGCATTTGACGATATTGGCGATATAGACATTCTGTCCGCGCTTCAACTTGATCGCGGCCAGCATGTTGTCGAGCAGCTTGCCCGCCTGCCCCACGAAAGGTTCGCCACGCTCATCCTCGTCCGCGCCCGGCCCTTCGCCCACGAACAACCAGTCGGCCTGTTCGTCGCCCACCCCGAACACAGTCTGGATACATCCCGCACGCAGCTTGCAGGCGGTGCAGTCGTGTACCTGCGCCTTCAACGTATCCCAGTCCACCCTCTCCGTCACAGGAAGACTCTGTTCCGTGCTGACAGCGGGGGCGGCGGCCATGGCAGGCATCACGGCAGGAGCGATATCCTGCGTGGCGGCCAGTCGCCCGACATGCGGCGGCTCCGCAACAGGCATGTTGCGCCGCACCCACAACGGGTGGAGATTGAGTTCGCGTAATACGGCTTCATCACGGATATTCACAGTTCCCGTCCCATCAAAATGGCATCTTCGCGTCCATTCTGCGCCGGATAATAATCCCGGCGCAATCCGATCTGCACAAATCCCTGCGCGCGATACAGCGCAATGGCGGACGCGTTGGAGGCACGCACTTCCAGCACCACCCGTTGTTTATCCAGCCGTGCAGCGGCCTCCAGCAACAGCGCCAGCACGGCTCGACCGTATCCCCGGCGCTGATACGGCGCTGCAATACCGATATCAAGCAATTCGGCTTCGTCCACCCCCGGCATCAACACCGCGTAACCGATCACTCTGCTGTCCAGTTCGGCGAGTTTACACACATAGCCGCTGCTCAAAGCATCACTGAAATTACCCCGCGTCCACGGATGGGCATGGATCTGCTGCTCGATAAGCAGCACAGCATCGATGTCACTGGCAGTCATGTCGCGCAGGATCATACGCTCACACCGAATCTCTCTTCGTAGGAGCGTGCCCTGTACGCGACAGCGCTCTGTCGCGTGCAGGGCACGCTCCTACAATTTGCTCACAGCTCAGCATTATCTCTCGCTCGTTTTCAGCGCGACCTTGTCACGCAGATACAGCGGCAGCGCCTGCGCCGCATCCACCGCATTGCCTTTGGCGAAAGCGACGGCGGCGAGTTGTGCCACCGCCAGTGCTTGCGGCACCACACCGGCATCAACAGCGGACAAACTTCCGGCATAACGCGCGGACAGTGCACCTCCATCCAGGGCGAATCCGCTGCCCGCCCCGAACCAGCCCTGCCCCTCCAGCGGAAGAGCATCCGCCACCTTGCACAGACACGGCTCAACTGCGGCCAACCATCCCTCCGCACTCTTCTGATACGCAGCAAGATAGATCTCGCCCATACGCGCATCCAGCGCAGTGATGACCTGAGCGTGACCGGACGCCTGCGCCAAAGCTTCCAGCGTACACACGCCAACCACGTTCAAACCTGCCCCGAACGCCAAACCTTGCGCCACCCCGCAGGCGATACGCACGCCGGTGAATGAGCCGGGGCCTTTGCCGAACCCGATACCATCTAAATCCTGAATCCTCAATCCTGATTCCCGAAGTAAGGCATCCACCATCGCCATCAACACTTCGGAATGTTTTTGCCCGACCAGCTCGCAACGCTCACTCATCACGCCGTCTTGCCATAACGCGACGGAGCAATATTCAGTGGAGGTTTCTATGGCAAGAATCTTCAAGATAAAAATCCACCACAGAGACAGAGCGTGTGTTGTTGTGACTTTAGTCCCTTACAACCACGGCCTACTCCTTGCGGGTACAGAGACACAGAGAAAGAAAATACAAAATCAATGCGTTGGCTATTTTTCCCTAAGATTCTCCTCTGTGTCTCTGTGTCTCTGTGGTGCATGGTTTTATACCAACAATAAAACGACTGCTTGCGCGCCGATACCCTCGCCGCGCCCGGCGTAACCCAATTTTTCAGTGGTGGTCGCCTTCACGTTCACCGCATTGAGCGCGATACCCAGATCGGCGGCGATATGGGCGATCATCTGCGGGATATGTGGAGCCATCTTGGGAGCCTGCGCAATGATCGTGGCATCCAGATTACCGACACGATAACCCTCCACCGTAATCTTGCTCACCACGTCGCGCAACAGAATGCGGCTGTCGATGTCTTTGAATTTTGCATCGGTATCGGCGAAATGTTTGCCGATATCCCCCAAAGCCGCCGCGCCCAAAATAGCGTCACAGATCGCGTGCAACAACACATCGGCGTCGGAATGACCGAGCAGACCTTTCTCATACGGGATATCCACGCCGCCGATGATGAGCTTACGCCCCGTCACCAGTTGATGAACATCAAAACCTTGTCCGATTCTCATGGATGATTTCCTTGTTGAAGTTTTTCGTAGAGTGGGCACGTTGTTGTACCCGCAAGGGGTAGGCCGTGGCTGTAAGGGGATAAATCCCCAACAGCAAACGCTCTGCCCACGCGGCAACTACCGTGAACATTAAACGCATGGACAGAAATCTGGCCACCCTACATTTACATCAAAGCCAACGGCACAGCCCACAGCCGCTCGCCCATTGATAATACTTGCTCGCCGTCATACAGCACAATGCCGCTGGTGAAGTTTGTGCCGGTGAGTGATTGCAATTTTTGAAGTCCGCGAAAATCTGCCGAGGTGACCGAAGCTGCGGCTTTAACTTCAATGCCAATCAACTGGCGGTCGGTGCTTTCGAGGATGAAATCGACTTCGACTTGGTCTTTGTCGCGGTAGTGCAATAGCTGCCAAGGTTCGGGGGTGAGCGAGAGTGTCTTTGCCAGTTCGCCGCATACCCAACTTTCTAACGTAGCACCAAAGCGCGCGCGATCAGTCAGGGCGCGTTCCGGAGTGAGCCGTACCAAACTGGCCTGCAAGCCAGCATCCAAAAAATGCAGCTTGGGGGTTTTTACAAGGCGGCTGAGTTCGTTGCCACTCCACGGCGCAACGCGTTTGATGAGGAACATATTTTCCAGTACGCCCAAATATTTTTGCGCGGTTTTGCTGTCCATGCCGAGCTGTCCGCCGATTTGGGTGAAGTTGACCAGTTGCCCGCTGAGTTGTGCCAGCACGGCCAGCAAGCGCGGCATGTCACTGAGTTTTTCAATGCTGCTCAGGTCGCGCACGTCGCGTTCTAAGAGTGCTTTCAAATAGGCGCTTGCCCAAGCGATACGCCGTGCTGCGGTAGGGCGCGCCAGCATTTCCGGGTAGCCGCCGTTGAGCACGCGGTTGATAAGCGTGGTTCCTTCTGGGGAGCGAATGCGTTCGCTAGGCCAGTTTTGCTCAAGCGCATAGTGTAAAAAATGATTGTCGCGCCGCTCGATTTCTGCCTGCATCAACGGCAGCAGGGTAAGGATTTCCATGCGTCCGGCAAGGCTGTCGGAGACCTCGGGAACGGCTAACAAGTTGGCTGAGCCAGTGAGTAAAAATCTTCCGGGGCGACGGTCTTGGTCGATAGAAAGTTTGATGGCGCGGAGTAATTCGGGCGCGTGCTGAATTTCATCAATGACAGCACGATCCATGCGCTTAATAAACCCTGTCGGGTCTGCACGCACGGCAGTCAGTAAATTATCGTCGTCGAGGGTGAAGTAAGGAATGTCCTGCCCGTGCTGCTTAACCAAAGTGGTCTTGCCACATTGGCGCGGTCCGTTAATCAACACCACGGGTGTGTCGCCCAGTGCTTCATGAATGCGAGAGTCCAACAACCTTGGGTATAAATCGGACATTAACGTTTGAGTTCAATTTAGAGGTGGGCTGATAGTAACAGAATGGCGTCCAATCCGGAATGAAAATCCGTCCAATCTGGAATATAAGCCCGTCCAATCTGGAATGTATGGGATATTTACGCGTTCAATAGCAACTCCGCCAGCAGAATATCTTGCGGATAAGTCACTTTGAAATTGCTCGAATCACCCGCCACCAGCTTGGGATACAGACCCAGCGCCTCGATGGCGGAAGCCTCGTCGGTGACATTGCGGCATTGCTGCAAACCCTGCGCCAGCAGCCCGGCGCGGAACATCTGCGGCGTCTGCGCCTGCCACAAGCCTTCGCGGCTCTCGGTGCAAGCGATGCGCTGCTGCGCGTCGGCACGTTTCAAGGTGTCTGCCACCGGCACCGCGAGGATGCCACCCACCGCATCGTCACGCAGCTCGGTGATCAGTTTGTCGAGATGGGTCTGCGTCAGACAAGGACGGGCCGCATCGTGTACCAGCACCCAATCGTCCACATCCAACTCCGAGGCCAGCAAGCCGTTCGCCACGCTTTCGGCACGGGTGGCTCCGCCGCAGTACAAAGGCTCCAGCTTATTTCCGCAATGCGACCAATCATAACGTTTGAAAAAATCATCGTCCGGTGCCAATACCACGAACACCGTGGTGATATGGGTACAGGCACTCAATGTGGTGAGCGCGTGATAGAGCATGGGATGCCCGGCCAGTTCGAGATATTGCTTGGGTAACTCGCTGCCCATACGGGAACCGGAGCCGGCGGCGGGAACTAGTGCGTAGAATTCAGACATGGACGGATTGTAAAGGAATCTCCGCCCAAATGCCGCTGCCCCCTCATCTGCGGGGAAGCAGATTGACCGCTAGCAGAAGAAATCTCCCCGCCGGAAAAACGGGGAGGTGGCGAAGGTGCTTAGTACAAGGCCTGATTGACGCGGGCGATATCCGCCTCGACCAGATCACCTGCCGCCGCTTTCAAACGCAGCTGACTGACCAAGTAGTTGTATTGCGCCTGATACAGGTCACGTCGTGTCGAGAACAATTGCTGTTGCGCATTGAGCACATCGAGACTGGTGCGCACTCCCACGGACTGCCCCAGCTTGCTCGATGCCAGCAGGCTTTCGTTCGATTTCAACGCCTGCTGCAAAGCCTGAATCTGTGCGATACCGTTGACCACACCGAGATAAGCCTGCTGTACCTGCACCGCCACGCTGCGGCGAGCACTCTCGAGATCCTGCTGCGCCTTGTCACGATTGGCTTCCGCTTCGCGCCATTTGGACTGGGTCGCCCCGCCTTGGAACAGCGGCATGTTCAATTGCACACCGACCGACTTGCTGGTGGTATCGGCGGGACCATAACCGGTGCCGGTGAATGTGCCGCCATTAGCCGAACTCTTCGAGATATTGGCCACCAGATCCAGCGTCGGATAATGACCTCCACGGTTACGCGCGACTTCCTTTTCGGCCAGCTCCGCACCGGCCTGCGCGATCACCACCTGCAAGCTGCGTTGCTGCGCATCCGCCACCCATTTGGATACATCGGCGGGTTGCGGACCTTCAAGTTTCAACCCCGCGCCGAGCGGCTTCAATTCACCCGCACCGGCATTGGTGATCTGCTGCAAAGAACGGCGTTTGATCTCCAGATTGCTTTGCGCCGCGATGAGTTGCGCGTTGGTCAGATCAAAGCGTGCTTGCGCCTCGTAAGTATCGGTGATGGTGGCCGTGCCGACTTCGAAGTTACGGCGCGCCTGTTCCAGTTGTTCCGAGATGGCTTTTTTCTGTGTCTCGGCCAGCAGGACGCTATCCTGGGCGATCAGCACGTCGAAATAAGCCTGCGCCACACGCACGATCAGATCCTGCTCCGCCATGCGGAACTGCGCCTCGGAGATCGCCACTTGCAGCTCGGACTCTGTAAAAGCCAGCCAGTTCTGCTGGCGGAACAGCGGTTGCACCAGCGATACACCGACGCCGGATGACGTGTAACTGAGCTGCCGCGAACTGCCGGAGAACTCAATATCGTTATCGTAATACGTCGAATTGGCGCTCAAACTGACACTGGGCATCAACATCGAACGCCCCTGTGTGCGTTTCTCCTGACCGGCTTGCTGGGCGGCCCGTGCCGAAGCGAACACCGCATCCTGCCCCTGCGCGGTATGGTAGGTCTCCAACAGATCGGCTGCGTGGGCGTGGGCCTGTAGACCCATCGCCAACAGGACACTCATCGTGATCTTAGAATATTTCATCATATGCTCCATTAGGTTAACTGCTTGTTCTCAGTGCAGATCATCCTTGTATCAGGCTCTGGCGGTCCTGAATTTATTGAACTTGGCTCGCAGCCATTCGATCCAGTCGTCCACATAGGTGAACACGACCGGGATCACCAGCAGACTGAGGAAAGTCGAGGTGATCAAACCGCCGATCACCACGATCGCCATCGGGGCGCGGAAGCTACCGTCTCCCAAACCCATATCGAGCGCCACCGGCAGCATACCCGCCGCCATCGCCAATGTCGTCATCACGATCGGCCTCACACGCTTGCGACAGGCATCGAGCAGCGCTTCGGCGCGATTCATGCCGCGCTCGCGGCGCGACACGATGGCGTATTCCACCAGCAGGATGGAGTTCTTGGTTGCGATGCCCATCAGCATGATGATACCGATCATCGACGGCATGGAGATCGCGCTCCGCGTCAGGAACAGCGCCAGAAACGCCCCCGGAATCGACAGGATGAGCGCCCACAGGATGGTGGCGGGCTGCATGAAGTCCTTGAACAGTAACACCAGCACGATATAGATACACATCACCCCGGTGAACATCGCCAGGCCGAAACTGGCGAACAGCTCCTGCATCGCCTCCGCATCACCGATGGGCGCGATCTGCACCCCTTCCGGCATGTTCTTGACCGCAGGCAACTCCAGCACGGCTTTCTGCACCTTGCCCATCGGCTGACCGGCCAGTTCGACATCGAAAGTGATGTTGCGCTGACGGTCGTAACGGTCGATCTGCGCCGGTCCACTTTCGATACTCAGCGTAGCCACATTACCCAGCATCACCGGCCCATTCGCACCCGGCACCACGAGACGCGACAATAGATCGATGTTCTGGCGCGCATCGTCCTGCAACTTGACGATGATGGGCAATTGTCGTTCCGGAAGATTCAGCTTGGCCAGCGCCTGGTCATAATCGCCGTTGGTCGCTACCCGCAAGGTCTCGGCGATCGCGGCGGAAGTCACTCCCAGATCGGCAGCCTTGGCGAAATCGGGGCGCACCACCACTTCCGGACGCAGCACACTCGAATTGGACACCACGTTGCCGATACCGGGAATGGTGCGCAGTTCCTGCCCGACCTTGAGCGCCTGTTCGTTCAACAGTTGCCCGTTCTCACTGGTCAGCACCAGCTGGTATTTGTCCGCCGAAGAACCCAAACCGACTTTGATGCGCACGCCGGGCAAAGCCATCAGCGAATCGCGCAGCTCGGTTTCGATCAGTTGTTTTCTGGGGCGCTCCTGGCGCTCCTTGAGCTGGATCGACAGAGTCGCTTTGCGCGCCTCAGCCGCTCCGGTCGGCTCAAAAGCATTGCCGCCCGATGCACCTCCGCCGATGGCGGTATAAACCAGGGTCACATAGGGATTCTGTTCAACGATGGCGCGCGCCTGTTCGGCCATGGCATAAGTCTGCTCGAATTTACTGCCCGGCGGCAGCGTGATCGTTACCTGCGTCTGCGACTGGTTGTCCTTGGGCTGAAACGCAGACTCCAGCGTTCCCGCCAAACCGAACGAACCGAAGAAAAACACCGCCGTGGCAAGTAATGTCGTCTTGCGGTGATTCAGGCACCATTGTGCCCATTTGAGATAGATATTGATCCACCCCGGTGTCTCGTGCAGCACGCGCGGTTGCAGGAAATAGGCCGACATCATCGGTGTCAACAGACGCGCGACCACCAGTGAGAACAACACCGCCACCGCCGCCGTCCAGCCAAACTGAACAAAGAAACGCCCCGGAATACCGCTCATGAACGCCGTGGGCAGAAACACCGCCACCAGTGTGAATGTCGTGGCGATGACCGCCATACCGATCTCGTCGGCGGCCTCCATCGCTGCCTGATAAGGAGTCTTGCCCATCTCCAGATGGCGCATGATGTTCTCGATCTCAACGATGGCATCATCCACCAGTACCCCGACCACCAGCGACAGCGCCAGCAAAGTCACCATATTGATGGTGAAGCCGAACAGATACATGATCGCAAAAGTGGGGATGATGGCCAGTGGCAAAGCGGTCGCCGCCACGATGGTGGCGCGTGTGTTGCGCAAAAAGAAGATCACCACGATCACCGCGAGGATCGCGCCCTCGAAGATCATCTCCATCGACCCCTGATAGGCCTGATAGACGGCATCCACGGTATTGAATACCTTCTCGGTGACGATCTCGGGATGGGCTTTGTTGAACTCCTCCAGTGCCGCATCCACACCCGTGGCCACCGCCACATCGCCCGCCCCCAGTGAGCGCACGACCTCGAAACCAACCACCGGCTTGCCGTTATGCAAGGCCGCCGAGCGGCGTTCGGCGATGGAGTCGCTCACGTGTGCGACCTGGTCGAGACGCACGCGCCGACCGTCGCGCAGCGAAAGCTCCATCTGCCCCAATTGTTCCGCAGTCTGCACCGTAGCCACAGTACGCACGGATTGCTCCATGCCCCCCAGATCGGTACGCCCACCCGGCGCTTCCTGCTGGATCTGGCGCAACTGGCTGGATATCTCTGCTGCCGTAAGATTCAACGCCAGCATTTTGGTCGGATCGAGTTCCACTCGTACCTGCCGTGTCACACCGCCAACACGGTTGACCGCCCCCACCCCCTTCACACCGAGCAACAACTTGGAGATATTGTTATCCACGAACCATGACAACTCCTCCTCGCTCATGCTGGTTGAAGAGATGGTGTAAGTCAGAATGGGCTTGCCGCTCAACTCGACTTTGTTGATGGCCGGATCCAGCATCTCGCGCGGCAGTTCGCCACGGATACGCGAGATGGTGGAACGCACATCTTCCAGAGCCTGACGCGAATCGCGCTCCAGACGGAACTCAGCCGAGATGATGGCCGAACCGTCTTTGACCTGGGTATAGATATGCTTCAGGCCCTGGGTGCTGGCCAGCGCGTTCTCGATCTTGCGCGCAACTTCGACTTCCATCTGGTCCGGCGAGGCCCCCGGAATGGATGCGGTGACCGTGATCATGGGTAGATCGATATCGGGGAACAACTGGATCTTCATGGCTTTGAACGCCATGAAACCCATGATGGTTAGCAGGGCGAATCCCAGCACTGCCGGGATGGGATTGCGGATAGACCAGGCGGAGACGTTCATGTTCAGCCTTTCACCACTTGCACCACATCACCCTCGGTCAGGAACGCACCGCCGCTTTCGACCACCGGTTCCTTCGCCTTCAGGCCTTGTTTGATCTGGATACGATCACCGAAACGCTGCCCCACCGTCACCGTACGCTCGTGCACCCGGTTGTCAGCCCCCACGACCAGCACATAGGTCGTACTGCCGCGTTGCAGGATGGCGGATTGGGGCAACGATTGCAGATTTTGTTTGCCGCCGCTGATATCGAAAGTTCCACGGGCAAATGCACCCGCGATGATGCCATTGCTATTCGGCAAAGTGACCAGCGCATAACCGTAACGTGTCTGCGGATTCACCGCAGGCGAGATCGCCCGCACCGTTCCGCGCATCACCCGTCCTTCACCCACACTGATCTCCGCGACCATACCTTTGCGAATCAGCATCAACTCTTCCGCTGTCAACTCGGCACGCCACTCGAGACGGCCTTTGCGGATCAGGCGAAACAATTCCGCCCCGGATTGCAACATCGAACCCACATTGGCATTCGCAGCCGATATCACACCGTCGTCCGGTGCCACGATGCGGCCTTGCTCGGAACGTCCGGTGACATCATCCCCGGCACGGGCGAAATTATCCAAAGTGACCAACACATCGCCCTGACGCACGTAATCCCCGATACTGACATTGACCTCGGCGATACGCAGACCCTGTACCTGGGCACTGATGACCGCTTCCTGCCAGGGCAGAATGCTGCCGTTGGCAGCCAGAGAGCGCGACCATTTGTCATCGCGCAATTCGGCAGTGCGCACAGTTAAGGCGGGTCGCCCGGTAGCGGGGGCAGCCGCAGTTTGTTCGGCCTGACTGTTTGCGGTCATCCAGACTGCCCCGCCCAGCAATACCAGCGCGGATAATCCGACCTTGAGCATCATGGGGTTGGAGAATGTCTTCACGTTCATCTTTCTGTTCCTTTCAAATCTCTGTTCGATCTTGAATCCTGTTTTCATCATTTTGCTTCCCCCGCCTTGGCACGTCGCTGTCGCTCGGCCTCGACCATGGCCAGTGCGTAATCCACCAGCCTTGCTGTCATCGTCTCGCGGGCCTGTTGCCCGTTGATCAGATGCGGCACACATTTTTCGAAGTCCGTCCGGTTGTGAAAATAGATGGTCGCCAAGCCGATCACCGCGATCGTCAGACGCTCCACCTCGTCATCTTTTTCCTGCAAACCAAACTCGCGGCACAACAATGCCTGCATCTTTTCCTGATTCGGACGGAAAGCCTGCACCATGGTTTCACCCAACACTCCGCTCGGCTCTGCTTCCTCGCGCGCATGCAGGCGCAGGAACATCTTCATCATCGGGTCTTCTTCGGCGACCGGCGGAAATATCCAGCAGTAAAAGGTCTTGAGTGCTTCCGGAAACGACACCGTGCTGATATCGAGCGTGGCGAACACATTGCATTCACTCAGGAACGGCAACCGGAACACCTCGCGATACAGTTCCGCCTTGTCGCCATAGTAATAATGGATGGAAGCCAGATTCACCTCGGCGCGGCGACATATCTCGCGCGTAGTCGCCGCGTGATATCCCACCTCGGCGAACACCTCGGTCGCGGCTTGCAGCAGGCGCCAGCGCGTCTCTTCCTGCGTGGAAGGTTGATGTCCCAGCAAGCGCTCCGCTGTTTTCAGCAATGAGCAGGAATAGCTTTTTTTGGTTGCCATGCTCGATCCACAAGATTGAATGGGAACGCAAGATAAATCAGTCAATTGATTAAGTCAAGCGACTGATTTATTTCAGGCGGAGATTTTTGCCTTGTTTAGAAAGGGTAATCCTGGCAAATGCGGCATCACACCGGGTGATGCCAAGACCGGATCACGATTCAATATGCCGGTAAACCACCTCGACGACGACCAGCTCTTCTACTCCGCCCGGCAGCTGCAATTTCACCATGTCGTCGGCACGGGCCTTGAGCAAGGCACGCGCCAGGGGCGATACCCAGCTGATACGCCCCCTGCCCGCGTCCGCCTCGTCGATACCGACGATGCTGTAGCTGCGCTCTTCCCCGTCTTCATGGCACACCGTCACCGTCGCACCGAAGAACACCTGCTCGCAGCCCTGGCGCTGCACGGGGTCGATCACTTCGGAGTTCTCCATGCGTTTGGCCAGGAAACGTAAGCGACGGTCGATCTCGCGCAAACGTTTCTTGCCGTAGATGTAATCGCCGTTCTCGGAGCGGTCACCGTTCGATGCGGCCCATGACACGGTTTGCACCATCGCCGGACGTTCCACATCCAGCAGGTGCATGTATTCGTCCTTAAGACGCTGATAACCGGCCGGTGTCATGTAGTTTTTGCTGCCGATGGGAACGGCCAGCGTCGCGGGCAGATCTTCGTCTTCGTCCGCATCATCACTCTCGCGGGTAAAGGCTTTGCTCATCGCACCGCCCCCTTGCGTTTGCGTTCGGCATCGGACACCAGCTCGGCGCGGCGTGTGTATGCAGCGGCCTCCTCGGTGTGGCCGAGCGAGCGATTGACACGCGCCAGACCGTTCAGGTCTTCGGCGATGCGTGTGCTCAGCCCCAGTGAGCGGTCGATCTCCAGCGCGGCCTGAAAATACTGCAACGCCTCTTCAGGACGGGACAAACTCTCCGCAGCCGCAGCGGCCACACGCCAGGCGTTCGCTTGTTCCTCCCTGCCGATCACCTCCTGCCGCCCCAGCGCCTGTGCCGCAGCCAGTGCATACGAGGCATTGCCCTGCAACAGAGACAAGCGCGCACGTAACACCGCCATACCGTAACGTTCCGCGCATTTTTGCGCACACAACGTCTCCGCCAATTGCAGGGCCGTGGTCGCTTCGTTCAGTCGCCCCATCGCGGTCAGGATCACGGCCTTGCGGAAAGCCGCGACCAACCGCGCTTCCGCTGGATAGATCGCGTTTTTTTCCAGCAATATTTTGTCCAGCCAAACCAATGCACCGCTGTCATCGTTCAACTGATGCGCCACAGTGGCCAGATTGATCAGTGTGGTGGCGGCGGCAGCGCGATCATCGAGCGACTCTTGCAGCGCCAACAGCTCGAGGAAATTATGCTGGGCACGCAGCAACTCGCCGTTGCGCAACGCACGCCGGGCATCTTTATCCGCCCCCTGCGCCTGCTCCATGGCATGCGGCAAACGCGGTGGCGCGCTGCCGCCGCAGCCAGCCAGCCCCCCAAGTAATAACAACAAACAGAGTCTAATCATGGCTATCCATTCTGACGGGACCTTTTTCCGGCTCGGCTACGGAGCCCTTCAGCGGCCAAGTATTGCTTAGCGAATCGACCACTTCCTGAGTGGTGCCGACCATCTCTCGGGTCTTGCCCAATGTCTCGCGCGCCTCACCCAGCATCCCCGGTATCTGCGGCACCGATTGCTGCACAGCCGCTCTGAGCACCTCGGTGGTGACACGCAGATTCTCCATGCCGCTATCCGCCTTCTTCAACAGCTCGGGCAGATCGTGCTCCATCTTTGTGGAGGTCTGGCGCAGGGAGTGCAGCAACGGCCCCAACTCGTTGTTCAGATTGCCATCGACACTTTCCAGCACGCGGTCGAGACGCTGCTGGGTGTCGTTCATTCCGGCACTGAGCTGGCGCAGGTTCTTCAGGGTCTGGCGCACATCGCCGCTCGGGTCGGACAACACCTGATGCACATCGTCCAGAATGGGCATGATGCGGTTCTTCACCTCGATCACCGCCTGCTCCAGACCGTTGGCCCGCTCAAAACGCACTTTGTCACCGGACACCAGTCCGGGCTTGGCTTCAGAACCCTGGCTGATATCCAGCACCCCGTCGCCAATGACGCCTTCTTTTCTCAGACTGATCACCGCATCCTGTCTGAGCAACCCCAGATGCTTGGTATCGATGATGACCTCCACCTGCACATGCCCCTGCTCATCCAGCGCAACTGTGTTCAGTTTGCCGATCTTGAAGCCGCTGAACTTGACCGGCATACCCTCGCTCAGATCCTGTCCGCTGTCGGCCACGAAATAGATCGGGGTGGTGGCGGTGAACATCCCTTTTTTGATGCCGGTCCACAGCACCACCGCCCCGATGCCGACCACCGCCAGCAAAATAAAGAGCGCGGCCTTGCCGAACAGGTTCTTGAAACGTTCGTCTTTTTCTTCCAGCAGCGTCACATACACCTCACTCGATCTTGCGCCAGGGCAAGGTCATCGCCTTGTCCGCCATCACCAGCACCGCGCGGCCCTGTGCCGCATAAGCCTCCAGAGCGGCCATCCATCCCTGGGCCACCGGAGCCTTGATATCCTCGAACAACACCGCATCGACCACCAGCACCCTCGGCATCTGCACCAGCGCGCGCACCAGACCGGCCAGTTTACGCTGCCGGGAATCCAGACTGTATGGCGCAGCGGCCATGAAAGCGGCGAACTCGTCCGGTTGCAGCCCCAGCACCCCGAGCCAGTGCATCACACTGCGCTCAGTCTCGAACGGATCACGCTGCGCGTGGTACCACAGCGGCAAGGTCACGTTCTCCCAGACTTTCAGGTTACTGATCAAACCGCCGTTCGCCGCGACCCAACCGACCCGACCGGCACGGCTCTCGTGCAACGGCTGCCATATGGTCGGCACGGCTTCGCTATGGCGGCGCCGTTCCGCGAACTTTCCGACAGCCGCCGCATCTTTGCTGCGCCGCCTGTCTCCCTGCACGATCTCGATGCTACCATCCCCGCACGGGGCCGCGCCGATGGCCAGCTCGATCATGGCGTCCTTCGCGGTCTTGTCGGCCAATTGTAACAAGCGCGTCTCACCGGCATCGAGCGTGAACGAATACGGGTGACCGGAAGGTTCACAGCGCACTTCGACGAAACGGAACAAGGCGCTCATCTTCAGAACACCAGCACCGTGATCAGACCGTCACATGCGAACACCGCAAGCAAGCTGCGCATCACCGCACGTGACGCGGCCACCGGGATCTCCGTCATCGCGCGTTTAACCCCCAAGCCATAGTAACAGGGCACCACCGACACCAGCACCCCGAAACAGGCGCTTTTCAGCAACGCCGCCGCGATCTCGCGATAACTGAGCAACTCAAAGAAATGGCCAACTTCGCCGCTGAGCGAAACATCGATATGCCACGCGGTCACCACCATGCCGGTACCGATGGCAACGACCTGGAAATAGAACGTCAACACCATGCTGGTGACCGTCATCGCCAGCATACGCGGCACCACCAGATAAGAGAGCGGCGAGATGCCCATGCGCCGCAGGCTGTTGATCTCTCCATTCACCTGCATCGCGGCCAGCTCGCTGGCGATAGCGGAACTGCTGCGCCCGACGATGACGATTGCCGTGAGCAGCGGCCCCAGCTCGCGCACCACAGTCCAGATCAGCACCTGTAAGGTCAGCATCTCGTTGCGCCCGGCCAGATTGCTCACCTGCATCACCATGATCAGTCCGGCCAGAAAAGCGATAGCACTGACCGGGCCAACCGACTGGATACCGGCAAAATAGATCTGTTTGAGCAACGCCTTGCGCACCGGCCATTTCAGCACCGCAGGCAATCTGTAGAACACCTTGCCCAACAGGCCGACGCTGTCCCGTACGAACAGCCCTTGGGTGCCGAAAAAAAGTTGCATACGTGCCAGCCGGGCTCTCATCATCGTCTCCGCCGCTCACACACCGCGCAGCAGCCACCACCAGGCAGTCAAGGTCACGAACGAGAGCAACAAGCCCACCGCCACCATCAGTGTGGACAATTCAGGATCGAGATCATGTTCGGTAGCGATGATGGCCGCCGTGATCATCGGCGGCATGGCCGCCTCGAACACCGTCACCTGGATCGCTTGTCCCTGCGCACCCAGCATTTGGACATACAACAGATAGACCACCAGTGGCACCAGCAACAGCTTGAAACCCAAGCCGATGGCCAGATTACGCAGGTTGCCCGCCAGATGCCCGAGGCGCAATTGCAAACCCACCGAAACCAGCGCCAACGGGGCGAGTGTGTCCCCCAGTCGTTTGAGCAAGGTAGTGAACCAGGGCGCATACTCCAGCGGAATCAGAAGCAAAGCCAGCGCAAGGGCGATGAACGGCGGGAAAGTAACGATACGCCGGGCGATCTGCGCCATACTCGGGCGTCCCGAGGAATACACCCCGGCGACGGTGATCCCCAAAGTGGATAACACCAGAAACGAACCAAGCTGGTCGGCGATAATGCCGTTCACCAATCCCTCATGACCGTAATACGCCTCGATCATCGGCAAGCCGAAGAACGAGGTGTTCCCCAACCCACCGGTAAGGATCAGGGCACCGACCGTGGCACGCGGCAGTGCCAACCAGCGTCCGAGCAACCAGAAGAATCCCGCAGACAGGCCGAAGCAGACCCAGGCCATCGCCGCGACCAACACCACATCACCAGTCACTTTCAAATCATGCAGATACAGCAAGGTCAAGGCAGGAAGGGAGACATGGATGATGAAACTGTTGAGCGTGGCGGGGGCGTGTTGCGGGATACGCCCGCTCTGGCGCAGCAATATCCCGATCACGAAAGAAACAACAAGTAGTATTAAATTCGACATGCGGCTGGCTTATACTGGAGACCGCGCACAACATGCGCGGCATGTATCGACGACCCGAACAGGTTTCGTCACACGAAAGATAAAGCAGACGGTTATCACCATGACATCTCCCGACACCTACGACAGCCCAAACGCTGCCTCCATTGATTTATCCAACGCAGTCGACCAGACTCCCGTACTGGTGACGAGCCAGATTCAGACTGGCGAGGAACACCGTAGCGAAACCCGCTTCCGCGTCAGATGGCATGTCACGGCATGGCCCGGAGAAAGCTCGGAAGCGGCGCACCACGGCTTCATCAAGGATATCTCTTTCAAGGGTGTGTCCATCCTGCTCGAGCATAATCTGAAGATCGCCAACACGGTGATGCTGCACCTCCACTTGCCGCCGCTGGCTGCCGGTCAGGCTCCCCGTATCTTGGAAGTCAAAAGCAAACTGGTCTACACGCTCCACGACAGTGAAGAACTATCCTTCCGTATCGGCTTCCACTTCGTCCAGTTCAAGTCGGAAGCAGACCGGGAGTATCTGCATTCGCGCCTGACCACTCACTATATAAAAGTGGGCGGCTAAGCGCACACGTCGTGCCGCTACTACTGCGGCACGTTCGCCGCGATGAAGGTCTTCAGCTTGACCACATCCGCCCCCATCACTTCGCAGCGTTGCGGCAAGGCCTCTATCCCGGCCAAAGCAGCAGGACGCTCCGGCTCACATCCCAATGCTTCGCGGATAGTCTCGGCAAATTTGGCGGGTAGTGCCGTCTCCAGACAGACCAGTGGCAGACTTGGACGACGCTGCTCCAGACCGACCTTGAGCCCATCTGCCGTGTGGGTATCCACCATCACACCGTATTCCTCCCACATTTCGCGGATGGTCTTGAGGCGGTCTTCGTGCGAACTCTTGCCGGAGGAGAAATGGAACTTAGACAGGGCATGCCAGTAATCGGTGCCCTTGATGTCGAACGAACCGCCCGCATCCACCTTGCTCCAGAATTCGCGCACTTTCGCACCGTCGCGGCCGACCAGATCGAACACAAAACGTTCGAAGTTGGAGGCCTTGCTGATATCCATCGACGGACTGCTGGTCTCATAGGTGTGGTCGGTGCCGCGCGGACGATATACCCCGGTGCGAAAGAACTCGTCCAGCACGTCGTTCTCGTTGGTCGCCAGAATCAACTGGCCGATAGGCAGACCCATCATGCGCGCGATGTGACCGGCGCAGATGTTGCCGAAGTTACCCGAGGGAACGGAGAACGCGACTTGCTCATCGTTGTTCTTGGTCGCGGCGAAATAACCTTTGAAGTAATACACGATCTGCGCCGACACGCGCCCCCAGTTGATGGAGTTGACCGTGCCGATCTTGTACTGCGCCTTGAAGGCATGGTCATTGGATACCGCTTTGACCATATCCTGCGCATCGTCGAAGAAACCATCGATGGCGATGTTGTGAATATTCGGATCTTGCAGCGAATACATCTGCGCGCGCTGGAACGCGCTCATCTTGCCGTTGGGCGACAGCATGAACACGCGGATACCGCGCTTGCCACGCATCGCGTATTCAGCAGCGGAACCGGTATCGCCGGATGTCGCGCCCAGAATATTCAACTCGGAATTTTGCTTGCCCAGCGCGTACTCGAACAGATTACCCAGCAACTGCATCGCCATGTCCTTGAACGCCAGCGTCGGGCCGTTGGAAAGCTCCAAAATGAACACACCTTCTTCCACTTGGCGCAAGGGTGTGATCTGTGTGGCATCGCTGTCGGCGCGACCGTTGCTGTAAACCTGAGCCGTGTAAGTCTTGCTGATGATGGCCTTGAGGTCGGCTGCCGGAATATCGGTGGCGAACTTGGACAGCACGGCGAAAGCGAGATCGGCATACGACAATTTACGCCAGGCATCCAACTCGGCGCGAGTCACCTGCGGATATTGCTCAGGCAGGTACAGCCCACCGTCCGGCGCGAGACCACCCAGCAGGATTTCGGTGAAGGATTTTGCGGGCGCGTTGCCGCGTGTAGAAATGTATTTCATCGTATTGCTCACTTAATGTAGGTTGGGTTAGCGCAGCGTAACCCAACAATTGGTTCGTAGTCGTCAGACAGCTTGTTGGGTTACGCCGCTAGCGGCTAACCCAACCTACATGATTTGATTTATTTACCCAGCTCTTCCATGCGCAGCTTGGTCACCTTCCCCGCCACCACGCCCAGCTTCTCGATCTTGGCGATGGCCGCGTTGATACGTTTTTCGCGCGTCTGGTGGGTGAGCATGATGAGGTCGGTCTGCTCTTCGCCTTCTTCTGGCTCCTTCTGGATCACCGCATCGATGGAGATCTGCTCGTCGGCCAGAATGCGCGTGATGTCGGCCAGCACACCCGGCTTGTCCTGCACACGCAGGCGCAGGTAATAACTGGTGACCACTTCATCCATCGGTAATATCTTCAGGTCGGCCATCGCGTTGGGTTGGAACGCGAGATGTGGCACACGATTCAACGGGTCAGCGGTGTGCATCCGTGTCACATCCACCAAGTCCGCGATGACGGCACTCGCGGTTGGCTCGGCACCTGCACCCTTACCGTAGTAGAGCGTCGCACCAACGGCATCGCCTTGCACCACGACGGCATTCATCGCACCTTCCACATTGGCGATCAGGCGTTTGCTCGGGATCAGCGTTGGATGCACGCGCAGTTCCACTCCTTCCGCGGTGCGCTTGGTGATGCCCAACAACTTGATGCGGTAGCCCAGTTGTTCGGCATATTTGATATCCGCCGCATCCAGTTTGGAGATGCCTTCCACATGCGCCTTGTCGAACTGCATCGGGATGCCGAATGCCAGCGCGGACAGGATGGTGATCTTGTGTGCTGCATCCACGCCTTCGATATCGAAGGTCGGGTCGGCTTCGGCGTAGCCCAGACGCTGCGCTTCTTTCAGCACGGTGTCGAAACTCAAACCCTTGTCGCGCATCTCGGACAGGATGAAGTTGGTGGTGCCGTTGATGATGCCCGCGATCCATTCGATACGGTTGGCAGTCAGGCCTTCGCGTAGCGCCTTGATGATGGGAATGCCACCCGCCACTGCCGCCTCGAACGCAACCATCACGCCCTTGTCCTGTGCGGCTTTGAATATCTCATTGCCGTGTGTCGCCAGCAATGCCTTGTTGGCGGTGACCACATGTTTGCCGTTGGCGATGGCTTTGAGCACCAGCTCCTTCGCCACACCGTAACCGCCGATCAGCTCGATGACGATATCCACTTCGGGATCATTGACCACGGAGAACGCATCGTCGGTGACGCGACACGCGCCTCCGGTGACCTGCTTCGCATGTTCGACATTACGGTCAGCGACCAGAACGATACGGATGGGACGCCCGGCACGGCGGGCGATCTCTTCCGCGTTGCGCTGCAACACGGTGAAGGTACCGCCGCCGACTGTTCCGATACCGAGAAGACCTACGTTGATTGGTTTCATGTCATTAACCATGTAAAAAGTGAAATGTGAAATGGGGAAACGTGGCGGCGCAATGTGGTTTTCATTCTACGTTTCACATTTCACCTTTCACGTTTCACAGCATTACGTCCCGTGCTGCTTGCGGTAGTGTTCGAGGAAACGCGCGATGCGGGCGATGGCCTCGGTAAGGTCGTCGGCATTGGGCAGGAACACGATGCGCAAATGGTCGGGATGTTTCCAGTTGAAGCCGCTACCCTGCACCACCAGCACCTTCTCCGCCTCCAGCAGTTCGAGGATGAACTTCTGGTCGTCACGGATGGGATACATCTTGTGGTCGAGCTTGGGGAACATGTACAGCGCAGCCTTAGGTTTGACACAGGTCACGCCCGGTATGGCCGTGAGCAACTGGTAAGCCAACTCGCGTTGTTTGTAGAGACGACCGCCGGGCGCGACCAAGTCGTTGATGCTCTGGTAGCCGCCGAGTGCGGTCTGGATCGCGTATTGTCCCGGCACGTTGGAACACAGGCGCATCGAGGCGAGAATGTTCAGCCCGTCGATATAATCCTGCGCCGTTTTCTTCGCCCCGGAGATGACCATCCAGCCGGAACGGTAACCGCACGCGCGATAGTTCTTCGACAGGCCGTTGAGCGTGACGAACAGCACGTCATCAGCCATGGAAGCCATGGAAGTATGCGTTGCGCCGTCGTACAACACCTTATCGTAGATCTCGTCGGCGAAGACGATGAGATTGTGTTCGCGTGCGAGTTGAATGATCTCTTTCAGTATCTCGTCGGAATACACCGCGCCCGTGGGATTGTTCGGGTTGATGACAACGATGGCCTTGGTGTTCGGCGTGATCTTGCTGCGCATATCCTTGAGGTCGGGGTTCCACTCGTTGGCCTCGTCGCAGATGTAATGGCGCGGCGTGCCGCCTGCCAGCGTCACCGCCGCCGTCCACAGTGGATAATCCGGGGCCGGTACCAGCACCTCGTCGCCGGGATTGAGCAGCCCCTGCATCGACATGACGATGAGCTCGGACGCGCCATTGCCGATGAAGATGTCGTCGATGGTCACACCCGCGATCTTCTTCAACTGGGTGTAGTGCATGATCGCTTTGCGCGCGGCGAACAGGCCTTTGGAATCGGAATAGCCGGACGAGTTGGGCAGATTCAGGATCACATCCTGCTGCACCTCTTCCGGTGCATCGAAACCGAACGGCGCGAGATTGCCGATGTTCAGCTTGATGATGCGCTGCCCCTCCTCCTCCATCTGCTTCGCTCGCGCCATGACCGGACCGCGGATGTCGTAGCAGACATTGGCCAGCTTGGTGGATTTCAGCACAGGTTTGGGACTATCTTTTTCCGATTTCACGTGACATCTTCCTAATCTGCCCAGCCGATGCCGATGGTAGAATCACCCTCGTTCAGACAAGGCGTTGCAAAGGCCGTGATTCTACCGCGCCGTTGCTACCCGCCGCAAATGGAGACCGCGTTTTGGCATTACATCAACAAACGGATTCGGACCGGCGCCTGTTCACCGGCTACGGGGAAGATTATGTCGACATCAACGGTCATCGCCACCGGCAAGCCGTCGTGGTGATGTCCGGCGCGCTGCGCACCGACTGGGGCGCCGTCGATTTCGCCAGCCTGACGGCTGCCCATTTCGACTATTTCCTCGAACTCAGACCGGAAGTGTTGTTACTCGGCACGGGGGCAAAGCAACAGTTCGCCCGCCCCGAGTTGTACCGAAATCTCGTCACCGCCCGTATCGCCGTCGAATTCATGGATACTCCGGCAGCCTGCCGCACTTACAACATCCTCGCCGCCGAAGACCGCAAAGTGATCGCCGCCGTATTGCTATGAGCATCGAACTAACCAAACAAGACCGCACGCAGGCCATCGCCTCGATAGAGCGCTATTTCAAGGAAAACCTTGAGCAATACATGGATCAGAAGCTGGGCAACATCGCAGCCGAGGCTTTGTTAGATTTCTTCCTGAAAGAGATCGGCTCATCGGTCTACAACAAAGCCATCACCGATGCACAAGAACGACTTCAAGCCCGCGTGACGGAACTCGATATCGAGATACACGAAGAAGAGTTCCAATATTGGAAGACCAACAATCGCACAACCAACCGCAAATGAACCGGGCAAGAACATGAGCCATCCACTGCACAACGTAATCGCCCAGACCGAACAAGTCATCCTCGGCAAACCGCACCAGATCAGGCTTGCACTCACCTGCCTGCTGGCGCGCGGCCACCTGCTGATCGAAGATCTGCCCGGTGTCGGCAAGACCACACTGGCGCATGTACTGGCCAAGACACTCGGCCTGCAATTCCAGCGCATCCAGTTCACCAGCGACATGTTGCCCGCCGACATCCTCGGCGTTTCCATCTTCCAGCGCGACAGCGGCGAATTCAAGTTTCAGGCGGGGCCGATCTTCGCGCAGATGATCCTGGCCGACGAGGTGAACCGCGCCACACCCAAGACTCAAAGCGCGCTGCTGGAAGCGATGGAGGAACAACAGGTCACCAGCGAAGGCGTGACGCGCCCGCTGCCGCTGCCGTTCTTCGTCATCGCGACGCAGAATCCAACGCACCAGATCGGCACCTTCCCCTTGCCCGAATCGCAACTCGACCGCTTCCTGATGCGTATCCAGCTGGGTTATCCCGACGCACAGGCGGAGCGCGGCCTGCTCTCCGGCGTGGACAGGCGCGACATCGTCGCAAAACTCACCCCGCAGATGCAGACCTCCGAACTACTCGCCCTGCAACAACAAGCCCGGCAAGTGTTCGTCTCCCCCGCCCTGCTCGACTATGTGCAGGCCATTCTGCGCCACACGCGCGAATCGGCGCGATATCTGCACGGGCTCTCCCCGCGCGCCGGACTCTCCCTGCTTGCCGCCGCACGTGCCTGGGCCCTGCTCGACGGACGCGATGCCGTCATCCCGGAAGATATTCAGGCCGTATTACCCGGCGTAGCGGGACACCGTCTGCATAGCGTGCAAGACGTGCCGACATCGGATAGTGAAAGACTGAGCAGAGAATTACTCGAAGCGGTGGCGATCCCGTAAGCGGACACCCCGGCCAGAACCAGCAGCCGCGCTAGAACGACTGTCCCAGCCCGAATTTTATGATCGTATATTTGCTGCGGCTGTCCGGCTCCCACGATACCGTGGTGGCAGAAGTGCGGTAAGCCGCGCTGATACCGTAGTCGAATGCGACGTATTCGACACCGAGACTGATATGCAAGATCGGACTCACGGCGTAGTCCATCCCCATTCCGGCCTTGTGCAAGACTGAGTCGCCAAGTGCCCCGGCAAATCCGCTGGAGCCACCGCCACCGTTGACCACAATCGCCGATTCGCTGGTTTGCCCATACATCGCCTCAAGCGACAGCACCAGCCTGCTGCCCAGCGCATACTGCCCCGACAGCCCCGCGCCGTAATAACGATGGGTATATATCTCACCATAGTTCACTCCCCGATCCCAGGTGTGGTGCCCGGTTTCAAGGTAAGGGATCAGCATCGCCGAACGGCCCAATTCGAATCCCGCTCCGTAACGCAGCAGATAATTGGACAACACCGCGCCGGAAGTCTGCACCACGGAACCATAAGTCCCGCCCTGATACGAACCGATATATTGGGTGTGCCCGCTGGAATAATCATATTCGGCTTTGAGCAGATCGTGGCCGAAGATCGCATCTCTCATCACCGAAATACCCAGCGCGATACCGGCAACCGGCCCCGTCTCTGTATCCAGCGTCCCGATGGTCGTCCCCAAGCGCCCGTTGCCGATCTCGATGTAATCGACATTGGTCGAGATGGAACGCACGACGAACTGATTATTGGCCTCTTCGATATCGGAAATGTCCGCGAATGCGGACACAGGAAACATCACTCCAGCGAGCAATAAAACGACACCGCGCGACATTAGGCTCATGATTCGTTTCGGTTCTTAAACATTGATGGGGCACATCATACCCGAACTCGGCAGAGAGAATTTCGCCCCGCCCCTTGCGGGTTTCTGTGCTTCCATGTCCCTTTCACGCCAATCGTCAACGTGGCTCCAAAATAACAAAGCACTACACTAGTTTTTACCAGAGTACAAATGTAGCAAAGAAGCTCGCTGAGCTGGCTTAACACTGATCACAGGACGAATGCTTTTCGCCCATGCCTCGGCTTCATCTATCGTTTTGCAAATGCCCAGTTCCAGCAACACCCCTACAGCAACTGTGCCTGTTCTCCCTTTGCCGCCGCCGCAATGAAATGCCACTTTTTTCTTCTGGTGATACGCTGAAACAACAGCCTGAATTGCTTGCGCAAAGAGGGGGTGTTCTGGCCCAGTCGCATTGTCGCCGAGGGGGATCTTGATCCAACTCACTGAGGGATCAGACGACTCGCAGGCTTGAGATTCTTCGCGCAAGTCGACCACAACCTGAATGCCGTCGTTCTCAACCATTGCGACCACATCTTTTGCTCCGCCAAAATAAATCCGGTCGGCGATCAGTGCTTGATATGTTTTATCTTGTGTCATAACTTTAATCGTGCCATTAAAATTTAATTGATACCGTTGCCTAGGCCAGCAGTACCCTCATCAGTGCCAGAACAGAATCATGTTTTTTCATACCATCCCTTGCTGCGCTTAACCAAGTAAACCACGCTCAGCATCACCGGCACTTCGATCAATACGCCGACCACCGTGGCCAATGCCGCGCCAGACTCGAAGCCGAATAAACTGATCGCCGCCGCAACAGCCAATTCAAAGAAATTGGATGCGCCGATCAAGGCCGATGGCCCCGCCACACAATGCACTTCGCCGACTCTGCGGTTCAGCCAATAGGCCAAGCCCGAGTTGAAATAGACTTGGATGGTGATGGGTACAGCCAACATCAGGATGATGAGCGGCTGTTCCACGATGGCTTTGCCTTGGAAGGCGAACAACAACACCAGCGTGAGCAGGAGTGCAGAGATCGACCACGGCCCGATCTTGGCTAAAGTCAGTTCAAAAGCGGCTTGCCCTTTTTTGAGCAACATCTTGCGCAGCAGTTGCGAAATGATGACGGGAATGACGATATACAGCAGCACCGACACCAGCAAGGTATCCCAGGGAACGATGATGGAAGAAAGCCCCAACAGCAATGCCACCAAAGGCGCAAAGGCAAACACCATGATGGCATCGTTGAGCGCGACTTGGCTCAGCGTGAACAGCGGCTCACCATTCACCAACCGGCTCCATACGAACACCATCGCGGTACAAGGCGCCGCCGCCAACAAGATCAGACCGGCGACGTAGCTGTCGAGCTGTTCGGCGGGCAGATAGGGGGCGAACAGGTGACGGATAAATATCCAGCCCAGCAAGGCCATCGAGAATGGCTTCACCGCCCAATTAATGAACAGCGTGACACCGATGCCGCGCCAGTGTTTGCGCACCTCGTGCAACGCACCGAAGTCGATACGCAGCAACATGGGAATGATCATCACCCAGATCAACAGGCCGACCGGGATATTGACCTTGGCGATTTCCAGCGTACCCAGCCAGTGGAACGGCGCAGGGATGACCTGCCCCAACACCACCCCGATGATGATGCACAGAAAGACCCACAGGGTCAGGTAGCGTTCGAAAAGATTCATGTTCTTATCCTTGTGTTATCGAAATGCATCAAATTCTTGTAGGTCGGATTAGGGGAGGTCTGATTAAGTCAGCAAGCCATGGTTCGATACGTTTTCCGTTCGTCCCGAGTGCCGCACTTGTGCGGTGTATCGAGGGAGCGAACGGAAAACACTCACCACGAACGGACTTAATCAGACCTTCCTCAGCAGATTCACGGCGTAACCCGACCTACTTCACTTAGTTGACAGCTCCTGCAATCGCGCCACGCCTATAGGCTCATCCTTAAGTAACGGAACCACCGCGTAACGCTGTGCATGTTTGCTGGCAACCGCATTGATCTCGCGCAGCTCATTGGCGGCACGTTGACGCAGCAAAGGAGACTTTGTTGCCGCAGCCGCAACACTTGAGTTGATGATCCAGGCCCAGGGTTCGATATCTGCCCGGCGCAGATCGGCTTGCAGATTGGCAGCCTCCATTACCGGGGTGGTTTCTGCCAAGGTAACGATCAGCACCTTGGTCTGCTTGTTATCTTGTAATTGCATCATCGGGGTGGTGAAGTGTTTTATCTTTTCATCCATCTGACGCGTCACTTCGCGGTGATATGCACCGGTTGCATCCAGAAGCAGCAAGGTATG
Source organism: Gallionellaceae bacterium (assembly GCA_030823955.1). Classification (GTDB taxonomy): domain Bacteria; phylum Pseudomonadota; class Gammaproteobacteria; order Burkholderiales; family Gallionellaceae; genus PALSA-1006. The sequence continues at coordinate 142,701 of JAVBYO010000036.1, forward strand.
CCCGGTCGGTGCCGTGTCCATCACCACGAACTTCTTGCCCGCCTCACGGATGATGCGAGAAAACGCCTGAAAGACGGCGATCTCTTCGGTACAGGGTGAGCGCAAGTCTTCTTCCAGCAGCGCACGGCCTTGTGCATCGAGCTGCGCGCCTTTGCTGTCCAACACATGCTGGCGATAACGCTCTGTCTCGGCATGCGGGTCGATACGGCTTACCGTCAGATTATCGAGCGAGCCACTCAGCGTTTCTGCCAGATGTGCCGCCGGGTCCGATGTCGTGAGATGTACCGGCAGACCGCGATGCGCGAGTTCCACGGCGATAGCCGCCGCCAGCGTGGTCTTTCCGACCCCGCCCTTCCCCATCAGCATCACCAATCCGTGACCATCTGCCGCGATACCATCCACCAGTTCCGCAAGGCAGGGTTCATCCAACTCGATTGGCACTGCCACATTGATAGCGGCTTGAGGTGGTGTATCCACCAGCAATTGGTGCAATGCATCCAGCCCGACAAGATTGAAGGGTTTGAGCATGACCAAGTCACATGGCAGTGCTTTCAATACTTCAGGAATAGCGCCGAGGGCGGCTTGCTCACGCGCGTAAATCGCGGCAGCCAATGGATCATGCGCCGTTTCAACCTGGGGCAGAATGCCGTTGATGACCAAGTATTGCTGCTTCAACCCTATAGCACCAAGCTCTTCATGGGTGCGCGCCACTTCGCGCAAGGTCGCTTGTTGGGCACGTGCCACAAGGATCAGACGGGTACGCTTAGCATCGGCCAAGGCATCGACAGCAGCCTTGTATTGCTCGCGCTGTTTTTCCAGACCGGCCAAAGGGCCGAGGCACGACGCATCACCTTTGCCTTCTTCCAGAAAGCCACTCCATGCGCCCGGTAGTTGCAGCAGACGGATGGTGTGCCCGGTCGGTGCCGTGTCAAAAATGATGTGGTCGTAATTTTCAGTCAGCGCGGAATCGATCAATAGCGCAGTAAATTCGTCGAACGCAGCGATTTCCGTGGTGCAGGCACCGGAGAGTTGCTCTTCTATGCCTTTTACCACCGAGTCCGGCAACAAGCCGCGCACCGGGCCGACGATACGATCACGATAGCCCTGAGCGGCAGCTTGCGGATCGATTTCCAGCGCCGCCAGATTCGGTACGGCAGGAATAGCAGTGATGTGATCGCCAATAGTGATCCCGAATACCTGACCAACATTGGATGCAGGATCGGTGCTGACCAGCAGCACACGCTTACCGGCTTCAGACAATTGAATTGCCGTAGCGCAGGCGACAGAAGTTTTGCCCACCCCGCCTTTACCGGTAAAAAACAGGAAGCGCGGTGGCTGCTCAAGGAATTTCATGTGGATGTTATCCGCAGCACTTGGATGCAGGTTTAACAATAGTCACCGGCTCGGTCACGCAGCACGAATTCGCTTTCGCGGCGGTGCTGGTTGTCGCAGGGCCGAGATAACGTTCGGCGAGCGTCAGCATGGCGCGCGCCGGGGTGTCTTTCACCTTCTGCGCCAGATCGACCGCGTAACGCATATCCAGATCGCTCACGCCGAGTTTGCGCGCTTGGTCGTAATGGTATTTGAAGCACGGTTCGCAGTTCGCGCCTATCGCCGCACCGATGGCCACCAGCTCTGCAACCTGTTCGGTGAAAAGCGAAGGGACTGCCCCGATGCCCAGCCACTCGGACAATTCGTCGCGGCTGGGATAGCGCCCGGACAGAACCTCTTCCCCGTCCAGCAAAATCAACGGCAACGCCTCGGCACCGGAACGCTCCAGATAAGCCTTGGCTTTTGCATTTTCGACGAACGCCATCGGCTGTTGCGCCAAGTTGAAGCGCTCGATCTCGCCACCGGAACGTTTCAGCCAATCCACATCGGCGCTGAAGTCCACCAACGCCTGATCGACTTCGGTGCCGCATACTCCCGTGCTACAGCACAAAGCGGGATCGAATACTTGAAGCTTATTCATTTCATTCTCCTTCCTAAACCGGACAAACCGGAACCGAAGAGATGGAATGTAGGAGCGTGCCCTGCTGCGTGTGTTGTTGGAGCTTAAGCTCCGTACAACCACGGCGTACTCCTTGCGGGTGCACGCGACAGCGCTCTTTCGCGTGCAGGGCACGCTCCTACAAAACCACCAGAGTAGCGAACTCTCGCTATGATTTAATCCTTAATACGTCCGATTTCGGCCAGCTTCTCTTTCAGCGCCAGCTTGTCCAGCTTCTCGACTGGCAGACTCATGAACAACTGGATGCGCCGCGCCAACTGATCGGCAGCGTGCTTGAATGCGGCACGACGCGCTTCGTCGCCTTCGACATGCGCAGGATCGGGGATACCCCAGTGTGCGGTCATCGGCGAGCCGAACCAGACCGGGCAAACCTCGCCCGCCGCGTTATCACATACGGTGAAGACGAAATCGAACTCGGGCGCACCGGGGGCCGCGAACTCGTCCCAGCTCTTGCTGCGCAAGCCATCGGTGGAATGTCCGTTCGCTTTCAGCCATTCCAGCGCGCCCGGATTCACTTTACCCGCCGGTTTGCTACCCGCGCTGCAGGCCTTGAACTTGCCTTTACCCAGCGTATTGAACAGCACTTCGCCCAAGATACTGCGAGCCGAATTGCCGGTACACAACACCAGTACGTTATATTGTTTCTCGCTCATTTCATTTTCCTTTATTCACGTTTAACACTTCTTGATCGGAGAGCACTGTGTCGCATCCCCCGCACAGCAATGCTCGGTGAGATACGCGATCAGCCCGTCCATCTCTGCATAGTTGGCGCTGTAGATGACGAAACGCCCCTCGCTGCGTGATTTGACGAGCTTCGCATGGCTCAGCGTCTTCAGATGGAACGACAACGTGGCGGGTGGGATAGCCAAGCGCTCCCCCAACATACCGGCAGCCATGCCCTCGCTACCCGCCTGCACCAGCAGACGAAATACCGACAGACGCGATTCCTGTGCCAGTGCCGCCAACGCTTCAACTGCCGCTTCGATCTTCATTTCCACCCCGCATCAATGATTCTACATTTCCAATATTATGGAAATATTAAAAGCATTGCAAGCACCGAACGGGCATCGCAATGAACTTTCCTGCGGCAACGCGTTCTGCCGCGCATCAGCGCGGCACTTTTTCGATCAGGGGTAACTACGCTTGAAGGCGTCCCGCGCTTAGACCGGGACGGTGTAGGTCAATACGGCGATCCATTCGGAAACGGTCAATGCGATCAATACCAGATACTTCTTCATGATGTGTCCTTTCATTAACGATGAGCGGTTCACTCGGATGCTATGACCGGCCAGCACGAACAAAGTTCAATCCCGACGAATATTGTATGATTTAGCCCATTACAAGCTACCAACCCGGACATATGAAGATCACCCTGATTCGACACGGCGAAAGTGAAGCCAACGTCGGCCATTTCATCAACGATGACCCAACCAGACCCGTACACCTCACGGCTAAAGGCATCGCCCAGGCGGAAGCATTGACTGTCGCGCTGCATGACGAGCCCTACACTCACGCTTATGTTTCGGAGTTTCCGCGCGCCCAAGAGACGCTGGCCATCCTGTTACGTGGCCGCACGTTGCCGCTGCACATCGATCCGCGTCTGAACGAGCGCAAGTCGGGCATGGATGGGCAGCCAGTGGATGCATTCAACGACCAGGTGAAATGCGATCCCCTGCATTTCAAGACACCTATGGGAGAGTCCTTCCTGGAGCAGATGGAACGGCTGCGCGATCTGCTGGACGAGCTCGCCGCGCGTCATCCGGACGGGCACATAGTGGCGGTCTCACACGAAAATCCCATCCTCGCCGCACAAGGCCTCACCACTTCGGCGGCGGCTGTCGTATTCGCACACATGCCCAACTGCGGCCGTATCGAGCTGACTTGGCCGCCTATCCCCGCACCGGTTTAGCCCGCAGCGCATCGAACCAGTTGCACCACTGCCGGTATTTTTCCGGCAGCCGCGCGTCCGTATGCGCCACATTGATCCGCTCCGCTGCACTATCTCCGCCACTCGGGCGGCCTGCCGCCAGCCAAGCCGCACCTTGCAGACTCGCGTCCGGCTGGCGCAACAGGTAAACCGCCGCAGGCGCACAACGCGCGATGCCGTAGCGTAACGCGGGGAGCGACGACAACCCGCCGGAGAGATAGACACGCTCGATAGCAGACACCCGGTGCAGCTCTTCCAGTATGCGCGTCACGCGAAACACGATGGCTTCCAACAACAGCGCCCCGGTCTGCCGTGCCGACAGATGGGTCACCGGAGCCGAGAACTGTAGGCCGAGGTCTCCGCGAAAATACGGCGCGCCCACCCCGCTGGGTTCGGCCAGACAGAAGATGTCGCTCACTGCCAAATCTTCCGCCTGACAATCCGCGACCGGATAAGGCGCGAGTGCTGCCGCAATGGAATTGAGCGTGCCTTCCAGCGCGAGATGGGCCGTTCCATCGGCATCCTGATAGAGCAAAGTACGCAGATAACCCGACAAGCCCTCCGCCGGGGCAGCGCGCATAACAAACCCTCCCGTGCCCAGATTGACCAGCGCCGCCCGCCCCTCCCCACCCGCTGCCGCGTAGAAAGCGGCGGACTGGTCGGCCACACAAACTTGCAGCAAAAGGCCATTGTCCAGTCGGATGGCAGCTCCGCAAGAAGGGATGATCTGCGGCAACACGGCCAGCGGCACACCGAACAAGGCACACAACTCGGGCGACCATCTTTGCTGGTAAATATCGAAAAGCAGCGTGCGCGCCGCCATCGAGGCATCGGTCACAAAATGCCTGCCGCCCGTCCAATGCCAGATCAGAAAAGTGTCCAGCGTCCCCACCAGATATTCGCCCCGCTCAAGGCGCTCGCGCCAGTGCGGATTCGATTGCAATAACACCTGCAATTTGGGCGCAAAATAATGTGGTGTCAGACGCAAGCCGCTCAGTGCAGAGATGCGCGCTTCCTGTGTCTGCAACAGCGCGCAGCTCGCCGCCCCGCGCGTATCCTGCCATGAGATCAGTGGTGTCACAGGCTGACCGCTTGTTCGTTCCCAGATCAAAAAGGAAGAACGCTGGCTACACAGGGCGAGCGGCGGCAACTCCTCGGTTCGCGCCAGACATTGTGCCAGCACCTGCTGCGCGGCAGCCACATAGGCCAACGCATCACTTTCGTAGCGATCAGCGTTGATTGACATCTCCGGCGCGGGACAAGAAACAAGCTCGCGTAACACGCCATCGGACTGCAACAGCCCGGCTTTGACCGACGTGCTGCCAAGATCGAGCGCAATGGCGGAAATCATCGCCGCGTGCGCTCCCGTCCCTTCGCAATTTGGTAAATCAGCATCCATCACATCACCTATCCGGCAGACTGAACACACACCCGTCGCATGTATTGAAGTCGTGAGTGTAAATCATCGCGGCAGCAACAAAAGAGCGGCGCTTGCCGCGAAGGAAAATATAACGTCTAATCCAGCCCACGTTAAAGAGGCGTAGTGCAAAGGCTACGCTGCTTATCGTGAGATAAATCGAATCATGAGGGAAATTACGAATGGTGCTTTTGTCGGAAGGATTAGGGGGTGCCATAATCTCACCCAAAGCAAAAACAAGGCATTGCATAACAGATACCAGATTGCACACCGCCAAGGTGCCTTTCAAGGCATTTTTTAGGGTGTCTACTTTATGTTAGAGCTTATGTCACTAACAAAGTTACGAATTCTAAATTGGGCAATGATCATCCCGGGAATCATCGTGCCGTTTATCCCCCCCATGTATCACAGGGGTTTATTTGACGGTATCTCATACATGATGATTGATGGGAATACATTCATGCGGGCTGTACTAATCTTGTTATTGATGGCAGCCCCCTACCTATTGATTGCATTATTACAATACGCAGAGTGCAGTGTTCGGGGAACGAGACACCTGTTGTTATTAAACATTGGAATCGCCACGATTCAACTAATTGTTTATTTCGAATTCTATGACACCTTCGTAATGGGACTATTTGTTTGGGCGTTTCCAGTTTTAACACTTCCGGCAATCCTTATCGTGACCGTGATCGCAAGCAAGCAAGCAAAATAATGAGCTCTAACCCGGCAGTCGAGAGGGACTGCGCAAAAGCGCGCAGCCCCTCACTTTTACGTTATGCCATCTGGGAGGACTGACTATGCCCCTGTGCATCTTTTGCCGCAACGAGCGTGAGCTCACCGAGGAACACATTGTTCCTGACTGCGTTGGCGGCTCTCTGAAGCCGAAGCTACTCTGCAAGGAATGCAACAGCACCCTTGGCAGCACAATCGACGGCCCGTTTTCCAATACTGTGCTGGTTCAACTGCCGCGCCAGTCTTATCAGATTCCCGGAAAGAGCGGTACAGTTCCCAATCCCTTTGGTAATTACGGAGCAACTACCCACGAAGGCCGGGAACTGAGCATCCGGCTTGACGAGCAATTCAAGCCATACGTCAAGCCGATAGTTTCCGAACAAAAAACCGATCCGGGTCTCGAAATCAGCATCACCATTGACAAGGAAGATGAAGGAGACATTGAGTCCATCCTTCGGAAGAAGATTACTCGCTACTACCGAAGTCTCGGTATGCCTGACGACAAAATTCAAACCGAGGTGGATCAAGCTGTTCTGGACGCCAAGAAGATTGCTGTGCCAGTTTCCCACCAGCCAACGATCAAGTATTCATTCTCAATTGATATCAATGTCCTTATTCTCGAAAGCATCAAGATTGCCTACGAAATTGCAGCGCTTGAGTTCGGGGAGAAGTACGTAACATATTCTCCCGTCGCCGAGGCTCTCCGATGTGCCCTTCGGCATCAACGACGAGATGGAATTGGCGGCGGTCTCGGCATTGACTTCGGCCCACTGAAAGCCATATTGCCTGGGCAAGATGCTCACTACGTCCTACTACTTCACAATTCATGTGTTGTGTCGATCTTTGGAATTGCCTCCATCGTCGAGTATTGCGGAGAGAAAGAAACGTTCGCGCGTTCCATAGACGATGCGGTGCTCTATGTCTTCGATCCAGTTAATCGATCTCACGCCAAACATCTTCTGGCTGATTTCTTGTTCCAGTATGCCAACGGGAAGGCATAACCCGGCAGTCGAGCGAACCTGCGCAAAAAACCGCGCAGGCCGCTCACTTCTACGTTCGCCCGCCTCCCCGCCCTCGGTTTTTACAGCCTCGTTCATCCTCCTTCAGATGCTGAAACACCTCTCAGGTTTTACCCCCCAGCCCCGCATCGCTCTCATAACGACAATACGTCTCGCGAATGAAACACGCACCGATCAAGCCGATCAGCGCAAAGGCGAACATCACCGCTAATCCGGCCTGATAGTTCTGCGGCGTATAGACCCGCGCACCGTCTAGCATCTGTCCGCCCCATGCTTTGTCCATCACCCAGCCCACCAGAGGTTGCAATATGCCCGCGCCGATGAACGAGCCGGTGTTCACCAGGCTGGTCGCCATGCCGGACAGTGCGGGCGGGTTCACTTCCTTGGCGCTGGCCCAGCCGAGGGTGAAGCCGGATGCACAGAAACCCATCACAAAGAACTGTGTGTAACTCCAGGCCAGCGGCAGTTGCCATAACAACAGGATGGGCAGCCAGCACAACACATACAGCAGCGAACCGCCGACGATGAGCGGCTTGCGCCGCCCGATGTAGTCCGAGAGCAGGCCGCTGCCCATCGCACCGACGGCAAAACCGACCAGCAGCAGCGTGTTATGCAGACTGGCCAATTCGCGGCTCATGCCGTGGGCATCGCGCAGATACGGCACTGCCCATAATCCGGCGAAAGCGAACAGGGTTCCGGCGATGCCGAAATTGGGGAAGAAACTGGGCCAGGTCGCCCGGTTCTTCGCCACTTGCACCAATCCGTCCCACCAATGCCCCTGATGTTTGGGATGCGGCGGCTTGCCTTCCAGTTCGCGCATACTCGGCAATCCCGCCTCGTGCGGATGGTTGCGCACCAGCAGCCACACCAGCAGCGCCAGCAACAGCGAGAATACGCCGACACCGGCGAACACGTTACGCCACGAGGTCTGCGCCACTAGCCAGACCAGCGGCGAAGCCGACAATACCGCGCCGATGTTGCCCAGCAGAATAGCCAATCCACCCGCCGCGCCGAAGTGACGATCGTGGAACCACACAGCATTGATCTTCATCAGCGCGATGAAGAACACCGACACCCCCAGCCCGCTCAACAAACGTGCGGCATACGCCATCGGCAGACTGTCTGCCCAGGCGAACATGAGCGAACCGATACCCGACACCAGCGCCCCCGCGAAGACGATACGGCGTACTCCCAGCGTATCCACCATCACCCCGACCGGGATCTGCATCAGCATGTAGATGTAGAAATACATGGCGGCCAAACCGCCCAAAGCCGCGCCGCTGGCCTGAAAATCGCGCTGTAGCTCACCGGCGATGGCGGCGGGAGCCATGCGGTGGAAGAATGCCAGCATGTAACACAGCGCCACCAGAATGAAGGCGATCCAACGTAAACGGCGAATCTTTTGATGTGGCATGGGAATTCTTTACCCCGGATTGGTCTATTCCGCTCACCGATACCCCCGATGCGCCGAGGGGAAACAAGGAAGCGCTTGCCTTGCTCGCCTATTTTGTCAACAATGACACCCCATCACAGGAGCATATTCAATGTCGCATCAGGCCGTACCGAATTTTACCCTGCCCGCCACGGGCGCTGTCGATTTCACGCTGTATCCTATCCCCGGCAAATCTCTGGTGATCTATTTCTACCCCAAGGACAGCACCCCCGGATGCACCACCGAGGCACAGCAGTTCCGCGACCTGTATGCCGAATTCAAGCTGGCTGGCAGCGATATCGTCGGCATCTCGCGTGACAGCATCAAATCACACGAGAACTTCAAGACCAAGTTCACCCTGCCGTTCGCGTTGCTCTCGGATGCCGAGGAGACTGTGTGCACCCAGTTCGGCGTGATGAAGCAGAAGATGATGTACGGCAAACAAGTGCGCGGTATCGAGCGCAGCACCTTCGTGCTCGACAGCAAAGGCATCATCCGCAAAGAGTGGCGCGGTCTTAAAGCCGACGGCCACGCCCAGGAAGTCCTCTCGTTCGTACAAACCCTGTAAGGAGCAATATGCCGACCCGCAAAGCCTCTAGCAGCAAGAAAGCTCCGGACACCAAGCTGTTCGTACTGGATACCAACGTGCTGATGCACGATCCGACCAGCTTGTTCCGTTTCGAGGAACACGATGTGTATCTGCCGATGTTCGTGCTGGAGGAGCTGGACAACAACAAGAAAGGCATGACCGAAGTCGCGCGTAATGCGCGCCAGGCCAGCCGTTTTCTGGATTCGCTGGTGAGCGAAGGCATCAACATCGTGGACGGTGTGTCCTTGCAATCGCAGGGCAACAAGAGCGCCACCGGCAACCTGTTCCTGCAAACCGAGTTCATCACCCACCAGTTGCCGGAGAACTTGGCCAACGGCAAGGCCGACAACGCCATCCTCGGTGTGGTCGCGTTCCTGCACAAGCAACAACCCAAACGCGAAGTCACCCTGGTCAGCAAAGACATCAACATGCGCATCAAAGCGCGTGCACTGGGCCTGAACGCGCAGGATTATTTCAACGACAAGGTGCTGGAAGACACCGACCTGCTCTACACCGGCATGTTGCCCCTGCCAGCGGATTTCTGGGATAAACACGGCAAAGACATGCAATCCGGCCTGCAAGGCGGACACACCTTCTATCACCTGCAAGGCCCGATGTGCCGGGACATGCTGGTGAACGAATTCGTCTATCAGGAAGGCGAGACTCCGTTCCACGCGGTGGTCGCGGCACAGGACGGCAACGCCGCCACCCTGCGCACCCTCACCGATTACACACACAGCAAGAACGCCATCTGGGGCATCACCGCGCGCAACCGCGAGCAGAACTTCGTGCTCAACCTGCTAATGAATCCGGAGATCGATTTCGTCACGCTGCTGGGCCAAGCCGGTACCGGCAAGACCCTGCTCACGCTGGCGGCGGGCCTGATGCAGGTGCTGGAACAGAAGACCTATTCCGAGATCATCATGACGCGCGTCACCGTGCCGGTGGGTGAAGACATCGGCTTCCTGCCGGGAACGGAAGAAGAGAAGATGTCGCCGTGGATGGGTGCGCTGGACGACAATCTCGACGTACTGAACCAGGCCGACGAAGAAGGCGGCGACTGGGGCCGGGCCGCCACACGCGACCTGATCCGCAGCCGCATCAAGATCAAGTCGCTCAACTTCATGCGTGGCCGCACCTTCCTCAACAAATATCTCATCATCGACGAGGCACAGAACCTGACGCCGAAACAGATGAAGACCCTCATCACCCGTGCCGGTCCCGGCACCAAGGTGGTGTGTATGGGCAACATCGCGCAGATCGACACGCCCTACCTCACCGAAGGCAGCTCCGGCCTGACCTACGTGGTGGACCGCTTCAAAGGCTGGGCGCACAGCGGCCATGTCACCCTGCAACGCGGCGAACGTTCGAGGCTGGCGGATCACGCGGCTGAGGTGCTTTAAATGCAACCCACCACAGAGACACAGGGGATGCACAGAGAAAATCAAAACCACTTCTTTGGTTTTAACTTTCTCGGTGTCTCCGTGTCTCGGTGGTAAAAAATCCCCGCCATGACAAAAGACCCGCAAGACAAGACCGACGCCGAATGGCGTGATGAACTCACTCAGGATCAGTTCGAGATCTGCCGTGAATGCGGCACCGAGCTGGCGTTCTCCGGTGAATACTGGGACTGCACCGACATCGGCATCTACCGCTGCGTCTGCTGCGGCGAAGCCCTGTTCGATTCCGAGACGAAATACGAATCCGGTACGGGCTGGCCCAGCTTCTGGCAGCCGATCACCGAAGAGGCTGTTGTCTACAAGGAAGAAGACCCGCTCGGCATGGATCGTGTGGAGGTCTGCTGCACCAAATGTGACGCCCATCTGGGCCACGTGTTTCAGGACGGCCCGCACCCCACCGGCCTGCGTTACTGCATCAACTCCGCCTCGCTAGCACTCGATCGCAGCTAACGCTGCGCATATTCCAGAAACGACCAACCGCTTATGAAAATTTTATTCGACCTTTTTCCCGTCATCCTGTTCTTCGTCGTCTTCAAGGTGTTCGGCGTGTATGCCGCGACGGCTGCGGCCATCATCGCGACATTCGTGCAGGTCGCCTGGGTCAAATATCGCCACGGCAAGGTGGACACCATGCTGTGGGTGAGTCTGGGCATCATCGTGGTGTTCGGCGGCGCGACCCTGCTGCTGCACGACGAGACCTTCATCAAATGGAAACCCACTGTGCTCTACTGGTTCTTCGCCGCTACGCTGCTGCTATCGAACGCCCTGTTCGGCAAGAACCTGATGCGCGCCCTGTTACAGGAGAAGATGCCGCTGCCCGATCCGGTGTGGCATAACCTCAATCTGGCGTGGAGCGGCTTCTTCGCGGTATTGGGCTTGCTCAATCTGTATGTCGCGTTCAGCTTCTCACTCGACACCTGGGTCAATTTCAAACTGTTCGGCACCTCCGCCATCATGCTGGTGTTCATCCTGCTACAGGCGGCGATGTTGTCGAAATACGTGGAAGAAGACGGCAAACCCCAGGAAGGGAAAAGGGAGAAGGGAGAAGGGTAAAGTCGGCTCTCCGCACCAAGGGCGAAGGTTTTACCCTTCTCCCTTCTCCCTTTACCCTTCCCCCTTCCCATTTCCCCTTCCCCAAAATTTAAGGAAATCCACTCATGCTATACACCCTCATCGGAGAAGATGTTCCCGACAGTCTGGAGCGTCGCAAAGGCGCCCGTCCGGCCCATCTCGCGCGGCTGCAGACCTTGCAGGATGAAGGACGGCTGCTGCTGGCCGGCCCCTTCCCCGCCGTGGATGCCAATGATCCCGGCACAGCAGGTTTCAGCGGCAGCCTCATCGTCGCGGAATTCGCCTGTCTGGCCGATGCCCAGGCCTGGGCCGATGCCGACCCCTATGTGGCGGCGGGCGTGTACGCCAAGGTCTCCGTCAAACCCTTCAAACGGGTATTCCCCGCCTGAAACGGACTTCCGGCTTCACACTCCGCCGAGTGGCGTGTGATATATTTGGCGCTTGGAGAGATCGTTCCGTGCGCTTGGCGCGCGGACATTCTGGCTACACGACCGGAACCAATACCGGAAGAATTCAACTTCAATCATCTCAACTAAGGACGAAACACCATGCTTAAATTCACCAATATCGCCGCGCTCGCCCTGCTGGGTGCGATCGCCGCCAACACGGTCAATGCCGCCGACAAAGTCGCCGAGCAAGGCAACACCGTAGCCACAGTAAATAAGATCGCGATACCTCAAGCCCGTATGGCTCTTGCCCAACAAGGGCAACCGGACAGTCCTGAGATGCGTGAAAAGATTCGCAACGAATTGATTGACCTTGAGGTCATCGCTCAAGAAGCTGCCAAAAAGAATTTGGATAAGCAAACTGAAGCCGCGCAGATACTCGAATTGACCAAGCAAAACATACTGCGCAAGATCTTTTTGCAGGACTATGTGAAGAGCCATCCCGTCACAGAAGATGCCGTCAAACAAGCTTATGAAAATGCAAAGAAAGAAGCTCTCGGTACCAACCAGTACAAGATTGCCCACATCATTGTAGAGAACAAAAAAGAGGCTGATGCCGTCCTCGCAAAGATCAAGAATAACGGGAAATTTGAGAAACTCGCGAAAGAGAAATCTCTCGACCCGCAAAGCAAAGAAAACGGGGGAGAGATCGGCTGGGTATTCCCATCCCGCTTGCCACCGGCTCTATCAGAAGCAATCCTGAAACTTAAAAAGGGACAGGTCAGCGCACCGGTGCAAAATCAATATGGTTGGAGCATCTACAAGCTGAATGATGTACGGGATTTCCCTCCATTCGAGGAAGTAAAAGTATCTATTCAGATGGATATACAAAACAAAAACCTCCAAGAGCTGATAAAGACGTTACGTGCAAATGCCGAGATCGTTAAGAACTAGGTTTAAGCACAGCTCCAACCGCATTACTTCAACATGGCTAATCAAACGGAGCAATCCTAAGATGGGAGTCCGCAGAAATCTGAAGAGAATTTCTGCGGCATCCTGCTTGGCCGGTTTATGCTTATTTTTTCTGGCAATACCCTTCGCTCTAGCTGCCAAACCCGTAAAAACTGCCAAAGGCCAACAGGTACAAAAAGAACGCCTCGTTCTCATGCCATTGCGCTTGGGCGAAACAGATAAAAATCTGCAAGGTGCGATGGAAACCGCCTTGGTCGAGGGATTGCAGCGGCAATACGAAGTGCTTTCAGGTGAACAAGTCGCCAGAAAAGCACGCGAGATATTCCAAAAAGAATCGCGCAACACCGCCAAGAAAGAATGCGACGAGACTCGTTGCCTGCAAGGCATCACCGAAGCTTTCAATTCTGAACTCTTAGCTATCGCCAGCGTCACCAAACAAGACGGCGGCTATTTCCTGGCGCTTAGCATCCGCAACCTGTATGACAACATCGACGTGTATTCAAAATCACTGCCATGCCGTGGTTGCGACTCATTTCAAGCGGTAGAGAAAATCAAAGAGTTGGTCGGCACTCCCGCAGTCGCTGAACCGGATACATCTTCCGCCAAAGATCCCGAAAGCGCCCTTTGGAACGAAGTTCAAAAAGGCAACACCATTGAAGACTACGAAGCCTATTTAGCGCAATATGCGAAAGGGAAATTTGCAATACTGGCTAAAAGCCGGATCAAAAAATTTCAAGATCAGGCCGCATCCAATCGGGCTCAACAAGATCAAGCAGCTTGGGAATCTGCCAACGGCGTGGCCACGGAAATAAGTTATCAGGAATATCTGAATAACAACCCTAACGGGCAATACGCCTCATTGGCTCAGGCCCGCATCGCCAAACTCAAGCGGGAGGCGGCGCAGGCCCGGCAGCGCCAAGATGTTGAAGCTAGGCCAGCCCCCGCACCAACGCAGTCGCAGTCCTATGTAGCGAGCGCGAGCGACTCCAAAGCCATCGCCACGGTGAACGGTGTAGCCATTCCACAACTGCGTATGGATCTGCGCATCAAGGCCGCAGTGGAACAGGGCCAGAAAGACGCCCCCGAACTGCGCAAAGCGATCCGCGACGACCTGATTAAACTGGAAGTCATCGTACAAGAAGCAGTAAAACTAAAACTGGGGCCGCCCATCGAAGTATCTAAGTCGCTCATCAACACTCCAGTCGGGGAGCAAAATATCTTCGCGCAACAAAGTGCGCTGGTCGGAGCCTTCGTCCAGAACTACACGCAGAACCATCCCGTTACTGAAGGAGCGCTTCAACAAGAGTATGAGAATCTGAAAAACCGCGTCGGCAACCAAGAATACAAGGTCGCTCACATTCTTCTTGCCAGCGAAAACGAGGCCATCTCCATCGCCAAAAAGCTCAAGCAAGGCCAAAGATTCGACAAGCTCGCCAAAGAAAAATCCAAAGACCCCGGATCAAGTGACCAAGGAGGTGATCTGGGCTGGGCGAATCCAAACAACTTCGTACAACCTTTCGGCGACGCGATACAAACATTAGCCAAAGGCGAGATCAGTGCTCCGGTGCAAACCCAATACGGTTGGCATATCATCAAACTGGAAGACACGCGGGAGCTTAAAGTTCCTAGCTATGCAGAAGTTAAGCCCAATCTGGAAAAACGTTTGCAACAGCAAGCCATCCAAGAGGCTATTAAGTCACTGCGCGCCAACGCCAGGATCGAATAAGACAGTTGGCCACACAAAAACGGCGACTCGTTTGAGTCGCCGTTTTTATTTGTTGCTGCGGTGCCGCGCAAGCCGCTATGCGAACAACCCCACCAACCCGTCCAAGCCCACGAAATTGAGCGCGAAGGTCGCCTGCGTACGCACGATAGGCTTGGCATGGTAAGCGATGCTGGTACCGGCCTGCGCCATCATCTTCAGGTCGTTCGCGCCGTCGCCCATGGCGATCACCTGTTCCGCGCGCAACCCCAATTCCGCGCGGGTATGCGTCAGCCAGTGCGCCTTGGCTTGGGCATCCACGATGTCGCCCAGCACCTGTCCCGTCAATCTGCCATCGACGATCTCCAGCGTGTTGGCATGGGCGAAATCCAGCCCGCAGCGCGCCTTCAGCCGCTCGGTGAAAAAGGTGAAGCCGCCGGAGACCAGCAGCGTCTTGATACCGTGTCTCTTCAGCTCCGCCAGCATCAGCTCCGCCCCGGGATTCAGCTTCAGACGCTCGTCATACACACGCTGCAAAGCCCCCTCTTCCAATCCGGCCAGCAGCGCCACACGGCGGCGCAGGCTCTCGGAAAAGTCGATCTCGCCGCGCATCGCCGCCTCGGTGATCTCTGCCACCTGCGGCTTGATGCCCTGCATGTCGGCGATCTCGTCGATACATTCGATGCTGATGAGGGTGGAATCCATATCCATCACCACCAGACCGAAATCGGACAGATGTTGTCCCGCGCGCACGAAACCGTAATCGATCTGATGCTCGTAACAGAACATCGGTACACCGTCATGTGGCTTGGCTTCGCGCAGTCGGTAGGCATGGGTGCCGATCTGTTCGATGCGCGCGGCCAGCGAAAGGCTGGCCAGACGGTCAAGATGACTCGCGGGAATATCGTGCAATGCTTGGATGATGAGGTTCATATTTCAACTGGCTCCACGCTCACGGCGGGGATATAAAAAAATAAAATCGGGGCGCGGATTATACGGCGAGTACGCCATCAGCCGCACGCCCCTATCGCACCGCAACTGGTGCAGAACTCGCAGCCGTCTTTCTTGATGAGCGTGGCGTTGCCACATTCCTTGCACGGCTTGCCCGCCAACGTCTTGACCGTGGTCGGTTTGATCTGGCCTTCGGGTATCTCCAGCACACCCATCTGCTGCACCGGATAACCGTGCTCGTCGAGGATGCCGAGCATGGCATAGCGATGGATGATGAGCTTGGCAACATAGGAGACGGTCGAAGGATAACTCTCCATCTTGCTGCCGCCCGGCACGCGCGCCATGAAATCACCCAGCGGTTCGCCAAAATTGAGTAGCTTGCGCAGCTTCATGCCTATCCACGCGGGGTCGATCACGCGCATGTCCAAGCTCAACACTTTGCACAGCCCGTCGAGCGCGCGCGGATACACGCCGGAAAGCCACATCGAGTAAGGACGGCGTTGTCCGTCCGGCAGCACCAGCTCTTTCAGCCCCAGCACGAAATCGTCGCCGCTGCCCGCGTTGGAGATGTCCACCGTCCAGCTCATGGTGCCGTCAGTGCCGGTCTTGGGTTCCTTCTTGGCGAACAACGCATCCATCATCGGCGTGGTCGCGCCCTCGCTGATCTCCAGCGCACCCAATTGCTCGATGCGGTATTTCAACAGGTGTGCGAACGCGGCCACGAGACTCGGCATGCGCTTCATTTCGCCGTCGGGCGGCATGGGCATATCGAACACATCGTCGCCCGCCGTCTTCATCAGCATCTCCAACTTCATGCGTATCCACACCGGATCACGCGTGCGCATATCCATCGACAGCGACTTCGCCAGCGCACCCAGACCGCGCGGCTGCTCGGAGCCGTTGACCCACACTTCGAACGGATGGTTCTTGCCGTTCGTGGTGTGCGACACGAACGCCACGAAACTGCCGAGCGGATGCTTCACCACCTGCGATACCCAGCCTTCGCTACCGGCGGGCAACGACGGGCGTCCCGGCCAGCGCAACGAGGCGAGTGCTGGCGTGGGCGCGGCTTCCAACACGATGCGCCTGTCTTGGTCGAACACAAAGTCCTGCGGCTGTTCGCTCTTGGGTTCCGGCGTAACGGACAGCACCGAACCCAGCACGCTGTTCGGCCTATAGGTCGCCAAGCCCTTCAGCCCGGCCTTCCATGCTTCGGTGTAGAGGTCTTTGAAATCTTCATACGGATAGTCGGCGGGCACGTTCACCGTCTTGCTGATCGAAGTGTCGATGAACGGCGCGACGGCGGCGACCATCTTCATGTGGTCGATGGCCGAGATCTCCAGCGCGGAGATAAATTCAGGCGGCAGCTTGCTCACATCGCCGCCCTGCTTCTTGAACACGCGCCAGGCGTGATCTTCCACCGAGTAGTCCTTGCTCGTGCCGTCCGGCATGCGTTTCTTGCGCGTGTAGAACCAAGAGAACGCGGGCTCGATACCGTTGGATGCATTGTCGGCAAAGGCCAGCGAGATGGTGCCGGTAGGCGCGATGGAAAGTAGGTGACTGTTGCGCAGGCCATGCTTGCGTATCTTGTCTTTCAGCTCATCCGGCAAACGCGATGCGAAGCGCGGCTTAGCCAGATACTTGTCGGCATCCAGCAGCGGGAACGCACCGCGCTCGATCGCCAGATCCACCGAGGCTGCATAAGCCTCGTCGCGCATGATGCGCGTGATGTCGGTAGCGAAGGCGCGCGCCTCGTCCGAGTCGTAGCGCAGCCCCAGCATCACCAGCGCATCACCCAGCCCGGTGAAACCCAGCCCGATGCGACGTTTGCTCTGCGCTTCCTGTTGCTGTTCCGGAAGCGGCCATGCACTCACGTCCAGCACGTTGTCGAGCATACGTACGGAGATGCGCACCAGTTGCTTGAACGGTTCGTGATCGAATCCCGCATGGTTCGAGAACGGGTTCTTCACCATGCGTGTCAGGTCGATAGAACCTAGACAGCAACAGCCGTATGGGGGGAGAGGCTGTTCAGCGCAGGGGTTCGTCGCCTCGATCACTTCGCAATAGGAGAGGTTGTTGTCGCGGTTCATCAGATCGATGAACAGCACGCCCGGCTCGGCATGGTCATAGGTGCTGGCGATGATCTGCTTCCACAGATCGGCGGCGCGCACTTTGCGGTAGACCCACTTGCCGTCAGCACGGCGAGTCGCACCCGCCTCTTTGATCGTGGCAGACGGTTCTGCGGCATGTACCAGCTCGAACTCTTCGTCATTCTCCACCGCCTGCATCAGCGCGTCGGTCACACCGACGGAGATGTTGAAATTGCGTAGATCGCCCTTGTCCTTGGCGCTGATGAATCTCTCGATATCGGGATGGTCGCAACGCAGTACGCCCATCTGCGCACCGCGCCGCGCTCCGGCGGATTCCACCGTCTCGCAGGAGCGGTCGAACACGCGCATGTAAGAGATCGGGCCGCTGGCACGCGAGTTGGTACCTTTGACGTGCGCCCCCTCGGGGCGGATGGTGGAGAAGTCGTAACCTACCCCGCCGCCGCGCCGCATGGTCTCGGCGGCTTGCTGCAACGCATCGTAGATACCGGGCTTGCCGTCGCTGGTGCCGGAGATCGCGTCGCCCACGGGCTGTACGAAACAGTTGATCAGCGTCGCCTGCATCTTCAACCCGGCAGCGGAATTGATACGTCCCGCCGGAATGAAGCCGTGCTCCTGCGCCAGAAAGAACGCCTCTTCCCACTTGGCCTGTTGCTCCGGCTTCTCGGCTTGCGCCAAGCCGCGCGCCACGCGGCGGCGCACATCCTGCACCGACTTCTCGTCTGCTTCCGCGTATTTTTCTAACAGGACTTCGATACTGATCTCTTGCGGCATTTCTGACTCCCAGTGGGCAGCGGCCTAGCACTCTGACCCAATTGATGTGCGACTCGAACAGGCTGCATTTTAATGCAAACGCCAACCCCTCCCGTGCGTGAAATTTTTAAGAAAACAGCATTAAGCACTGGACATTTCCGATGTGCATTGCCTAGTGAGATACGGCCTTGTGAACGAAAAAAACTCAAGCGAATCCGTCTCGATTGCTGCTGGCACTTGTTACAATCCGCGCCTCCACATGCGATGCCAAGCCCCATGACACAAACCGCGACCAAGACCAATCTACACCCGCGCAATCTGCACCGCGAGCGTTACGACTTCGCGCGGCTCATCGCGAGCAACCCGGAGTTGGCGGCATTCGTGGCGAAAAACGAATACGGCAACGAGAGTATCGATTTCGCCGATCCGGCTGCGGTGAAAGCACTCAACCGCGCGCTGTTGCTGAGCGACTACGGCATCAAAGACTGGGACAT
>JAVBYO010000019.1 GCA_030823955.1 Gallionellaceae bacterium
CGCAGGGAGCCGTCCGCCGCACGCCCCACCACCGGATTGCCGAGCTTGGCGACGAAACGATGCAGTGCCCGTTGCGTCTGTTCGCGTGTCACCACGATCTGCTCACCGCTCCAACGCGCCTGCACCGGATCGAACACCGCGCTACGGATCGCCACGTCTTTCGCCCCCTCGCGGCTGCCTGCGAACCAGAAGGAACGGACGCGCCCGTCGCTCAATTCGACAGCCGAAGCGGCATGCACCTGCACGAACAACTGCGACGAGGCAAAACGACTCGCAAAATGCGGGGCAGACTTGTTTGTGGGGGGCGACACGGCAGCTTGGAACGGTGCTGCGACGGGGATACGGGCCGCCTTGTAGTAGGCCCCGGCGAACGCGGCCAGCGCGATAGCCGGAATGAGCAGCCGGCGCAACATCTGCCCGTCCGGCCTCAACGGCAGCCCTCGAGCAAAGGACGGCTCAGCATGGCCTGTGATGATTCGATCAGCAATTCATTGGTGAACAACTGCTGGAACACCTCGCCCTGCAAGATCAGTTTGATCTCTTCCGGCGTATGCCGACTGCGGATCTCCAAACGTTGCCCGATGACTTTGCAATCCACGCATTTTTCCTGCAACGGCAACTGCACGGCGAACAGCGGATATTGGGCGGACAACTGAGCGACACTCTGCAGCGGCAGGAAGAAATAGCCGTGGACATTTGCCCCCGGCAACAGGAAGCGGTACCCCTCATCCACCGCCCTGAAGTTGCACGGCGTCCATACCTCTTTGCCCTGAACATAACGCTGTGCATCGGCGCTGAATCTTCCCTGCGCACCGTCGAACGGGCGCAGGAACGCAGCCAGCACCAGCAACACCAGCAGCGCGGCCACGTTGACCAGACTCCGGGTGTGGCGTGCCCAGAATATCCCGAGCAGGATCAACACGGCGGTGAAGGCAAGCAACGACCAGTAAACAAAACCATACAGCCCGGCGGCCGGCAATTCCTGTTGCAAACGCCACGACAGGAACGCGATTAGCCCCAGCACACTGGCCGAGAACAGCAAGCTCGCCACAAATGCCATGCGGCTGAGACGTTGCCAATTCAGTGCGCACAACACCGCCAATCCCGGCATCGCCTCCAACAGATAACGCGCCGTGCGCTGGCTCGGCACACTGAACACGATGAACAGCACAGCCATCCATATCCACAACATCTTTTCCGCATCGCTCAGCAAAGCGCGGCGGCGATAGGCGTTCCAGAACAACGCGATCACCGGGAACGCCAGCAAGCCAGCATTCATCGGATATCCGACCAGCAGCGCCCACACACTGCTGCCGCCCCACAACAGATTGCCGAGATAACTGCCGCTGCGCGGGTCGAACTTACCCGCGTTCTCACCGACGATGAATTCGTTCCACACCGCCTGCGGATCGGGATCGAACACCAGCCACAGACTGAACAAGGCCAGTGCCACCACAACGGTGACAGCGACCTTCCACGCATCGCGGATGAAGAAAGCTTTGAAACGATAATCGCGCTGGTGCAGATACCACCACGACAGCGCGAACGCCACCGGCGCGACCAGCGCGAAAGACTTGTACAACAGGCCGATGCCCACCTCGACACCCAGCAGCAGCGGCACTATCAGCCTGGAATCGAATGCGCTGGAACGCCAATACAACAAAGTGAAGAACGGCAGGAAGAACCAGAACACCTCAGCCGGGTTGACCAGGAACGGGCGCCCGTAACGATAGGTGCTGAAGAAAGCCAGAAAGGTCAGCGCACCGATGAAGCCTGTCTCCAACGCCTCACCCGGCGTACCACCCTGATTGCGCACCAGCCGCAATGCCAGCGAAAACACCAGCGCCGCCGTGAGCAGGGTGTAGATCACACTCGGGTAACGCAGGTTCCACCATGTCCACTGCTTGCCCCAGTCGGTCGAGACGATGCCCTGCCAGAACAACAGCGGCGGCTTGGTGTTGCGCATATTGTCCAACTCGGAGCGCAGCGGCAGCAACTGGCCGCTATCGGCGGTGAGACGGGTGATATGTGCGTAAGGGAATTCGTCGCCGTTCTTGGGAATATGCGGACTATCCAGCCCGTAGAAATAAGTGACCACCGCCAGCAGCGTGGCCAACACATACCCGATCAAACGTGGCGTGGTCATCGGCGCGGATCAATCCTGTCCCGGTTTCGCTGCCGGTTTATCCAGCAATTTCACACGCCCGAAAGTCCAGACATCGTTCAGCACAAAATTAAGCACGCTGGTCAGACCGATGGCGATGAGGTTGGCGATCTGATAATAGAAATGCGGCGCCAGCAGGTTGGTGAACACCACTTGCAGCGCGATACTCAGCCAGCAGGCCAGCGTGTATTGGCCGAACTGCGACAGCCACGGACGATGCTGATGTTGCACCCGGTCCGACCATGTCCACAGACGGTTCCAGAAGAAATTGTTCAGTGTCGCCAGAAAGATCGCCAACGCCAGCGACAGATTAAGCCTGATCTCGTTTTGTAGCACCGCATGGAAGATGTGCTCCTGCGCGAAATACAACACACCGATGTTGACCACTGTGCCGGACGCGCCGACCGTGCCGAATTTCAGAAAACGTTTGGAGAGTATCCTGCGCAACAACGACGAGAACTTCATCCTGAGGTTAAAGCCGGATCTCATGCGTTTCGCTCCGCGCGCAACAGTGCATGCGCCTGCTCCAACACCTGCTGCGGGGTGATCAATTGCAAACAGCGATTGTTGCCGTCGCAAGGTGAATTGCGGTGGTTATAGGCGGTGAGGCAGGGCGAACACGACAACGCCGAATACAGGCAATGGATATTGGGCGCCAGTGGACTATACAGTGCCGGTGTCTCCGGCCCGAAGAACACCAGAGTCGGCAGCTTCGTCAGTGCCGAGAATTGCCCCGGTCCGCCGTCGTTGGTGATGAGCAGCGATGCGTGATTGAAGATCGCCAACAGATGCCGCACCGTCTTGGTATATCCGGTCAGATCAATGCAATGCGGATGCGCGCAATGCGCCACGATCTCCTGCGCCAGCGGCTTCGCATCGGGCAGCCCGATCAGTGCGACCGCATAACCTTCCTGCAACAGCGTCACACACAACTGCTTGTAATATTCCGGCGGCCACGCGCGTATCGGCAAGATGCCGCCATCGGGATAAACCAGCACCAGCTTCTTGCCCGCCAGCACCGGAAAATCCCTGTGCAACTCATCCCCGACCTGCTGCAACTCACCCTCGGCAAACTGTAGCAACGGTGGCGCGGACAATTCGGCGGCGACATCCTTGGCGATAGGTGTACCGCTGGACTCGATAGCCGCCACCATGGTCAGGAACTGCTGCGACAGATGCCGGTAAGGGTTGTACATCACCGGATGGGTGATGAAGTCACCGCGATACAGCCCCTCCTGCGTATGCGCATGAAAGCCCACGCGCTTGGGCGCGCCGGACAGATACGCAAAGATACTGCTCACACGGGTAAACAATTCGCAGTCGATCACCACATCGAACTTGAGGGTACGCATCAGCCTGATCGCACTCAGGATATCCGGCACGAACTGTCCCAGCGATTTGTCGTTCAGCGTGATGACGTGCTCGCGCGGCATCACGCCGAGCAGATCCAGTACTTCGCGATTCTTCTTGAACATCAGGATATGCAACTCGGCTGCGGGATACTGCTGTTTGAGTTTGGCGAACATCGGCTGCGCCAATACCAGACTGCCCATCTCCGACAGCAGGATGATAAGGATGCGTTGCGGAGGGGAATCCAGCGCCGGAGTGCCGGATAAAGCACGGCGAAATCGTTCGAACCAGGAGAGCAGCACACAGATCGGCACACCCGCGATACGATCAACTGCCCGTTGAAAATTAATATTCAATGCCTCGTCCAATCACCATGATAACCAGGGCACATTGCCCGTCGCCCGCGCCCCCGGTAAGCAAGGGACTTGAGGCTGCGGCATTATCGGTTAAAGCGGGGGTTTCAACAAGCACGGAAGCCGCCGCGCGACTACCCGCGCGGATGGTGCTTGGCATGCAGCGCCTTGAGCCGTTCGCGCGCCACGTGCGTGTAAATTTGTGTAGTCGAGATATCCGAATGCCCGAGCAACATCTGCACCACGCGCAAGTCGGCACCATGATTCAACAGATGGGTAGCGAAAGCGTGGCGCAAAGTATGCGGGGACAGCGGTTTGTGCAGCCCCCCCTGTTTTGCATGTTTCTTGATGAGATACCAGAACATCTGTCGCGTCATCCCCCCGCCGCGCTGGGTGACGAACAACGCATCACTCACTTGCCCAGCCAGCAATACCGGACGGGATTCGGCGAGATAACGCCGCACCCAGTCTAGCGCCTCCTCACCCAGCGGCACGAGGCGCTCCTTGCTGCCCTTGCCCATCACCCGCGCCACCCCCATATCCAGACTGATCTGAGCCACGTTCAAGCCGACCAATTCCGACACGCGCAATCCGCTGGCATACAGCACTTCCAGCATGGTGCGGTCACGCATCCCGAGCGGCGCCTGCACATCCGGCGCGGCCAGCAACAACTCCACGTCCTCTTCGGTCAGACTCTTGGGTAGGCTGCGCGGCAATTTGGGTGTGGCGATCTGCAAACTCGGATCGACCGCGATCCTGTTCTGCCGCAGCAGATAGCGAAACAACCGTTTCAAACTGGAGATGGCGCGCGAGGTCGAAGTCGCCTTGGCTTTCTGTCCTCCCATCAGATACGCGAGAAAACCCTGGATATCGGCATGTGTGGTTTCCAGCAGTGTGCGCCCCTGTTGCTTACTCAGCCATTCCGCGAACTTGCTCAGATCGCGCCGGTAACTGTCCAGCGTATTGCGCGCAAGACCGTCTTCCAGCCACAACGCATCGCAGAACTCGTCGAGCAATTCAGCGTCGTTCATCTTGCCACTCCCCTCGCCCCTTGCGGGAGAGGGGCTGGGGGAGAGGGGGAGGGAGTTGTAGAC
>JAVBYO010000032.1 GCA_030823955.1 Gallionellaceae bacterium
CAACTACATGTCATCAGCCGTTACAGCGGCGGCGCGCCGGAAGCCGCGCCGCTGCACAAACTGGGTAGCGGCAGTTGGGATAAGGCCAAGCGCCGTGCCATGCAGCAGGTGCGCGACACCGCCGCCGAGTTGCTCAATATCTACGCCCAGCGCGCCACGCGCAAAGGCCACGCGTTCAAGTTCACCTATCACGACTACGAAGCCTTCTCCGCCGGTTTCGGCTTCGAAGAGACCGCCGACCAGGCCGCCGCCATTGAGGCGGTGTTGCTTGACCTGCAATCGGTCAAGCCGATGGATAGACTCATCTGCGGCGACGTGGGTTTCGGTAAGACCGAAGTGGCGTTGCGCGCCGCTTTTGTGGCGGTGATGGATGGTAAACAGGTGGCGGTGTTGGTACCGACCACGCTGCTGGCCGAGCAACACTTCCAGAATTTCAGTACCCGTTTCGCCGACTGGCCGATCAAGATCGCCGAGTTGTCGCGTTTCCGTTCCACCAAGGAAGTGACGCAATCGCTGAAAGATTTGGCCGATGGCAAGCTCGATATCGTGATCGGCACACACAAGCTGATCCAGAAGGATGTGAAGTTCAGCAACCTCGGCTTGGTCATCCTCGACGAGGAGCACCGTTTCGGCGTGCAGCAGAAAGAACGTCTCAAGGCTTTGCGCGCCGAAGTGGATGTGCTCACGCTCACCGCCACACCGATCCCGCGTACGCTGGCGATGTCGCTGGAAGGGTTGCGTGACTTCTCGGTGATCGCCACCGCACCGCAGCGCCGTCTTTCCATCAAGACCTTCGTCAGCAGTTACAGTCAGGGCATCATCCGCGAAGCCGTGCTGCGCGAACTCAAACGCGGCGGGCAGGTGTATTTCCTACACAACGAAGTGGATACCATCAACAATATGTTGGAGAAGCTGGAGACACTGCTGCCGGAAGCGCGCATCCGTGTGGCTCACGGCCAGATGGGCGAACGCGATCTGGAAGCGGTGATGCGCGACTTCACCCACCAGCGTTTCAACGTGTTGTTGTGTTCCACCATCATCGAGACCGGCATCGACGTACCCACCGCCAATACCATCATCATGAACCGGGCCGACCGTTTCGGCCTCGCACAGTTGCACCAGCTGCGCGGCCGCGTCGGGCGCTCGCACCACCAAGCCTATGCGTATCTGCTGGTGGATAGCATGGACGGCCTCACCGCACAGGCGAAGAAACGCCTCGAAGCGATCCAGGCCATGGAACAACTTGGCTCAGGCTTCTTCCTCGCCATGCATGACTTGGAAATTCGTGGTGCGGGCGAAGTGCTGGGCGAATCACAAAGCGGCGAGATGCAGGAGATCGGATTCAGTCTCTACAACGACATGCTCGCGGCGGCTATCGCCTCGCTCAAACAAGGCAAAGAGCCGGACATGGCGCACCCGCTGGGAGTGACCACTGAGATCAATCTGCACACGCCCGCACTGTTGCCCAACGAGTACTGCGGCGACATCCACCAGCGTCTGGTCATTTACAAACGGCTGGCGAACTGCAACACGCAGGAAGATTTGGACGATATGCAGCAGGAACTCATCGACCGCTTCGGCCTGCTACCCGAACCGGCACAGACCCTGCTCGACAGCCACCGCCTGCGCATCCTCGCCAAACCACTGGGCATCGCCAAGCTGGATGCTTCCAGCGAAGCGATCCAGATTCAGTTCGTGCCGAACCCGCCTATCGATCCGATGAAGATCATCACCATGATCCAAACCCGCCGCTACATCAAAATGAACGGGCCGGACAAATTGCGCATCGAGTTGAAGCATGAGGACTTGGGGCAGCGGGTGCTGGCGGTTAGGAATTTCTTTAACGAGTTGAAGTAGTCTCTTGTAGGGTGCAATAAGCATAGCGCATTGCACCAGATGCAATCCTGCCTCCCCCCACTCATACGGCGCAATGCCCGATGGTTATTGCGCCCTACCGAGCTATAAGCATTGATATTGAAAGAAAAAGGCTGCGGCCAGTTTGCTCGCAGCCTTTGACGAAATGTAGCCATTCCCTCCTTACAACGCCGCCTTCACCACTTCCGCTAACGCAGTCGTCGGTCTGCCGATGAGTTTGCTCAGTTGCTTGCTGTCATCGAACAACGCTCCTTTTGAAACACCCGTATCGGAATCCGCCAGCAGTTGAGCGAGGAAGCCCGGCAAGCCTGCGCCTAGCAGTGCTTTTTCGTATTCCGCTTCGGGCAGGTTGACGTAGCCGATGGCTTTGCCGGTCTGGTGCGCGATCTCGGCGGCGAATTCGGTCAGGGTGTAAGACGTATCGCCCGCCAACTCATAGACTTTGCCTGCCTGGTTATCGGCGGTGAGTACGGCGGCATCGGCTTCGGCGTAGTCGGCGCGGGTGGCGGAGGAGATGCGGCCATCAGCGGCGCAGCCGAACACGGCGTTGTGTGCCAGAGCGGCGGGGATGCCTGCGGTGTAGTTCTCGGTGTACCAGCCGTGGCGCAGCAAAGCGAAGGGTACGCCGGAGTCACGCAGGTATTCCTCGGTCTCTTTGTGTTCGGTGGCCAGTCCGAGCGGGGAGGTATCGGCGCGCAGTACGCTGGTGTAGGCCAGCAGTTTCACGCCTGCACGTTTGGCGGCGTCGATGACGGTTTTGTGTTGTTTGCTGCGTTGGCCGACTTCGCTGGAAGAGATGAGCAGCACCTTATCCGCGCCCTTCAATGCAACGTCCCAGCTTGCGGGCTGGTTGTAATCGGCATGGCGCACTTGCACGCCCAGTGCGGCGATATCCTTGGCTTTTTCCACATTGCGCACGGCGGCGACGATGTTTTTTGCGGGGACTTTTTTCAGCAATGCTTTGATGACCAGTTGACCCAATTGGCCTGTTGCTCCGGTGACGACGATCATGATTCTTCCTTTCTTTTTTTGATTGTTGATTTGGGGAAGCACAGAATATCCCGTACAATAACTTTTCGTAAGTACGCACAAAAAGGTAAGTGTCATGCCTCAAGCCAATACACGGATGTCGAAGATCGCCCAGCGCCGGGGCGAGGTCTTCTCCACGGCCTGTCCTTCGCGCGAGATACTCAATCACGTCACCAGCCGCTGGGGCGTGCTGGTGCTGGTCGCGCTGATGGAAGGGACACACCGCTTCAGCGACTTGCGCCGTAAGATCGGCGGGGTGAGCGAGAAGATGCTGGCGCAGACCTTGCAGCAACTGGAGAAAGACGGTTTCATCGACCGCATCGCCTATCCGGTGGTGCCGCCGCATGTGGAGTATTCTCTTACGCCGTTGGGGACGGAGATCGGTGCTCAGGTCGATGCACTGATCGACTGGATCGAGAGTAATCTGCCGAAGATCATGAAAGCGCAGCAGAAGCGGGCGGCTTGATGGTACAAGTCTGCCACATAGCGAGGGAAGTCATATGAATAGCCGTATACGCCAGATCGTCGAGCAGATGAGCCAGTTGGAGGATGAGCTGAATAGCGCGCTCGAAGAGCAGCAGAGCCGTCTGCGATATTCAGTCGAAGGCCGGCGTGTGGTGTTCGAGCAGGCCATCAGGGAGGCGCACCAGCGCGTCAAGTTGGGTGTGTTCCGCTGGTTCCTCACCGTCCGCCCGCAGAACTATCTCACCATGCCCGTGATCTACGGCGCATCCGTGGCGCTGGTGCTGTTCGATCTGAGTGTGAGCCTGTATCAGACGCTATGTTTTCCGGTTTACGGTATCGCGAAGGTGAAGCGGGGCGATTACATCGTGTACGACCACCAGCATCTGGCTTATCTCAACATCATCGAGAAGGTGCATTGCCTGTATTGTTCATACGCGGTGGGGATGCTGGCCTACACGCAGGAGATCATCGCGCGCACCGAGCAGTATTTCTGCCCGATCAAACATGCACGCAAGGTGCGCAACGCACATGCGCGCTACGAGCGTTTCCTTGATTATGGTGACGGCGAGGCGTTTCATCGCAAGCTCGAAGCGTTCCGCGCGGCGTTGGCGGAAGAGGAGCGTCAGGCTGCCGCCGAGCACGCAAAATTATGATTCGGTCGGTGTCAGCGGGTTTTGCGCTGCCACCACTCGCGCTGCTGCTCCTTATCCATGAATGTCCAGGCAAGGAAACGGCTCTTCTTCTGGCCTTGTGACATCTCGATGGTGCGGTTCTCTTTCGCTTTGGAGTATTTTAGCGTTCGATAGACATGCGGCAGGGTTGCCGATTTCGAGACCAGCGTGGTGAACCACAGGCAGTTGTCCTTGCCTGATTCGCTCTCCTCGATCATGCGTTTGATAAAAGCTTCCTCACCGCCGTCGCAGCACAACTCCGAACTTTGACCGCCGAAGTTCAATACCGGACTCTTGCGTTTGTCGCTCTCTTTGCCGAGATTCTGCCATTTGCGCTGCGAGCCTTTGCGGGCTTCGGCGAGTGAGGCATGGAAGGGCGGGTTGCACAGGGTGAGGTCGAAATATTCATCGGCGTAGGTCACGTCCGCAAAGATCGCCGAGGGGGAGGGTTGCAGGCGCAGTTCGACCGCGTCGTTCAATTGGTTCGCCGTCACGATGCGTTGTGCGTTCTGTAGCGCAACCTTGTCGACTTCCGTCGCGACGAACTGCCAGCCGTATACCGCATGGCCGATGAGCGGATAGATGCAGTTCGCCCCCGTGCCGATGTCGAGCGCACGCACCGACGCGCCGCGCGGGATGGTTCCGCCATTGCTTGCGCCGAGCAAATCGGCCAGATGGTGGAGGTAGTCCGCGCGACCGGGGATGGGCGGGCACAGGTATTGGGCGGGGATGTCCCAGTCTTTGAT
>JAVBYO010000031.1 GCA_030823955.1 Gallionellaceae bacterium
TCTTTATGTCTTGAGTTCAAGCACATCATCAGCCTAAGCTAACAATATTACTTTTACCTAAGCACACATACCCACACTAATCGGTTGTTTTATTTAAATTTTAAAGAACTTTTTCTACCACTCCCTCCGCCGCCGTGCAGCGAAGAGGTGCGCATTATATAGATTGAAGAGAACCGGTCAAGCACTTTGTTAAAATATTTTTGCGGTGTTGTTGCACAGAGATGAAACGTACAATGCCGCCGACTCTAGAACGGACTGAATTGATGGCAATAACGCTCGGTATCGAATCCTCCTGCGATGAAACGGGCATCGCGCTGTACCACTCCGAACGCGGCCTGCTCGCACACACCCTGCACTCGCAGATCGCTATGCACAACGAATATGGCGGCGTTGTCCCCGAACTCGCCTCGCGCGACCATGTGCGTCATGTGCTGCCCCTGTTACGCGAAGCATTAAAACAGGCGGACTGCGCGCTCGGCGACATTGATGCCATCGCGTTCACGCAAGGCCCCGGCCTGTCCGGTGCGCTACTGGTTGGCGCAAGTGTCGCCTGCTCACTGGCTTATGCTCTCGACCTCCCCACCATCGCCGTCCACCATCTGGAGGGGCATCTGCTGTCACCGTTGCTGTCCGACCCTGCACCGGAATTTCCTTTTGTTGCGCTGCTCGTTTCCGGCGGACACACCCAACTCATGCGCGTGGATGGCGTGGGGCGTTATACCCTGCTGGGCGAGACCGTGGACGATGCTGCGGGCGAAGCGTTCGACAAGAGCGCAAAGTTATTGGGACTCGACTATCCGGGCGGCGCCCTGCTGTCCAAACTGGCACAACACGGCACACCGGGCCGCTTCAAGTTACCGCGCCCGATGCTGCACAGTGGCGACCTGGACTTCAGCTTCAGCGGCCTGAAGACTGCCGTGTTACTTGCCGTGCAGCAGAACGCCAGCCCCCCTCACCCAAACCCTCTCCCGCAAGCGGGCGAGGGGTCAAACGAATCGCTACGCGAATTTGAAATTCTCGATCAGACCCGCGCCGACATCGCCCTTGCAGCACAAACTGCCATCGTCGACGTACTGAGCGCAAAAGCCCTGACCGCACTCAAACAGACCGGACTGAGCCAACTGGTGATCGCGGGCGGTGTCGGAGCCAACCGGGCATTACGCGCACAGTTCGACCAAGCCGCACAACAGCGCGGCTTCAAAGTGTTCTATCCGGATATGGAGTTCTGCACCGACAACGGCGCGATGATCGCCTTTGCAGGCGCGATGCGATTCAAGGAACAGGCCGCCCGGCGCGACTATCGTTTCAACGTCAAACCGCGCTGGGACCTGCAACAACTCAATTACACGGACTGAGCGTCTTTCTTCTTGCCACCGATCTTGCTTTCCTTGCCCGTCATCAGGTTCTGAATATTGCTCTTGTGCCGCCAGATCAGCAGCATCGACATGATGGCTGTCGCCAGCACCAACTCCGGACGCAGATGCAGCAACATGGCATAGACCGGTGCCGCCGCCGCCGCGATCAGCGCCGCCAAAGAGGAATAACGGAACACCACCGCGACCAGCAACCAAGTCAGCAACACTGCCAGCCCCATCCAGCCGCTCAAAGCCAGCAACACACCCAGCGCGGTCGCCACGCCTTTGCCCCCCTTGAACTTCAGGAACACCGGAAACAGGTGTCCGAGGAACACCGCCAGCGAGACCAGCGCTACCATCCACAGCCCCTCGCCGTCGTGCGGCGCCAGATTGATCGTGACGAATACTGCCAGCCAGCCCTTGGCCGCATCTCCCAACAACGTCAGCGCCGCCGCAACCTTCTTGCCGCTGCGCAACACATTCGTGGCGCCGGGATTGCCGGAACCATACGTACGCGGGTCGGCCAGACCGAACGCCTTGCTCATCAACACTGCAAAAGAAACCGAGCCAAACAGATAAGCGAGCACAACAAAAACTAGGGTCATCATCTGTAATACCTTAAAATGCGAACGACGGATTCTACTCGAACGTCCTCACGACAACCAAATCACCTTCACACCTTATGGACATCATCTTCCTG
The DNA here is from genome assembly GCA_030823955.1 of Gallionellaceae bacterium. Taxonomy (GTDB): domain Bacteria; phylum Pseudomonadota; class Gammaproteobacteria; order Burkholderiales; family Gallionellaceae; genus PALSA-1006. Next base: position 2,056 of record JAVBYO010000031.1, read on the forward strand.
CGCGAACTCAAGATCGACACCCTCATCGGCGTGTACGAATGGGAAAAACGCGTGCCGCAGACCCTGCAGATCGATCTGGAGATCGCGCTACCCAGCAGCCGCGCCTGCCAGACCGACGACATCACCGACGCACTCAACTACGCCGACATCGTGCGTCACCTGCAAGACGTGCTCACCAGCCGCCACTTCAACCTGCTCGAAGCACTGGCCGAACATATCGCACAAATTTTGCTGAACGAGTTCAAAGCACCGTGGGCAAAAGTCAGCGTGGCAAAACTGCAAGCCATACGTGGCAGCAAAATGGTGGGGATATGTATCGAGCGCGGGCAAGTCAAGTAACCGCACGTCACCCGCTTGGGCTTGGCATCAAAAAACCTAGTGGCGGCGTAGCAGCCTAACTTTGACGAATGCTTCGCAACGTCCGCACGCCGCGCTTAAGCAGTGCGGCAATCGCATAGATCGCCACCCACGGATCGAGCAGATAATCCCACAGGTTGTTCGACTCATACCAGCCGACACTCCACGCCAGCACCGCCAGCGAGATCGTCAGGACGAGCAGCGTATAGCGTCGTAGCCACGCGATACACACCAGCACCAGCAAAGCGCTGATGAACCAGACATCGCCGAAGCCCAAGCGATACGGATCGAACATCCCCAGTCCCAGCGCAAACGGATACAGCGCAAGCGCAGCCAGCGCAATCGCCCCCAACACAAGGTTGCGTTGTGAGGCTGTGAACGCAGCAGGCTTGCGCCAAGCGAGTGCCAACAACAGCAAGGTCGGCACACTCAGGTCACCCGTGATACCGCGCATGAATTCAGCCGCAGACAAAGCACCGAAAGGAAGCATCACCACAATCAATAAAGCGACGGCCAGAGCGATCCGGTGCTTCTCCGGCAGACGTGTCGCAAGCGGCAAACGCAGCGCGAACGATACGATGACGAAGGCCACGCCTGCCAGTCCGGTGAGATCAGTGTAGTGCATCATGTGCCGGTTGTTCCGTCTGTTGATCTAGCCAAGCCTGATTGAACCACAGGTGTTTGATAAAGGTCCGGTTCCAGGTGTAGACCAGATGAAGATCGCCGCGTGTCGTCTGGATCAGGTAGGGATAAGAAAATTCATAACGACACCGGTCATTGTTGCAGACCGTATTTCTGGTTGATTCGACATATTGCGCCAGCTGTCCTGTCGTCGCCGCGTCGCTTTGCGTAATGAGCTTCTGCACATTGCCGGTGAAGTGCGCTTCGTTCGCCTGCGCGCTGTTGGCAAGCTGGTCTTCCAGTTTGCGCAATTCGCGCCAGGTAGCGCCGCCATCCTTCGAAAGCATCAGCGACAGCGCATCCCGCCCCTGCTCCAGATCGTTCAACACCGCCAACATACGCCCATCCGGCAGCGTCACGCCAGTCACCGCAGCATCGGGATTGCGCAACGCAGGCGATTTGACGGGAGCCGACCAGTGCCGCCCCGCATCTTGTGTAGCGACCGTGACCGCCTGATGCGGCGCGGCAGCACCGGCATAACGCATCAACACCCGCGCATTCTGCGCATCCTGTACCAGCACCACCGGCTGCAAGGTGCCTTGTCCGCCCGCAGCCAGGCGCTGCTTATCCAGCACCGCACCATGTTGATCCAGACGCAGCAACTCGCCGAACTTGCTGATGAACTCGTGATACACCGGCACACCCATCGTGCCGTCGCTGTACAGGAACGGCGTACTCTTGACCAAAGTGCTGATATTCACAAAAGGAGAAGTGACCAGGCGCTGCGGCGTACTCCAGGTCGCCCCCTCGTCATGCGA
>JAVBYO010000004.1 GCA_030823955.1 Gallionellaceae bacterium
GCGGCGGCGGAGCTTCGGGAGACTGGTAATGGATATCAATCGCATCATCAAACATCTCTCCATCGGACAGGCGTCCGTGCATCGCAGCTTCTCGCGTGCGGCTATGGCGAACATCGAGCGTACCATCGCTGAAGTGGAGAAGACACACGCCGGGCAGATCCGCTTTGCGGTGGAAGCTGCGCTGGACCTCGCGCCTTTGCTGGCCGGACAGAGCGCGCGGCAGCGGGCCATCGAGGTGTTTTCGCGCTTGCATGTTTGGGACACCGAGCATAACAACGGTGTGCTGATCTATCTGTTGCTGGCTGATCGCGATGTGGAGATCGTGGCCGACAGGGGCGTGCATGCCAAGCTCGGACAGGCGGTGTGGGAGGCTGTGTGCAAGGAGATGGAGGCTGCGTTCCGTCAGGGCCGATTCGAAGAAGGTGTCATCGCCGGGATACGCAGCGTGGGAGCACATCTTGCGCAGCACTATCCTCAGGTCGGGGTGAAGACCAATGAACTATCCGACCAGCCGGTGATCCTCTGATGGCGGTCGAGACCGAACTCAAGTTGCGCATCGCGCCGGAACATCTGGCGCGGCTCAAACGGCATCCGTTCCTGCGCGCCTTGTCCGGCGAACGTGCGGTTACCCGCCAGCTCTATAGCGTCTATTTCGATACCCCCGACCTGCGTCTGCACCATGAGCGCATGGCTTTGCGCCTGCGTCGGGTCGGTAAACAATGGCTGCAAACCTTGAAAGGCGGCGGCGGGGTGCGGGCGGGATTACACCAGCGCAACGAATGGGAGACTCCCGTCGATGGGGAGCGGCTCGATTTCGCCGTGCTCGAAGCGGCCGGGGCGAGTGCCTTGTCGTCCAGTCTGCGCAAACAGGTACAGCCGCTGTTCGTCACCGATTTCACGCGCAGTATCCGTATGTTGCAGTTCGAGGGCGCGACGATAGAGCTGAGTCTGGATAGCGGCGAGATACGCGCCGGGAAGCGCAGCCACATTATTTCGGAGTTGGAACTGGAGCTGAAATCGGGTGAGCCGTTGCAGCTCTACCGTTTGGCTCTGGCGCTGCTCGATATCGTGCCGCTGGAGATCGAGGCGACCAGCAAAGCGGAGTATGGCTACCGCCTGCACCACCCGGTATCCGCCCAGGTCAGCAAGGCGCAGTTGCCCAAGCTGGCGGCTGCCACGCCGCTGGGCGAGGCGCTGCAAAGCATGATCTGGTCGTGCCTGTTGCATCTGCAAGCCAATGTGTCCGGTGCGGTGAGCAAGAGCGATGACGAATATCTGCATCAGGTGCGTGTCGCATTGCGCCGCCTGCGCGTGGTGCTGGGCATGACGCGCAAATATCGCGGCGATGCCGAGTTGGAATCGTTGCGCGGCATGGTCGCGGAGTTGGGCACTACCCTGGGACGTTCGCGCGAATGGGATGTGTTCGTCACGCAGGTTTTGCCCGGTCTGCGCCAGGATATGCGTCACGACAAGCTGCTGAGCACCATCGTCCGGCGCAGCGAAGTACAGCGCAAACAGGCGCATCAGCGTGTGCAAGCGGTATTACAGGCGGGGGATTTTCAGCGTCTGCTGCTGCGCTTCGGCGCCTGGATGTACGGGGCGTATTGGCACGATAACGTCGTGCGCGACGATCTTTCCAGTTTTGCCGCGACAGTCATGCATAAACGCAGCCGCAAGCTGGGGCGTTATGGCGAACACATCGTGGGAGATACCGATGCACGGGAGTTGCACCGTTTGCGTATCGCCTGCAAGAACCTGCGCTACAGCAGCGATCTGTTCGCCCCGTTATACGCTGCGGAGCAGACCACACCTTATCTGAAAGCACTGGCGAAGCTGCAAGACACGCTCGGTGTCTTCAACGATCACGCGGTCGCGTTGCGTCTATTGGACGAGTTGGAACTGGGCGCGGCCCACATCGCGCTGATACGCAAACGGATATTGCAGGGGGATGCGCAGCGACTGGCACTGTTGCGCAAAGCCTGGAAAAAACTCATGGCGCAAGCCGATTTCTGGTGAGCGCGCGGCTCAGCCCAGCATCGCTTTCAGCCGCGCCAGTTTGGCTTTGCCTTCTTCTTTGCTGACTTCCGGCGTGTTGCCCGCCGGTACTGCACCCGCGTAGATCACATCGCCCTCGGGCAGCTCTTTGATGAAACGGCTGGCTTCGCAGGTCGCCCATTCCTTGCCGCGCTTGCGTTTGATGCAATAACTGATGTGCAGCGAGCGTTGCGCGCGGGTGATGCCGACGTACATCAGGCGACGTTCTTCCTCGATCTGTTCCGGTGCTTCGCTGCGTTCGTGCGGCAACACACCTTCTTCCACGCCGACCAGATAGACATGGCCGAACTCCAGTCCCTTGGCGGCATGCAAGGTGGAGAGTGAGACAGCATCGACTTCTTCTTCGCGCGATTCGAGCAGGTTCATCAGTGCGATGGTCTGCGTCATCGCCAATAAGGTCTTGCCGTCGGCCTCGGATTTGCGGTTCATCCAAGCGACGAAGCTGCTGACATTCTCCCATTTGGTTTCGGCCTGACGCGGTTCGTGGCTGTCGAACAGCCATGCCTCATAGTCGATGGCATCCATCAGGTCGCCCATCACTTGCGCGCTTTCTTCTTTGGCGGCGCGGGCTTCCATGCGGTTGATGAAATTGCAGAAGGTGAGCAGCTCTTCGTGTTGGCGTGCCGGGAGCTGGTCTGCCATCTCGCCTTCGAATGCGGCTTCGAACAGGCTGATGTTGCGCGTACCGGCAAAGCTGGCCAGCCTTTCCAGTGTGGTGTTGCCGATGCCGCGTTTGGGCGTGGTCACGGCGCGGATGAATGCCGGATCGTCGTCCGGATTGGCGATCAGGCGCAGGTAGGCGACCAAGTCCTTGATCTCGGCACGCTCGAAGAACGAGGTGCCGCCGCTCACGGTATAGGGCACGTTCTGCGCGCGCAGATGTTCCTCGAACACGCGCGACAGATGGTTGCTGCGGTACAGGATGGCGTAATCGGAAAACTTGGTGCGATGCTCGAACTTGTGCGCCAGCAGGCGCAACACCACGGATTCGGCCTCGTTGTCGTCATCCTTGGCGGCGAAGATGCGCACCTGGTCACCCAGACCGTGATCGCTCCACAGTTTCTTCTCGAACAGCTTGGTATTGTTCTTGATGACGTGGTTGGCGCTTTGCAGGATGCGCTGCGAGGAGCGGTAGTTCTGTTCCAGTTTGATGACTTTAAGGTGGCGGTAGTCTTTTTGCAGGTTTTGCAGATTGGCGATACTGGCCCCGCGCCAGGCGTAGATAGCCTGGTCATCGTCGCCCACGGCGGTGAGTGCGGCACGATGTCCGGCCAGCAGGCGCATCATCTGGTACTGGCAGTCGTTGGTGTCCTGATATTCGTCCACCAGCAGGTAGCGCAGGCGGTGCTGCCAGCGCTGCAAAGCCTCGGGATGCGCGTGGAACAGATCGACCGGCAAACGGATCAGGTCGTCGAAATCCACCGCCTGATAGGCGCGCAGGGTCTCCTGATAACGCGGGTAGAGCAGGGCGATACGCTGCTGTTCGTCGGTCTCGACCAGACTCTGGGCCTGTTCCGGCGAGATGAAGTTGGCTTTCCAGTTCGACATCATGCTCTGCGCCTGACGTATGTCCTGTTTGTCCGGCGAACCGAGCAGTTCGCTGACGATCTTGGCGGTGTCGGCGGAATCGAAGATGGAAAACTGTTTCTTGTAACCGATCAGCCCGGCCTCTTCGCGCAAGATCTGCATACCCAGCGCATGGAAGGTGCTGATGGTCATCCCTTTGGCATCACCGCCGCTCAGCAGCTTGCCCACACGCTCGCGCATCTCGTTCGCGGCTTTGTTGGTGAAAGTGATGGCGGCGATGTTGCGCGCCGAATAACCGCACTGCTCGACAAGGTAGGCCAGCTTGTGCACGATCACACGTGTCTTGCCGCTGCCCGCACCGGCCAGCACCAGCAGCGGGCCGTCCAGATAGGTGATCGCTTCGCGTTGGGCGGGATTGAGTTTGCTTAACATATTGAATGGTGCCCGGAACCGGAATCGAACCGGTACGCCGATTGCTCAGCGACAGATTTTAAGTCTGTTGTGTCTACCAATTTCACCACCCGGGCTGAATAGTGCCGAACTGAGGATATGTCTCGAATCGAGCAGCGGCGCATTATACAGAGATGGTCGGCGGGGAGGCGCGCGCGGGAATTATTTTTACCGCCAAGAAAAACAGTCGTCGATTTTCTTGACACGAAGTCCAATATCCATATAATGCGGACTTCGTTTTTTGCGGGAATAGCTCAGTTGGTAGAGCGATACCTTGCCAAGGTATAGGTCGCGAGTTCGAGTCTCGTTTCCCGCTCCAAATCTCTCGGGAAAGCATTTCAGCTTTCCCTTAATTTTTAGTTTGTCATGACGGTGCGATAGCAAAGCGGTTATGCCCCGGATTGCAAATCCGGTTAGCCCAGTTCGACTCTGGGTCGCACCTCCACCTTTCCCTTGTTACAACTCATCCCGTTCAGGGATATTCCACATCCAGTTCGTTCCCGGCGTAGAAATCCTGGATCTCGGTGATGACCGTTTTCGCTTTGCTCCTGGAAAGGATCTTCTTGATGATGGTGTCGCGGTATTCGTCCATGCGTTCGCGCAACAGCGGTTGGAATTCGACCGGGATATGTTCGAGCAGCTTGCCCCATGCCGCCTCGATGTCCGGCGGGGTCTTGCGTGTGCGGCTGATGAGGCTCTCGATGTCTTTTTGCCCGGTGCGGGCGACGATGCGTCCGTCACCCGCAATGCCGAAGATCACCGCGATGGCGATGACCGCATTGGCATCGAGGTCACTGTCTTTGATCGGTCCGGCGTAATGCTGTTTGCGCAGCCAGCGGGCGCATTCGACGAAACGCTGGTTCTCGCGGCGGGAAGCGAGTTCCCTGCGATAGACATCGTCCGCCGCCCAAGTGGCACTCGGATCGGCCCGGCAGATCTCGTAAAACAGCGCTTTCAGATTGCGCTGCTGCACGAAGCTGTCGTTGTCGAACTCGGAAATGAAGGCCACATAGGGCAGGGCGGAGAGTTCTTTGATGTGGCGGAAGCCCATCTGGAACACATATTCAGCGCCGTGGTGCAACAGAAATGACAGTTTGGATTCGTCGGTGTCGGGTAGTTCCGCCTGGCTGATGCCGAGCGAGATGCAGCCGACCGTCAGATGATAAGCCTCCTGCAATCCCTCCGCCGTTTTGTCGTTGGTGTAGCGCTTGGCTACCAGCACGGTGATGCCGCTCAGCTCGTCCAGTAGCGTATCTGCCGCCGCGCGATAGTCCGCGCGTTGTGCCAGTGCCTCCAGTGCTTGCACCAGATGGGGCGGGCGGGTGGTGATGTTGGCGAGTTGCATGCGCGCTGTCTGGCTCAGGCGAAGATGTCTTCGCCCAAGCTGGGGCGGGCGCCTTTTTTGGGCGTGCTGACTGCTTTGCTTGGCACCTGTTTGCGCAGACGCAGCAGCAATTCTCTGGTGCTGCGCCCCGAGGCATATTCCTGATCACCATGTTCGTCGTCGTCGCCGTCATCATCCTCGGAATCGGCGCGCAGCTCGTTCGCACCCGGCTGCCAATCGGGAAACAGCTCGAACAACACGCGGTTCCAGGCATCTTCATCGGTGCGCGCGATCTCCAGCGCAAGCGGGATGACATCGTGGTCTGAGGTAGTCTGGCCGCTGCGGTGTGCGCCGTGGTTGTGGATGTCGTTGGCGATCTCGATGATCTCTTCCATCGCGGTGGAGAACAACACGGCAAACGCCGTCGTACCCCAGTCGGTCGCCAGGGCTTCGTGGATGAGTGCGGCGCGGCGTTCGTGATCGTCGCTGGCGAAGACTACGCCGTGGATATGGGCGAACAACGCCTCGGCCAGCACTTCCGGCTCGTCTTCTATGGTGTCCTCGTCCCAGGTGGCGGCGAAGAAAGCCAGGCTTTCGGCCCAGGCTTTGGGAGGGATGAGCAGGGTGGCCAGCGACAGTTTGCCGCCGTCAAACGCCGACAGATGCAGCGAGGCGACCTGCGGCTCCAGCGAGTCCAGCACTTCGACCACAGCGAGGTCGCCGAACTGTTCTGCGGCCTCGTTGAAAGCTTCCTCGGCATGTTCGGTCGATCCGGCCAGTACCAGTTCTGTGACTTGGCGGCTGATCGCGGGGAGGTTGGTCTTGTTGTCAGGCATTCTCGTCTCCGCGTGTATCGAACAGATGTTCGATATCGTGTCCGGCGTCGAGTTGATCCTCGTCCTGATCGTCCTCGTTGTCCTCGTCTCTTTGCAAGGATTCAAGCGAGTTGTCCTCATCCGTCCAGCGATTATGGTTCTTGAACAGGAACGCGGTGATGACCGCTTTGCGCGCCAGCTCGGGATTGCTAGTGAACACGGAAGACAAGGCCTCTTTCGCCGCCGCGTCGTTGCACGACACCATCTTCATGATCTTGGCGGCGTCACCGCCGTCGTATTGCGCACATTGCGCCAGTATTCCCGCCGGGTCGGAGAAGTTCAGGTGATCGACCAGCGCGAAGCTGAGAAAGTTCACGTCGTCGATGCCACTACCGCTGGCGTATTCACCCAGCAATGATTTGACCACCTTCGCGTAGTTCTTCCGGTCGGGCGGGTCACCCAGAGTGTCTTCGATCTGGATGCCAAGCTCACGCGACTGGTAAGCGAATTCAGGATGGATGTTTTTCATGGAATTCCGATATCTAATAAGTGAGGATGGCTATAGCGTGATGCCGCAACGATTGAACAGTGCGTTCCACAACGAACGGGCCTCGTCTTCCGCGTCGAGGATGATGCGGTTATTGATGCTCTGGTTGTATTCGGCCCGCCTTTTGGGATCGGACAGTAACTCGTACGCGCTCTGAACCGCATTGAAGCGGGTCTCGGCGCCGGGATTCCTGTCCGGATGGAAACGCATCGCCAGAGCGCGATAAGCCTTTTTGATCTCCTCGCCCGTGGCGGTCGGCGATACACCCAGAATGTGATATGGATTTTCCAACAGATGCCTCCAGTGAGCCTAGATTCTACAGCCAAGGGCAGGGCGATCAGAATGATAATCGATTGGTGGGCGATACTGGGTTCGAACCAGTGACCCCCGCCGTGTGAAGGCGATGCTCTACCGCTGAGCTAACCGCCCAATCGAGGGCGCGCATTTAATCATAAGGCCGCTTATCGGGTCAATTTCTATCTAGTGATTTCCGTTGGGTGGCGTAAAATGCGCGCTTTCATTTTTGGCGGCCATCATGACAGTACGCACCCGTTTCGCACCCAGTCCTACCGGTTATCTGCATATCGGCGGCGCCCGCACCGCATTGTTCTCATGGGCCTATGCGCGCAAACACGGCGGCACCTTCATCCTGCGCATCGAGGATACCGATGTGGAGCGCTCCACACCGGAAGCGGTACAAGCCATTCTGGACGGGATGAAATGGCTGGACTTGAACTACGACGAAGGCCCGTTCTATCAGATGCAGCGCATGCCGCGTTATAAAGAAGTCATCGCGCAGATGATCGCCGCCGGGCAGGCCTATTATTGTTATACCTCGCCAGCGGAGCTGGATGCCTTGCGTGAGGAGCAGCGCGCGCGCGGCGAGAAGCCCCGTTACGACGGGCGCTGGCGTCCGGAGGCGGGCAAAACCTTGCCGCCGCAACCGCAAGACATACAGCCGGTGGTGCGTTTCAAAAATCCGAGCGGGGGCGTGGTCGCTTGGGACGATATGGTCAAAGGCCGCATCGAGTTCCAGAACGACGAGTTGGATGACCTCATCATCGCCCGTTCGGACGGCACACCGACTTATAATTTCTGCGTGGTAGTGGACGACTGGGACATGGGCATCACTCAGGTCATCCGTGGCGACGACCATGTCAACAACACCCCGCGCCAGATCAACATCCTCAAGGCCTTGAACGCGACCGTGCCCAACTATGCACATCTGTCGATGATCCTGGGTGACGATGGTCAGAAACTGTCCAAGCGGCATGGCGCGGTCAGTGTGATGCAGTACGACGAGGACGGTTATCTGCCGGAGGCGGTCATCAATTATCTAGCTCGCTTGGGCTGGTCGCACGGCGATGACGAAGTGTTCTCGGTGGCGCAATTCTGCGAATGGTTCGATCTCGACCACATCACCCCCTCGGCGGCGCAATTCAATACCGAAAAGCTGAAATGGCTGAACAACCATTATCTGAAAGCGACCGACAACGCGCGCCTGGCCGAACTGGTGCTGCCGCGCCTACTTGCTCGCGGTGTGAAAGTCAGTGCAGCGCCTTCATTGGAAGCTATCGCAGGCTTATATAAGGAGCGCGTTTCCACCCTGAACGAACTGGCCGATGCCGCCGAAGTGTTCTATATCGACCTGCATGCCGAGCAAGCCTTGTTGGATGCACACCTCTCCGCCGAAGCCTTGCCCGCATTGCGCGAATTCGCAGACCGTATCAGCACCGTTACCTGGGATGCGGCATCGGTTGGCGCACTCATCAAAGAGTTGCTGGCCAAACACAGCCTGAAGATGCCCAAACTGGCGATGCCATTGCGCGTGATGCTGGTCGGGCAGACACAGGCACCGTCGGTCGATGCACTGGCCGTCTTGTTCACACGCGAACAGCTACTGGCGCGCGTGAACAAGTATTTGTAAAAAATCTGGCAAAGCTGCTTTACAAGGTACAGGTCGGTCATTATAATGCGCCCTCTTTTTGGGGGTATAGCTCAGCTGGGAGAGCGCTTGCATGGCATGCAAGAGGTCAGCAGTTCGATCCTGCTTATCTCCACCAATAAGAAGTAACGTAGCACAAAGCCCTTTAGTCCCCATCGTCTAGAGGCCTAGGACACCGCCCTTTCACGGCGATAACACGAGTTCGAATCTCGTTGGGGACGCCACCAAATTCCGACCTTGAGCGGAATTCCGTAGCGACACAATACTTGTACAACTAAAAGCGAATATCCTTCGCCAGCGTTTTGCTGCGTCCGTTTCCCGCCCTCCGCACCGCATTTCCCTATATATCTAGATATTCTTGCGACTTGCCGCCCCATAAATTTTCCCCAACAATCCCCGCCGGTATTTAAATCATCTGGCAAAGGAAATCTCCAATGCAATACAGCGGACAAGACTTGTTGTGGCTGATTGGCAGCCTGTCGCGCATCTTTCGCATTCCGTTCAAATCAAATCAAATTTTGAGTTTAGAAGAAGGAGATTGTGTAATGCAAAAACTTAATGCGAAGCTGCCCCCTTTAATAGGCGCTCGTTACGGAAGTGAAAGGTTGGTGGCGTGATGGGCTTTGTTATTTTTATTGCGATGGGATTGTATTTGCTGATTTCGATTGGCGTAGTGGCATGGGCAATTAGCTATGCGAAGAAAAGAGGCAAGAGCACTAAGCGCTGGGGATGGGGGGCTGTGTTCGTTATGTACAACATCGTGTTCTGGGATTGGATACCGACGGTGGCGGTGCATCAGTTTTACTGCGCGAAGGATTCGGGGTTCTGGGTTTATAAAACGCTCGACCAGTGGAAGGTCGAGAATCCGGGGGGGCTGGAGGGGTTGACTACGCAGCGAGTGTGGCAACACGACTATTCCAATGGTGGTGATGTCGTTCATATCAATCAACGTTTTGATTTGGCGTATGACAAAAAAGGCGAACAATTTTTTCATTTGTGGCCTGACGACAGGAAGTTGATAGATGTTAAATCTGGCGAAGTAATAGCACGCTTAGTTGACTTTAATAGCTACGCATCGGAATGGGGTGGTTTGAAATTTTGGATAAGCATTAGGCATTGCAGTAGCGGTCAAGAGAATGTAACTAAATTTGGAAATTTTTATCTTCAATTTAAAGGAGCAGAAAAATGAATACGATTACTTCTTTATTTCAGCAAGCTCAATTGGCCGAAGCTGCGTATGCAGATTTTACAAACAACATGAATGATCCAGTTGGCGCTCTTACGAATGCGAGTCTTGGAGGGAAATTCTCCCAAGCCCAAGCCGCCGCCTTCACCGCCGACTGGAGCGTAGTAGACCAATACGACAACTCCGCGTTGGGAGGTTTGCTCGGTACTGGATTTTCCGCGACGTTGTTTCCAAACTAAAGGGGTCAGCTTCGCATTATTTTCGGGGAGGGGGCGATTCCCTCAATTTGAAGAGCAGGCTTGATCTGGCCTGCCGCGCTTACTTGGACCATCAGGCGGCGGCGATACTTTTTTCGATCACTTCGGCGGCCCAACTGTTCAGGCTCTTGCCTCGGGTTTCTGCAATCATCGCGGCACGGGCATGTACCTCTGGCGACAGCCGCAAACGGAATTGCCCGGAGTAAGGTTTGTTGGGTTTCTTGCCCAATTTCTTGCAGGTTTCAAGGTAATCATCCACGGCTTCCTTGAATGCGGCACGCAACTCGGTCACGCTATCGCCATGAAAACCGATCACATCGCGAATGCCAGCGATATGCCCGATAAAGCAACCGTCATCCTCACTATATTCAACACGGGCGGCAAAGCCTTCGTATTCCATTGTGTTCGCGCTCATGGTCGCACTCCTAAAGATTCAAGATAATGTCGCGCATCTCGTATCTGGTATGGTTTGGCCTCTTTGGCTGGGTGCGGCCTGTGAAACGCGGCAACAATACCGTCCTTCTCAAAGCGCACCCGCAAACCATTGCCCTCAATCACGCGACAACCAATAGCCACTAGCAACGTTTCAATGCGCCGCCATTCAAGTGTTGCCGAAACAGGTTCGGCAAATACGGCAGCGAGTGTTTTGCGATGCGTGGCATTCATATCTGAATGGTATCAATAATTGGCACCGCGTCAAGCTCTATCAACTAAAGGAGCCTTTTAGTCTATTCTAGCCTCTTGGCATCTTGATGAAGGTGGGGTAAAGATGAATATCATCAAATGGGCGCGGCGTTGGGTGGGGTGGAGCTTATTGGCGATATCGTCTGTTCCTGTTGCACTTGCGGCCGGAATGGACGGAGCTGCCACCCCCTCTGTGGCGGGTACGGTGATACATCTGCAAGGTGCCGCATTTGCCAGCCATCGCCAGCCATCCACTAACCTGTCGCTAGGGGCGCAGATATTAATCGGTGACCACATCGTGACTGGCCCCAACGCCCGTGTAGGGGTGAGGATGCTCGACGGCACTGTACTGAGCCTGGGTGCAGATACCGAATTCGCCATTAACGATTACCGCTATCAAGAGCAGGAAAAGCAAGGTACGGCGCGTTTGGAGTTGCTCAAGGGTGTGTTCCGCGCGGTAACCGGGGCGATTGGAAAGCTGAAGGAGCGCGACTTTAAGGTGAAGACTGCTGTCGGCACGATCGGCATCAGGGGAACCGATTTCTGGGGCGGATATTATTTTTCGCAAGCTCTGGATGTTGCGCTGCTCGGCGGCAAAGGTATCTATATCGAAAATGCCGCTGGGGTTGTCGAAGTTAGCGAACCGGGGGAGGGGATTAGTGTTAACAGCGCCAACGAGTTGCCGCTGCCTCCGAAGCACTGGGGCGAGCAGAAATTAAATGCCGCGAAGCAGTCGATTGAGTGGGATTAAACGGGCGCGGGGCCGAAATCAGAATATCGTAACCAATGTGGCCGACATCGCCTTACTTTCCAAATCATCATAACCAAACAAGCTGGCCCGCCTAGCCCCTTGATGGAGCAAGGCGGGGTACTTGGCCGCAGTCGTTTGTGAGAATATTCATCGAGTTGTTTTCAATGCCATAGACTTTTGCTATACTGCGCGCCGTTGTTATAGATGAGATGGGCTTCGAGCCCGTTTTTTATTTGTGGGTGCGGATTATGGATGTGGCGAAGCTGGTGGAAACGACACTGGCCGGTTTGGGATACGAACTGGTCGATCTGGAGGTGTCCGGTCGCGGGCTGATGCGCGTGTTCATCGATCAGCCGGATGGCATCTCTCTGGAAGACTGTGAGCGGGTGAGTCACCAGTTGACGCGGTTGTTCACGGTGGAAAATGTCGATTTCGAGCGCTTGGAGATTTCCTCGCCGGGCTTGGATCGTCCCATCAAGAAAGCGGCGGATTTCGTGCGTTTTCGCGGACAGAAGGTGCAGTTGAAGTTGCGTGTGCCGTTGAATGGGCGCAAGAATTTTGTCGGTACGTTGGGCGAGCTTCAGGATGGGGTGTTGCAGTTGGATGTGGATGGCAGTGCGGTTGCAATCGAGCTGGCCAATCTGGATAAGGCACGTTTGGTGCCGGTGTTTTAATTTTGAATAACCTGGGCTGCTGCATGGTGCACGTGGCTTGAACGGTTGGAGACGGTGATGAGTCGTGAAGTCTTGTTGTTGGTAGATGCCTTGGCGCGTGAGAAGAACGTGGACAAGGAAATCGTGTTTGGCGCGCTGGAATCGGCTTTGGCCTCGGCAACCAAGAAACGTTTCGTGGACGAAGAAGCGGATGTCCGCGTCAGCATCGATCGCCAGACGGGCGAATACGAGTCTTTCCGGCGCTGGCAGGTGACCGACGACGAGACCTTTGAGACCCCCGATCTGCATATCAAACTGAACGAGGCGCAGAAGCGCGACCCCGAGATCCAGATGGATGAGTTCATCGAGGAGCCGCTGGAGTCCATCGATTTCGGGCGTATCGGCGCGCAAGCGGCGAAGCAGGTCATCTTCCAGAAGATCCGCGATGCGGAACGCGAGCAGATCCTGGCCGACTTCATGGAGCGCAGCGAGCATCTGGTGTCGGGCACCATCAAGCGTATCGAGCGTGGTAACGCCATCGTCGAATTCGGCAAGATCGAAGCATTGCTGCCGCGCGACCAGATGATCCCGAAAGAGAATCTGCGTGTGGGCGACCGTGTACGCGCCTATCTGTTGCGTGTGGATCGCACTGTGCGCGGCCCGCAGATCATTCTGTCGCGTATCACGCCGGAATTCCTGACCAAGCTGTTCGAGCTGGAAGTGCCTGAGATCGAAGAGGGCTTGCTGGAGATCGTCAGCGCTTCGCGCGACCCCGGTTCGCGCGCCAAGATCGCGGTGCGCACCCATGACCAGCGTCTTGATCCCATCGGCACGTGCGTGGGTATGCGCGGTTCGCGCGTGCAGGCGGTGACCAATGAGCTGGCCGGTGAGCGTGTGGATATCATCCTGTGGTCGGAAGATCCGGCCACCAGCGTCATCAATGCTTTGGCTCCGGCTGAAGTGACCAGCATCGTGGTGGATGAAGACCGTCACAGCATGGATGTGGTGGTGGAAGAAGAGAATCTGGCGCAAGCCATCGGACGCGGCGGTCAGAACGTGCGTCTGGCCAGCGAACTGACCGGCTGGGAGATCAACCTGATGACGGTGGAGCAGTCTGCCGAGAAGAACGAGCAGGAATTCTCCAAGATACGCGATCTGTTTGTCGCCAAGCTGGATGTGGACGAGGAAGTCGCCGACATTCTCGTGCAGGAAGGTTTCAATACTCTGGAAGAAGTGGCCTATGTGCCTCTGGACGAGATGCTGGCAATCGAATCGTTCGATGAAGCGACTGTGAACGAGTTGCGCAGCCGTGCACGTAACGCATTGCTGACGGAAGCTATCGCCAACGAAGAGCAGGTCGAGCACAACATCGAGGATCTGTTGAAGATCGAGGGTATGGATGAAGAGACTGCGCGAACGCTGGCTTCCAGCGGTGTCGGTACGCAGGAGCAATTGGCCGATCTGGACGGCGAAGAGCTGGTCGAGATCACCGGCATGGAGATGGATCGCGCCAACCAGTTGATCATGACGGCGCGCGCACCATGGTTCGCATAATGGTTCGCGATATGTGAAGTTTATCGATAGACGATTTGTCTGTTTTTTGGGTTTAAGGGGTCGTAATGGGAAAAATGAATGTAGCGCAATTCGCCGGGGAGCTGGGTTTGCCGGTCGAACTGTTGCTGGAACAACTGCAGGCGGCCGGGGTCGCCAAGAAGCAGGAGGCTGACCCCGTATCTGAACAAGACAAGTCGCAACTGCTGGAACATCTGCGCAATGCCCACGGCAGCGGCAAGAACAAGATCACGCTGGTGCGCCGCGAAACCACGGCGATCAAAAAAGCCGACAGTACCGGCAAGTCGCGCACCATTCAGGTCGAAGTGCGCAAGAAACGCACAGTTGCTCCCGCATCTGCCGATGTTGCAAAAGAGGTTGCTCCCGCCGTTGCACCCACCGCCCCGGTCAAGGTGGTCGATGCCGAAGAATTGAATGCCCGCAACGAAGAAGCGCGCATCCAGGCCGAGTTGGCGGCACGCCAAGCGGCAGAAGTACAAGCCAAACAAGAACGCAGCAAACGCAAGGTCAAGGCCGCCGAACCTGTCGCCGCACCGGTAGCGGAGCCGGTCGTTTCCCCGGCAGTGACGCCCGAAGTGGCGCCTGTCGCTGAAGCCGCTGCTGCTCCGGCACCGGATGGTACTTTGCACAAGCCGACTTTGAAGCCGGGTGACAAGGTGTCCAAGCCCAAAAAGGTCGAGAAGGTCGCAGACAAGGATAGTCCGTGGGATCAAGCCGGTCACAAGAAGCGTCCGCCTTCGCGCAATGTGGATGCCCGTGCCGGCGTGGGTATCCGTACCGGTGGTTCTTTGCGCACCGGGCGCCATGACAAACATTCCAAGCATGATGATGCATCGCAAGGACAACACGCGTTCTCTTTGCCGACCGAACCTATCGTGCAGGAAGTGATGATTCCAGAAACCATCAGCGTTTCGGAATTGGCGCAGAAGATGTCGATCAAGGCGGTGGAGATCATCAAGGCCCTGATGAAGATGGGCAGTATGGTCACCATCAATCAGGTGCTGGATCAAGAGACCGCGATGATCGTGGTGGAAGAGCTCGGACACGTCGCCAAACCGGCCAAACCGGACGATCCCGATGCTTATTTGACCGAAACAACCGACCATAAAGACGTGGTGCTGGAGCCGCGCGCCCCTGTTGTGACGGTGATGGGCCACGTTGACCACGGTAAGACTTCTTTGCTGGATTACATCCGCCGTACCCGTGTGGCTTCGGGCGAAGCCGGTGGCATCACACAGCATATCGGTGCATACCATGTGGATACGCCGCGCGGCATGATCACTTTTCTCGATACACCGGGACACGAAGCGTTCACCGCGATGCGTGCACGCGGCGCGAAAGCGACCGACATCGTGATTCTGGTGGTGGCTGCCGACGACGGCGTGATGCCGCAAACCAAAGAAGCGATCCACCATGCCAAGGCGGCGGAAGTGCCTATCGTGGTGGCGATCACCAAGATCGACAAACCGGATGCCAACTCCGAGCGTGTGCGCCAGGAACTGGTGGCCGAAGGTGTGGTGCCGGAAGACTGGGGCGGCGATTGTATGTTCGTCGAAGTTTCTGCCAAGAGCGGGCAGGGTATTGATGCCCTGCTGGAAGGTATTCTGTTGCAAGCCGAAGTGCTGGAACTGAAAGCGGCAAAAGACACCAGCGCCAAAGGGGTGGTGGTCGAAGCCCGTCTGGACAAAGGCAAAGGCGCTGTGGCGACCTTGCTGGTGCAGTCCGGTACCTTGAAGCGCGGCGATGCCATTCTGGTCGGTTCCGTTTCCGGCCGCGTGCGCGCCATGCTGGATGAGAACGGCAAAGTCATCAACGAGGCCGGGCCTTCCATCCCGGTCGAGATTCAGGGTTTGTCCGAAGTGCCGGTCGCCGGTGCGGATTTCCTGGTGCTGGCCGACGAGAAGAAGGCGCGCGAGATCGCGCTGTTCCGCCAAGGCAAGTTCCGTGATGTGAAGCTGGCCAAGCAACAGGCTGCGAAGCTGGAGAACATGTTCGAGCAGATGGGCGAGGGCGAAGTGCGCAGCCTGTCGCTGATCGTGAAGGCAGATGTGCAAGGCTCGCTGGAAGCGATTGCCGGTTCGTTGCAGAAACTGTCCACTTCCGAAGTCAAGGTCAGCCTGATCCACAGCGGTGTCGGTGCGATCTCCGAGTCGGACATCAATCTGGCACTTGCTTCCAAGGCGATCGTCATCGGCTTCAATTCGCGTGCGGATGCAGCAGCACGCCGTCTGGCCGAATCCGCCGGTGTGGACATCCGTTATTACAACATCATCTACGCCATGGTGGACGAGATCAAAGCCGCTTTGTCCGGCATGTTGACCCCGGACAAGAAGGAGAATGTCATCGGCATGGTGGAGATTCGCCAGGTGTTCACCATCTCCAAGGTCGGCACCATCGCCGGATGTTATGTCACCGAAGGTATGGTCAAACGTGGCTCGCAGGTGCGTGTGTTGCGCAACAATGTGGTCATCCATACCGGCGAACTGGATTCGCTCAAGCGCTTCAAGGACGATGTGAAGGAAGTGAAGTCCAATTTCGAATGTGGTCTGTCGTTGCGCGGTTACAACGATCTGGAAGTGGGCGATCAGTTAGAGGTGTTCGAGATCGTTGAGGTCGCGCGCGCACTGTGAAAAACTGCTGCGAGGTGATGATGCTGCGTTGGAAAGCGTCTCAGAATGCTCATGTACAGCATGTACACTCCGCTTCTGAGCCGTTTTCCGCCTTGCCTGATCGCCTCTCGCGACGTTTTTCATTTTTCGGTAATTAACTATATGGCCAAGGACTACGCCAGAACGGATCGTATCGCCGAGCAGATCCAGCGCGAGCTGGCCGGTCTGGTGCGCCTCGAAGTTAAAGATCCGCGTGTGCAGCGGGTGACCATCACCGGTGTCGAGGTGACCAGCGATTATTCCCATGCCAAGGTGTTCTACACCACGCTGGACGGCTCCAGCAAACAACTGCAAGAGGGGCTGGAACGCGCGGCAGGTTTCTTGCGCAGCCAATTGGCACACGCCATGAAGCTGCGCATCATCCCGCAATTGCACTTTGTCTATGATGTTTCCATCGAGCGTGGAGCCCATCTTTCCCAGCTCATCGACCAAGCCGTGGCCAGTGACAACAAGCATTGATCTAGGCATGAAGGCGCGCACCTGGCGCCCACTCGACGGCGTCCTGTTGTTCGATAAGCCACTGGAACTGAGTTCCAATACCGCCCTGCAAAAAGTCCGCCGCTTGTATCAGGCAGAGAAAGCGGGACATACCGGAACACTCGATCCTCTTGCCAGCGGCTTGTTGCCGGTCTGTTTTGGTGAGGCGACCAAATTCTCCATGGGGCTGCTCGATGCGGACAAGACCTACCGTGCGACCGTTCGTCTGGGGCTGACCACCACGACCGGCGATGCGGAAGGCGAGGTCATCGCCAGCAAGCCTGTGAATGTCACAGCGGAGGGGGTAGAAGGTGTTTTGTCCTCTTTTCACGGTGCGATCCAGCAATTGCCCCCCATGTACAGCGCCCTCAAACATCAGGGAAAACCGCTGTACGAATACATCCGCAAAGGTGAAACGGTAGAGCGCGCTTTGCGCGATGTGTTCATCCATGACTTGCGCATGACTCGCCTGGAAGGGACGGAGCTGGACTTCGTCGTGCGCTGTAGCAAAGGAACCTATGTGCGCACGCTGGCCGAGGATATCGGCGCGGCCCTAGGCTGCGGCGGGCATTTGATCGCATTGCGCCGTACCGGCATCGCCGCTTTTGATCTGGCGGCCGCGTATACACTGGCTCAGCTTGAGGCAATGGACGACGGGGCGCGTGACGCCGCGCTGTTGCCGCTGGATTGTATGTTGCAGGATTTGCCCAGTCTGGAACTGGATGCTGTCGAATTGCAGCGTATGGCACAGGGACAGCGTCTGGGCAAGCAATTGGGTATTCCAGACGGGAAGTTGCGGCTGTATTCGGCCGGACGCTTCATCGGGGTAGGGGAGTTGCTGGGGACCCGTTTGGCCCCCAGTCGGCTGTTATCCAGCATAGCAAAAAGCGCCGCAGCCTCGCATTCAGGCTGTTGAATTAACTTGAGTAGGCAGCCCATTCAAGGGTAAAATGCCGCACTTTTTTATTGGAGAGGAAGTAAATGTCTATTACCACGGCACAAAAATCGCAGATCGTGACCGATTATCAACGCGCAAAGGGTGACACCGGCTCTCCCGAAGTTCAAGTGGCTTTGATGACAGCTCGTATCAACTACCTGACTGACCATTTCAAGGAACACAACAAAGACCATCACTCCCGTCGCGGACTGCTGCGTCTGGTTAGCCGCCGCCGCAAACTGCTCGACTACCTGAAGAGCAAGAACGAAGGTGGCTACAAAGAGCTGATCAAGCGCCTTGATTTGCGCAAGTAACACATGACAGCGGGTCGCAGATGCGGCCCGCGTCGTTTTGGTTGTCGTTGTCATTCATCCCCGGCGTAGTTGCGCCATGTCATTCCGAGAGAGGTCTACCTTGAGTCACTATAAGAAAACGATTAGTTACGGCAAACATCAACTGACATTGGAAACCGGCGAGATCGCCCGTCAGGCGACAGGTGCAGTGATGGTCAGCTTGGACGATACGGTGGTGCTGGTCACTGTCGTTGGCGCAAAGAACGCGAAACCGGAACAAGACTTTTTCCCCCTGACTGTGGACTATCAGGAGCGCACCTACGCTGCGGGCAAGATCCCCGGCGGCTTCTTCAAACGCGAAGGCCGCCCCAGCGAAAAGGAGATCCTGACTTCGCGACTGATCGACCGCCCTTTGCGCCCGCTGTTTCCAGAGAGCTTCTACAATGAAGTGCAGATCGTGGCGACCGTTGTGTCGTCCGACGACCAGATCGATTCCGACATCCCTTCGATGATCGGTGCTTCCGCAGCATTGGCGATCTCCGGCATCCCTTTCGACGGCCCGATCGGCGCGGCGCGTGTGGGTTATCTGAACGGCCAGTATGTGCTGAATCCGACCAAAGACGAGTTGGTGCAGTCGCAGATGGACTTGGTGGTGGCCGGTACGGCCCAAGCCGTGCTGATGGTGGAATCCGAAGCCCAAGAGCTTTCCGAAGAGGTGATGCTGGGTGCGGTGGTGTTCGGCCATGAACAGATGCAGGCTGTCATCAATGCCATCAATGAGATGGCCGATGCAATCGGCAAAGACGCATGGGACTGGGAACCGGCGGCAAAGAACGAGTCGTTGATCGCGAAACTGGCAGAGCTGGCAGAGAAAGACCTGCAAGCCGCTTATGCGGTCCGTCAGAAACAAGCCCGTACCGCCGAAGTGGACGCGATCCGCGCTCGTGTGTTCGAGGCATTGACCGCGCAGTTCCCGGATGTCTCCAAGAATCAACTGGGCGAATTGTTCGGCGCACTGGAAGCCAAGATCGTGCGCGGGCAGATCCTCGGTGGTGAGCCTCGCATCGACGGCCGCGACACCCGCACCGTGCGCCCGATCACCATCCGCACCGGTGTGTTGCCGCGTACCCACGGTTCGGCATTGTTCACCCGCGGTGAGACTCAGGCTCTGGTTGTGGCGACACTCGGCAGCATGCGCGATTCGCAAACCATCGATGCGCTGCAAGGTGAATACTCCGACCGCTTCATGCTGCATTACAACTTCCCTCCGTACTCGACTGGCGAGACCGGACGCGTGGGCACCCCCAAGCGCCGCGAGATCGGCCACGGTCGTCTGGCTAAACGCGCACTGGTGGCGGTGTTGCCGAGCGAAGAGGATTTCGGCTACGCCATGCGCGTGGTTTCCGAGATCACCGAGTCGAACGGCTCCAGCTCGATGGCTTCGGTTTGCGGTGGTTGCCTGTCGCTGATGGATGCGGGTGTGCCGGTGAAGACCCATGTCGCGGGTATCGCGATGGGACTGATCAAGGACGGTAATCGTTTCGCCGTGTTGACCGACATTCTGGGTGATGAAGATCATCTGGGTGATATGGACTTCAAGGTGGCCGGTTCCGAGCACGGCATCACTGCCTTGCAGATGGACATCAAGATCAACGGCATCACCAAAGAGATCATGAAGGTCGCACTGAGCCAGGCACGCGAGGGACGTATCCATATCCTCGGTATCATGAAGCAGTCGATGCCGACCGTGCGTCCGGAAGTCTCTTCACATGCACCGCGCATGATCAAGATGAAGATCAATCCTGAGAAGATCCGTGACGTGATCGGTAAAGGCGGTGCGGTGATCCGCGCGTTGACCGAAGAGACTGGTACAACCATCGACATCGATGATGAAGGTAACATCACCATCGCCTGTGTCAGCGGGGAAGCCGGCGAACTGGCCAAGAAACGTATCGAGGATATCGTTGCCGAGGTCGAAGTGGGCAAGACCTACGAAGGCCCGGTGGTCAAACTGCTGGATTTCGGCGCTATCGTCAACATTCTGCCGGGTAAAGACGGTCTGTTGCATATCTCGCAGATATCCAACGAGCGTATCGCCGCTGTAGCGGATCATCTGAAAGAAGGCCAGATCGTTAAGGTGAAGGTTCTGGAAGCCGATGAGAAAGGCCGTATGCGTTTGAGCATGAAAGCCTTGCTGCCACAGGCGGAAACACCCGCCGCCGAATAAAACCTTGGCGTGCAACAAAAAGCCCCGCAACTGCGGGGCTTTTTTGTTTTCTGTGGGGAAGAAATTATGCTTTGGTATTGATCATCGTTCCTACAGTCTGCCCGCTGGTGTTCATAGAGGGCATCGATTGTTCCACCGGAGGGGGCGGGGTTCTGACCTCGGCCCTGACTTCTCGCGGCTTTTCCGGGGTGCGCTGGGTCTGCGCCTGCGGTTGAACCGATGGTGAGTTATAGCTACCCGGAGAGATCGAATTGATGGCCATGATGTACTCCTTTAAAGAGGGCGAATGTCACGTCAACGAAAACTTCGGAAAGCCGTGTCACTCGCATGCGTTACAATTCTGCTCTCTCTTTTAAATGATTTCAAATGGTTTTTTGTAACCATCCAGATATCTGATGCCAAAACTATCGCTTGCCCGTAGCCTTGTCGAGACCCTTCCTGCGGGTAGACAGGGACTTTTTAATCCGTGGCGGGACAGCTGTCCGCACGATGCCGCCGGGAATGGCCCGGTTGAGAAGCTGGCGCGTTTGGCGCTGCATCTGGACTGTGATCCGGAATTCATCCTGGCAGGAGAAGCTCCGGGTTATCAAGGCTGCCGCTATAGTGGCATCGCGTTTACCAGCGAACGCCTGTTAGGCGAGGGCGCTATCCCGCGCATTCCGGCTTTGACTGGCAGGCTATCGACCAGACGTTTGCCGTTCTCCGAGCCTTCCGCCACCATAGTCTGGAAGACACTTTACCGCTTGGGTATCGCCGAGCGCACTGTGCTGTGGAATGCCATGCAATTACATCCGTATCGTCCGGATGAGGTGTGGTCGAACCGTACGCCGTCCCCGTCCGAGATCAGTCTCGGCGAACCGGCATTACGGCTGTTGATCGCAGCATTCCCTTCCGCCAAAATCATTGCGGTGGGGAAAAAATCGGAAGGCTTGTTGCGTGAGATGGAGATTCCCATCGCCGGTTGTGTGCGGCATCCCGCTAATGGCGGCGCGACCGAGTTCGCGTCGGGACTGAAGGACATGATGTGAGTGGACATGATTCTGCCTCATCAAAATAATCCCTGCCTACCTTGAACGAGTCTGTGTTTGACATCAAAGCTTTCGTCGCGTCGCTGCCTTTGCAGCCCGGCGTATACCGCATGCTGGACGACGCAGGGCAGGTGTTGTACGTCGGCAAAGCGGGGCAGTTGAAAAAACGCGTCAGCTCCTACTTCCAGAATACCAACATCTCTCCGCGTATCCGTTTGATGGTCTCGCATATCGCCCGTATCGAGATCACCGTGACGCGTTCGGAAGCCGAAGCGCTGCTGCTCGAAAACAACCTCATCAAATCATTAAAGCCGCGCTACAACATCCTGTTTCGAGATGATAAATCCTATCCGTATATCGTGCTTACCGGGAGTCCGTCGCCACGCCTGACTTATTATCGCGGTACGACCATCAAGCAGCATCAATATTTCGGTCCCTATCCCAATGCACAAGCGGCGAAGGAAAGTATCAGTCTGTTACAGCGGGTGTTCAAGTTGCGTACCTGCGAAGATGGGGTGTTCAACAATCGCACGCGCCCTTGCTTGTTACACCAGATCCAGCGCTGTAGTGCGCCCTGTGTCGGCCTGATCAGCCCTGCGGACTACGCCACCGATGTACGCAATGCCGCTCTGCTGCTGCAGGGCAGGCATGATGAAGTGGAAAAACGCCTGCGCAGCGCGATGGAACATGCCGCTGAAGTTATGCAATATGAACATGCGGCGGTGTTGCGCGACCAGTTGCAGGCATTACATACCGTGCAGCAGAAACAGTTCGTGGAAAGCGGGCGTGACACCGATGCCGATATCGTCGCCGTGGTCGAAGCGGAAGGTGCCTTATGCCTGAATCTGGCAGTGGTGCGTAGCGGACGGCATCTCGGTGACAAAGCGTTCTTTCCCCAGAATGTGCAGGGGCAGGACAGTGCCGAAGTTTTGGAAGCTTTTCTGACCCAGCATTATCTCGGAAGCGGTATACCTCCTCTGATCGTTAGCAATATCGAGCCGCAGGATCCGGCCCTTGAGCAATTGCTGAGCGAGCAGGCAGGGCATAAGGTGCAGATACGCCAAGTTGTCACCGGGGAGCGGCGGCGCTGGCTGGAGATGGCAGAATCCAACGCGCTGCTGGCGTTGCGTCAGCAAGCAGGGCTAAAAGCTGGGCAGGCTTTGCGTTTGGACGAGTTACGCAGGGTATTGTCGTTGCCCGAGGTGGAGCGTATCGAATGTTTCGATATCAGTCACACGATGGGCGAGGCGACTGTCGCCTCCTGCGTGGTCTACGATACCCTGAGCATCCGTCCGCAGGAGTATCGGCGCTACAACATCAGCGGCATCACTCCGGGCGACGATTACGCCGCTATGCGCCAAGCCCTGTTGCGGCGTTACCAGAAACTGCAAGCGGGGGAGGGCAAACGCCCCGACTTGATCCTGATCGATGGCGGCGCCGGGCAGCTGGCTATGGCGGTGGAAGTGATGGGTGAACTCGGTCTGTCCGACATCGCGCTGGTCGGTGTGGCGAAAGGGGTGGAGCGCAAACCGGGGATGGAGCAATTGTTACGACCCGGCGCGGAAAAGCCGCTACAATTGCGCTCCGATAGTCCGGCGCTGCATCTGATTCAGCAAGTGCGTGATGAAGCCCACCGTTTCGCCATCAGCGGGCACCGCGCCAAACGTGGCAAGGCGCGCACCACTTCATCACTGGAGGATATCGAAGGGGTAGGTGAAAAACGCCGCCGCAATCTGCTGACCCACTTCGGCGGATTGAAAGGCGTACAGCAAGCCAGCACGGAAGAATTGTCGCGAGTGGAAGGGATCAGCCCCGCGCTCGCCGAAAAAATTTATCAGCATTTACATTGAAAGATGCCACTTAACATACCCAATCTGCTGACCTGGTTCAGAATCCTGATGATCCCTGTGTTCATCTCGGTGTTCTATCTGTCCGACGAGACGCTCAGCATGCACAACAAACATCTGGTCGCGACACTGATGTTCGCTGCGGCGGCCATCACCGATTGGCTCGACGGATATTTGGCGCGGGTGCTGAACCAGACTTCGGCCTTCGGTGCATTCCTTGATCCCGTGGCCGACAAGTTGATGGTCGCTGCCGCTCTGATCGTTCTGGTGAAACTCGATTACGTGGATGCCATCATCGCCTTCATCATCATCGGGCGGGAGATCGCCATCTCGGCGTTGCGCGAATGGATGGCCCAGCTGGGCAGCAGCAAAAGCATCGCTGTCTCCATGCTGGGAAAGGTAAAAACCACGTTTCAAATGGTCGCGATATTGCTGTTGCTGTATCACGAGTCTGTGCTGGGGCTGCGCGCGGACCAGGTAGGGACGCTACTCATCTATGTCGCTGCACTGCTCACCCTGTGGTCCATGGTGTATTACCTGATGCTGGCCATGCCGCAGATCACGAAAAAAACTCGCAAAGCAAATTGATTTTTTGTCGCTTGGTCTGTATAGTGCCGCCTCTTCGGGGTGTAGCGTAGCCTGGTAGCGCGCCTGCTTTGGGAGCAGGATGTCGGGAGTTCGAATCTCTCCACCCCGACCAGGTTTGTTGTAGAAGTCTTATTGGTCACCGAAAAGAATTGTGCCCGTAGCTCAACCGGATAGAGCACCAGCCTTCTAAGCTGGGGGTTACAGGTTCGATTCCTGTCGGGCACGCCAATCTCAAGTCAATGGTGGCTGTAGCTCAGTTGGTAGAGCCCTGGATTGTGATTCCAGTTGTCGACGGTTCGAGCCCGTTCAGCCACCCCAGTTTCCCCTTTATTATTTCTCTAGCGGCTAGGCGTAAGTGTTGATTCGCTTATTTTCTTGCGCATTTTGCCGTTGCCGCATTTCAAGTGCTCTGGCTTCATCTCTTGCTTGAGTGTCTAATTTTTCAGTTGCCGCTTGATCAGTACGATTTAATTTCTGTATCCGTTCCGCGTGATCTTCAGAAGCAGTCTGTTTATTTTCCTCGGCCCGTTGCATATCGCGAGCCTGCGCAGACAATTCGACCATCACCGACTCATGCCGATCTTGTTGTGTCGGCCCCTTGTGCACCGGAGGAGGTGTGGTCGGTTTGGCGATTTGACCGGTTGAGACGCTTGGACGAGAGGTATTGATGTTTGAAATGGCCATGACATGCTCCCATAACGTAACTTGCCGTGAGATAACTATCGTCCGCTCATTCTATCAAACAGCGCGATCATATTCATCTTCCACGGTAGAAAGGCTGGCCGATTCGGTTTACTATCGAACAGGCAGCTCAGGAAATGATTCGATCAATCGCAACGCGGGGAAAGAATATGACAACACTACTTGAACAATTGAAGTCCATGACTGCAATCGTCGCCGATACCGGTGATATCGAGGCTATTCGCCGTCACCGGCCGGAAGATGCAACCACCAATCCATCGCTGTTGCTTAAAGCGGTCACACTGCCGGAATACGCGCCTCTGATCGATGATTCCATTGCTTGGGCGAAGGCGCAAAGTAATGACCGAGACCAGCAGATCCATGATGCGAGCGATAAACTTGCGGTCGATGTCGGACTGGAGGTGTTAAAAATCGTCCCGGGACGCATTTCCACCGAAGTGGATGCCCGGTTGTCTTTTAATACTCAGGCCACATTGGCCAAAGCTCGTAAACTGATCCGCCTGTATAACGAAGCAGGCATGAGCAACGAAAAAGTGCTGATCAAGATTGCGTCTACTTGGGAAGGAATCCGCGCGGCAGAGATATTGGAGCATGAGGGTGTCCATTGTAATTTGACCCTGATGTTCGGCTTTTCCCAGGCGCGTGCCAGCGCCGAGGCTGGTGTAACCCTGATCTCGCCGTTTGTTGGGCGTATCATGGATTGGTACAAAGCTAAAGGCGACGGTTCGAGTATCCCGCCAGAACAGGATCCCGGAGTATTGTCAGTGCGCCGCATCTATCAGTATTACAAGGAGTATGGCTATCCAACCACCGTCATGGGCGCATCATTCCGCAGCAGCGGCGAGATCATTGCGCTCGCCGGATGTGATCGGCTTACGATCAGCCCCAATCTACTGGAGGAACTTCAAAAAGCTGAGGGGGTATTGGAACGTCGTCTGCAATACCAAGGTTCGGTGAAGCCGCGTCCGGCATCAATGACAGAAGCTGAGTTCAGATGGGAAATGAATGAGGATGCAATGGCTACAGAGAAATTGGCCGAGGGGATACGCGGATTCACCGTTGATCAAATCAAACTGGAAAAAGCACTGGCCGAGCGTTTGTGATTGACGGCTGAAATGAGGGGGCGATTTGCCCCCTCTAATTTTGAATCTTCATTTGACATAATATACATTATGCGCAAATTGTGGAGGTATTTCTTCACGCCCCCAAAAACAACCGATTGAAATTATGGGTCGTTGCCGTGGCGACCTCTGCCAGCGATATGTTACGCAGCCTGGCAATCTCCTCCGCAACATGTTTCACATAGGCAGGTTGATTGGTCTTACCCCGATATGGCGTCGGTGCAAGATATGGCGAATCGGTCTCGATCAATATCTTTTCCAGCGGGATGTGCTGAGCCACTTCTTTGATCTGATGTGCATTCTTAAAGGTCAGGATGCCGGAGAACGAAATATGAAAGCCTTGCGCGATGGCGGCTTCTGCGGTTTGCAGATTTTCGGTGAAACAATGCATCACACCGCCAGCTTCCCCCGCATTTTCTTCAGCCATGATGTCCAAAGTATCTTGAGCCGCCGAGCGAGTATGGATGATGAGTGGCTTACCACATGCACGGGCGGTACGAATATGAGTACGGAAACGGTCACGCTGCCATTCAAGATCACCTTGCAGACGGTAATAATCCAGCCCAGTTTCCCCGATCGCCACGACTTTTGGGTGTTGAGACAAGCGAATCAGTTCAACTTGATCCGGCTCACTCTCCAATTCGTAATCGGGATGAATGCCAACAGAGGCATATAGATTAGGATGATCGTCAACGAGCTGTAGGAGTCGAGGCAATCTCTGCAAATCGACTGAGACACATAAGGCATGAGTAACACCGTTAGCCGTCATATTGGCCAATATCTGGCCTATATTTTCGGCCAACTCTGGAAAATCCAAGTGACAATGGGAATCGATGAAGGTGTCAGCCATAGTGACGTTAAACGAATAATTTCCTATAAGACAGCAAGATAGACTCGAATTGCAACTTCGAATTCAGTGGATGATAAGCTTCTCGCTTGGCCGTCAGCAGCTCTTTCTGGAAACGCAGCAAGCGTATGGCAGGCATATTAGAAGACAGCTTCTGCAACGTCTCCAGTTGTTGCGGAAAGTATCTGGCCCGACCGGCGAGTTTGCTA
The DNA here is from genome assembly GCA_030823955.1 of Gallionellaceae bacterium. Classification (GTDB taxonomy): domain Bacteria; phylum Pseudomonadota; class Gammaproteobacteria; order Burkholderiales; family Gallionellaceae; genus PALSA-1006. The sequence goes on from JAVBYO010000004.1 coordinate 26,712, forward strand.
CTAGCCAAGTCATAACACCATTGCTGCAAGCAATGGATGACCAATACAGCAGGGCTACGCTGTAATTTCTCCGCCAGCGCCAAAGCATCCAATTGCATCGGCCTTTGAATCTCCGCCAACAGGATATTGCGCTCTTCCGTCCCTTCCCCTTCCTCAGCCCAGTGTAAGGCTTGCAAGGGAGCGAAGCCGGACTGCGCCAGAGCATTCTCCGGGTGATCGACACCTTGCTGCTTAAGCCAGGCCAAGCCCAGCTCCCTGCTTGGCGTAGCGACGGAAAAACTCAGGCAACGACTCAATATCGTGGGTAACAGCTGTTGTGGTTTATGAGTGACCATGAGGAACAACAGCTTTTCCGTAGGCTCTTCCAATGTTTTTAGTAGTGCATTGGCGGCATTGTTGTTCATGGACTCTGCCGGATGAAGCAAAACGATGCGGTATCCTCCCCGGTGGGCGGACAGATTGGCGAAACCCGCCAGTGCCCGGATTTGATCCACACCGATCTCACGAGAGGGCTTTTTCCCGCTTTCCTTTTCACTCCCCTCGTCCGCGACATTCAAAGCATCTGGCTGAATGGAACGAAAATCGGGGTGTGTGCCTTGTTCGAACCAGCGGCAGGCGTCACATTCACAGCAAGGTAGACCTGATTGCAAAGGAGATTCACACAACAGGGATTGTGCAAAATTCTGGGCCAGTTCCAATTTGCCTATCCCTTGCGCCCCTTTGATCAAGAGTGCATTGGGCAAGCGGCTGCGTAGGCCCTGCAAACTTAGCCAAGTTTCATTTTGCCAAGAATATAGCTCTTTCATTTCATATTGATGCAATGATTTTTTGAAGATTTTGTTGAACTTCATCCCTGCTCTGTTCAGCATGGATGAGCGCGAATCTGGAAGGCATCTTCTGGCTGCGGGCAAGGTAAGCTTGGCGGACCTTTTCAAAGAATCCACCTTGTTCCTGCTCAAAACGATCCAGTGATGCGTTGTTCGCCAAACGTTGACGCGCTACCTCGATGGGAATATCGAAGAGCAACGTCAGGTCGGGTTGCAGGTCGCCATGTACCCACTGTTCGAGTTGCTCCAGCTTGGAGATCGATACCCCTCGTCCTCCACCTTGATAAGCGAAACTGGCATCGCTGAAGCGGTCGGATATGACCCAAGTACCGCGTTGCAAGGCCGGACGGATGACTTGTTCGACATGTTCCCGTCGGGCGGCAAACATCAGCAAAGCTTCTGTTTCGGCATGCATCGGCTGATTCAGTAATATCTCGCGCAGACGCTCACCCAAAGGTGTTCCTCCTGGCTCACGGGTTACGAGCAAGTCTATCCCCTTCTGCCGTAAAGATTGGGCGAACCATTCCAGATGGGTGCTCTTGCCGGCGCCGTCGACGCCCTCGAAAGTAATAAATTTCGCTGTGCTCATTTTTGGTACCGGTTCACCGCATTGATATGCTCGGTCAGACTACTTGAAAAATAGGAACTTCCATCCCCCTTGGCGACAAAATAGAGCGCACTGGTTTGTGCCGGATGCAATGTCGCCTGTATCGCAGCCAGGCCGGGCAATGCGATTGGGGTCGGGGGCAGCCCTCCCCGAGTGTAGGTATTGTAGGGCGTGTCCGTAAGCAGATCGTTCTTGCGCAGGTTGCCGTCGAACCGATCTCCCATGCCGTAGATCACCGTGGGATCGGTCTGTAGCAACATACCCTTGCGCAAGCGGTTGATGAATACCGCTGCGATCATGTTGCGATCACTGGCTTTGCCAGTCTCCTTCTCGACAATGGAAGCTAGGATCAAGGCCTGATAGGGGGTATCCAATGGCAGGCTTGCGGCACGGTTCTTCCAGCTTTCCTGCAAATTCCGCTGCATCAACTGGTAGGCGCGTTTAAGCACGGTCAGGTCACTGTTACCGCTGGAGAAATTATAGGTATCGGGAAAGAACATGCCTTCCGCCCTCCCCTCCGGAGCGCCGATACGCTGCATGATTTCAGCTTCGGATAGCGACAAGGTATCGTGCCGTAATGTTGGCTCGGCGTTCAATGCTGCACGCAACTGCTTGAAGCTGTGTCCTTCGATGATACTGATCTGGCTCTGCGAAACCTGTCCTTTGCTCACCATCTCCAACAGTTGCAAGGGGCTGACTGCGGTCTCTATCTGATAGTTGCCCGGTTTGATCTGCGCGGCTTTGCCCAGGCCCCGAGCCAAGAGCACAAACAGCCACTCGCCGGACAATACGCCGGCCTGAGTCATCTGGCGGGCGGCACTTTTCAGACTGCTCCCCTGTTTGAGCGAAAATTCGTACGGTAATTTTGAAAAGGGTAACGGGCGCACCGCATAGAAGGTCGCAAGTCCAGCCAGTAACAGGATGATGAAGACCATCCACAACAGGAATTCTTTAATCGGGGTCATGATTCAGCCAATCTCGTATCTCATGGGCAACAGGATGGTGGGTACAACGGTAACCGGGCAGTTCTTTTACCGGCCACAGGCCATGCACCGAATTCACTAAAAATATCTCGTCGGCCAGTAATAGTTCGGCGAGGGGAATGTCACGAATCCGGCAATCTACGCCCTGCTGTTTCGCCCAGGCAAACACACGTTCGCGTTGCACCCCTGCCACCCCGCAACGGGACAGATCGGGCGAGGATAATCTCCCCTCCTTCACCATGAAGATGTTGCTGCGCACCCCTTCGATGACATAACCGGCCTCGTCCAGCAGCAACCCTTCAGCGATAGCCGGGGCATCCCATTCCATCGCCGCCAGCACATTCTCCAAACGGTTAAGGTGTTTTATCCCGGCCAAACGCGGCTGGTGGCCCAAACGTAAACGGCAAAGATGCAGTGTTACCCCTGTATCGGCGAAATGCTCTGGAAATCTTGGCGCTTCACTCAGACTGAGCAGACGCGTCCCGGTCGATGCTCGCGGCGGCATATAGCCACGCGGCCCCGTTCCGCGCGTCACTGTAATCTTCACCACGCCATCCGAGACATCCCCGGTCAGGCGTGACAAATCATCCTGCAACAAGGACTCAGAGGGGCAAGCCAGATAGAGTGCGGAACAGTCTGACGCCAGCTTGGCGTAGTGCCTAGGCCAATGTAGTACTTTCCCGCCGCTTAGACGCAGGGTGCGAAAGACGCCGTCGCCATAGAGGAAGCCCCGCTCGTTTACGCTAATCGTGTCACACGGCTCTCCGTTGATCAGCGTAGTCACGGCAAGGGTAGATTTCAGATCTTGCGGAATACCAGCGAGCCGTTGGTGCCACCGAAGCCGAAATTATTGTTCACGGCCACATCGATCTTCATCTCTCGTGCCGTATTGGCGCAGTAGTCCAGATCGCACTCAGGATCTTGCTCAAAGATATTGATGGTCGGAGGTGAGACTTGGTGATGTAATGCCAAGACACAGAACAACGATTCGATGCCGCCGGCCCCGCCCAGCAAGTGTCCGGTCATCGACTTGGTGGAGTTCACCACGAGTTTTTTGGCATGATCGCCGAAAGCTAGCTTGATTGCTTCCGTCTCGTTCTTGTCACCCAGCGGGGTCGAAGTGCCATGTGCATTGACGTATTGCACTTGATCCGCATTCAGACCCGCATTGCGCAACGCATTGACCATGCTGCGTTTTGGCCCGTCCGTGCTCGGTGCGGTCATGTGGTAGGCATCGGCACTCATGCCGTAGCCGGAAAGCTCGGCGTATATCTTGGCGCCGCGCGCCTTGGCGTGTTCGTATTCTTCTAGCACCAGCACACCAGCGCCTTCGCCCATCACAAAACCGTCGCGGTCCTTGTCCCAAGGACGGCTGGCTGTTGCCGGATCGTCGTTGCGGGTGGACAGCGCTTTGGCAGACGAGAAACCGCCAATCGCCAAAGGTGATACGGTTGCCTCAGCACCACCGGCGATCATCACATCGGCATCACCGTATTCGATGATACGGGCCGATTCGCCGATACTGTGCGTACCGGTGGTGCATGCCGTAACCACGGAGAAGTTTGGCCCCTTCAACCCATACATGATGGACAGGTTGCCGGAGATCATATTGATGATCGTGCCAGGAATGAAGAACGGCGAGATCTTGCGCGGCCCACCGGCCAGATAGTCGTTATGCGTATCTTCGATCATCGGCAGCCCACCGATACCCGAGCTGATACAAACTCCGATGCGTTCCGCATTCTGTTCAGTGACCGTCAGACCGGAGTCCTTGAATGCTTCCATACCGGCTACCAAGCCAAAATGGACGAAACGATCCATACGTCGCGCGTCTTTTGCAGGCAAATACTGAGTCACATCGAACCCCTGTACTTCTCCCGCGACTTGGCAGGCAAACGCGCTGGCATCAAAGTGGCTGATGCGCGAGATACCCGATTTTCCTGCAAGGATGTTCTGCCAAGCGGGGGCGACACCCACCCCTACTGGCGACACGACACCCAAGCCAGTAACGACGACTCTGCGTTTAGTCAAACTGAACTCCGCTAATGAGGTAAAAAAACGGTCAACCGGAGACGATTATTGGGGATGTGCGTTGACGTAGTCGATTGCTTGTTGCACAGAGGTGATCTTTTCTGCATCTTCATCAGGGATCTCGCAACCGAATTCTTCTTCGAGCGCCATCACCAGTTCCACTGTATCCAGAGAGTCGGCGCCCAGATCGTTGACGAACGAAGACTCGTTCTTGACTTCCGACTCATTCACGCCGAGTTGCTCAGCTACGATTTTCTTGACGCGTTGTTCGATGTTAGACATTCCATTACTCCCGTTTTAATTAAAGTTCAAAAAGCGCCCGCATTCTACCAAACTTGTGCCGATTTCCAAAACACCGGCTTATTCCATGTACATTCCGCCGTTCACATGCAGTGTGACCCCAGTGATATAGGCCGCACCGGGGCCTGCCAAGAATGCCACTGCTGCGGCGATATCGGCAGGTTGGCCCAAGCGTTTCAGGGGTACATGCTCGACCAGTTTAGCGCGTTGTTCCTCGCCCAATGCGTGTGTCATATCGGTATCAATGAAGCCGGGAGCGACGCAATTCACGGTGATGTTGCGGCTACCGATCTCCTGCGCCAGCGATTTGGTGAAGCCGATCATGCCGGCTTTGGATGCGGCATAGTTAGATTGGCCCGGATTGCCGGAACTCCCGACCACCGAGGAGATACTGATGATGCGCCCGCCCCTGGCTTTCATCATGGCGCGCAATACCGCGCGGCTCAGACGGAACACCGATTTGAGGTTGGTGGTCAGCACATCGTCCCACTCTTCCTCGGACATGCGGGCCAGCAGGTTGTCCTTGGTGATACCGGCATTGTTCACCAGGATCGAGATCTCGCCGAATTCTGCACGCAGGGTCGTCAAAACCTGTTCGGTCTGTGCGGCATCATTGACGTTCAGGGCAAAGCCCTTGCCCTTGATGCCGGCAGCAGCCAGATAGTCGCTGATGGCTTGGGCGCCCTTCTCGCTGGTCGCGGTACCGACCACGGTTGCGCCCTGCTTGCCCAGTTCCAGCGCGATGGCTTGTCCGATCCCGCGCGAAGCGCCGGTCACCAGTGCGATCTGTCCTTGCAGTGTAGTCATGCTTTCTCCTCTTAAGCGAGTGCAGCCAGGGCTGCTTTCAGGGCTTCGCCGTCATTGATGGCTATCGCCTGCTGGTTGGTGTCGATACGCTTGCTCAGTCCGGCCAGTACCTTGCCCGGCGCGCATTCCACATTATGGGTGATGCCCTGCTTGCCGAAAGCCTGTACGGTCTCGACCCAGCGTACCGGCGAATACAACTGGCGCACCAGCGCATCCTTGATCTTCGCGCCATCATTATAAGAGGCGACATCGGCATTGTGCAGCACCGGGATGGCCGGCGCCTGCACGTTGACGTTGTTCAGATAGGCACGCAGTTGTTCCGCCGCGCCTTTCAGCAGGCTGCAATGCGACGGAACGCTCATCGGCAGCATGATCGCGCGCTTTGCACCTTTGGCCTTGGCCAGCTCCATGCCGCGCTCGACTGCGGCGCGGTTGCCAGCGATGACCACTTGGCCTGCGGAATTGAAATTCACCGCTTCCAGCACCTCGCCCTGTGCACCTTCGGCACAGACGGCGCGCACGACGTCATCGTCCAGACCGAGAATGGCGGCGATACCGCCCACACCTTCCGGCACGGCTGTCTGCATGCACTGGGCGCGGTAGCGCACCAGCGGCAAAGCATCGGCAAAGCTCAACGCGCCCGCCGCGACCAGCGCGGTGTATTCGCCCAGACTATGTCCGGCCATGATGGTCGGCTTGGCACCGTTCTGCGATTGCCAGGCACGGTACACCGCCACACCGGCGGCCAGCATGATGGGCTGGGTGTTCACGGTGGCGTTCAGGTCGGCATCGGCGCCTTCGGCGACCAGTTGCCACAGGTCCTGTTTCAGCACGTCGGATGCTTCAGTGAAGGTGTCGCGCACGGCGGCGAAGTCGGCATAGCCGTTCATCATGCCGCGCGACTGGGAACCCTGACCGGGGAATACGAAAGCGAATTGAGTCATTTATATATACCCTACCACTTGATGAGAACTGCGCCCCAGGTGAAACCACCACCGACGGCTTCCAGTAGAATGTTCTGTCCGGTCTTGATGCGACCATCACGTACGGCGGTGTCGAGTGCCAGCGGGATAGAGGCGGCCGAGGTATTGCCATGACTGGCAACAGTTACCACCACGTTCTCCATCGCCAGCCCCAGTTTCTTGCCTGTTGCTTCGATGATGCGGATATTGGCCTGATGCGGCACCAGCCAGTCGATGTCTGCACCAGTCAGTCCTTGAGCCTCCAGCACTTCCTCAACTACTTCACTCAATACCTTGACTGCAAACTTAAATACCGCCTTACCATCCATGGAAATAGTAGGATCAGCCTTCAACATATGACGGTGGATACCATCCGCGTGTAGCTTGGCCGCCACGATTCCGGGTTGCTCCGAAGCACGCAGGATCACCGCTCCCGCGCCATCACCAAACAAGACGGAGGTAGTACGATCATTCCAGTCGAGCATGCGGGATAATACTTCTGCTCCTACCACCAAAACCGTGCGAGCCTGCCCACCGCGAATATACATATCTGCTGTGTTCAATGCATAAACGAATCCCCCGCACACGGCCTGCATGTCGAAGGCTGCTCCACCATTCCTGATACCCAGCTTGTCTTGCAAGATGCAGGCCGTGCTGGGGAAAGGCATATCAGGCGAAGTGGTCGCCACAATGATCAAATCGATCTCTTCGGCTTGTATACCGGCGGCCTCGATGGCTTTGCGGCTGGCATGCAGGGCAAGGTCGCTGGTCAATTCGTCGTCTGCGGCGAAATGACGCTCGACGATACCGCTGCGAGTCACGATCCAGTCATGCGAAGTCTCCACGATCTTTTCCAGATCGTAGTTGGTCAACGTCTTGGCGGGCAGGTAGCTGCCCGTGCCGATGATCTTGGAATATATCAACTTGCCTCCCCCGCTGTTTGCTGGCGTGCGTTATGCCACTTTTCGATGTGTTCGCTAATGTGGCTCAACATACCGCCGCGCGCTTCTTCAGCAGCGCGTTCGATGGCACAAAGGAATGCAAAAGAGTCTGCGGAACCGTGGCTTTTCACCACGATACCCTTCAGCCCGAGGAAGCTGGCACCGTTATAACGACGATGATCCAATCTGTGCTTGAATGCTTTGAGCACCGGGAAAGACACGATCGCCCCCAGCTTGGTATACCAGTTTTGGCTGAAGCCCTCTTTCAGAAAGCCGCCCATCATTTTAGCGACCCCTTCGGCAGTCTTCAGGGCGACATTACCAACGAAACCGTCGCACACCACCACATCGGTGACCCCCTTGAAAATATCGTCGCCTTCCACGTTGCCGTAGAAATTAAGGTCGCTGGCTTGCAACAGTTCGGCGGCCTGCTTGACCACTTCATTGCCTTTAATGTCTTCGCTACCGATATTCAGCAGGCCGACAGTAGGGCGTTCTTTATGTTCCAGTGCGGAGACCAGCGTGCTCCCCATCAGCGCGAATTGCAGCAGATGTTCAGCGCTACAATCCACGTTCGCGCCCAGATCAAGCATACAGACCTGGCCTTTGTTGGTGGGCAGAAAGGAAGCGATGGCGGGCCGATCAATACCCGGCAAAGTTTTCAGCACATAACGTGCGGTCGCCATCAGCGCACCGGTATTGCCAGCGCTGACACAAGCCGAGGCGTCACCGCTCTTCACCAGATTGATGGAGACACGCATGGAAGAATCTTTTTTGCTGCGCAACACGATCTGCGGCGATTCATCCATCCCCACCACCTCTGTGGCAGCATGGATACGCAGCCGAGCCTGCTCCTTGAAGCCGAGTTTTAGCAACTCGGCTTGGATAGGATCGGGCTGACCGACCAGGGTGATGACATCGTCAGGATGATTCTTCAGATAAGCGACTGCCGCGGGAACGGTCACCCGTATCCCGTGGTCGCCGCCCATGGCATCGATAGCTATCGTGATACCCACTGGGCGATCCTCTCGCAGGAGAAATAAACGGACACTCGGTCCCCCACTGAGGGGAGCCTATTCAATACGCCCAATGAGCTTATTCGCCCTTGGTTTTGACAACCTTCTTGCCGCGGTAGTAACCGCTCGGGCTGATGTGATGACGCAGATGCGGCTCACCTGTGGATGGCTCCACTGCCAGTGCTGGATTGGTCAAAAAATCATGGGCACGGTGCATACCGCGCTTGGATGGGGATTTCTTATTCTGCTGAACTGCCATGGTAACTCCTCACAAAAACTAATCTTGTTTCTTCTTTAGACCGGCCAACGCCGCGAACGGGTTGATCGATCTCTGCAAACCTTCAGATACTGCAACACACGATCCATCCGGATGTTTGGGGGCAAAAGGCAAACCCAGCAATACCTCATCTTCGATCAATGTCAGCACATCCAACTGTTTCGAGGCCTCGATGCAATCGACCTCATCGTCGGCATCATCGATTTCTCCGAGCTGGCTAGCTTCCAACAAACGCAAGCGCGAGCGTATCGCCACAGGATAGGAAAACTCCTCCATGCAACGCTGACAACGCAGGCGACAGACCCCGTGGACTTCCAGCTCCAGCAGGCTGTCTCGCTCCTCTTGCGAACCCCGCACGACATAGACCAACATCCCGTCAGAATCAGCCAGTATGCCACTCAACCGGGACAGTGCTGCCATCGGCACCTCACCGCTTATTGACCTGCCATTTCTGGCAAAATCCACGCTATCGATGAAAGGCCGTGCAAACATAAGGCGCGCATGATATATATTCTGGCCTACTCTGTCAAAAGATGCATCGATGCACTAAGGAATATCTTGGATCCTCAACCGCTTGTTCTTGCCTCCACCTCTATATATCGAAGCGAACTGCTCGCCACCCTGAAAATACCCTTTCGGGTCGCGGCACCCAATGTCGATGAGACCCCGCTTCCGGGCGAAGATGCTCCACAGACTGCGCTACGCCTCTCGCAACTTAAGGCACAAGCCGTCACCAAAGAGCATCGGAATGCCCTGATCATCGGCTCCGATCAGGTTGCCCTGCTGGAGGGAGTGCAACTGGGTAAACCGCTGACGCACGACAACGCCGTATTGCAATTAAAGGCCATGCGCGGTAAGACGGTCGCCTTCCACACTGCGCTGACATTGCTTAACGCAGTCGACGGTACGATGCAAAGCGATCTGGTGGAGACCCAAGTCAGTTTCCGCCCAATCAGCGATGATGAGATCGAACGCTACCTGAAGAAAGAGCAACCTTACCATTGTGCCGGAAGCGCAAAATCCGAGGGACTGGGGATCGCCCTGATCAGTCGCATACAAGGAGATGACCCCAATGCCCTGATCGGACTCCCCCTGATTAGCCTTGTAAGCATGCTTAGGAAACAAGGGATTGCAATTTTATAACGCTATTTGAACCAAACTTTAAGTTGCTAGCACTGCGACTTTCTGTTATTAAAGCGCGCTTAAAAATTTTTGCCCGTACTCGGAGACTCAGAAGAAATGCCAGCCCAAACCAGCAAACCCGTCATCCCTTATAAAGCAAAAAAGGGGGAGGCATACATGAATCCCAAGCAATTGGAGCATTTTCGTAACGTCTTGAATGAGATCAAGTTGGGCCTAGGCCAAGACATCGACCGCACTGTGCATACCATGCAGGACGAAGCGACCGTATTTGCAGACCCCAATGATCGCGCCAGTCAGGAATCCGATATGAGCCTGGAATTACGCAACCGGGACCGGGAGCGCAAACTCATCAAGAATATCGACAAGATGCTCGCAAGGATAGACTCCGGTGATTACGGTTATTGCGACAAATGCGGTATCGAGATTGGCCTTAGCCGCCTGGAAGCGCGCCCCACCGCGACCCTGTGCATCGACTGCAAGACCCTGGACGAAATCCGCGAGAAACAGGTCGCGAAATAAATCCCTCGCTGTATTGCTCGCCCAGAAGCCTCCTTTGATCAGGAGGCTTTTTCATGCCTATAATTTGCCGCGGAATGCGTACTATCTCAAGCATAAGTGGTTATAATCTGGCCATATGAAAAAAACTCCCCGTACCAAGACCGATCCCCGTACCGATCTGCTGTTGCAAGGCAGGCTACATGATCCATTCTCTTTTCTCGGACTACACAAAGAGCAAGATGGGTTCGTATTACGGGTCTTTCAGCCATACGCCACGCAGATTCACTTGATCGGCACGTCGTCGGATATGCCTTTGCAACGCGTACATCCGGACGGACTGTTCGAATGGCGCGGAAACGAGGCTCCGGCCTCGCCATATCAGCTACAAGTGATTTCCAACGGCACTGCTGCGCTGATACACGACCCGTACGCTTTCATGCCGCAGATCAACAGTTTCGACCTGCACCTGTTCAACGAAGGCCGTCTGCATCAAGGATACCGTGTTCTGGGCTCGCGACTTGCAAAAGTCAGCGGAATCGAGGGGGTGCGTTTTGCAGTGTGGGCTCCCAACGCCGAACGGGTCAGTGTGGTCGGCGAATTCAATCGTTGGGATGGACGCATCCATCCGATGGCGGTTCACGGCTCCAGCGGCGTATGGGAATTGTTCATTCCCAGTCTGCCCGAGGGTGTACTCTACAAATACGAGATCCGCAACCGCTCTGGAGCCCTGCTGGTCAAGACTGATCCCTATGCCAATGCATTTGAATTAAGGCCGGGAACGGCTGCCCGTACCGGCGAGAATGCGGCCCATACCTGGCAGGACGGCCAGTGGCTGAAACAGCGTAGTCAGTGGGATTGGCTACATGCCCCGCTCAATGTGTATGAGATCCACGCGGGTTCATGGAAACGTCATCCGGATGGACGCTTCTATACCTATCGCGAGCTGACCGAGGCCCTGATTCCCTATCTTAAAGAGATGAGTTACACCCACGTCGAGCTGATGCCGGTCTCGGAACACCCGCTGGATGAATCCTGGGGTTACCAAGCGACGGGCTATTTCGCGGCAAGCAGCCGCTTCGGCACGCCGGACGATTTGCGCTTCTTCATCGACAACTGCCATCAGATTGGTATCGGTGTCTTGCTCGACTGGGTTCCCGCCCATTTCCCGCAAGACTCCTTCGCCTTGGCTCATTTTGACGGTACCGCCTTATACGAGCATGAAGATCCGCGTCTTGGCTTCCATCAGGACTGGGGCACCCATATCTTCAATTATGGCCGCAACGAGGTGAAGAGCTTTTTGCTTTCCAGCGCGCATTATTGGTTATCCGAATTTCATTTCGACGGACTGCGCGTCGATGCGGTCGCCTCCATGCTTTATCTGGATTATTCGCGCAAAGCCAACGAATGGCTACCCAACAAATACGGCGGGCGCGAGAACCTTGAAGCAATCGATTTTCTGCGCGAACTGAACATCATGGTGCATGATGACTTCCCGGGTGCCCTGACCTTGGCAGAAGAATCAACTTCATGGCCAGCCGTGTCGCGGCCTGTTTATCTGGGAGGCTTGGGCTTCTCGATGAAATGGAACATGGGTTGGATGAATGACACTCTCAAATTCATGCAACAGGATCCGGTACACCGCCGCTACCACCTGAACCAACTGACTTTCAGCCAGCTCTACGCGTATACCGAAAACTTCGTGTTGCCTTTTTCCCACGATGAAGTCGTACACGGGAAGGGTTCATTGCTGAGCAAGATGCCGGGTGACGCATGGCAAAAATTCGCCAATCTGCGCTTGTTGCTGGCTTATCAGATGGCCAGCCCGGGCAAGAAGCTCAATTTCATGGGCAATGAATTCGGACAGGGGCCTGAATGGCGCTCTGCTTGGGAGACCGAATGGTGGCAGCTCAGTATGGAGCCCCATCAAGGGATCAAGAATCTGGCACGGGATATCAATCGCTTGTATCGCGATCTTCCCGCCCTGTATGAACTGGACTTTGAACAGGGGGGCTTCTCCTGGATAGATTGCCAGGACTCGGAACAGACATTGCTTTCATTCATCCGGCGCGGACGCAATGGTGAGACAGTGATCGCGGTCTTCAACTTTACCCCTGTACCGCGCAGCGCTTACCGCATCGGGCTACCTTTCGGCTGCACTTATCGCGAGCTATTCAACAGTGACTCAAAATATTACGGCGGCAGCAATCAGGGCAACGGTTGCGATATCCCTGCCCAAGCGACACCATGGATGGGCCTGCCCTACTCTGCCGAAATCGAACTTCCGGCCTTGTCCTGCATTCTCCTGCAACCCGTATGAGGCGAACTCGCTGTAACATAATTGTCGACATCATCTGAAATAATCACGATCAGCATCCATAGAAGGAGTAAACAGCATGGCCACCGCAACCCCCAAGACACCGACCGTAAAAAAAACCGCCTCAACGACGGCAACGTCGAAGCCAGCCACCAAAAAAGTGGCTCCTGAAAGCAAGGTAAGCACCAAAACAGCTGCGACCGCGACGACAAAAAAGAGCGCACCCGCAAAAAAGACACCCGCGACTGCGCTAGCCAAGCCAGCCAGCGCCAAGAAATCTCCGGCAAAGAAAGTGCCTGCAGTCTCTCCGGAGCATCGTTACCATATGATCGCTACTGCAGCCTATTTTCTGGCAGAACGTCGCGGTTTTGCAGGGGGATACCAAATGCAGGATTGGATCGCCGCTGAAGCCGAGATCGACGCACAACTCAAGGCCTAAGAAATCTTAAAGCGAGTTTAGTGTCGCAATATCCAACTGCCGTTAATTCACCCGAGTCATCCATGTCGAACCTCACTCGTTCTCCAGCCTGGCTGGCGTTGTCCAGCCACCAGAGCATTATTTGCCAAAAGACCATGCGTGAGATGTTCCGCGCAGACGTGAGCCGCTTTGACAAGTTTTCGTTGCGCTTGGACGGATTGTTGTTCGATTACTCCAAGAACCTGATTAGTACTGAGACGTTATCGCTACTTCTTGATCTGGCACGCCAGTCCGGGATCAACGCTTGGATCGAACGCCAATTCACGGGGGAGAAGATCAACACCAGCGAACAGCGTGCGGTACTGCACACTGCTTTGCGTAATCCGCCCGGACACAGTGTGCAAGTTGATGGCAAGGACATCATGCCGGACGTGCATCGTGTACTCGAGCATATCCGGCGCTTTACCGATGCGGTGCGCTCCGGGCAAGCCGTTGGCTATACCGGAAAAAAGATCCGCCATGTGGTCAACATCGGTATCGGCGGCTCTGCCTTGGGGCCACTGATGGCATGTGAAGCACTCAAGCCTTATGCCGCTGCTGATCTGACCGCCCATTTTGTATCGAACGTAGATGCCAGTGACATCGCCGAGACCCTCAAGAGAATAGACCCCGAGACCACGCTGTTCATTGTCAGTTCAAAGACCTTCACCACGCAGGAGACTCTCGCCAATGCACGCACTGCGCGTGCATGGCTGATCGAACATCTGGGGGCTGAAGCTGCGGTAGCCCAACATTTCGCCGCCGTCTCCACCAATCTGGAGGCGACCTCCAAATTCGGCATCAATCCGGAAAACGTGTTTGAGTTCTGGGATTGGGTGGGGGGCCGTTATTCACTCTGGTCGGCCATCGGACTGCCTATCGCCCTGTATGTCGGTATGGACAATTTCCAGCGTCTACTGGCCGGAGCACATGCCATGGACGAACATTTCCGTAGTGCACCGCTGGAAAAAAATATGCCGGTGATTCTGGGGATGCTGGGCATCTGGTACGGCAACTTCTTCGGCGTCGGCTCGTATGCCATCTTGCCTTACGACCAATATCTGCAACACTTCCCTGCTTATCTGCAACAGCTTGAGATGGAGAGCAACGGGAAACGTGTCGACCGGAACGGCAACGTGGTCAATTACGATACCCATTTCACCGTGTGGGGAGAGCCCGGCACGAATGGCCAACACTCTTTCTACCAGTTGATACATCAAGGTACCCGTATGGTTCCGACGGACTTTCTGGCTCCGCTGAGCAGTCATAACCCTATCGGCGACCATCACACCATGCTGTTATCCAACTGCTTCGCACAGACCGAGGCATTGATGCTGGGCAAGACCGAAGACGAGGCGCGTGCCGAACTCAAGACACAAGGTCTGACGGATGAAGCCATAGCGGCTTTGCTGCCCTACAAGGTCTTTCCCGGCAATCGTCCGAGCAACACCCTGCTCTTTGAAAAACTCGATCCGTATACTCTGGGCATGCTGATCGCGCTCTACGAACAAAAGATCTTCGTGCAAAGCGTAGTCTGGAACATCAATGCGTTCGATCAATGGGGGGTGGAATTCGGCAAGCAACTGGCCAGCAAACTGTTGCCCGAGTTGCAAAGCAAAGAGTTGGTCACCTCACACGACTGCTCGACCAATAATCTGATCAACTTGTTCCGTAACCGTCAACGCTGACTATCTGCGTTGCCGCGCAGCCTCGAACAGGCATATGGCCGCTGCCGCTGCAACGTTCAACGACTCGACTTTTCCCGGCATCGGAATGGTCACATGCTGGCGGCACAGTCCGGCCAGTGCGCTCGACAGCCCGGCACCCTCGTTACCCAGTGCAAAAGCGATATTGCCTGTGAGCTTGCAATCATAAAGGCTCATACCGGCCTGCAGTGATGTTGCCAGGATCGTTCCCTCGAATACGGCAGCCACATTGAACAGATCGGCATGCTCGTGGATACTCAGAGCGAAATGCCCTCCCATCGCCGCCCGCAACACTTTGGGCGACCAGACATCGGCACATCCGTCCGAAAGAAAAGCCGCATCGCACCCCGCAGCTGCGGCCGTGCGCAAGATCGAACCTAGATTGCCCGGATCCTGGATGTCTTCAAGTAAGAGAGCGAAACGACTGTGCGAAGGCGAGATATGCGGCTGGGGCAATTCGATGAGTGCAAGCAGTCCGCTCGGAGTCTTCAGTTCGGTCAATTGCGTGAAGAGTGCATCCTCCAGACAGGTCAGAGGCACTGCGGGGAGTCGTGCGAGCAATTCGCTGATTTCGGCATCCTGTGCTGACGCGGCATTCACCAATAAGTGCAGAGGGAGATTCCCCGCATCCAGATAGGCTTGAACAAGATGCGCCCCATCGAGCAGGGTCTGCCCAGTCTTGCGCCGCTGGCGGGAGGAGCCGACCAGCTTGCCCAACTCTTTGAAGAATGGATTTTCGCGCGAGGAGATGTGTTTCAACGTGGACTTCAATTAGCGTCCTGTTGGACGGCCGGTTCCAGCAGGTTACCCATCTCCTCCAATGCGGGAAGCTCGCTCAGAGAGCGCAGATTGAGGTCATCCAGTAACTGTTGGGTGGTGGCATAAAGTGCGGGTTTCCCCGGGGTGTCACGCGTACCGATACTTTCGACCCAGCCCCGCGATTCCAGAGTCTTCAACACTTGCGCCGAAACGACGACACCGCGTATCTCTTCGATATCACCCCGGGTCACCGGCTGCCGGTAGGCGATGATAGCCAGGGTCTCCATCACGGCCCGCGAATAACGCGGTGGCTTTTGCGGATCCAGACGCTCGATGTAAGCCTGCATCTCGGGACGTGCACGAAAGCGCCAACCGCTGGCGACTCGGTTCAACTCGATACCACTATCGGCATACTCTGCCGCCAATTGTTGCAGCAGCTCCTCGATCCGGCTGCTCTCCAGCGGCACATCGCTGAGCTTCTTCAACTCGGACAGCGACAGCGGCTCGAGTGAGGTCATCAGAGCCGCCTCGAATATCCTTTTCAATTGCGCGACATCGACCAAGACACCTTCCGGCGCGGTCACGGCAGGCAGATCATTCGAGGGTGAGGCGACTTGTTCGGACATAGATATTCCCCAGCGTTTCAGTTTGCGTGATCTCGATCAAAGTTTCTTTGGCCAATTCCAGAATGGCGATAAAGGTAACGACCAGTTGCGGAATCCCGCCGGCGTGGTCGAACAGATTCTCGAACGGCTCGAATTCACCGTGCCGCAACTGTCGCAACAGCCGAGTCATCTGCTCCCGCACCGATAGCTCCTCGCGCCGCACCTTATGATGCGCGTTCACTTTTGCCCGCGTCAGCAGCGTCATCCAGGCAATGCGCAGGTCTTCCACACTGACACTGGGCAGACGTTCGATCACCGTGCGCTCGATCAATACCTGCACCAGCTCGAAATCCCGCCCGGCCTGCGGCAGATCGTTCAATCGTTGTGCCGCCAGTTTCATCTGCTCATATTCCAGCAAGCGCCGCATCAACTCGGCTCGCGGATCGTCGATTTCAGTTTCGCCCAGCTTGGGAGGGCGCGGCAATAACATGCGCGATTTGATCTCGATCAGCACCGCCGCCATCAACAGGTATTCGGCGGCCAACTCCAGACGGTTACGCTGCATGAGTTCAATGTAACTCATGTATTGCTGGGTGAGCTGCGCCATCGGGATATCAAGGACATCCAGATTATGTTTGCGGATCAGGTACAACAACAGATCCAGCGGCCCCTGGAACGTTTCCAGCACCAACTCCAGCGCATCCGGGGGAATATACAGATCCGACGGCATCTCCAGCAGCGGTTCGCCGTGGATCAGTGCACGCGGAATGAGTTGTAATTCGGCTTGGCTCATAAAATCAGCTGTAGCTTAAACCCATCGCTTCACGCACATCACGCATAGTCTCGCTCGCCAGTTTGCCGGCCTTCTCACAACCGTCGGCGATGATGTTGCGCACCAGGGTAGGATCATCCAGATACTGCTGGGCGCGTTCGCGCATCGGCTTTTGCTCTTCCAGCACTGCGGCGATCACCGGCTGTTTGCATTCGATACAGCCGATACCCGCCGTTTTGCAACCGTGCTGCACCCACTGCTGGGTGTCCTCGCCGGAATACACCTCATGCAGCTGCCAGACCGGGCAACGCGCCGGATCCCCCGCATCGGTACGGCGGATACGCGCGGGGTCGGTCGGCATGGTGCGGATCTTCTTGCCGACGCTTTCCTCGTCTTCGCGCAGACTAATGGTGTTTCCGTAGGATTTTGACATCTTCTGCCCGTCCAGTCCCGGCATACGCGATGCCTTGGTGAGCATCGCCTGTGGTTCGGACAGGATCATCTTGCCGCCGCCCTCAAGATAGCCGAACAGTCGTTCGCGATCCCCTAGGCTCAGGCTCTGTTGTTCATCCAACAACGATTTGGCCGATTCCAGCGCCTCATCGTCTCCCTGCTCTTGATAACGGGTGCGCAATTCGGCATACAACTTGGCTTTTTTGCTGCCCAGTTTCTTGATCGCGGCCTCGGCTTTTTCTTCAAAACCGATCTCGCGTCCATAGATGTGGTTGAAACGGCGGGCGATCTCGCGGGTGAATTCGATGTGCGGCACCTGATCCTCGCCTACCGGCACTTGTGTCGCCCGGTAGATGAGGATGTCCGCACTTTGCAGCAGCGGGTATCCCAGAAAACCGTAGGTACTGAGGTCTTTTCCGGAAAGTTTCTCCTGCTGGTCTTTGTAGGTCGGCATACGTTCCAACCAGCCCAGCGGCGTGATCATGGAGAGTAGCAGGTGTAACTCGGCATGTTCCGGCACTCTGGACTGTATGAACAAAGTGGCGCGCGCCGGATCGACACCTGCGGCCAGCCAATCAATCACCATGTCCCACACGTTCTGTTCGATCACCTGCGGTGTATCGTAGTGCGTGGTCAGGGCATGCCAGTCGGCGACGAAGAACAGACATTCGAACTCCTGCTGCATCTCCACCCAGTTCTTCAACACACCGTGGTAATGCCCCAAGTGCAAACTGCCTGTGGGACGCATCCCGGATAACACGCGATCAGCAAACATAGTCAGATTCAGAAACCAAAAATAAAATTAATCAAATCGATCAAACCGATGACCGGTGGAGCCAGTACCCAGCCCAGTACCGGCGTGATCGCCAAGCCGATCAGGATGAACATGCCATAAGGCTCGAGTTTTGCCAACTGGAACCCCCAACGAGGCGGCAACATACTGATTGAGATACGCCCACCGTCCAGTGGTGGCAGCGGCAACAGGTTCAATACGAACAGGATGGCGTTGATTTTAACCCCTAACTGGGCCATTTCCATCAACGGTTCGGCGAAATAACTGTCCGGTGACATCCATGCGACCTTGGCCCACAGCCCCC
The DNA here is from genome assembly GCA_030823955.1 of Gallionellaceae bacterium. Classification (GTDB taxonomy): domain Bacteria; phylum Pseudomonadota; class Gammaproteobacteria; order Burkholderiales; family Gallionellaceae; genus PALSA-1006. The sequence continues at coordinate 45,267 of JAVBYO010000004.1, forward strand.
AAAACAACGCCATGAACAAGTTGGCGGCCGGCCCCGCCAAGGCCACCCACAACATATCCTGCTTGGGACGGCGTAATGCGGCGAAGTTGACAGGAACCGGCTTCGCCCAGCCGAACAGTATTCCTCCCAGCCAAAGAGTCATCAACGGCAACAGAATGGTGCCGACGGGGTCGATATGGCGCAACGGATTTAGGCTGATGCGCCCCTGTTGATACGCTGTCATGTCCCCGAAATGGCGGGCCACATAGCCGTGTGCCGCTTCGTGCAGCGTGATGGCGAACAACACCGGGATAGCGGCGATGGCAATGGTTTGGATCAAAGCGTCAAAATTCATATTAATCCTCGATCCCGAATACGGCGATATCCCCTTTTCCGCGCCGAATCAATGCCGGTGCAGCCTCGGTCAGATCGATCACCGTGGTCGGTTCGAGTCCGACCGAGCCGCCCTCGATGATCAATTCCACTCTGCTCTCCAGCAGTTCGCGGATCTCGTCGAGATCGGTGAGCGGATGATGGGCATCGGCCAAAATGAGCGTGGAACTGATCAATGGCTCGTGCAATTCCTCAAGCAGCGCCAGCGCCACCGTATGATCCGGGATGCGCAGCCCCACCGTACTCCGCTTGGGGTGTTGCAGGCGTCGCGGCACCTCTTTGGTGGCCTCCAGAATGAAGGTATAACTCCCCGGCGTGTTGTTCTTCAACAGACGGAAGCACGCATTGTCCACCCGCGCATAATGGGACAATTCCGAGAGGTCGCGGCAGACCAGCGTCATATGATGTCTATCGTCCACCCCGCGAATCTGGCGGATCCGTGCGACCGCATCCTTGTCGCCCAGATGGCAACCCAAGGCATAACCCGAATCGGTCGGATAGACGATCACAGCCCCTTCGCGTACCAGTGCGGCCGCTTGTTTGATCAAGCGCGGCTGCGGATTATCGGGATGGATGACGAAGAATTGCGCCATGGCTAAGCCCGTGCGGGGGCAGTTCCCCACGCCTCCCAGATTGGTTTGCACTCCAGCGGCAGATCGGGCAGGTGTCCGAGATCGCGATAACTCTCTCCCGGCCCGTGATAGTCTGAACCGCAGGAACACAATAGACCGAACTCTGTCGCATAACGCCCGAATTCGGCATATTGCGGAGGGGTGTGGCTTCCCGTCACGACTTCTATCCCCTGCCCGCCCATGGCGGTGAACTCTTGCAATAACTCATGCAATGTAGATTTACCCATGGCTTTGCGCCCGGCGGTATAGCGCCCCGGATGCGCCAACACGGCGATACCGCCGGCACTGCGTATCCAGTTGATCGCATCCTGTAACTCCGCCCACTGGTGCGACACATAGCCGGGCTTGCCTTTGACCAGATAACGTTTGAACACGCTGGCCACATCCTTGCAATGGCCGGCTTCCACCAGATAACGCGCAAAATGGGTGCGCCCGACGATATCTGGGTTCGCGCTATAGCGATAAGCGCCCTCCAGTACGCCGCCGATGCCGGAGCGTGCCAGCGATTCGGCCATCAGTTCAGCACGATGTCGGCGACCGCTGCGTATACCGTGCAAGCCCGCGACCAGCGCCGGATGATACGGATCGATGTGCAACCCGACGATATGCAGCGTATGGCTGCGCCAAGTGACCGAGATCTCCACCCCGTTGATGAATTCGATACCGCAACGCAATGCCGCCTGCGCCGCCTCGGCCAAACCATCGACATTGTCGTGATCGGTGAGCGCCAATGATTTGACGCCGCGCTCGGCGGCTCGCATGACTAATTCCGTCGGAGAAAGCAAACCGTCCGATACCGTCGAGTGGCAGTGCAGATCATGATCCAGCATCAGATATCGCCGCCGCCCTTTTTCATGACTTTCCCCTCTTCGGCGCGTTTGCGGCGCACCTCTTTGGGATCGGCCAGCAATGGACGGTATATTTCGATACGGTCTTTTTCGCGCAATACCGTATCGGTCTTGCTGAGTTTGCCATACAAGCCGAACTTTCCCTTTTCCAGGTCGATTTCGGGATGTTTCTCCGCCAGACCGGATATTCTGAGCGCATCGGCTATCGTCGAATTGGCTGGCACCTCCAGCTTGAGCAACGTTTGCTCATGGGGCAAGGCATAGACCATCTCGATTTTGATCTTTTCATCACTCATTTGTCGCATATACCTTTTCTGCACGGTGGGTAAAAGCATCCACGAAACTGTTCGCGACATAGTGGAATACCGGACCGACCATCTTCTCCAACAATCTGCTGGAGAATTCATAATGCAACCGGAACGCTATTTTACAGGCAGTCGGGGATAATGCGGTGAAATGCCAATCCCCGTCCAGTTGACGAAATGGCCCGTCCTGCAATGTCATCGCGATGTGATAAGGAGCCTGACGCACGTTCCGGGTGGTGAAGCTTTGCTTGATCTGATGGTAATTGATCTGAATGGTCGCATGGACAACCCCCTCTGCCACCGATTCCACACTGGCTCCGCCACACCAGGGCAAGAACGATGGGTAGTCTGCCACATCATCGACCAGCGCAAACATCTGCTCCGCGCTATAGGGAAGCAACACTGATTTTTCAACTAACGCCATCGCTTATCGAGCTGTCTATGCAAAGGCTGGTAGAATAGCCCAACGCAACGCAAAACACACCTGCATTCCAATCCGAAAATGAGCATCGTACAGAACAAGAAGGCCTTCCACGAGTATTTCATCGAAGAACGCTATGAAGCGGGACTCATGCTGGAAGGCTGGGAGGTCAAAGCGATCAGGGCCGGGCGCGCCCAACTCAAGGAAGCTTATGTCACGGTCAAAGACGGAGCCTTGTACCTGTTCGGTTCACACATCAGCCCACTGCTCAGCGCCTCTTCCCACATCCTGCCGGATGCCACCCGCACCCGCAAACTGCTGTTGCACCAGCGCGAGATCGAGAAGCTGATCGGTAAAACACAGCGGGCCGGATACACCATCATGCCCTTGGATATGCACTTCAAGGGAAGCCGGGTCAAACTTGAAATCGGTTTGGCCAAAGGCAAAAAAGAGCATGACAAGCGCGCCACGGAAAAAGAGCGCGAATCCAAACGTGAAGCTGCCCAGGCCATGAAAAAGGAACGCCGTTAGGCAGATACGCGCTTGCGGCGCAGGCTCACATGAGCATAGCGAATGTTAAGCTCGCAACGCGAGCGGCCAAAGCCACAAGCGCGCCACGGAAAAAGAACGTGAATCCAAACGTGAAGCTGCCCAGGCCATGAAAAAGGAACGCCGCTAACTTTCCGCCGCGCAGGTAGGTGAAAATGTCACGGCTTCTGGCTTAACAGGTACTGGATCAGGGAGCGCAATTTTGCCGGGCGTACCGGCTTGTGTAACAGCTGTATCCCCCGCTCATTGACCATCTGCAACACCTCAGGCGAGGTATCCCCGCTGATCAAGATGAACAAAGGCTGGTGTCTGAAATCATCTTTGACCCAGTCTGCGATCTGGATACCATCCCCATCGGGTAAGCGGTAATCACAAATCACCAGATCAAAATCTCCTCTGGCATGAATCTCCTTAACTTCTTTCAATGAAGCGGCCATCGAGACTTGGCAGCCCCAAGACTCGATGATGCCCTGGGTACTCTTGCGCACCAACGGATTATCATCGATCACCAGCACATTCAGATTATCGAATTCATTTTCCTGACGGGCATCCTCGGTGGATATGTCCGAACTCTCGGAAAGCTGCGTCTCTGCGATCTGGGCAACCTGCCGGGGGACTGAAACCGCAAATACGGAGCCCCGTTTCGGCAAGGAGCGCAATGCGATATCCAGGCGCAACAACCTTGCGATGCGATCGACGATGGCCAGTCCCAAGCCCAGTCCCTTACTGCGATCTCGTTCCTTATTGGCTAACTGGACGAATTCCTTGAATATGTTCTGTTGCTCACTTTCCGGGATACCGACACCGCTATCCCGCACCTCTATCCTTAATTGAGCTCCCCTGTTTCTACATGCCAGAAGCACTCTTCCTCCGATCGGGGTATAGCGCAGTGCATTGCTGATCAGATTGACCAATACCCGCTCCAGTAAGATCGGATCGCTCTCGATGACCGTATCGTTCGGTATGACGTGCAGGGTCAGCCCCTTGTGTTCAGCCACCGGCGCATAATCACGTGCAATACGGGTGAGCAATCCCCCGATCGGAAATGCAACGATATTGGGGCTTACCACCCCGGCATCAAGTTTGGATATATCCAACAAGGCATCCAGCAGATTGGACAACGCGCCCACGGATTCTTCCACTTTCCCGGCAATCTTCTGTTGTTCCGGTGTTGTCAATTTGGAATGCAGTTCGCCCACGAACAATCCCAGCGCATGCATCGGTTGGCGCAAATCGTGACTTGCTGCGGCAAGGAAGCGGGTCTTGTCGTAATTGGCACTCTCCGCATCCTCCTTCTTCAAGCGCAACTCCCGCGTTGCCTCTTCGATGCGCGTCTCCAGCTCTTCGTTCAATTGTTTTAATCGTGTCTCGCTCAACTTGCGTTCTGAAATATCCACACTGATGCAGATCATGTATAGCGGCAAGCCTCTGCCGTCATAGATCGGTTTCTTGAAGGTATGCAGAGTCCGATTCTCATGGATCTCCGAATTCCAGACCGATTCTTCAAAATCGACCAGTTTCCGTCCGGCAAAGACCTCTTTGTCTTTTTTCAGAAAATCGACCACCTGTTCAGGCGGGAAATACCGGCTCGCATCAGTGCCCTGTACATTGGCGAACAACACACCCCATTGGGCCTCGCAGGCACTGTTCATCAGCATGATGCGGCTTTGTGCATCCTTGATGAACAGTGCGACCGGCATCGTGTTGATGACCTCGTTCAAACGCTCCTCGTTGGCTTTCAGCAGCTCAGTCTGCGCACTCAGTGCGATCCGGTCACTCTGCAATTGCTTTGCCATCTCGCTGATCCCCTGTGCGAGCTCCTTCAATTCATCAATGACAGGCACTGCTGAAAGTTTTATGTCCAGATCACCTTCCCCGATGCTCCGCACCACATGGTTCAGCGCTTTGATTGGATTGACAATGCGGCTGGACACGCGCAATACAAGGAACATCGTCAGACCGAACAATACAGCCGAGATCAGCAGGCTCACCCATAACACCTCCCATTTGGACTGCTTCAGATTCAGCTTGTCCATCTTGATCAGTACATGCCCCAGAATCTTCGGGGCTGTATTGCCGGTGATCCCATCGAATTCGTTCATGTCGATGGCCAATGCCGTGATCGGAGCCCGCACCCAGAAAGAATCAGCGCTATCCAGCACGACCCCGACGGAGGCACGTGCATTGACGGCCTGACGCTCGACATCATCAACGGGCTCCCCGCCGTAGGCGATCATCTTCCCTGAAACATCCTGCACCGCGACGACAGCGATGTCTTTTTGTTTCAGTGCGGTAGTGACATCGTTCTGCACTTGCGCGGCATTGCCCGAAAACAAGGCGTATTCACTCGATGAACTGATCTGTCTAGTCAGCAGTTCGGCGCGTTCGACCAGATTGTTTTCCATCGCGGTGAAGCGCGAATACAGGAAATAACCGTCCAGTAACACGACGGCCAACAACATCGGCAGTAGCGCGATCAATAATATCTGCTGGCGGATGTTCCTGTTCATCACTTGCCTCCCCACGATGCCGAGTCAGCTTTCATTTGCTTGGCGATCACAGCCCCATCCATGATCTGCAGCCCCAGTGAACGCGCGACCTGCTGATTGACTGCCACCTCGAACTCGGTCGGATATTGCGGGACGGGTAATTTGGCTGTCTCCGCGTATTGCCGAGTCATGTAGGCGGCTTGTACAGCAATCTGTTCCGGTGTGCTGAACACGGCACATAGGGCGCCGGCTCTGACATACGCAGGGGAAATCCCTATGAGCGGAACGTTGCCGCGATAGGCGGACAGCAAGATATTCCTCATCGTGGTCGGATTGTAGATTTGAATATCCGGGATCGCGAGCAAGACATCGCTGGCCTGCAACAAAGACTGAAGATCGTAGTGCAAAGAATCTGTCGAGTGGCTCCGCTGTTCGCGTAGAGCAAAACGGCTTTCGGCGATGACTTTGCGAAGATTGAGAATATCAGCGCTTTGCTCCGAAAACAGTATGCCGATGTTTCTGGTTGACGGCAGCGCCACATTGATCAGCGCGATCTGGCGCTTGAACGGTTGGTCGAGATAGATCGCAGAAACGCTACGTGTAGTACGCTGAACCGGAGATTCCTGCAATAACTTCTCGAAAACGGAGCGCGACACCAGCACACACAGCACAACGGGATAGGTTTTTAAAGCGGCAGCGGCAGCTTTTCCCCCGACTGCGATCACTATGTCCGTCTGCTGCACAGGGGAGACGGCTGGGACGATGCTCATCAGGAGATTCTGCCTCCTCGCCTCAACCGAAAATGCCTGTGCGAAATCATGGTAAGCCGCACCGTCATCTGAAGTCAGTACCGTTACCCGTAACGGCTCACCCTGAGCCGTCGCCAACAGCCCCAACAGGAAAATAGCAAGGAGATACCGAATGTTTCGGGTCAACAGAGGAATTGGAATCGCTAGAAGTTAAAGGTCGCAGTCAACCAGCCGCCCCGTGGAAATTTGACCTGGGAGACTTCGTTAATCGTACCGTATTTCGTGTAGTCATCCTGCATCAGGTTCTGCACCACAATCGCCACTTCGGCGCTTTGCAGCTTTCCGTACTTGAAGGTCTTGGCCAAACGCATATCGATCCTGCGCATGGTCAGTTCAGGCGTCACATCCGGACTGACATCTCCCACCCGCATCAATTCACGGTAATAGTAGCCTAGGCTGAATTGCCAGGAGGGCGCAAGGTGCTGAGATAGCAATAAACTCGCGCTATTCCTGGGGACGGTCTGGGAGAACATAGTGAGATATTCGTCGTTGTAGAACTGCCGAACCCGGTCGCCGACACTGGTGTATCGGGCAGGCTCCACTGGGTCGGTTGCGGTGCTGTAATATTGCGTGGGAATTGCGCTCAATCCGGCCGATGCCTGCTGATAGGCATAAGCGAGCGCCGCGAAACTGCGCCCCTCGTCCCAATGGTATTTGACCGTTGCATCTACCCCGCGGTATTCCGCAGAGAACAGGTTGCCGAAACTGTCCGGAAATGCCGAGGTCAGCTGCACGTATTTGTCCCACCAAACCAGATCGGTGACCTCCTCGACATATGCACGTATATCGACAGAAACTCCAATATTGCGAAATTCCCCCAGATAGCCGATCTCTCTGGAGAACACCTTTTCCGGCTTGAGGGGCGTGACCGGAAGGACATAAGCGCCCCCCAGAATGGTATTGTTCGCATCGATGAAAGCTTCCGACATCACCGGGCTGCGCGTCGCCGTGGAGACTCCCATGCGCACAGTATGCTGGGGATGTACATGATAATTGAGCGAAGCTCGCGGCGAATTATCCTGATGTCCCATGCCGTCATTTTCCAGCATCGTGCCGATGTTCAAAACGACAGCTTGGTTTATTCGCCATTCGTCGTGTGCAAACACACTCCATGCACTGACGGCACGTGGAATCACCATCAACAACGGATAGTCCGCGTAGTCCCGGCGCATGCCACCGCCCCATACCAGACGGTTGTTCGGGCCAAGCTGAGTGGTATTTTGCAGCTCAACCTCGTTCCGTTCACTTTTGACTGCCCGCGGCTTGAATCCCTGAATCGCCGGGGTACCGGCGACATGTCCTTGGCAGATATCTGAATCAATACACATGTTCGGATCGAGCGTGTCATGTGACGTATAGGAATAGGTCAATTTACTTTCATCGCTTGAGGCCCACACGTGTAACCATGTGAGTTGCACAAAATCACTGTTCGCCTTGCTGTCGCGAAATGGATCCTCCGGTCTTGAGCGTCCGTTCTTCAGTGGCACATCCAATATCCCCATGCCGTAAACGCCATTACTGCTGCCCAACTGGATGTCAAGACTGTCTGTGTCTAGCGGGTGGTAGTTGCTGCGAAAGTTGATCACATTGGTCATGTTATGGTCATTCAGGACCGAATTGTCCAAGCCCTGATCCGAGCGATAACCTACCGATAAGCGGTAATCGTACAGCTCACCGACCTTGCCGAATCGAGCCGAAGCATCGGATGTCCGTGCCCCCCGAATCGCAGTCATACTGCCGCCGACCTGTCCCAGTGCGTCCTTAGTGATGATATTGATCACACCATAGAAAGAATTGGTGCCGTGTGAAGCCGAAGAAGGCCCCCGCACCACTTCTATACGTTCGATATCCTCTGTCAACAAGGGAATGTCAGCCCAACTCACGCCGCCGTGGGGCGGCAAATAGATGCTGCGACCATCAACCAATATCTGCATCCGGCGCGCCCACTCGTCCGACGAGCCATGCATCGAAACGACCGGACGATTGGCATCGGAGAAACCCACATACATGCCGGGTACCAGACGCATCAACTCGGGTATGGAACGGAAGCCTGATGCCTTGATCATCTCTCTGTCGATGACGGTCATTGCACTGGGGGCATCTGCCAGTGGCTGCGAGAGCCGGGATGCGGTCAGGACAGCCGGAAACTCCTGAAAGAAACTTTCCTCATGCGAACCACTCTCCTCCGCCTGACAAGGAGACAGGGAGAATGACAATAACAGAGCAAGTGATGATAAGGTTAGGGGGAACAAAAAGACGCCTCGCTGAATGGGACAACGAGGCGCACGATACCTTAATGTATAAGGGGTTAGCAAGTCTTACACGCGGAAGTGTCCAACCGATTCGGCCAACGATTGCGAGAGGTGTTCCAGCTTTTCGACCGTACCGGAAACCTCCTTCACCGAAGCACTATTCTCTTCCGACATCTGCGCGACTTTTTCGACATTGACAGCGATCTCGCGCCCGGCGAGACTTTGCTCATGGATGGAGTTGGAGATGTCTTCCACACCACTCAGCACTCTAGAAGCCCCGTCATTGATCTCCACGATGGCTGCGCCGGCCTGTCCGGCTAACAATGCGCCCGATTTGACCATTTCGACCGCAGCCTCCATCTCGGCCACCGCCTCATTGGTACTACCCATGATGGTCTGCGTCATGGCAGATATCTCCTGCGTGGACTTGCTGGTCTTCTCTGCCAATTTTCTGACTTCATCAGCCACCACGGCGAATCCCCGGCCTTGTTCACCTGCCCGTGCGGCTTCGATGGCGGCATTCAGGGCCAGCAGATTGGTTTGATCGGCGATCTCCTGAATGGACTTGACGATATTCTGGATATGTTCAGATTTCTTACCAAGATCCTCGATCGTCACTGCGGCATTCACCACGGCCTGATTGATCTTTTCCATATCGGCCACCACTTGTTGCACCACCTTTCCACCGTCACTGGCCAAGGCTTTGGACGTGTCGGAAACCTGGCGCACCTCGCCCGCATTGCTCGATACCTGATCGATGCTCACCGTCAATTCCTCCACTGCGGCCGCCATACTGCCTGCGGATTCAGATTGGGATTGTGAACTCCGCTCCACTCTGGACATGGTGGAAGACAAGTGTTTGGCACGCGCATCGATATTGCCCGACACCGACACGATCTGATCCACTACAGAACCGAGTAATACCTTGGAGGACTGGACCGCACACAATATCTCGCCCATCTCGTCCCTGCCGGAGATATCCACCTGTCCGGTCATATCGCCATTCACCAGATCGGCCAAATGATCCCTGACCTCGACCACGCGGCGGGTGACAAAATTTTTCACCACCCAGCCAATGAAGAAGAACAGCAAGACCTGCAATATCACCTGTCCTATATTGATGACCATGACAAAGCGCTGGTGCTCTTTAAAATCTTTGCTCATATCGATCTCGATATCCGAGACCCCGGAGACAGTACCTTCCTCGCCGGCATGACAACTCAGGCAATCGGTCCCGTGAAAATTGTGCGTCAGCAGATAAGGAGTCACGACACGGTATATCGTCTGCTCTCCCCGCTCCTCGATCTGATAATAAGGTTGTTTGCTGGCAAGTACCCGGCGCTGTACCTCGTCGCGCACTTGCTGCTCGGGCAAACCTGCTCCGTATTGCTCTGCGACCGATTCGCTGCGCGCCAATTGCAGACTGACGATACTTCCCGAACTTGCCAACTTCTTGACCAACAACTCCCGTGTCTCGGGCTGGCTGATCTGGCCGGTGACCATGAGCATGTTCGCACTATCGATGACTTGGTTGGCCACTGCGTCGGCCCGGGCTTGGACTGTATCGATCATGCGCTCCTTCATATGCCCGGAGACATACAGGGTCGCTGCGCCGACCGCGATCAGCAGCACCGGCTGCAACAACAGTTGCAGTTTCTTTTGCAGCGGAAGTTGACGGAACCAGCCGGCAATGGAAAAACGTTTGGCGGGCGGCTTGCCACTGGCATATAGTTGCTCTGCTGCCGCGACTTCGGCTCGGGTGGGTTTTTTCCGCAGCGAAAGATAACCGACCACATTTCCACCGTTCAAGATGGGCGAAACGTTTGCTCTGACCCAATAGTGATCGCCGTTCTTTGCCCGATTTTTGACATACCCCCGCCAAGGGTGCCCGCCTTTGACCGTAGTCCACAGATCCGCGAATGCCCATTCCGGCATATCGGGATGTCGCACCACATTGTGGTTCACACCGATCAGCTCTTCACGTGAAAAGCCGCTGATCTCCACAAAAGCATCACTTGCATAGGTGATGATCCCTTTGGTGTCCGTTTTGGTCACAAAGACTGCGGATTCCGGGTAATCGATCTCACGTTGTGTAACAGGCAGGTTCTTTTTCATCACATTCCCCTTGGGCAAGTTTGTCGCACACAAACTTTTTTTCGTGATGACATACTGGCACAATTTTTCAATCCCCATAACGCGAACAGGCCCATATTCATGGGCCTGTTCGATTGATAGAGAGGCGGTCTCCTCTACGGAACGACGGTATCGATGCTGATCTTCAATCCATCGCGGCCGGGTTTGAGCGGTTTGCTCACCCCTTGCAGATCACCGGACTCCGGCATCGCGTTGCCCGATTTTGAGATGCGCGCAACAATCACCACCTCGTCGAAATTCGACAGTTTCATCTGTGGCATCATCGCCATGCCGTCATCCAGAGAAAACTCCAGCGGCAGATCGCGAACCTGTTTGCGCATTATCGCGAGTGGCATCTTGGGGCCCTGAGCCGCACGTGCCAACACGAACAGTGTGTCTGTCGGACTGGTTTTATCCTTCAAGGCGGCGCTTAATGTCACCGTGCCCGAGATACGTTCCTTGCCGCCAGAAGCGGCCTGATTCGATTCCTGTACCGGTGCGATCTGTTCCAGCATGGGTGCACGCATCCCTTTGGATTGTGCCAGGAATGAGCGTGCCTGCTGTAATCCGCCTTCGATCATCTTGGCATCTTCGCTGGCCGGTGGTAAACCCTTCAGCAGCTTCTCCCAGTGACGGATCGCTGCCGGGTAGTCGCCGCGCTCCATCGCAGCAGAACCCGCCAGAGCCAGGGATTTTGGATGATTGGGATCAAGCGCCAGCGCTTTATCGATCAACTTACTCGGCGGGCCGGCCAGTTTCTGGCCGTGCACCATCGCTAACATATCGGCATAGTCCGCCCAGATCCAAGCCTCGTCATTCACGAACTCAGTGAGTTTCTCGTAGGCTTTGACCGCCTCTCCGTAACGTCCCATCTCGCCATAGGTACGCGCCAGTAATAACAAAGACTCCCCATCGGACGGATTCTGCTCGACCTTTGCTTCCAAACTTTCGAGTCCACCCATAGCCCCGCCGCCCGTCGCCGCCAGACTGCTTTCCGAGGAGAATACCTGCAAATTACCAACCTTGAGGTATACACCAATCGCCAGCAAAGGCAGGAAAGTGATCAAGCCGATCGCCAGATACTTCTGCGGACTCGATGCTACGACACGGCTAGCCGACTCGCCCCCGTCGACTTCATCCAGCAGGCGCGCCTGTAACTCGCGTTTACCCTGTTCGTAAAGCGCTTGTGTCAGCAGACCGTTTTTCAGATCGGCCTCCATCTCGGCCAGCTGGTCGCGAAATATCTCCAGATTCGCCCTGTCGCGTAACACGGCATTGTCTTTCAGCGTACTGCGCCATAAGGGCAGTACGGCGAACAGCAAAGCCAGCAGAATAAGCAATGCACAAATTATCCAGAATATCGTCATGCTTGAGGGTCTTTATCGTTGTTGAGTAACACAGCGGCACGCTGCTCTGCTTCAGCAGAGAGTACGGCTTCGGGAAGGGTTTGGCGGCGTTTGCGCAATTGCAGGAAAAGGATGCCGCCACCGAGGAATAACAGGATGAACGGGCCGAACCAGAGTAACAGCGTATAGGATTTCACGGGCGGCTCATACAGCACAAAATCGCCGTAGCGGGATACCAGATAGTCAATGATCTCCTGATCGCTTAATCCCTTGGCCATCTGTTCGCGTACTTCACGGCGCAGATCCTCCGCCAGTTCGGCATGAGAACTAGCCAGAGACTCGTTCTGGCAGACCAGGCAGCGCAATTTCTCCGCCAGTCCGATCATGCGTTTCTCCAGCACCGGATCGGCGGCCATATCCTTCGCCTCTCCCGCGTAAGAGAACGCGGGCATCAGGCATATCCACAGTAACAGCAGATATCTCATGGTCGTTTCTCCAGCTCTGCGACCAACGGCAAGATCTTTTCGCGCAGGTTCTGGCGTGTGATGACGCCAATCTGCTTGTATTGGATGATGCCCTGTTTGTCGATGACGTAGGTCTCGGGTACTCCGTATACGCCGTAATCAATACCGATACGTCCCTCGGTATCGGAAATACTCAACACATAAGGATCTCCCCCCTCGCGCAACGTCATCAAGGCATCGGCGCGTTTGTCCTTATAGTCCAGTCCGTAGATCGGCACGATGTTCTGGCGTGCCAGTTCCACCAATATCGGATGTTCTTCTTTGCAGGAAACGCACCATGAGGCCCACACGTTAAGTAGCCAGACCTTGCCTTTCATCTCCTGAGTGGAAAATTGCTTACTCGGGTCTTGCAACTGGGGCAAAGTGAATGCGGGAGCCGGCTTGCCGACGAGCGGCGAAGGAACCTCGCGCGGATCAAGGTTCAAGCCGACATACAGGAAACCCGCCAACACTACGAATACCACGAACGGCCAAATGAAACGTGTCATGCGCTCTGCTCCTTCATTTGCGTGATCTCTTCACTGGCGGCCTGCACCTTGCGGGCATGGATGCGATAACGGCGGTCGGCAATTGCAAATATGCCTCCCAGCGCCATCAGTAGACAGCCCGCCCATATCCAGTCCACAAAAGGTTTGACATAGACACGGACCGCCCATGCGCCGTCACTGTCAGGGATCGGCTCCCCCAGTGACACATAAAGATCACCGAGAATCCCGGTATCGATGGCAGCCTCGGTCATGGGCATGCCTGAGGCATTGTAGGTGCGTTTTTCAGGGAAGAGTTCACCGACGATATGATCATCCTTTTTTATGATCACTTGACCGCGGAAAGCTTGGTAGTTCGGCCCCTCCTGTTCGGTGACGCCGTCAAAGCGAAACACATATCCCCCCGCTTCGACCGTATCCCCCACTTCCATGCGCACATCACGCTCCGTCTCGTAGCCCTTCACCATCGTCACACCGATGACGAATACCGCGATACCCAGATGGGCCAATTGCATACCGTAATAACTAAGCGACTGGCTCTTCAGCCGCTGTAACAGACTCCCGCCCTTGCCGATACGCTTGAGCATATCCAGAAATCCGGTGGTGATAACCCAGAACGCCAGCAAGAATCCCAATGCGATGAGAGGAGTCCATTTGCCCAGCACCAGCGGCAACAATAGTGCGATCAGCACACTGGCCGCCAATGCCCAACGTATACGCAGCCAGATATCCGGCACTTGAGCCTGCTTCCAGCGCGCGATCGGCCCCAGCCCCATCATCATGATCAACGGCACCATCAACGGAACAAAGACCGTATTGAAATACGGCGGTCCAACGGACAGTTTGCCAAAACCCAACGCATCCATGAACAAGGGATAGAGTGTGCCGAGGAACACCGAAGCCGAGGCCACCGACAGCAATACATTGTTGGTGAGCAACATGGACTCGCGCGAGATGAGATCGAACTTCCCGCCCAAGCCAATCTTGGGGGCACGCCAGGCGAACAGCAATAACGAAGCCCCGATCACGACCACCAGGAAAGAGAGAATGAAGATGCCGCGTTTCGGATCGGTCGCAAAGGCATGTACGGAGGTCAATACACCTGAACGCACCAGGAATGTCCCCAATAGACTGAGCGAGAAGGCGGCGATCGCCAACAACACTGTCCAGCTCTTAAATGCACCGCGTTTTTCCGTGACGGCGAGTGAGTGAATCAATGCCGTTCCCACCAGCCAGGGCATGAATGAAGCGTTCTCGACCGGATCCCAGAACCACCAGCCGCCCCAACCCAGCTCGTAATACGCCCACCAGCTTCCCAGTGCGATACCCAGTGTCATGAATACCCAGGCAACCGTGGTCCAAGGGCGCGACCAGCGTGCCCAGGTCGCATCAAGTTGCCCACCCAGCAATGCCGACAAGGCAAAAGCAAAGGCCACCGAGAATCCGACATAACCCATGTACAGCATCGGCGGATGGATGACCAGACCGGGATCCTGCAACAGCGGGTTCAAGTCACGACCATCCAGCGCGGCGGGCAACAAACGGTCAAACGGATTGGAAGTGAACAACATGAACAGCAGGAAACCCACCGAGATCAGCCCCATAATGCCGATGACGCGGGCGACCATCTCTTCCGGCAGGTGTTTGCTGAACATCGCCACCGCGATCGTCCAGAGTCCCAACAGGAACACCCATAACAGTAGCGAACCTTCATGCCCGCCCCACAGTGCCGCGATACGGTATTGGATGGGCAATTGTGAATTGGAGTGTTGTGCCACATACAACACGGAAAAATCGTTACTGATAAAGGATTGCAGCAGGCACGCAAAAGCGACCGAGACCAGCAGGAACTGGCCGAATGCCAGCGGTCGTGCGACATTCATCAACACGGCATTGGCGCGAAAAGCGCCGACGATGGGCAAGACACCCTGAATCAGAGCCAGAAACAACGCGACAACCAAAGCGAAATTTCCGATCTCCGGAATGATGATTTGAGGAAGCATGGTCATTTCCGATCTATTTGGCAGGAGTGAGCGTAGGAGCCGCAGCAGGAGAGGAGACCGCACTCACCCCGGACTGCGACTTGGCCGCCTCTTCAAGCGCATGCATGGCTTCAGGCGGCATATAGTTCTCATCGTGTTTGGCTAGGACTTCCTCGGCATGGAACACATTGTCGTCCTGTAGCTTGCCTTGTGCCACCACACCTTTGCCTTCCTTGAACAGATCAGGAAGGATACCTTTGTAGACCACCGGCATACTCTTGGCGGTATCAGTGATATTGAAATATACCGTCAATCCGTCTCCCTGGCGTTTGACACTCCCCTCCTCCACCAAACCTCCGATACGGAAACTGCGTCCTTGTGGTGCTTCTTTGTGATAGACCTGGGTCGGCGTGAAATACAGGCTGACATTGTCTTTGAGCGCGAACAGAACCAGTCCCACCGCTGCGGCCACCAGAGCCAGTCCGGCGATGATGAACATTAATCTCTTCTGACGTGGTTTCATTGTTCTTCTCCCGCATCACGCTCCATGCGCAATTGCCGTAATGTTATTGTTCTCTTGTGACGTACCAGAGCGATTTCGATGCCGATGACGAGTAGCGCAACGCCATAGGAACCCCACACGTAAAAACCGTAGCCGTTCATGGCAAAGAATTCAGCCGGGCTCATGACTGCACCTCCAACGCGTTACCAGATAAGCCCACAGATTGCAGGTGGAGGTGCAAAACGCTCATTCCCGCACCCGTCGCATTCGCGCACCGTGTCATGATCGCACCTCCTTCAGTTCATTCACCCATTGTGTGTTGCGTTCCCGTTCCAGGATGATGCTGCGCACCCGGGCCAAGGTCACCGCAATGACATATAACCAGCAAGCCAGCAACATGATGAACATCGCCTGCTGCATAGCGACATGCATACTGGTGCCGGTGAATTTGATCGTTGCCCCCTGATGCAGGGTGTTCCACCATTTCACCGAGAAATAGATGATGGGGACATTGACTGAACCGACAATCGCCAACAATGCTCCCGCACGGTCGGCACGACGCGGATCCTCGATGGAGGATTGCAGCGCGATGAAGCCGAGATAGAGGAACAACAGGATCAACTCCGAAGTCAGGCGTGCATCCCATACCCACCACGCTCCCCACATCGGTTTACCCCACAAGGCTCCCGTCCACAACGAGATGAAAGCAAACAAGGCGCCGGTCGGTGCCAGTGCCGTGGCCATCATCGACGACAAGCGGGTATTAAAGATCAACCCCAGAGCGGCATATCCCGCCATGATGAGGTAGATGAACATGGACAGGATCGAAGCCGGCACATGGATGAAGATGATGCGATAGGCTTCGCTCTGTATCGCATCGGTCGGGGCCACGAAGAAACCGATATACATCCCGACCATGAACAATACGGCGGCTGGCACCGCGAACCAGGGAATCATCTTGCCCGCCAGACCATAGAAGGCAGTGGGTGCTGAATATTTAAACCAGTTGATCGCCAAATTTCACTCCATTGAAATACGTAAAGCCTGCGCCGTGACCCACGGGGTGAATACCAGCGCCAGCAACAACAGTGCACCCAATAACGCGACATGCGGAACGATCGTCATTCCGGTATTGACCGCTTCCACTGCCCCCGTGCCAAAGATCAGCACCGGGATACACAAGGGCAGCACCAACAAAGACACCAGCACTCCGCCGCCGCGCAGACCCAGAGTAAGCGCCGCACCAATCGCGCCTATCATGCTTAGGATCGGCGTACCCAGTAACAACACCAGGATCAACACCCACAGAGCTTGTGCCGGCATGTCAAACTGCAACCCCAACACCGGCGCGATGAGTACCAGAGGCAGCCCCGACAACATCCAATGCGCCACAATCTTGCCCAATACCAGCATCGACAGTGACTGCGGTGCAAGCAGCATCTGCTCCAGCGTCCCGTCCAAATAATCAGCCGAGAACATTCGCCCGAGTGACAACATGGAGGCCAGCAGAGCGGCGACCCAAACCACTCCCGGCGCCATCTTGCGCAACATGTCCATCTCCGGCCCCACGCCTAGCGGAAACAAACTTACCACCATCACGAAGAAGACCAATGTCGTCAACACATCGGCCCTTCGACGCATCGCCAGCAACAGATCGCGCCGAATCACCAAGCCGAACAGTCCGAACAATGACAACTTGCTCGTGACAGCACCCGTCGCATTCGCGCACCGTGTCATGACAGCACCAACTGTCTGGTTTGCACACCCGCCACTTGCAAAGGTTGGTGCGTGGTAAAAATCACCATCCCCCCCTTCGACAGATGTTCTCCAATAAGTTCCTGCATCAACCCTACTGCCCCTACATCGAGTGCGGTCAATGGCTCATCCAGTATCCACAAATGCGCATTCCCCACCAGCAGTCTGCTCAATGCGACACGGCGACGCTGCCCTTGTGATAGCACCTTCACCGGCAGGTGTTCGCGGCGACGCAATCCCATCCGGCGCAAAGCAGAAAGTGCCGCCTGCTCATCCACCGCACAGCCGGATAAGCCGGCACTGATATGCAGGTTTTCCAGCGCATTCAACTCGTCTTTGATCGCATTCAGGTGACCGAGATAGACCATCTCGGCATAATAGCTTTCGTCCAATTCATGGATATTCTGGCCGCGCCAACGTATCTCTCCCGCAATCGGCTGCATGAATCCGCATAACGTACGCAACAGGCTGGTTTTTCCGCTGCCGTTCTCCCCTTGGACTTGCATCAATTCACCGGCCTCGAGTGAAAAACTCAACCCGGAAAACAATTGGTGATCGCCGCGCGCACAGGCTAGGTTGCTTACTTCCAGCATGAGGTAAAGTATCCGACCCGAAACAGAATAGCCGCGAATTATATACGATTGCACCGTGCAGTGCGGCACATCGAATACACGCTAAGCTCCTTGCGACAGCGCTGTCGGCAAGTAACTTGCGGCACAAATGAACGGGTAAAGTTCAGCTTTTCGATGCCAGACCCAGTACCGGGATTACAAAAGCAAACGCCGCTGAAACAGCGGCGTTTATCTTTCGGCAACACTAGATCAGGCTTATTTTTTCTCTTCTGAAGCAAAAGGCTTCACGGAGATGTCTGCGCGTTTTTTGGCATCTGCCAGATAGGCCCGCAACAACTCCTCCCCGGAGATCTGTGCGATCTGTTGCAGATAACGATTTCGCTTACCCTCATCAATGGCTTCGATCTCCTTCACACCATCAATCCGCGCCAAGGCGAAACCGTTTTGTGCGGTTCGCACGCCCACATACGCCGGCAATTTGGACACGCCAGCCTGAAACACCTGCTTGATCAGTTCGATATCGAAACCGGCATGCTGAGAACGCGTGACCGGCTTGACCGACTGCCAGGCAACATTGACCTTTTCCCCGCGCTGCAAGCGCGCAAGCATCTCGTTACCCTGCTTGATGGCCAGCTCGGATGCCTGCAATTGCTGCAATTTTTTCTGAATGCTCCCCGCCACCTCGCTCAAAGGACGAACCGTCGCAGCCTGATATTCCGAGACGCGCGCAGCCAATAACATATTGCTACTGATCTCTACCGCCGCAGTGTTGCGCTTGTTCTTCAGAACATCATCGGAGAACACCGCCTGCAATACCTTGTCGGTCCAGACACCAGTGGCGGCTTGGCCTTTGTTGAGCCAATCGCCTTGCCGCACCGGCACACCAACCAGCTCGGCGGCAGGCTTGAGGCTGTCACTCTGCTCATACACGGTATTACTGAACTTCTCGGCCAGCTCGGCGAAACGGTCAGTCGCCTTTTGCACTTTGAGTCGCTGTATGATCGTCTCTCTTACATCAGCCAAGGCTTGCAGCTTTGCCGGCTTGATCGCGGACAGGCGAATGATGTGAAAACCGAAATCGGACTGGATCAGACCGCTCGTTTCGCCCACTTTCAGCTGAAACACCGCCTCCTCAAAAGGTTTGACCATCATGCCGCGACCGAACATCCCCAGATCGCCACCATTACTTGCCGAGCCGGGATCCTGAGAATACTGCTTGGCCAACACGGCAAAACTGGCCGGTGACTGCTTGACCTTGCCCAAGACCTCTTCCGCCTTGGTTTTGAGCGCTTGTTTCTCAGCCTCAGAAGCTTGTGCTGGCAGAGAGATCAAAATGTGCGCTGCTTGGCGTTGCTCCTGAGTGCCGAACTCCGCCTGATTCTCGGAGTAGTATTTTTTCACCTCCGGCTCATCTACCACCACCTGGGATAACAGAGATTCTGCCGAGAACACCACGTATTCGGCTTTGGCACGCTCGGGAAGCTGGAACTCAGCCTGGTTATCTTTGTAATAAGCGGCCACGGCAGAATCGGTCACTTTGACCTGGCTCATGAACGCGCCCAAATCGAACTGGACCGATGTGACTAGGCGCTGCTGCTCGTTCAAGCGGATCAAATGATCCGCAACCGTGGTTGATGTATAGCCGTTCCGGCTGTAGGCATCGGTCAGTTGCCGGGAGGTCAGCTCATCCCGCACACGTGACTCAAACATCGGCGGAGACATGTTTTGCGCATTCAATGCACTTTCGTATTGCTGCTTGTCAAATTTACCTTCTTTCTGGAAGGCATTTATCCCACCGATCACCCCCGCAAGCTGCTCGTCGCTCACGACCAAGCCGCTTTTGCGTGCCTCTGCAACCAATAATCGCTGTGAAACTAGACCGTCCAAAATCGAATGCTTGACCTCCGGCTTTTCGAAGATGGATTGATCGAATCCCGCTCCGGCTAATTCGCTCATGCGTTGTTTTTGCTGGCGCAGCGCATTATCGAATTCCTGCACCGATATTTTTTCACCATTCACCGTAGCTAGCTCACCGGCATCGCCCGATTTCTGATATGAGTCCACCCCCCAAAATGCAAACGGCAAGATGATGAGTGCCAACACGAACTGCACCAATCGTTTCTTTTCATGTACGAAGTCGAACATAACGCGCTATCCAATCGAAAGTTGTGGTCCAGATGTGAAAAAAGGCGAACTTTCGTTCACCTTTGTTTGGCGGAGTGGACGGGACTCGAACCCGCGACCCCCGGCGTGACAGGCCGGTATTCTAACCAACTGAACTACCACTCCATAAAACTATTTTCTGGTGGGTGCTGACGGGATCGAACCGCCGACAATCGCCTTGTAAGGGCGGTGCTCTACCAGCTGAGCTAAGCACCCGTCGAAAACGCTAGTTTACAGCATCTTTTAATCCTTTGCCAGCACGAAATTTAGGAACCATCGCTGCATCGATCTTAATTGTCGCTCCGGTCTGCGGATTGCGACCGTTACGGGCCGCGCGCTTGCCCACGTAAAACGTGCCAAAACCAACCAGACTCACGAGCTCCCCCTGCTTCAAGGATTGCTTGATCGACTCAATCGTCGCATCCAGTGCACGCGCCGCTGCCGCCTTGGAAATATCGGCAGATTGGGCGATCGCTTCGATCAGATCGGATTTATTGCTCATGGCACTCCCTCTTTTTAAAGTGACAAGCCGTTCAATGTTTGATGGCAGTTGCCACGGCGGCTTCGCCGCCCGTAGCCGGAAGTGCACTTGGCACTGCGGAAGGTTCACTTTCCGGTAGTGGCTCCGGTTTTCTTTCCAAGGCCAATTCCAGTACCTGTTCGATCCATTTGACCGGATGGATGTCCAGCTTGTTCTTGACGTTATCCGGTATCTCGACTAAGTCCTTCACGTTCTCTTCCGGGATCAGTACGACTTTGATACCGCCGCGCTGCGCCGCCAGTAATTTTTCCTTCAGGCCGCCGATAGGCAGCACTTCACCGCGCAAGGTGATCTCGCCCGTCATCGCGACATCCGCCCGCACCGGTATCCCGGTCAATGCGGAAACCATCGCGGTACATATCCCGATACCGGCGCTGGGGCCGTCTTTCGGCGTCGCCCCTTCCGGCAAATGGATGTGCAGATCGTTTTTTTCGTAGAAACTCTCCACGATACCCAATTTGCGGGCGCGGCTGCGAACCACGCTCAAAGCCGCCTGAATCGACTCCTGCATCACCTCGCCCAATTTTCCGGTCGTGGTGGTCTTGCCTTTGCCGGGCAATACGGCGGTTTCAATGGTTAGCAACTCGCCACCGACCTCGGTCCAAGCCAGACCGGTGACCTGACCGACCTGATTGTTCTTCTCGGCGATACCGTAGCTGTAACGACGCACGCCAAGATATTTGTCCAGATTCCGGGCATTGACCGTGACCTTGCTCTCGCGCCCCTTCAGCAACAGCGACTTGACCACTTTACGGCATATCTTGGACAACTCGCGTTCCAGTCCGCGCACACCGGCCTCGCGCGTGTAATAACGCAGGATGTCGCGTATCGCACTTTCCGAAACAGCGATCTCTTCGGGCTTCAGGCCGCTGTTCTTGATCGCTTTGGGCAACAAATAACGCGTGGCGATATTGACCTTTTCGTCTTCGGTATAACTCGACACATGAATCACTTCCATACGATCCAGCAAAGGTGCCGGGATATTCATGCTATTCGAGGTGGCCACGAACATCACGTCCGACAAGTCATATTCGACCTCGACATAGTGATCGACGAAGGTATGGTTCTGTTCGGGATCCAGCACTTCCAGCAGGGCGGACGAAGGATCGCCGCGGAAATCCATACCCATCTTGTCGACTTCATCCAGCAGGAACAGCGGGTTCTTCACACCGACCTTGCTCATGTTCTGCAATATCTTGCCCGGCATCGAGCCGATGTAAGTGCGGCGATGGCCGCGGATCTCGGACTCGTCGCGCACGCCACCCAGCGACATACGCACGAATTTGCGGTTAGTGGCTCGTGCAATGGACTGCCCCAGCGAAGTCTTACCTACACCCGGCGGTCCAACCAGGCAAAGAATGGGAGCTTTCATCTTGTCCACACGCTGCTGTACGGCGAGATATTCGACGATGCGCTCTTTTACTTTATCCAAGCCATAATGATCGGTTTCCAGCACATCTTCCGCGTGTTGCAGATCGGTATCGATCTTGGTCTTTTTCTTCCAGGGCAGACCGATAAGGATATCGATGTAATTGCGGACCACGGTCGCCTCGGCAGACATGGGCGACATCAGGCGCAGCTTCTTCAGCTCAGCCTCGGCCTTGATGCGTGCATCCTTGGGCATGTGCGCCGCTTTGATCTTTTTCTCGATCTCTTCGATGTCGGCACCATCCTCGCCCTCGCCCAACTCTTTCTGAATCGCCTTGACCTGTTCATTCAGGTAATACTCGCGCTGACTCTTTTCCATCTGGCGTTTGACGCGCCCACGGATACGCTTTTCTACCTGCATGATGTCCAACTCAGCCTCCAGCAGACCCAGCAGATGTTCAAGGCGCTTCGCCACATCGAATATTTCTAATACTTCCTGCTTCTGTTCCAGCTTGAGCGGCAGATGTGCTGCGATGGTATCTGCCAGACGTCCTGCATCATCGATGCCGGCCAGCGAAGTCAATATCTCCGGCGGGATCTTCTTGTTCAGCTTCACATATTGGTCGAACTGATTGATGAGCGCGCGACGCATCGCCTCGGCCTCATTGCCCAGGTCTTCATCCGGGGCGACCGGCTGGATCTCGGCATCGAAGTGCGATTTTTCGTCCACGACGTGCAACACCTTGGCACGCTGCGTCCCCTCAACCAATACCTTGACGGTTCCGTCAGGCAGTTTGAGCATCTGCAGAATATTGGCGATACTGCCGATCCGGTACATATCTTCGGTCGCAGGCTCGTCCTTGGCGGCTGATTTCTGCGCCACCAGCACGATACTCTTGCCGGCTTCCATCGCGGCTTCCAGCGCTTTGATCGACTTGGCGCGCCCCACGAACAGCGGAATCACCATATGTGGGAACACTACGACATCGCGTAGCGGCAACAATGGCAATAGAGCGACTTCAGAGCTGATGATAGGATGTTCTGACATGGTGGCGGTCTTTTAAATAGTAACGGTGCGAGTCAGATGGGGGGAGCATGGGAAAATTCAAGCCCCCCCCGGCGATTATTCCAGATACTAGGCAGCTTTCGGCGTATCGGCGTACATCACGATGGGCTTGATCTCTCCCGTGCTGTTCTCGTCCAGCACGACTTTGCTCACATTATCCATCGACGGCAGATCGAACATCGTGTCCAGCAAGGCATTCTCCAGGATGGAACGCAGGCCGCGAGCACCGGTTTTGCGCGCCAGAGCTTTTTTGGCGATCACATCCAGCACGTTGGAACGAAACTCCAGTTCCACCCCTTCCATCTCGAATAGTTTTTGATATTGCTTGATCAGGGAGTTTTTGGGCTCGGTCAATATCTTGACCAAAGCGGCTTCGTCCAATCCCTCCAGCGTTGCCACCACAGGCAGACGCCCGACGAACTCGGGAATCAAGCCGAACTTGATCAGGTCTTCGGGCTCGACCTCACTCAACACCCGGCCAATGTCCTTGTCGTCGTCACGTTTTGCCAGATTGGCCGAGAATCCGATACTTGCCTTCTCGGAGCGGTTGCGAATCACTTTTTCCAAACCGTCGAACGCTCCGCCGCAAATGAACAGGATATTAGTGGTGTCGACCTGCAAAAACTCGGTGTTCGGATGTTTGCGCCCGCCCTGCGGCGGAATCGAGGCCTTGGTTCCCTCGATCAGCTTGAGCAATGCTTGCTGGACTCCTTCACCGGACACATCGCGCGTGATGGAAGGATTGTCGGATTTGCGCGAGATCTTGTCGATCTCATCGATATAAACAATGCCGCGCTGGGCACGTTCTACATCATAATCACATGCTTGCAGCAGCTTTTGAATAATATTCTCAACATCCTCTCCGACGTATCCAGCCTCGGTCAGGGTGGTGGCGTCCGCCATCACGAACGGCACGTTGAGCAAACGCGCCAGCGTTTGCGCCAACAGCGTCTTTCCGGAGCCGGTGGGGCCGACCAGTAGAATGTTGCTCTTGGCCAGTTCGACCCCATCTTTGTCTTTGTTCTTCAGACGCTTATAGTGATTGTAGACCGCCACGGCAAGGATCTTTTTGGCTTTGCGCTGGCCGATGACATAGTCATCCAGCCGTTCGCAGATCTCGTGCGGAACCGGCAATTCATTCTTGTCCGATTTCTCGGCACCGGCATTGGCCTGGGACTCTTCGCGAATGATGTCATTACATAACGCGATACATTCGTCGCAGACGAACACCGACGGCCCGGCAATGAGCTTACGTACCTCGTGTTGGCTTTTTCCGCAAAATGAGCAATACAGCAATTTATCACCCTTGGTTTTATCCGATGCCATTCAAATCCCCATCCGTGTTAGTTATCGGCAGCCTGTGGTCTAACTTTAAGCGCGCTTTGTGAGAACCTGATCGATCAAACCGTAATCCAGAGCTTCCGGTGCAGTCAGGAAGTTGTCGCGTTCGCTGTCGCGTGCGATCTCTTCCACACTGCGCCCGGTATGTTCCGCCATCAGTGTGTAGAGACGCTCGCGCAAGCTCAGGATATATTTGGCATGGATCTCGATGTCGGTGGCTTGCCCCTGAAATCCACCCAGCGGTTGATGGATCATCACCGTCGAGTTAGGCAATGCGAAGCGTTTGTCTTTGGCACCGGCCTGCAACAGGAACGCCCCCATGGAAGCGGCCATACCGATACACAGTGTCGAAACATCCGGCTTGATGAACTGCATCGTGTCATAGATCGCCATCCCCGAAGAGATCGAACCGCCCGGTGAGTTGATATACAGGTGGATATCCTTATCCGGGTTCTCCGATTCGAGGAACAACAACTGAGCCACCACCAGATTCGCCATCTGATCGTTGATCGGACCGACCAGGAACACGACCCGCTCCTTGAGCAGACGGGAATAGATGTCATAGGCCCGTTCACCGCGACCGCTGGTTTCGATGACCATGGGCACCATACCCAGATCCTGCGGCTCGATATATTGCGAAGACGCGTTGTATGACATGTTAGTTATTCTCCATCAGTGCATTCAACTCGACAGCCTTGTCCGTAACCTTGGCACGTGAGGCCACCCAGGCAACGACGTTGTCTTCCAGTACCATATTCTCTACTTCCTGCAAGCGCGAGGCATCAGCCGCGTACCAGCGCACGACTTCTTCAGGATGCTCATAACTCTGCGCATATTCCTGAATCAGCGCCTTGACCTGATCCGGCTTGGCTTGCAGGTCGTATTTTTTGACCAACTCAGCCAGGATCAGGCCGAGCTTGACACGTTTGGTGGCTCGCTCTTCAAACACCCCGGTCGGCAGTTGCATCCCTTTCGGGATCTTCATCCCCCGCCCTTCCAGGTCGCGCAAGGTCTGCTGCATCAGGTTCTGGGCTTCGCTTTCCAGCAAGACCTTGGGCACCTCCAGCTGACCGACCTGCAACAACACTTCCATCGTATTGTCCTTATTGCGCATCTTGACACGACGTTGCGCCTCCCGCTCCAAGTTGTCGCGGATCTCTTTTTTCAGCTTGCTTACGTCACCATCAACCACACCCAGAGCCTTGGCGAACTCCGTATCGACTTCTGGCAAACGCGGTGCCTCGACACTATGTAGCGTGATAGTGAAAGTGACCTGCTTCCCGGCCACGTCCTTGCCGTGATAGTCCGCAGGGAAAGTCATATCAAAGGATTTGCTCTCGCCCGCCTTCATGCCGATGATGGCATTCTCAAAATCGGGCAACATACGTCCGGCACCGAGCACGATAGAAAAGTCTTTGGCCTCGCCGCCTTCGAATACAACGCCGTCCAACTTGCCGCTGAAGTCGATACGAACCTGATCTTCGTTCTGTACTGCACGTGTTGCCGGTTCAAACACGGCACGCTGTTTGCGCAGTGTAGTGACGGTGTTTTCAACATCGGCATCGCTCAATGTGAACGTGACACGTTCAAGCGCCTGTCCGGCCACATCCCCCACCACGACTTCGGGATAGACCTCGAAAGTAGCGCTGTATTCGATTTCGGGAGCATTCAGATCTTGTGTCTTGATCTCGAACTGGGGATAACCGGCGACCTTCAGCTGGTTAGCTTGGGCAGCTTCGGCAAAAGAGCGTTGCAGATTTTCTCCCAGCACCTCCTGCTGAACCTGCGGCCCGTATTGCTGTTCGATAATCTTAAAAGGGACTTTACCGGGGCGGAAGCCGTGTACTTTGGCCGTACGGCCTAAACGCTTCAAGCGAGACTCGATCTCACCACGCAACTGTGGCTGTGGAATGGATACGTTCAAACGACGCTGCAACCCGCCTAATGTTTCTACGCTCGACATACTGAGAATTTCCTTGATTTAAATTTGAATAATGGTCGCGCTGTGGAAACAAGAACAAGACTTCGCCCACCTTGAACAGGCCCCGAACCCTTGTCTTTCCATCGAAACGCGGTGATAAATACTCACAAATCGCCAAAATCATCGAACCGTCAATGATCTGGCTCATACGGGCGCGGGAATCATACCTGAAACAGACCGACTGCACACCTACAAACCGTCACAGCCAATATGCTGACATCCCCGAATGAGGATGGATAATTAAATGATTATAAGGAGTTAATGATGTTATTTTGCGAGAGCAGAGTAGATCTCGCGGTATTGCTCTGCACTCTTCTGCCAGCTGAAGTCTTTGTGCATGCCGTTGGCCTGCAAAGCAGCCCACAACGGTTTGTCGTGATAGGCAGACAGCGCCCGTTGCACACAAGCAAACAAGTCCAAGGGCGTCGTATGCTGGAATATGAAACCCGTCGCCTCACTGCGATTCTGCCCTGTCGGCGAATAATCCACCACGGAATCCAGCAAGCCGCCTGTCGCATGGACGATAGGAGGCGTACCGTAACGCTGGCTGTACATCTGATTGAGACCGCAAGGTTCAAAACGCGAAGGCATCAGGAACATGTCCGCACCGGCCTCGATCAGATGCGACAATTTTTCGTCGAAACCGACCACCGTGGCGATCTGACCGGGATACGCATCGGCTAGCTGTTGTGCATCCTGTTGCATCACGGCATCCCCGCTTCCCAACAACACCAACTGTGCCGGTGCCGAAACCAATTTTGGCGCGATCTCCAGCACAATATCCAGCCCCTTCTGGTGAGTGAAGCGGCTGACTAGTCCAAATAAGGGAATATCTGGATCAAGCGCAAGTCCCATGCGTCGCTGCAACTCCTTCTTATTGGCCGCCTTCCCCGCCATTTTCTTGGCATGGTAGGTCTTGACCAGCATCGGATCGTTGGCAGGATCCCATTCACTGTCGTCGATACCGTTCAATATCCCGGTCAACTGCTCGCGCCGCCCACTCAACAGCCCCTGCAAACCGAACCCCAACGCGTCGGCCTGGATCTCTGCGGCATAGGTTGGGCTCACCGTCGTGATATGGTCGGCATAATACAAACCGGCCTTAAGGAAAGACAGATTGCCGAAGTATTCGACGCCGTGCGGCTGGAAACTCTCTATGGGCAAGGCCAGTTCGGAAACCGTCTGCGGTGCGAACACCCCCTGGAAAGCGAGATTATGTACGGTCATCACGCAGGGGGTGCCACCCGGAGCGAAATGCATATAGGCCGGTGTCAATCCAGTTTGCCAATCGTTGCAATGCACCACATCGGGCCGCCAGTCGATGGGGGATTCCGCCCCGCCCAAAATCGCGGCGACTTTCGACAACAGACCGAAACGCACTGCATTGTCCAGCCAGTCGATGCCCTTGCCGTCCTGATATATGCCACCCTCGCGCTGGAACAGTTGCGGGCAGTCAATCACCCATAACGGGACACCGTCGGGCAGGATACTGGCGAACAGGCGAGCCTCCGGCAAGCCGGCGACGGCCGGAAAAAACGCCGCCACCCGGAAAGATTCTAGCGCACGCAGCACCTGCGGATAACCCGGCATCAACACTCGCACATCCTCGCCCATCCGACGCAACGCTGCGGGCAACGCCGCACTGACATCGGCAAGCCCCCCGGTCTTCACCAGAGGAGCGACCTCCGAAGTAACGAATAACACACGCATCTTGGCTTTCCTTGCCTGTAGCCCAGGCGATTCCATTATTTTTCCGGCGTTGATCCGCCGGACGATGTCCTACCCCTGTCTTGCGGCGATCTGCGGCAGATGCCAGATATCCCGGTTGTAATCCAGGATGGTCCGGTCACTGGAGAACTTGCCGCTGGTCGCCGTATTCAAGATACTCATCCTTGTCCAATGCTCGGTATCGCGATAGGCGACTGCCACCTCGCGTTGCGCCTGCACGTAACTGCGGAAGTCGGCTGCCGTCAGCCACGGATCATGCGGGCTATAGATCGCCTGGACGATCGCATCAAAAATACCCGGCTCGAACAGATTGAAATGTCCGCTCTCCAGCAGATGCATCACCCGCTTAAGATCCTCATCCTCGGCAATGATCCGTGCCGGATCATAATGGCCGCGCGTCTGCTCCACCTCTTCTGCGGTCAATCCGAACAGGAAGAAATTCTCGTGTCCGGCCTCGTCACGAATCTCGATGTTGGCACCATCCAGCGTCCCGATGGTCAATGCTCCGTTCATCATAAACTTCATATTGCCCGTGCCGGAGGCCTCTTTACCGGCAGTCGATATCTGCTCGGACAGGTCGGCACCGGCACAGATCACCTCCATCGCCGATACGCGGTAGTCCGGAATGAAGGCAAGTTTGAGCAAGCCCGCGGTATCCGGATCGTTATTAATGACCGCCGCGACAGCATTGACCAGTTTGATGGTGCGCTTGGCCATTTTGTAGCCGGGAGCCGCCTTGCCGCCGATCAACACACAACGCGGCGTCCAGTCTGCGGTGTCGCCGCGTTTGATACGGTCATAGAGGTGGATCACATGCAGCACATTGAGCAGTTGCCGCTTGTATTCATGGATACGTTTGACCTGCACATCGAACAGCGCATCGGTATTGAACTCCACACCACAATCGCGTTTGACCATTTCGGCCAGACGCGTTTTGTTGGCCTGCTTGATGGCTCGCCACTTGACCCGGAACGCCGCATCATCGGCGTGGGAAGCCAGTCCGCGCAACTTGCTCATATCAATGAGCCATCCTTCGCTCGGTGCATGGCCGACCAGATTGGAGACCCAGCCCTTGCCCTCGGAACCCAATGTGTCCGTAATCAGGTTGCTCAAGGCCGGATTGGCCCAAGCCATCCAGCGGCGCGGCGTAACGCCGTTCGTCTTGTTGTTGAACTTCTTCGGCCACAGTTCATAGAAGTCGCGGAACAGATATTTCTTCAATAGGTCGGAATGGAGCTCTGCCACCCCGTTCACCGACACGCTGGCAACAATGGCCAGATAAGCCATACGGATGTGCTGTTCATGCCCTTCCTCAACGATGGACATGCGCCGCTGCCGCTCGACATCCCCGGGCCAGTGTTGCGCGACGACTCTCATGAAGCGCGCGTTGATCTCGTAGATAATTTCCAGCAATCTGGGCAACAGACGGCCAAACATGCTGACCGACCAGCGTTCCAATGCCTCCGGCAACAACGTATGGTTGGTGTATGCCACGGTACGACTGGTGACTGCCCAAGCCTCTTCCCAAGTCATACCGTGTTCATCCATCAGCAAACGCATCAACTCGGGAACGGCACAGGTCGGATGGGTATCGTTCAGCTGGAAGAAGTTCTTTTCGGCGAAATCGCTGAAATCGTTGCCATGGTTGCTTACCCATTGACGCAACACATCCTGCAAGCTGGCCGAGGCCAGGAAATATTGCTGGCGCAAACGCAATTCCTTGCCGTTCTCGCTCGCATCGTTGGGGTACAGCACCATGGTGATGTGTTCGGCAGCGTTTTTCGCCGCGACCGCATCGGCATAACTGCCCGCATTGAATTCACTCAGATCGAATTCTTCGGTCGCCGCGGCCTTCCACAGGCGCAAGGTATTCACTGTACCGTTGTGATATCCGGGGATAGGCACATCGTACGGCACCGCCATCACGTCACTGGTGTATTTCCAATAGGCGCGCAATCGGCCGTTGGTGTCCTGATGCAACTCGGTCTGTCCGCCGAACTTCACCCGCGCGGTGAACTCGGGACGTTCGATCTCCCACGGATTACCGTTGCGCAGCCAGTGATCCGGCTCTTCCAGCTGATAGCCATTGTCGATTTTCTGACGGAACATACCGTATTCATAACGCAGACCGTAACCCATCACCGGCAGTTGCAGGGTGGCACAACTATCCAGAAAACAGGCCGCCAGACGTCCCAGGCCGCCATTCCCCAAACCGGCATCACTCTCCTGTTCGGCCACTTCTTCCATCTCGATGCCGAGATTACGCAATGCCTCGATGGTGGAAGCCTCGATGTCAAGATTCAGCGTGGCGTTACCCAGCGCCCTGCCCATCAGGAACTCCAGCGAAAGATAATAGGCCCGCTTGCAATTCTGCTCACGGTAAGCAAGCTGGGTATTCTTCCAGCGCTCGACCAGACGATCCCGCATGGAGTGGGACAAGGAAGCGTAGACATGGTGCGCAATGAGCTGTTTATTGTTCCATCCCAGGGTATGGCTGAAATAACGGCGAAAATCTTGCAGTATGCTTTCCGCATCCATGCCCATCGGGGGCAGGTCGGTATCGATAGCGAGCGGATTCTTGACGAAAAAGGACTTGGTATGAATGATGACTCTCCAATGATTGCTGATTTATAGAATTTTTAGTTTCGTGATTATACCGGAGCGGGATGACAAGCTCACGACAGCTGCACCTTAAACCTTACAAACCGCTCAATACCTTGATATGTGCCGCTACGCTGCGCCCCAGCGCATGTAACGCGTACCCCCCCTCCAATACCGAAACGATACGTCGCCCGGCGTGCTTTTCCGCCATCGCTTTGAGTGCTTCGGTCACCCATACATAATCTGCTTCACGCAACGCCAATCCGCCCATATCGTCCTCCCGGTGGGCATCGAAACCCGCCGAGATAAACAGCATCTGCGGCTGGAAACGTTCCAGCGCAGGCAACCAGTGCTGGGTGACTGCCGCCCGAAAGTCCTCCCCCGAAGCGCCGGCGGCCAGTGCTACGTTGATGATGTGCTCATTGCCGCTATCGGCCCCGCAATAGGGATAATAGGGATGGCGAAAGGTCGAACACAACATCACACGCGGGTCATCACGAAAGATGTTTTCAGTACCATCACCGTGGTGCACGTCAAAATCGGCAATGGCCACCCGTTGCAGGCCATACTGTTCCAGTGCATGAGCCGCCGCCACCGCGACATTGTTGAAGATGCAGAAACCGGCCGCCCCGCCCCGCCCCGCATGGTGGCCGGGCGGGCGGATGTTGCAGAATGCATTCTCTGCCTGCCCCGCCATCAACAGATCGACCGCTTGCACCCCCGCGCCCGCCGCGTACAGGGCCGCATCCAGAGTGAACGGATTCATCGCCGTATCACCGTCCAGATGTACCAGCCCGGTTTGCGGCGCGCGCGCGAACACCGATTCGACATATGCCCCGTCATGGACGCGCAACAACTGTTCCCGCGTCACACGGGGCGGCTCATGATGGGAGAGAAAGTGCAGCAAACCCGATGCGATGAGCTGATCTTCGATGGCATTGAGACGCGCCGGACACTCCGGATGATCCGCTCCCATATCATGTTTTAAACAGAGCGGATGGGTCAGATAGGCGGTCAACATGATGGCCTGCGTTCAAAGCACCTTGCGTACCGACTTGATACTGTCATCTTCGGCACTCGTTTCGACGCTGAAACCCAGCCTGTCCATCAGGTGCAGCATGTCGGTGTTGTTCCTCAACACCTCGCCTTCGATCACCTTCAAACCTTTGGAGCGCGCGGCATCCATCATCGCCCCCATCAACTTTTGCCCCAGCCCCTTGCCGTGCATACAATCCGCGATCACCAGCGCGAATTCGCAGCTTTCGCCGTCCGGGTTGGTGGCGAAACGTGCCACGCCGAGTTCGACCTCCTTACCGCCCTCCTCCGTCACGGCGATAAGGGCCATCTCGCGGCTATAATCGATCTGCGTGAAGCGCACCAACATGGCATGGCTCAGCTCCTGCACACTGTTCATGAAACGGAAATAGCGCGATTGCTCGGACAGATTGCGCACAAAAGCCTGCACCAGCTCGGCATCCTCCGGACGGATAGGACGAACGGTGATATTGGTGCCGTCGGCCAATTGCCAGTGATTCACCAGATGGGAAGGATAGGGATAGATCGCCATGTGCGCATAACGGTCCGCACTTGGCTGCCTGAAATCTACCACCACACGTGCATCGGCCGCCAGCACGCCGTGCTCGTCCACGATCAGCGGGTTGATGTCCATCTCCATCAGCATGGGCAGCTCACATACCATTTCCGACACACGCAACAACACACTTTCCAGCGCGTCCATGTCGGCCGGCGGCATATGACGGAACGCGCCCAACAGCTTGGAGATGCGGGTGCCCTTGATAAGATCTTTGACCAGAAAAGTGTTCAGTGGCGGCAAGGTGACCGAACGGTCTCCCATCACCTCCACCATCGTCCCGCCTGCGCCAAACGTGATGACCGGACCGAATACCGGATCGTTGATCACCCCGACCATCAGCTCGCGTCCGTTCGGTTTGACGATCATCGGCTGGATCGAGATGCCCTCCATATGGGCATTGGGACGGTTGCGTTTGATGTTCTCGGTGATCTCGTGATACGCCGCACGCACTGCCTGGGCATTGCCCAGATTGAGCATCACCCCACCGGCATCACTCTTGTGCGTGATATCGCGCGAATTGACTTTCATCGCCACCGGAAAGCCGAGTTGCTGGGCGATCAACAGTGCTTCATTGGGGGAATGGGCCACCATGGTCTGCGCCACCGGAATATGGAAGGCGGACAACAACGCCTTGGATTCCATCTCGCTCAATACCTTGCGTTTGTCGAGCAGAGCGCCTTCGATCACCATCCGCGCGCCTTCCACATCCGGCTCCAGATGATGGGACAACGGCCCCGGCATCTGCATCAACAGTTTCTGGTTCTGGTAATACGCGGAAAGATATGAGAACACCTCCACCGCCGGTTCCGGCGTGCGGAAATTGGGAGTCTTGGCACGGGCGAATTCCTTGCGCGACTCGGCCACCTGAGCCTCCCCCATCCAACAGGTCAGCAAAGGTTTCTTGTGGCTCTTGGAAAGTTCGATCACCGCCTTGGCCGCTTCCAGCGGCTTGGTCATCGCCTGCGGCGTAAGGATGGTCAACACGCCGTCCACATTCGGGTCTTCCAGGCACGCCGCGACCGCATGCTGGTAACGGTCGACCTGTGCGTCGCCGATCACATCGACCGGATTGCCATGTGACCAGTTCGGCGGCAATACCTGGCTCAGACGTTCCATCGTGGCATCGGACAACGTCGCCATGACCAGACCCAGATCCGATGCGCGATCCGTCGCCATCACCCCCGGCCCGCCACCATTGGTGACGATGGCCAAACGGTTACCGGAGGGATGGAAGCCACAAGACAATGCCTTGGCTGCCGAGAACAACTCCGTCACCGTCTTCACCCGTACCACACCGGCACGACGCACGGCGGCATCGAAGGCATCGTCCGAGCCGACCAGTGACGCGGTATGCGACATGGCCGCTTTGGAACCTGCCTCGTGCCGCCCCACCTTGACCAGGATCACCGGCTTGACGCGTGCAGCCGCACGCAACGAACTCATGAAGCGCCGCGACTCGCGTATCCCTTCGATATACATCAAGATGTTCTGCGTCTGGGTATCGTTCACCAGATAATCGAGTATCTCGCCGAAATCGACATCGGCAGAAGAACCCATCGACACCACGCTGGAGAACCCCACATCGTTCAACTGCGCCCAGTCCAGTACAGCCGTACACAAAGCGCCGGACTGGGAGACCAAGGCCAGATTACCGACATTGGCACCACCCTTGTTGAAAGTGGCGTTCAACCCGATATTGGGACGCATCACCCCGAGGCAGTTCGGCCCCACCAGCCGGATGCCATAACGCTTGGCGTTGTCCAGCACCTTGCGTTCCAGTTCTTTGCCCTCGGCACCGATCTCGCCAAAACCGGCGGTGATGATAACGGCGGCTTTGACACCGCGCTTGCCGCATTCTTCGATGATATCCGGCACGGTCTGTGGCGGCGTAGCGATCACCACCAGCTCGACCTTTTCCTCGATCTGGGAAATGGAAGCATATGCCTTGCGGCCCTGTACTTCGGCGTTCTTGGCATTGATCGGATAGAGCGCGCCCTGAAAGCCGCTTTCCAGCATATTCTGAAAGACGATCTGGCCGACCGCATCGGTGCGATCACTGGCACCGAAGACGGCTACGGACTTGGGTGCAAAAAGCGGGGTGAGATAGTGTTTGGACATAGGAGCGGTATGAAAAGATTTTCCGGAAAATAATTGCGGATGAGATGACTCGAGTAGGAGTAGATCCTGATCGTTGTTATGGTGCAGCTAACAGCTAGCCTGTTGGTGTTGATTATCCTCGCGGTGTATTGATCTTTCCAGCGTTTTCGGCGTGCACAGGCCTTGCCAATAACTACCGTCCGGCTCTTGCAGCAGTTTCTTGCAGAATTCGAACGCCGCTTTTTTGTGCTCGAGCGCATCACCGCCAAGACCCTCACCCAGTTCATAGCGCTCACCGCGTATGCATAACACATACACCTCCGGCGGCATCTCTTGGTAGAACTGTCGATACACCTGCAATAACGCCTGCGGCTCCAGAGCATGGCTATAGAGCACCGGCTCGTTATTCATGTCCAAACGCTGGAAAGAAAAAGGCGCGGGCGTATCCATCCCGGCATCGATAAACAACACCAGCTTTCTGCCCTGCATATCCATCGCGTGTTCGATCTGCAACTGGAACTCTTCCAGCAACTCGAATCCATGCGCGTCACCATTGGCATGCAAATACGCTTGCAGTTCGCGCAATAACAATGGGCCCAGCCCGTCATCCCCGCGCGACTCATTACCTACGGCAAAGATCAGTACCGGTGCCAGCATCAGTCGGTATTGCACAGTACGCCGGCGCTGGAGCGGGACAGTGCGGACAAACGCTCGCCCGCTCCGCCCAGTACTTCGACTTCCAGCGGCATCTTGCCCAGTGCGTGGGTCGCACACGACAGGCAGGGATCGAAAGCGCGGATCGCCACTTCGATATGGTTGAGTAGTCCTTCGGTGATCTCATGCCCGTGCAGATATTGCTGCGCGACACGGCGCACTGCCTCGTTCATAGCCTGATTGTTATGCGTGGTCGAGACGATGAGGTTACACATGGTGACGAGATCGTTTTCATCCACACGGTAGTGATGGATCAGCGTACCGCGCGGCGCCT
Organism: Gallionellaceae bacterium; assembly: GCA_030823955.1. GTDB lineage: Bacteria > Pseudomonadota > Gammaproteobacteria > Burkholderiales > Gallionellaceae > PALSA-1006. The sequence continues at coordinate 80,711 of JAVBYO010000004.1, forward strand.
CGATCACCCCCACCCCTTCACTACCGCGTTCGCCTGTCGCCATCAGCTCGCTGCCCATGATGTCGTCATCGTGCAGCAGGTCTTTGATCATCTCGGCGGCATGCAACATCTCGATCATGCGCGCCCAGTGGTAGCCCAGCGGTGCATGCATAGGCATCACGCCGCTGTAGGCCATGAACTCGCGCCGCTCCACCTCGGCCAAAGGCGTCGGGATGAAATCACAGTTCTGCACACGCGACAGCGGACCAACACGGTACCAGCCCTTCTCTTTGCCCAAGGACTTGAGGTAAGGGAACTTCATATAACTCCAGTTCTTTACCTCTTCCTCGATCAGCTGGGTGTAGTTCTGGTAGTCCACCCCGTCGAACAGTATCTGGCCGTTCTCGTCGCGTCCGCGCAGACGGCCGTGATACAGGTCCATCCCGCCGTCGAAGCCCACCATGGACATATAGTTGGCGCGGAACGCCCCGAAACTGTTGTACAGCTCGGGATTCTTGTGGTGCATCTCCTTCACCAGATGTACCGCATCACGGCTCCAAGACACCATCTGATAGACATCCTTAAGCAACGTGTCACGCTCGTCGACACTCAGCGATTTGTTCACGCCACCTGGAACAGAGCCCGTGCCATGCACACGTTTGCCTGCCGTATGACGGATGACTTCCTGTCCGAATTTGCGCAACAACACACCGCGCTTTGCCGTATCGGGATGTTTTTCCGCCACGCCGATGATGTTGCGCTTGGCGACGTCGCTATCGAAACCGAACAGCAGGTCGGGCGAGCACAGATGGAAAAAATGCAGCGCATGCGATTGCAATATCTGTCCGTAATGCATCAAACGGCGGTTCTTTTCCGCAGTCGGCGTCAGGTGTTTCGCGCCGACGATGGCATCCAGCGCTTTGCTGGCGGCCAGATGGTGACTCACCGGGCAGATGCCACACAAACGCTGCACCATCACCGGCACTTCCCAATACGGGCGACCCTGAATGAATTTTTCAAAGCCGCGAAACTCGACGATATGCAAACGCACCTGATGCACTTTGTTCTTGTCGTCGAGCAGGATAGTGACCTTGCCGTGACCTTCCACGCGCGATACCGGATCGATAACGACACGGCGCAGGTTCTCGGGATGGGCGGCGGTTTCCAGGGTAGATGACATAGACGTACCTTTAATCGTAATGGATCAGACCATGCCCCAGCTCGGGCTCGCGCCCGGCCAGCAGATCGGTCAGCACTTTCCAGATGGCATCGCCGGAAGGCGGACATCCGGGGATGAAATAATCGACTTTCACCACTTCGTGGATAGGATGTACCTTGTCCAGCGGCAGCGGCAATTCCGGATCGTTGGGAATGAAGCCGTCGACCAAACCATGCTGCGCGTGATAGACCTCTTCCAGGATCAACGGCAGTGATAGATGGTTGCGCTGGGCCGGCAAACCGCCATTCACGGCACACGCCCCCATGGCGATCAATATCTTGCAGTTGGCACGGAACTCGCGCAGCACATGCACGTTTTCCGCGTTGCATAATCCGCCCTCGATGATGCCGATATCGCACGGGCCACAATGTTTGATATCGGTGATCGGGGAGCGGTCGAACTCGACCAGCTTCATCAACTCCAGAATACGCTCGTCGATGTCGAGAAACGACATGTGACAACCGAAACATCCGGCCAGAGATGTCGTTGCGACCTTGAGCTTGGGTTTGGCGGGAGCATTCATCTCAAGCGCCTTTCACTTTCGGATGGGGGGTGGCACTGATCGGTTGCGCATCGAAAGTACGCTGCCCGATAGGTACGGAAAAACCGACGCGTTTTTTGAGGATGACACCAACCGGACAGACGTGTGCGGCCTTATCTGAGCCGGAAAAATCCGTATCGGCAAGATGGCCGGATTTTGCATTCACGATCAGATGGCTCTTGATGCCGCGCCCGGACAAAGCGAACACATTCTTGCCATCCACGTCGCGACTGGCGCGCACACACAGCGAACACAGGATGCAACGGTTGAAATCGAGCAGATATTCCGCATGGCTCGCATCGACCGGACGATCGGGAAAGAACTGGTCGAAATGCGGCGACATCATATCCAGCTCGTAGGCAGTGGCCTGTAACTGGCAGTTGCCGCTCTTTTCACAGGACGGGCAGAAGTGGTTGCCCTCGACGAACAGCATCTGCAGCAACACGCGCCGTTCGTCGTTCAACTCGTTGATGTCGCTTTCAACCACCATGCCCGGCTGCGCTTGCTGGGTGCAAGATGCGGTCTGCCGTCCATTCGCCTTGACGGTACACAGCTTGCACGAACCATGCGGTTTGAATTCGGGGTTGAAACACAGATGCGGGATGTAATGTCCGGCAGCCATGGCAGCTTGAATGATGGTCTGCCCCTCTTGATAGGGGACCGTCTTGCCATCCAGGGTAAAGGACTTATCTTGACTCATGGCTACGCTCCAAGTGTGCTCCGGTATCGTCGCGCCCAGTCATCTGGCGTGCCTGCGACAGTGCCGCATCCAGATCGAAGGCGGGAACGAAGTCTTTGTGCGCCAGACGTTTTTCATAGGCGGGACGGAATTTGGCGATGGTATCCAGTACGGGGTTACATGCCGCATGCCCCAGACCGCAGTGGCTGGTCGATTGCAAAAGACCGTTGAGTTTCTCGATTTCGGCGAAATCGTAGGGGGAACCGTGTCCGTTCGCCAGTTTGTCCATCATATTCGACAACAACGAGGTGCCGACCCGGCACGGGGTACAGAAGCCGCAACTCTCGTGCGCGAAGAAATGCACAAAATTACGCGCCACTTCGAACATGTCGCGCTGTTGACCGAACACCATGAACGCGCCCGCAGTGGGAATATCCTCGAAAGCGATGCGTCTTTCGAATTCGTCGGCAGAGACGCAGACTCCGGACGCACCGCTGACCTGCACCGCTTGAGTGTCGCGAGCACCACATTCCGCCAACACCTGAGCGACCGTGACACCGAAAGGATACTCATACAGACCCGGACGCTCACAATCGCCGGACACGGAAAGGATCTTTGTGCCGCTGGAGGTCTCCGTGCCGATCCCGGCATACCATGCGCCGCCATTCAACGCGATCAGACTGGCAGAGGCGAAAGTCTCCACGTTGTTGACCACCGTGGGCCGGTCAAGATAGCCGTTGGTGACCGGAAACGGCGGGCGGTTGCGCGGTGTGCCGCGCTTCCCCTCCAGCGATTCGATCAAAGCCGACTCTTCACCGCAGACATAAGCCCCCGCCCCGAGATGGATCTCGATGTCGAAATCAAAACCGGCTTCGCCCAATATCGATGTCCCCAACAAAGTCTGCTGGCGACGACGCTGCAATACCGCCTGCAAATGATCCAGCAGGTAGCGGTATTCCCCGCGCAGGTAGAGGAAACCCTGCTTGGCTCCGACGACACGCGCGCACAAGGTCATACCTTCGAACACCATGTCGGCATAACCGTTCAGCAGCACCCGATCCTTGAACGTACCGGGTTCTCCCTCGTCGGCGTTACACACCACATAATGTGCGTCACCCGCCGCATTGCGGCAGAACTCCCATTTCATCCCGGTGGAGAACCCGGCGCCGCCGCGACCGCGCAACTTGGACGTTTTGATCTCCTGCAAAGTCGCATCCGCACCGCGCTGGAACAGGGCAGACAGCGCCGCTCCGGATTTGAAGTCGCTGCCCAGCAAGATATCCTTGCGCCGGATGTTGTCCTCGATGGCAAAGAACTCCTGCGGCCAGGCCGACAGCGGCACACGCTCGCGGATCAGTTCACAGATGCTGCTCACCCTGGCTGGTGTCAGACGATTGATGGCGATATTGTTGACCAGCAGCGCGGGCCCCTGGTCGCACAATCCGGTACAGGAAGTGGTCTCGATGCTGAGCAAGCCATCCTCTGAGACCTTACCTGGCTCCACCCAGAGCTGGGCGCACATATTCTCCAGCAGCTCCATATTGCCCAGCATACGATCAGTGATATTGTCGGAGAACAACACACGATATTCACCGCGCGGCTGCAAATACAGAAAGGAGTAGAACCCGGCTACACCTTCGATCTTTGCCCGCGGCAATTTCAATTCCAGACTCAGATAATCGATCGCATCGGTATGGATGTAACCATGTTGCTCTTGTGCTTCGCGGAGGATCTGCAGGAGATCGTTCGGATTGTGCTGACGGCGGGCAAGAATGGGATTCAGATACTCGGCATGAACATTGGTTTGGCTAGTCATCATAATGGACTCTTTACGAAATTTGAATGCAAGCTATAACCTTGGTGAAGATTCTACCCCGTTTGACACGCCTTGTATGCAGATGGTGCGGAATACCTCCCCAGACGAGGGACAGCATAACGGACGAATATGACATCTTGATTGCGTCCCAGACAGGCGCGAGCGAATCTCGCCACTCTCATCTGCTCAACCGCGCAAAAACGCCTCAAAATCCTGCAATGGCACCGGCCTGCTGAACAGATAGCCCTGGAAAGCATGACAGCCGCGGGAAGCGAGAAACTCGCGCTGCGCCTCGGTCTCCACTCCCTCGGCGATGACATCCAGCCCCAACACTTCGCTCATCGCGATGATGGTCTGAACGATGGCCGCATCATTGGGATCGCTGGCGATATCGCGCACGAAGGATTGATCGATCTTGATCTGGTCAAGCGGGAGACGCTTGAGATACTGCAAAGAAGAATATCCGGTACCAAAGTCGTCCATCGAAAAGCTGACACCCAACAGCTTCAGTTCGCGCATCTTGGCGATGGTATCCTCGACATTCTCCAGCACGGTACTTTCGGTCAGCTCCAGCTTCAACAAGGCTGGCTTGGCCCCGGTCTGGATCAGTATCTGTTGCACCTGTTTGACGAAATCACGCTGAAGGAACTGCTCGGCACTGACGTTCACCGCCAGCGTCAAAGCGCTGACCTGCGGATCGCGATGCCATCGTTTGAGTTGTTCACAGGCGATCTGTAGCACCCACTTGCCGATCGGCACGATCAACCCGGTATCTTCCGCGAGCGGGATGAATTGCGCCGGGGAGATCATCCCCCTCTCTGGATGTAGCCAGCGCAACAGGACTTCCGCTCCCAGTGGCCGACCCAGACTGTTCACCTGCACCTGATAATGGAGTTGAAACTGATTTTTATCGAGAGCATAACGCAGCTCGTCTTCAAGCTCTGCCCGCGCCACAATGGCCGCCTGCATCGCCGGATCGTAAAAGCGCACGACATTGCGTCCCGCTGATTTGGCCTGATACATCGCGGTATCCGCATGCTTCAGAACATCGTCCAGGCTTTGTTGAAGTCCGCGGAACAGCACTACACCGATACTGGGTGTGGTGTGATACTGGTGATTGTCCAATTGATAAGGCTTCCCGAGCGCATCGCGTATCTGCTCGGCGATTGCCTCCGCATTCTTCGCTGCCACGTCCGGCAATGTCCCCAATGTCTGCATCACCACCACGAACTCATCCCCGCCAAAGCGGGCCACGATATAACCTTCCGGAACGGATCGACCGATCCGTTCCGCCACTTCGACCAGCAACAGATCGCCAACATAATGACCCTTGCTATCGTTCAAAGTCTTGAAGTTGTCGAGATCGAGCAATAAGACCGCCCCATATTGCCCGTTTCTGGCTCCCGCGGTGAAAGCTTGCTGCAATTGTTCGAGCAACAGGCGGCGGTTCGGCAAGTTGGTCAGTGCATCATAGAATGCCAACTGATGTATCTTGGCATCGGCACGTTTCTGTTCAGTGATATCGTCATATATCCCCAACACCCCGACCACGTTTCCAGCTGCGTCGTGCAAAGGCACCTTGGATTTCCGCAGCCAAATATCCTGCCCATTCGGCTGGGTCCGCGACTCCTCGAACCCCAGCTTGGACTGATTTGATTCAATGACACTGTTATCGTCCAAACGGTAAAGTTCGGCCTGATCCTGCCAAGCCAGTTGTGTATCACATTTACCAATCACCTCTTCCGGGCGACTCATCCCGGCGTCGCGGGCAAACGCCGTGTTGCAGCCAAGATAATGCAGCGCTGTATCTTTCCAGAATATGCGCAACGGTACGTTCTCTAGAACGGCCTCCAGCCTTTCATTGGAAGAACGCAATGCCTGTTCGGTCTCTTTCTGTGCCGTCAGATCGATGAAATACGTGAAGGTCCTTGGCCCCTCGTCGAACTCGACACGTTTCGCGTAGACCAACAAGGGGAATTCCGTACCATTTTTGCGCAATCCCACGATTTCATAGGAGTTTTCCACCGGCAGCCCCTGTTCCCGCCGCTTTATTCTTGTACTCATGGCGGCACGACTCTGTTCCGCGATGAGCATGAGCAATGGTTTGCCACATACCTCATCCGCCAGTTCATATCCGAACATCTTGAGGCATACTTGATTCACGTTCACCGTGATGCCTGCGGTGGAGACTCTCACACCGATCGGACTCAAATCGATCAACGAATCAAAGTTGGCCTGGCTCTGCCGCAACAGGCTCTTCTGTGCCTCGGCGGCGGCAATCCGCGCATCGTTGCTGCGACACAGAATGATAGATTTGGCCAGATGAGCCAGCACGGGTTGCAGCATCTGCCGTAAAGGAAGCTTCGTCTCGGGTAGTGACGCGGCCAGCAGCACGATCACCCCATAATGTTCTATCGGCAATCGTAGCGCGGCATGATAATGCGCTTGTGTCGGCCAGGCAGCTGAAAGCGACTTATCATCCAAGTCCGCCCCGTTCTCGGATGTACAGCAGACCAGTCCACTCGGTAGTCTGACCGGTTTGCCGACCAGCCCGATCAGATCGAAATCGCCCACGGCAGCATCGATGCGGGTATCTATATATCCGTCCTGCGCGCGACAAGGTACAACATCAAGGCAGATGAAACCGGCAGAGAACGAGGTGTGATACAAAAGACGCTGTAAAGTATGCGTTAGCAACGGCTTGAGACGGGTCTCGCCGCCTATCGTCACAACGAGGTCATACAGGACCGGAAGGATGTTGTCTCGATTCATGTAACGGCCTTGGAATCACCAGCGCGATGCAACCAGTGTTGCATTCTGGAACAACGGATAACCGTGCAGGGTTGATCCGCCGATCTCGCCCAGCGAAAGTGCTCCGGCCACTTGTCTCGCTTGTGTATGCTTCAGAAATTCCGCCATCTCTGCGGTCGCCGACTCTGTCCCCAGATGCATCCGTCTTCCGGCGCAATAAAACAGCAGTAGCTCTGTCCCGCAAGGAGATCCATTCAGCGCAGTCAAGCCATCGACCAGCACACGCAGCGTCTCATTGCTGTCAACCTCCGGCCTTTCCAACAGGGTCAATACCGCATTGGGCGGCACCTCCCCCACGCAGAACAGCGAGCCATCCTCATGTAACATGACCGGAATACGCACTACCACATGATGGTTTGCGCGCACGATGCCGAACGGAAAATGGACTGCATGTTCGTAGAAATTCTGCTGCGTGATCTCCACGCCGTATTGCGTACGCACCAACTCCTGATACACCTCGAAAGCAGGACGCCAGTCGATCTGTGAGATACGATTGCCCTCAGTGGAAGTCGCATAGACTATGTTTTGCGGGGCGCGATACCCATGTTCCAGAATGGCCCCTTTGTGTTTCGTCAGCAGCATCAGTAACAGTCCGTTCGACACCACACGCTGGCTATCGAAGAGACAAGGCATGGGCTGGAATGTCTCGCTACCCGCATTGGCACCGGCATAGTGGACCCGATTCGCCAATTGCAGATACAACAGGTCGAGCATGCTGCTGATATTGGGAACCATCGCATCGAACAGCATGAACAAGGTCAGGTCCGGCGTATGATCGATCTGTGCACGCACGTCGGCAGCAATCTTTTCCGCCACCGCCTCAGCTTCAGTTCCGTCTTGGGGGATATTCTCGTATAACGCGTAATAGGGCATCTGCTCGAAGGCCAGCAACCACACGCCTTCGGTAACGAAGCGAGCGTCTTTCACCAATGCCGGAAAGATACCGCCGACCAGCGGGATGGCATGTCGAGAACACACCGCTTGCAATGTCACCACACTTGAGCCGATCGCTTCCGGAAACAGGGCGCAAATACCCAGACCGGGATGAACCTTCTGCCAGGCGAGCACGGTAGACTCAAGTATTGCTTCGTCCGGGATGGGCAGGTACACCATCATATTCTTATCCATCTCGCCTCCCAACGATTCAGATAACTGTATAAACAGGCCGAACTGTACCACTACTTGGACTCCCCAAGCGGGCCAGTTCAGAATTTTTAAAATGTGCTGAAAGTATATTGCACGACGCAGCCAAAAGGCATAGGCTTCCGTCCAGACGATCTCATTTGAAAAAATAATATCCCTGCAACATCGAACAACGATAATCCTGCCATCACCTCACCTACTCCCCCTGAAAATATCAATTAAGGATGAACATCATGAGTACCCAAGCCACGCCCTTGTCTCCCGATGAAGTCAAAAATATCCACGCTTACTGGCGTGCCTGTAACTATCTGGCCGCGGGGATGATTTATCTGCGCGAAAACCCGCTATTAAAAGAACCTCTCAAACCCGAACACATCAAGAACCGTTTGCTCGGTCACTGGGGCGCCAGCCCCGGCTTGGCATTCACTTACATCCACATGAACCGTCTGATCAACAAATACGATCTGGATGCGATCTTTATGGCGGGCCCCGGGCACGGCGCCCCCGGCGTACTGGGGCCGGTATATCTGGAAGGCCGCTACAGTGAGGTGTATCCAAACAAGGGCGAGAACGAAGAAGGTATGCGCCAGTTCTTCAAGGAATTCTCATTCCCCGGCGGTATCGGCAGCCATTGCACACCGGAGACACCCGGTTCCATCCATGAAGGCGGTGAACTCGGTTACAGCGTGTCGCATGCGTTCGGCGCAGCCTATGACAATCCCGACTTGATCGTGACCGTGATGGTGGGCGACGGTGAATCCGAGACCGCGCCGCTGGCGACCTCGTGGCACTCTAACAAATTCCTCAATCCGATTCGCGACGGTGCGGTGCTGCCGGTGCTGCACCTGAACGGCTACAAGATCAACAACCCGACCATCCTGTCGCGCATCTCGCACGAAGAGTTGGAGAACCTGTTCAAGGGTTACGGCTGGACGCCCTACTTCGTCGAAGGCAGCGACCCGGAGACCATGCACCAAGCGATGGCCGCCACAATGGAAGCCTGTGTGCTGGAAATCCGCCGCATCCAGGCCGAAGCTCGTAGCAGCGGCAAGCCTATCCGTCCACGCTGGCCGATGATCGTGCTGCGTTCACCCAAGGGCTGGACCGGCCCGAAGGAAGTGGACGGCAAAAAAGTCGAAGGCTTCTGGCGCGCGCACCAAGTGCCGATCGGCGATGTGAAAACACCTGAGCATTTCGCTAAGCTGGAAGAATGGCTGAAGAGTTACAAGGCGTCCGAACTGTTCGACGAGAGCGGTGCCTTGCGCCCGGAACTGAAAGCATTGGCACCAAAAGGCAACCGCCGCATGAGTGCGAACCATCACGCCAACGGCGGCTTGTTGCGCAAAGCGCTGCATATGCCGAACTGCAAGGATTACGCCATCGAGGTGAAGAAACCCGGCACGACCACCGCCGAGAACACCCGTCCGCTGGGCAAGTTCCTGCGCGACATCATGCGCGACAACATGACCAACTTCCGCGTGTTCGGCCCGGACGAGAACAGCTCGAACAAACTGGACAATGTGTATGAAGTGAGCAAGAAGACCTGGCTGGCGGATTACCTGCCGGAAGACGCGGGCGGTGGCGAACTGTCGCCGGATGGCCGCGTGATGGAGATGCTGTCCGAACATACGCTGGAAGGCTGGCTGGAAGGTTATCTGCTCACCGGCCGCCACGGCTTCTTCTCCACCTACGAAGCGTTTGTGCATGTCATCGACTCGATGTTCAACCAACACGCCAAGTGGCTGGCCATGTCCAAAGACGTGCCTTGGCGCGCACCCGTTTCTTCGCTGAACCTGCTCATCACTTCCACCGTATGGCGTCAGGATCACAACGGCTTCACCCACCAAGACCCCGGCTTCCTCGACGTGGTGGTAAACAAGAGTCCTGAAGTGACACGCATCTATCTGCCACCCGATGTGAACTGCCTGCTGTCGGTCGCCGATCACTGCCTGAAGAGCACCGACTACATCAACGTGATTGTGTGCGATAAACAGAAACACTTGCAGTTCCTGGACATGGATGCCGCCACCAAACACTGCACCAAAGGTATCGGCATCTGGGATTGGGCTTGCAACGACCAGGGTTCGGAGCCGGATGTGGTCATCGCCAGTGCCGGCGACATCCCGACCAAAGAAGCTCTGGCTGCCGTGGTACTGTTGCGCGAAAATTTCCCCGATTTGAAGATACGTTTCATCAACGTGGTCGACCTGTATAAATTGACCCCGGCCAGCGAACACCCGCACGGTCTGACAGACAAAGATTTCGACAGTCTGTTCACCAAAGACAAGCCGGTGATGTTTAACTTCCACGGCTACCCTTGGCTGATCCACCGCTTGGCTTACCGTCGTAACAACCACAAGAACTGGCATGTGCGCGGTTACAAGGAAAAAGGCAGCATCAACACCCCGCTGGAACTGGCGATCCAGAACCAGATCGACCGCTTCAGCTTGGTGATCGACGTGATCGACCGCAATCCGGCGTTGCATGTCGCCGGAGCACATGTCAAAGAGAAGATGCTGAACCGTCAGATCGAGTGCCGCAACTATGCCTACGAACACGGTATCGATCTGCCGGAAGTCGACAACTGGACATGGCCTTTCTAAACTCGGGAAGGGGGAAGGATAAAGGGGAAAGGGTAAAACCTCCGCTGTTACCCTTGAGCGACGAAGGAGCGATCCCTTCCCCCTTCTCTCTTCTCAGATCGTTAAGATGAAATCCATTCTCACCATCAACAGCGGCTCGTCATCGATCAAGGCCAGCCTGTTCGATACGGACGGTTCGCGGCGCAATTTTCGCTACGAGCACTTGCGCGACCACGGGCCTGCGTTCGACCAATTGATGTGTGACCTGCACGGACATACACCCGACATTATCGGCCATCGTTTCGTGCATGGCGGAGAGATCGTCGATGCGGCACGCCTGGTAGACGCCACAGAACGTGCTCGGCTGGAGAGTATCGTCCATCTTGCCCCCTTGCATCTGCCGGGGAACCTGATGGGGCTGGATCTGTGCGCACGCCGCTTCGACGTTCCGCAAGTCGCCTGCTTCGATACCGCTTTCCATACCACGATGCCTGAACTGGCAAAACGCCTGCCGATTCCCCGTGAACTCGGCCTGCGCCGTTTTGGATTCCATGGACTGAACTACGCCTATATCGCGACTTGCTTGCCCGCCGCTCTGGGTGCGGCCTCCTCCGGCAAGATCATCATCGCCCATCTGGGTAGCGGGGCCAGCCTGTGTCTGCTGCATGCGTTAAGATCGGCGGATACCACGATGGGTTACACCCCCGCCGGCGGAATTACGATGGGCACCCGCAGCGGCGACCTCGACCCCGGTGTCATCTTGGAACTGAGCAAACGTTACGACAGCACCGAACTGAGTGACCTGATCTTCCATCGGATGGGGTTGCTTGCCCTTTCCGACGGGGAAAGCAGTGAGATGAGCGAACTGCTGACCAGCGCTACCATCTCAGCCGGTTTCGCCGTAGACTATTTCTGCGCCCAGGTACGTGCCTCCATCGGTAGTCTCGCGGCAAAAGCTGGAGGGATGGATGCACTCGTATTCACCGGGGGAATAGGTGAACATGCTGCGGAGATAAGGGAAAAGATCTGTGCGCCCTTGGCTTTCCTAGGTGTCGCATTGGATAACGAGCGCAACCGCTCCGCAACTGGCCGAATCGAATCTACAGGCAGCAAACCGGTGCTGATCATTCCGGCCGATGAAGAATCCATGATCCGGTCACTATGCCAATTTTTTATAGACTGAACTCGAGAACATCATGAACACCCCTCAGACAACCCCGGAACGCCGGGAAAATCTCCGCGTACGCGAGGTCTTCGTACAGGCCTGCACCTTGATCTCCCCGGTGATTGCCGCGAACGACACCATCAAGACCGTCTCCAACTTCGCGATGGCACATATGCTGTCGGAGCATTTCCCCGAACTCTCCGCCACCGAGGTTCATATCGTCATTGTGACCGCGGAAAAATTACACCGCGAACAACGGTTACAGGCGATCCTGCATAAAAAAGGCTGATCCCGCTTCGGGACCAGCCTTTTTCTTTCGTCTCTTTTCCGTTATTTTTGTCCGACTGGTTTCACATCCCATATCTCTCTGGCGTATTGCGCGATGGTGCGATCACTGGAGAACTTGCCCATGTTAGCCACATTAAGAATGGATTTCTTCACCCAGGTGTCCTGATCCCGATAGGCCGCATCGACCTCGGCCTGACAGGCGATGTATGAAGCATAATCGGCCAGCAACAGGTATTTATCACCGTGGTGCAACAGATTGTCGATGATCGGCTTGAAACGTGCCGGTTCGCTCGGTGAGAAGAACCCCGAACCTATCATGTCCAACACTTCGCGCAATTCAGCATTGCCATCGTAATATGCGCCGGGCTGATGACCTCTGGCCTGTATCTCCGCGACCTGATCCGTGGTCAAACCGAAGATGAAGATGTTTTCCCATCCCACTTCCTCGCCGATCTCGATGTTCGCGCCGTCCAGCGTACCGATAGTCAGCGCGCCGTTCAATGCCAGCTTCATATTGCCGGTACCGGAGGCTTCTGTTCCGGCGGTCGATATCTGTTCGGACAAATCAGCCGCAGGCACGATGATCTCGGCCGTGGAGACATCGTAGTTGGGGATGAAAACGACCTTCAGTCTGCCTGCCACTTGCGGGTCATTGTTCACGACATCGGCGACATCATTGATGAGCTTGATGATGAGTTTGGCCACGGCATAACCCGGTGCCGCCTTGCCGCCGAAGATGACGGTACGCGGTACACAATCCCCCCCGCGGCGGATACGGTTATACAGCGTGACTATATGCAGCACATTGAGCAGTTGCCGCTTATATTCGTGGATACGTTTGATCTGCACATCGAACAACGAATCGACGTTCACATCGAGGCCCAATTTGTGTTTGATCAAACCGACCAGACGCTGCTTGTTGGCCCGTTTGATCGCCGCATACTGTGCGCGGAAGCTGGCATTTTCGACAAGCGGGATGAGTGCCTTAAGCTGGCTCAGATCCTTTAACCAGCTTTTACCGATATTCGAATTGATTAGCTCGGCCAATTGCGTGTTAGCCTGATTCAACCAGCGGCGCGGCGTGATGCCATTGGTCATGTTGACGATCTTGCCCGGATAGAGCCGGTCGAAATCGGCGAATATCGTCTGCCGCATCAGTTGCGTATGGATCGCCGCCACCCCGTTCACCTTGTGGCTGCCTACGATGGCGAGATGTGCCATGCGGATGCGTTTCCCCCCCTCCTCCCCGATGATCGACATGCGACGCAACAAGTCGTTCTCTCCGGGAAAATGATGGCGTACCTCTTCCAGGAATCGATGATTGATCTCGTAAATGAGTTGCATGTGCCGTGGCAGGATGTTCTCGAACATCGCCACCGGCCATGTCTCCAGTGCCTCCGGCATCAGGGTGTGGTTGGTATAGGAGAAGGTATGCCGCGTGATGTCCCAGGCTTTTTCCCACGGAACGTGGTGCAGGTCGACCAACACACGCATCAGTTCGGCAATGGCGATAGCCGGGTGTGTATCGTTCAACTGGATCGCCACTTTGTTTGGCAGTTCGTCAAAGTGGTCGTGGTCCTTAAGATAGCGAGTCAGGATGTCCTGCAATGACGCACAGGTGAAGAAATATTGCTGTTTCAGGCGCAGCTCATGCCCCATCTGGGTCGAGTCATTCGGATACAGCACTTTTGAGAGATTCTCGGAGCGGTCTTTATCCTCTACCGCTTTGATGTAGTTGCCCTGGTTGAAATAGCCCAGGTCAAAATCGCGCGAGGATTTAGCCGCCCACAGTCGCATGTTGTTCACCGTGCGCGTCCCGTATCCGGGAATGGGGGTATCGTGCGCCATCGCCATCACATCGTCGGTGTCCATCCAGTGGTGACGCACCACACCGTTCTCATCCTTATATTCGGCTACGTGACCGTGGAACTTCACCTGATACAGCACCTCAGGACGGCCAAACTCCCAGGGATTGCCATAACGCAGCCAGTTGTCCGGATGTTCGATTTGGCGGCCTTCCTCGATATGCTGCTGGAACATGCCGTATTCGTAACGAATACCGTATCCGTATCCGGGCAGATCCAGTGTCGCCATTGAATCGAGGAAACAGGCTGCCAAACGCCCCAGACCTCCGTTGCCGAGAGCAGCGTCGTATTCCACGTCACGCGCAGCTTCCAACTCCACACCCAAGTCGTGTAATGCTTCGCGCGTCGCCTGATCCATTTCCAAATTGTGCAGGCTATTCATCAGGGCGCGTCCCATCAGAAATTCCATCGACAGGTAATAGACGCGTTTCACATTCCCTTCGTAATAACTGCTCATGGTCTGCATCCAGCGATCGATCAAACGATCCCGCACGACATAAGCGGAAGCCATGAACCAGTCGCGGTCAGTCGCGGTGAGTGCGTCTTTTCCAACCGAATAGATCAGGCGCTCATCCAGCGCATCCCTGATCGAATTCCTGTCAAAGGCCTTTTCCAAATGGCATACCAACGCCTTCTTTGATTTTATCGCCATGATTCAACTCCTCCTGGTTAATCCAACTGCTTATTATGTGCAATACGAGCGCTGTTACAGCCATCTACTGCGCAAGCAGGTGGTCGGACGGCGCGGATAAAGCAGATGAACTGCCGGACACTGTCCGGCATTGAAATGTAGAAAAGTTCAGAGAGATGATTGGCTGCGCTGGCTTCCATAGCTGTATGGTAAACCCGATTGAGCCGTCAGTGCAGTATTCGTTATTTGTATTTGCGGAATTGCCCGACCACGATACCGAAGATTTCGAGGTCACCTTTCGGACGGATAACCGGATAGGCCGGATTGGCCGGCAACAGGACGAACTGGCCTTTTTCACTACCGAGCGTCTTCAGGGTGAATTCGTTGTCGACGATAGCGATGACCATGTCACCGATATTAGCCGGCCCCCGTTTTTCTACCACGACCGTGTCACCTGGCATGATGCCGGCATCGATCATGGAATCACCTTTGACGTTGATCAACACCGTACTGGATGGGCTTTCGACCAGGTATTCGTCAATGGTGAGGGTATCGTAACGGGCATCATCCGCTGCTCTGGGAGCGCCGGCCTGGACACTGTCAAAGATGGGACGTTCAAAGAAGCGTCTACCCGGCTTAAGGCGCTTTTCCGGGGTGGACTCAAGAAAGCCCTGTAATTTGAGCCGCGCGATCAGGGCCGCCACTGGGGATTTGGATTTCAGCCCCAATAACGACATGATGGTAGAGTACGGCGGCAACACGTTGTTGTCCGCGTAATAGTCCTGAAGTTTGGCGAGATAATTTGCGTCGTTGCTCATGGGTCGGTAAGATATAGAACGAACGTTCCCGAGTCAACACCGAAATTCAGTTTTACCCATACGAAGAAAATGGCCAACAATAAATACGACGAATCCAGCTTCAAAGTTCTGCGCGGTCTTGAACCGGTGCGCCAGCGCCCGGGGATGTATACCAATCTCGAATCTCCCAATCACCTCATCGCCGAAGTCGTGGACAACGCCTGCGACGAGGCCTTGGCGAATTACGCCAAGAACATCAGCGTGATCGCCCATGCCGACGGCTCGGTGTCAGTGTTGGATGACGGGCGCGGCATTCCGGTCGGTCTGCATCCTGAAGAAGGCGTGGCGGTGGTCGAGGTGGCGTTCACGGTGCTGCACTCGGGCGGCAAGTTCGACAAGGATTCCGGCGGCGCGTACAAATTCGCGGGCGGTTTGCACGGTGTCGGCGTGGCGGTGACCAACGCGCTTTCCACTAAAGTTGAAGTGACGGTTTTCCGCGATGGCGGCGAGCATTTCATTCGTTTCATCAACGGTGTTGCCGCAGCACCGGTAACGCGTGTCGGCGATTGTCCGAAGAAGCGCAGCGGCACGATGGTGCGCGCTTGGCCAGACCCTAAATACTTCGACGTGCCCAATGTCATCCTGCCGCAACTGGAGCGCTCTTTGCGCTCCAAGGCGGTGTTACTACCCGGCGTGAACGTTACATTGTTCACCGAAAAAACCGGTGAGACGCGCGTCTGGTCTTACCCCGACGGGCTGCGCGGTTACCTGAATGAAGCGATGGCGGAACAGGAAATGGCAGTCCCGATCTTCGCCATGGAAAAATTCATCCCCAAGGGCGGTGACAGTGGTTATGCCGAAGGCGAAGGTGCGGCCTGGGCGATCGTGTGGTCTACCGAAGGTGCGGTGGTGCGCGAATCCTACGTCAACCTCATCCCCACTTGGTCGGGCGGAACACACGATTCCGGCCTGCGCGACGGTGTGTTTAATGCAGTGAAGAGTTTCGCCGAGTTGCACGGCCTGCTGCCCAAGGGCGTGAAGCTGGTGCCGGAAGACGTGTTCTCGCGCGCCAGTTTTGTGTTGTCGGCGAAAGTGCTTGATCCGCAATTCCAGGGACAGACCAAAGACAAACTCGTTTCGCGCGATGCCCTGCGTCTGGTCTCGCTGATGGTGAAAGACCCGCTCGACCTATGGCTGAACGAGCATATCGAGTTCGGCAAACGCATCACCGAACTCGCCATCCAGCAGGCACAGAGCCGTTTGCGTTCAGCACAAAAAGTGGAAAAGAAAAAAGGTTCTTCCGTTGCGGTATTGCCCGGCAAGCTGACCGATTGCAGCTCCAGCGACCCGACCCGCACCGAACTGTTTCTGGTCGAGGGCGACTCCGCCGGCGGCTCCGCCAAACAGGGGCGCAACAAAGAGTTTCAGGCCGTGCTGCCCTTGCGCGGCAAGGTGCTCAACACTTTCGAGGTGGAAAAGGACCGCCTGTTCGCCAATAATGAAATCCACGACATCGCGGTTGCCATCGGCGTAGATCCGCACGGGCCGGATGAGGCGGTGGATTTGTCCGGCATGCGTTACAACGGCATCTACATCATGGCCGATGCGGACGTGGACGGCGCGCACATCTCCACCCTGCTGCTGACTTTGTTCTTCCGCCACTTCTACCAAGTGGTACTCGCAGGAAAGATCTATCTGGCGCAACCGCCGCTGTTCCGTGTGGACGTTCCCGCACAAGGCAAGAAACCGATTCGTAAAATTTACGCGCTCAATGAAGGCGAACTGCTAGGCATCGAAGACCGCTTGCGTCAGGAGAAAGTGCGCGAAGGCAGTTGGTCGATCTCACGCTTCAAAGGCTTGGGTGAAATGAACGCCGAACAACTGTGGGACACCACGCTCAACCCCGACACGCGCCGCTCGCTGCGCGTCAATGTCGCCGCCGTACCGTATAAAGAGAATATGGACATGTTCAACATGCTGATGGGTAAACACGAAGCCTCAACGCGCCGCGCGTGGCTGGAGTATCACGGCAATGAAGTTGAGGGAGATATCTGATGAGCAACAACCACATCCCGGACGACCAACCCACCCTCTTCCCCGAAGACGAAGCCAAATCGGTCGAAGTCGACACACCGGAACTGGAGGCCAGTACCGCAGGCGGTTCCGGCGGCACCAAACAATTCGCCCCGCTCGCGGCCTTACCCGATGGCGACGAAGTGCCGATCTCGTTGTATGCCGAGCGCGCCTATCTTGAATACGCCATCTCAGTGGTCAAAGGCCGCGCGCTGCCGGATGTGTGCGACGGACAGAAGCCGGTGCAGCGCCGTATCCTTTACGCTATGCGCCAGATGGGCTTGAGCCACGGCAACAAACACGTCAAATCGGCGCGTGTAGTCGGCGATGTGCTGGGCAAATACCACCCGCACGGCGACTCTTCCGCGTATGAGGCGATGGTGCGGCTGGCGCAGGATTTCGCCATGCGCTACCCGCTGGTCGATGGTCAGGGCAACTTCGGCACACGTGACGGCGACAATGCCGCCGCGATGCGTTACACCGAAGCGCGCCTCACGCCGCTGGCCGATCTGCTGCTGTCCGAACTGGATATGGGTACGGTGGATTTCGTGCCCAATTACGACGGCGCATTCCAGGAGCCCGCCATGTTGCCCGCGCGTTTGCCGATGGTGTTACTCAACGGTGCATCCGGTATCGCGGTGGGAATGGCGACCGAGATCCCATCGCACAACTTGCGCGAAGTCGCTTCTGCGGCGGTGCAGTTGGTGCGCGATCCGAGCATCAGCGACGACGCTCTGCTCGCTTGCGTGCAAGGCCCGGACTTCCCCGCCGGAGGCCAGATCATTTCCTCACCGCGCGACCTGCGCGAAAGTTATTTGAGTGGACGCGGTTCGATCAAGATGCGCGCCCGTTGGACAGTGGAAGAACTAGCGCGCGGTCAGTGGCAGATCGTGGTGTACGAATTGCCGCATGGCGTTTCGACCAAGAAAGTGCTGGAAGAGATCGACGAGCTGAGCAACCCGAAAGTCCGCGCCAACAAGAAAAGCTTGTCGCCGGAACAGGTGCAGAACAAACAATTGCTGCTGTCGGTACTGGATGCGGTGGCGGACGAGTCCGACAAATCACAAGCCGTGCGTCTGGTGTTCCAACCCAAGTCGTCGCGCCAGACACAAGAAGAATTGATGAACGTGCTGCTGGCACACACCAGTCTGGAATCTTCCACCTCGCTCAACCTGACCATGATCGGTCTGGATGGTCGCCCGCAGCAGAAGTCGCTGACCCAGATCATTCGCGAGTGGGTCGAGTTCCGCCTCGCCACGGTGCGCCGCCGCAGCCAGCACCGTTTGGCCCAGGTCAACGACCGCCTGCACATCCTCGCCGGACGCATGGTGGTATTCCTCAATATCGACGAAGTCATCAAGATCATCCGCGAATCGGACGATCCCAAAGCCGCTTTGATCGCGCGCTTTGAACTGTCCGACCGTCAGGCCGAAGACATTCTGGAAATTCGTCTGCGCCAATTGGCGCGCCTGGAAGGCATCCGCATCGAGAAGGAAATCAAGCAGCTCGAAAAAGAAGCCAAAGACCTGACGCGCCTGCTGTCGAAAGACTCTGCGTTGCGCGAACAAGTGGCCAGCGAAATTGATGCCGATGCACTGACCTATGGCGATGAGCGCCGCACACTGATTCAGGAAGCACAACGCTCAGCGCCGGTGAACAACGTCATCGACGAACCCGTCACCGTGATTATTTCCAAGAAACACTGGGGGCGCACACGCCAAGGGCACGGGCTGGATTTATCCGCCCTGCCCTTCAAGGACGGCGACGGCTTGCTTGCCAAATACGAATGCCGCACCACCGACCATTGCATCGTCATTTGCGACAATGGCCGCGTGTGCAGCATCCCCGTCAACCAGCTGCCCTCGGGGCGCGGCGACGGTGTGCCGCTCGCCACGCTGATCGAACTCGCCAGCGGTGCCAAGATCGCCCACGTACTCTGCGGAAAAACCGACCAGCATGTTTTGATCGCCAGCGCCGCGGGTTACGGTTTCAGCGCCACCCTAGGTGACATGGTCGGGCGCAACAAAGCGGGCAAACAGTTCATTAGCATCGAGCAAGAAGCCATTCTCAGCCCGGTGCTCTACTCGCCCACCGAACAATCTCTGGTCGCGGCGGCCTCCAGCGATGGCCGCTTGTTATTGTTCCTGCTTTCCGAAATAAAGCATCTTCAAGGGGGGGGGAAAGGGGTCATCCTGATGGGATTGGCAGAGGGGGAGACCTTGGCGGCGGCCAGCGTCATCAATCAGGCCAAATTAGAAGTCAGCGGAACAACAGGGGCACGTGAACATGCGATAAAGCTTTCCGGTGAGGCATTACAAAGCTATTTCAGCAAAAGGGCCCGTGGCGGAAAACCCTTGCAAGCCAAGTTCAAGCCGAAACGAATCGACTAACGGGGCCGTTCCCGCGCGCGCTTCATAACATACACGCCGGTAAATCTATGTTGCGCAAGTTGACCTTTTCCAGCATGTCCATCGCTTTGGCATGCCCTTGTTGTGCCGCCAGCGAAAACAGATTGGCCGCAAAAGCCACGTTGCGAGGCACCCCGCTGCCCCTGAGATAGAACAGGCCGAAACGGTACTGTGCCTCGAGGCTCCCCAGTCTGGATGCCGTGCAATAGAGCATGACCACCCGTCCGGCTCTGTCTGGATCCTTGATCTCCTGCTCAAGTGTGATCGCTTCATCCAGCATCGCCACCACCCTAGGAGGCTCCGCAGCCAGATCGAAGTCTTGTGCATGACAAGGCGAGATATATAGAACCGGCGCTAGCGTGAGGCATACCGCCCCGAGCATTCGAACAGACGAACGTGCAAGCGCCACGATGTGCCGCCTGATAAATTCCGCCACTGTTTGCCCTGACTGTTCCACGTCCACACCCACCCTGCCGAATAAAACCCAGTAGGTGGAATGTATGCCGCCGAACGGAAAATTTATATTGGACTAAAGTTCCATATGCCCGGAAATTCGACGCGTCCGGCTCCGGCGACGTTGGCGTAATCGCCACAATATCCAGCCATGCCAACCCATACGAACTGCGACATATCCCGATACGGCAAGCGATAACGCCAAAAGTGGCAGGCCAATAGCAAAAGCATGGCCGAGCGACGACACCCACTGGATTAACGGCCAAAACCAGTCGTGCCAATGAAGTTCCGGCAGCACCAGACCTGCCGTATCCGTTTCCGCTCCCGATACCCAGGCTCCCAGTTGATAAGCCAGCAGGTACAACGGCAGAATGGTGAACGGATTGGTATACAGGGTAAAGAACAACGCTACTGGGAGATTGACACGAAACAAGATGGCCAACAGTACCGCCCCCAGCATCTGTAACGGCCCCGGGATCAGGCCACAAAACAATCCGACCGCCACGCCTCCCGCGACCGAGCGTCGGTGCAGATGCCACAAATTGGGATGAACCAGCCAATGTGTAAAAGGCTGTAACCAGGGATGACGGTGGATCGATTCCCTGCTGGGCAAACGACTTTTCAGCGGTCTTTTGAGCACAATGACGTGTTAGACATCCAAATTGATCCGGGGAGACTAGCTTATACCAACTGGAAGGGTAGCCACCTTAAGATTCTATCCTGTTGGTTCAGCCTGCTATCTTTGGTCGTAAATTCAAGACAGCGCTACTTTTTACCATCTGTTCCAATCATAGTGAACTCCATCTAGCCGCTAAGATTCGATCATGCTCACTTCTTAGGAGTACACCATGCTTACCCTATACGTAGAAGGAATTCCCGCCATCAAGCTCGGCAATACATCCGAGATCCCCGCTCCACAAGGTAATGAATCTTGGCGCGTGGTCGATGCCGAGGGTAAAACAATAGCTGCCTATCTCTTCCAGTAAGCAGGACGCAGCCCCGTACCATTTTGTTTCATATGACTTAGGCTAGGGTGATCTGCGGCTCATGTTGTGCTGAACGGGTCTATCCTCTATCCTTGCGGATGTCGCCCGAGAACACACCATCATGACTATCTGTATCAAAACCCCAGAAGAGATCGCAAAAATGCGCATCGCCGGTCGTCTTGCCGGCGAAGTTTTGGATTATGTCACCCCGTTTGTCAAAGCCGGCGTGACTACCGAGGAGCTGGACAGGTTATGCCATGATTACATGGTCGATGTCCAAGGCTGTATCCCCGCCCCGCTGAACTATGCCCCCCACGGCCATGCACCGTATCCGAAATCCATCTGCACTTCGATCAACCATCAGGTCTGCCACGGCGTTCCCGGTGACAAGAAGCTGAAGAACGGGGATATCGTCAACCTCGATATCACCACCATCAAGGACGGCTATCACGGGGACACCAGTCGCATGTTCTACATCGGCGAACCTTCGATCCAGGCACGGCGCCTGTGTGAAAGCACCCATGAAGCAATGTGGCGAGGCATACGCACGGTCAGGGCCGGAGCCATGCTGGGAGATATCGGCCATGCCATACAGAGTTTCGCTGAAGGATTGGGCTACAGCATCGTGCGCGAATTCTGCGGGCATGGCATCGGCAAGAAGTTCCATGAAGAA
This sequence comes from Gallionellaceae bacterium, assembly GCA_030823955.1. GTDB lineage: Bacteria > Pseudomonadota > Gammaproteobacteria > Burkholderiales > Gallionellaceae > PALSA-1006. The sequence continues at coordinate 102,820 of JAVBYO010000004.1, forward strand.
CCCCAGGTTCTGCACTATGGCAAGTTCGGTAGCGGTATCCGTCTGGAAGCCGGAATGATCTTTACCATTGAACCGATGGTGAATGCCGGAAAGGCCGCAATCAAACAGCTGGGAGATGGTTGGACGATCGTCACCAAAGACCACAGCCTCTCCGCACAATGGGAGCATACGATCCTTGTGACCGAGAGCGGATTCGAGGTTCTGACGCTATCGGCTGACGCCCCGCCACCTCCCGAACTCTGATCCGCGGCAGTGCAAACCACCGTTCAGATCCGCGATGCTTTGCGCGCTGCCCGACTTGAGCTGCAACGCGATTACGAAGCCCGTCCCCACCCGCTACGCCTGCTGCGCAACCACGCCAGGCTGGTTGACCGCTTCCTGAGACTGATCTGGAAACAATCCGGGATGCCGGATGATGCCGCTTTCGTCGCCGTCGGGGGATATGGGCGTATGGAACTGTTTCCCAAATCTGACATCGATTTGCTCATCCTCCTGCCGCAACGCCCCGATAGCGCATTGGAACAGCGTCTGCAGACCTTGGTCGGCGTATTGTGGGACATTGGTCTGGAGATCGGACACAGTATCCGCACGGTCGGCGACTGCATGGCCGAGTCTTCGGATGTCACGGTACAAACCAATCTGCTGGAAGCACGCCATATCACCGGCAATCGCCCCCTCTTCTTTGAGATGCGTGAAGCACTCGCCGAACACCTGAGTCGCCGTGCTTTCTTTCTTGCCAAGACACAGGAACAACAGCAGCGCCATACCCGTTTCGTCGATACCGACTTCAATCTGGAGCCCAACCTCAAAGAAAGCCCGGGCGGCCTGCGCGACCTGCAGACCGTGTTATGGATCAGTCGCGCCTGCGGTTTTGGCACGACTTGGAAGCAACTGGCCACCGCAGACCTGATCACCGCGACCGAAGCTCGTGCAATTTCCCGGCACGAAGCCCTGTTGCAAACACTGCGTATCCGTTTGCACTACCTCGCCAACCGCCGCGAAGACAGACTGATCTTCGACTACCAGACCGCACTCGCCGAACAGATGCACATTCTGGCCAGCGCCTCGCGGCGCGCCAGTGAACACCTCATGCAGCATTACTACCGTACCAAACGCGCAGTGCAGCAACTCAACAGCGTACTCCTGCAAAACATGCGTGCGCGTATCTTTCCCGAAGCCGGCCAAGCCTATCCGCTCAGCCAGCACTTTATCGCACGCGACGGATTCCTGGCTGCACGTGAAGAGGCTTTGTTCGATCTTCAACCGGCCACGATACTGGAAAGTTTTCTGCTACTGGAACAACATCCGGAACTGAGTGGATTCTCGGCCGGCACCATGCGCGCCCTGTGGCGCGCGCGCAAGAACATCGATGCGGACTTTCGCAAGGCCCCTGAGAATCGCGCATTGTTCATGCAACTGTTCCGCCAACCGCAAGGCCTGACCCATGCACTGCGGCGCATGAACCAGCACGGTATCCTCGAGCGTTATATACCCGCATTCGGCAAAGTCGTCGGGCAAATGCAGCACGACCTGTTCCATGTCTACACGGTGGACGAGCACATCCTGATGGTCATCCGCAATCTGCGACGTTTCACGCTCGCCAAACATGAGCACGAGAATCCGTTGTGCAGCAAACTCATCCGGGATTTCGCGCGCCCGGAGGTGCTCTACATTGCCGGGCTGTTCCATGACATCGCCAAAGGACGCGGCGGTGACCACTCCAAACTGGGCACAGCGGATGCAGCACGTTTCTGCAAACAGCACGGCCTGACCAACGAAGACTCGCAACTGGTCGTTTGGCTGGTGGAACATCATCTCACCATGTCCTCCACCGCCCAGAAACAAGACCTGTCGGATCAGGATGTGATCGGGGCCTTTGCCTCCAAGGTGAAGAACGGGCGCTATCTGACTGCACTATATCTGCTTACCGTGGCGGATATACGCGGTACCAGTGCAAAAGTATGGAACGCATGGAAGGGAAAGTTGCTGGAAGACCTGTTCCATGCCACCCAGCGTTACATGACGGACGGCAAGATTGCCGACCAGGTCGGTGACACCCGCAAACACGCGCAGGAGACGCTCAGCCTGTATGCCGTCGCTCCGGAACGTTATGCCCTGCTTTGGGCACAACTCGATGCGGAATATTTCCTGCACCACGATGCGCATGAGATCGCATGGCACACCCGTCAACTGGCGCACCGGGTGAATGTCGAGGCTCCGGTCGTCAAAGCCAGACTCAGCCGTATCGGTGAAGGCATACAGGTCATGGTATACGGCCCGGATCAACCCTATCTGTTCGCCCGCATCTGTGGCTTCTTCGAGCGCATGAACTACAACATCATGGAAGCCAAGATCCATACCACCCAGCACGGTTACGCGATGGATAGCTTTCTGGTGATGGATGCCAGCAGTGACAAGACCGCTTACCGCGACGTGATGAACTATATCGAATACGAACTGGCGCAGCAGCTGGTCCGTTCCGAAACCGCGCAGACACCGCGGATCGGCAGAGTCAGCCGCCAACTCAAACACTTCCCGATCGACCCGGAAGTTTCGGTGTCACGAGACGAAAAGAACAATCTGGTCCTTTCTCTGATCGCAGGAGACCGCCCCGGACTCCTCGCCCGTATCGCCTATGTGCTCGCTCAACACCATGTCGACATCCATCGTGCCAAGATCAACACCTTGGGCGCACGCGCTGAAGATACGTTCTGGATCAGCGCAGAAACACTGCATGACTCGCAGCATGTCGCCCACTTGTGCGAAACCTTAAAGAGCCAGTTGAACTAAGTCACTCGCCCCTCGTCCAATCCCGTATCCGCATCACAAGACCTGTTGCAGGTCACTTCGGTCATAAGTACGAACTGTATCCGCATTTCTTCCCTGATCCATGACTTTACGCGACAATTACACTGCAACTAGTATGATTAGACAATAATAATTATTTCACGCAAGCCAGCTTTTACTATTGCGGAATAGGAGTTCACCATGCAGAATGCTGTAATGAATGTACCAGAACGCGAGATACATCCTGCCGAAATCAGGGCGTTGTTCGCCAACAACGATCCGATCGAGGTGTGGAGCAAAGCCAGTGAGATTGTCCATGGCATCAGCCCGGGTATCGACGTGACCCGCTTGCGCAGTGTATTCGACGATGTCATGTGCCTGTTCAACGGCTGTTACCCAGGCTACAGCCGCATCCAAACTCCTTATCATGATCTCCGGCACACGCTGGACGTGTTTATGTGCGCGGTTCGCCTGTTGCACGGCGTGCATCTTTCCGGAACCCAGCTCAACGACGAAGAGATCACCTTGATCCTGGTAGCGGCTCTGCTGCACGACATCGGTTATGCACAGAAAGAAACCGAAGTGGCTGGCAGTGGCGCCCAATATACTCAAACCCATGTTTCTCGCGGTATCGAATTCATGGCTCAACATCTGCATAATTGGCACCTTCCCACAGACTTCACCGCGCCTCTGAGCATGATCATCAGCTGCACCGATATGCGTCATGACCTGTCAAAGATCGATTTCTCCACTCCCCGCATCCGCCTGCTCGGCCAGATCGTCGGAACAGCCGACCTGGTTGGTCAGATGGCTGATCGCTGCTATCTGGAGAAGCTACTGTTCCTGTACCTGGAATTCAAGGAAGCCGACTTGGGGAACTACCAGAACATGCAGGATCTGCTGAAAAAGACGCGCAGCTTTTACGAACTTATCCGTAAAATACTGGATACGGAGTTCGAGGCCGTCTACCAATATCTGAGCAACCACTTCAAGAGCACTCTGGGCGCCGACAGAAATTTCTATCTCGAATCGATAGAACGCAACATCAGCTATCTGGACAGCGTCATCTCACGTAACGAGACAGAATGGCTCTCCATGCTGAAGCGTCATGGTATCGTGCAGGCATTCCAAAAAATCAGTAACGACAACCCCTTTTAATCTCCATCGCCCATGACCATCATCGCCGTATTCAATCAAAAAGGGGGGGTCGGTAAAACAACGACAGCGCTCAATCTGGCCGCGGCCTTGATCCGAACTGGCCGCACCGCATACGGCATCGATCTCGATCCGCAGGCACACCTTAGCTCGATCTCTGGCATCACTGTCCGCTCCGGTGATGAGACGATGTTGAGCCTGTTCCAACGTAACCGCCCCTTGCGTGAGTTGGTACAGGACACCAGCAGTCACATCAAGATCATCCCTTCCCACGCTGAGTTATCCAAAGTCGATGCCTTGTACGGCAAAGGCTACAACGTGGTCAACCGTCTCAATTCCAGCCTGCAGGCGGAAAACTTCGGCAAGAAGGAGACTCCCGTCATTATCGATTGCTGCCCGATGATCGGTGTGTTATCCCTGAATGCACTCTTTGCCTGCAACGGCTTGATCGTCCCCATCGCGGCCGATCATCTCTCCACCAAAGGTGCGATACAACTGGAGAAGTCTCTCAGCGCGCTGGAGCATGTTTTGAAACGGCGTATCCAGCGGCGTTATCTGCTGACGCGCTTCGATGGGCGTCGCCGCATGGCTTGGGATGTGTTGAGTCTGGTGGAAGAGCGTTTCGGTCAGGATGTGTGCAAAACCAAGATTTCCGAAAACGTCAGCTTGGCAGAAAGTCCGGCGCTGAATTTGACCGTGTTTGAACACGCTCCGACCAGCCGGGGAGCCCAGGATTATGACGATCTCGTGGCAGAACTGCTGGCCGACGGTTTTATCGAATAACTCACTTCGAGATCATGGTGAGGATGTCTTCGACCGATACCGAAGATGACATCTTTCCGCCGCCATCATCCTCTTTCGGCGTACAACGCACGATCTCGCAATAACGATACATCTGTTTCAATTTGCGCTCGGCTCCGTCCTGGTCTTGCGCCGCAATCACCACACTTTCGACCTTCTGACCGTCTTTCGTCAGGATCGAAAAATCAAATTTCCACATTGCCCCTCCACTCGATCTTTTTTATTTTATCCCCAAATCCACGAGTACAGCCACGTCCTCTCAAGCCATACGCTGTCTTCTTGCCTCATACAAACAGATTCCGGTACTCACCGACACATTCAGGCTTTCCACGCTGCCCGACATCGGTATCCGCACCAGCTGATCGCAGGTCTCGCGTGTCAAACGGCGCAACCCCTCGCCTTCTGCACCCATCACCCAGGCAATCGCCCCGGTGTGCTTGAAACCGTACAAGTCGGTCTCAGCCTCGCCATCCGTACCGACCACCCATATGTCGCGCTCTTGCAACTCGCGCAAGGTACGCGAGATATTGGTGACAGTGATGTAGGGCACAGTCTCGGCAGCCCCGCAGGCGACTTTTTCCACCGTGGCATTGATGCCGACCGCCCTGTCTTTGGGCGCGATCACGGCATGCACACCAAAAGCATCGGCACTGCGCAGACAGGCTCCCAGATTGTGCGGATCCTGTACACCATCCAGGACCAGCAATAAAGCCGGTTCAGTCAGTGTATCCAGCACATCATCCAGATGCTGGACACGCTGCGCCGCATCCACCCGCGCTGCCACTCCCTGGTGTCGTGTATTGCCGGCCATACCATCCAGGCGCTTGCCATCCACCGGCACAACACGTACGCCGTGTGTTTCGGCCAATTTCAACAGATCACGGGCGCGCGGATCGCGGCGTTGTGCATCGACATAAATCTCCAGAACACCGTCCGCGTTCTGGCGAATACGTCCGATGACCGCATGAAAACCATGAATGATGCGTGTTTCAGCCATGCTTCTTGCCTGCTTTGGCAGCACTGCCCTTCTTGGTTTTTTTCGGAGCAGTATCGCCCCATGCGCCTACACTCAATGCTGGAAGCGCCTCGGATTTTTCACCGATCAAAGCAAAATCGATCTTGGTACTTTCCATATCCACACGTACGACCTTAACCTTGACCCGGTCGCCCAGACGGTAACGCTTGCCGGTACGTTCGCCCAGAATCTGATGCTTGGCGGCATCGAAATGGTAATAATCCGCACCCAGTTCGGACACGTGTACCAAGCCTTCCACGTACAAATCGTCCAGTGCCACGAACAGGCCGAAACCGGTGACCGATGAGATCGTGCCCGCAAATTCGCTACCGAGATGGTCGCGCATGTAGAAGCATTTCAACCAGGCTTCCACGTCACGTGTCGCGTCGTCGGCTCGGCGTTCGGTTTGCGAACAATGGATACCCAGCTCCGCCCATTTTTGCGCGGGTTTGTACTGTTTCCCCTGTAACACGGCCTTGATGGCACGATGCACCAGCAGATCGGGATAACGGCGGATCGGTGAAGTGAAGTGCGCGTAAGCCTCATACCCGAGACCGAAGTGCCCCACATTCTCCGGGTTATATTGCGCTTGGCGCAAGGAACGCAGCATCACGGTTTGCAACAACCCGGCATCGGGACGGCCTTTGATCTGTTTCAACAGTTTTGAATAGTCCCCCGCCTGCGGCTCATCGCCGCCGCCCAGTTGCAGGCCGAATTCCTTGAAGAACTCGCGCACGGCTTCCAGTTTCTCCGGCGTCGGCCCTTCATGTACGCGGTACAACACCGGATGCTGGTTGGAACTCAAGAAATCAGCGGCGCAAACGTTCGCCGCCAGCATACATTCCTCGATGAGCTTGTGTGCATCGTTGCGTACCACTGGCACGATCTTTTCGATCTTGCCCTGTGCGTTGAAGACCATCTGCGTCTCCACTGTCTCAAAATCGATGGCACCGCGCTTTTCGCGCGCTTGCAGCAAAGTCTGAAACAGGGTGTAGAGATGCTTGATGTGCGGCAACACCGTAGCGAACTGCAGGGCGTTCTCGCCTTGCGGATTGGCCAGCATATCGGCCACTTGCGTGTAAGTGAGACGTGCTTGGGAGAACATCACCGACGGATAGAAACGGTATTTCACGATGTTCCCGGCAGCATCGATCTGCATGTCGCACACCATACACAAACGTTCGACATTGGGATTCAGCGAACACAGGCCGTTGGACAACTCCTCCGGCAACATCGGAATAACGCGCCGCGGAAAATACACCGAGTTACCGCGATTGATCGCCTCGCGGTCGAGTGCATCGCCCGACTGCACATAGGAACTCACGTCGGCGATGGCCACCACGAGGCGGAAGCCGTTGCCCGCAGGTTCGCAATACACTGCATCGTCAAAATCGCGCGCCGTCTCGCCATCTATCGTCACCAGAGGTAACTGGCGCACATCTTCGCGCCCGGCATAGTCCTCGGCTTTCACTGTGGGCGAGAACCGTTCTGCCTGCTGCTTTGCGTCATGCGGAAACTCGTTCGGCAGGTCATGTTTGCGCAATGCGATCTCGATCTCCATGCCGGGGTCGGCATAGTTACCCAGCACCTCGATGATGCGCCCGACCGGCTGGGCATGTTTGGAAGGTTGCGACAATATCTCCAGCACCACCACCTGCCCCACCTGTGCTTCGCCATGTTCGCCCGGTGCAACCAAGATGTCCTGGCTGATGCGACGGTTCTCGGCTACGACAAAGCGGATACCGTGCTCTTCATACAAACGTCCGACCAAGCGGGTCGTGCCATGCTCCAACACTTCGACGATACTGGCCTCGCGCCGGCCGCGCCTATCCGTTCCGCCTACACGCGCCATCACGGTATCGCCGTGCAATGCCTTATGCATCTCCTTGGCGCTCAGCACCAGATCGTCGCTACCGTCTTCCGGGATCAGGAAGCCGAAACCATCGGGATGGCCTTGCACCTTGCCTTTGACCAGATCCAGTTTATCGACCACACAGATGGCACGTTTGCGGTTGCGCATGATCTGCCCGTCCCGCTCCATCGCACGCAGGCGACGGTTGAACAGGTCTTCCTCATCCAGCTCGATACGCAAAAAGGTACACAGCTCATCCTGTTCGACCGGGACTCCACGTTCGGTCAATATCTGCAAGATATATTCACGGCTGGGCAACGGGTTATCGTACTGGGTGCGTTCACGTTCCAGGAAAGGATCGAGTTCGCGTATATTTTTTTTCTTCGTTGTCATTGACAGTAAATCCTATAGCAATTAAAGTGCGCGTCCTCAGCAGTGCCCAGATGGCGGAATTGGTAGACGCGCACGGTTCAGGTCCGTGTGCCGCAAGGTGTGGAGGTTCGAGTCCTCTTCTGGGCACCAACAGAAACAGTATAAAGCCCCGTAACTGCAAAGTTTCGGGGCTTTTTTACGTGCATTCGAACCTTGTCTGTTTTCACCGCACGATGCACAGTTTTACTCCAACCGCACATCGTTCACACCGTTCGAGCTTGACCCACCTGGCAAAGCCACGGCAGGCCCGTCTGACTCGAATCGACCAAGTCGCGATTCTATCAGGTAACCGTGACCTCGGCCCCGGAGATATCAGAATCATCCCGCGGCCTCAGGACTCGATATCTACTTAACGCGATAAAATCGTTTAGCCAGCGTCTCACCCTTGATCTTGTCAAAACGCGCACCCATCGCCACCGAAATTTTATCCAGACGCTCATCGGGATGAGGGTGTGTCTTGAACAACAAGGCCACACTGCCCTCGTCCTTGGCGGAATGGCCGATCTGTTGCAATACGCCGGGCAAGCCGTAAGCGTCATAGCCGGAGCGGGCGGAAAGCACCACCCCGATACGGTCAGCCTCAAATTCGGCATCTTTGTCCAAAGAGCGCGAAACGATCTCGGCCCCGCTGCCGATGATCTTCTGCACCGCATCGTTATTCCCCGTCTGGCTGGTGAGTGCTTTGCTGCCTGCCTCGAGCAACTTGCTCTGTTGCAGGATCTTCAAATGATGCTGACGGATGACATGCCCAACTTCATGGCCCAGCACCCCGGCCAGCTCGGCCTCGTTCTGCAACTGCCGATACAATCCCAAGGTCACAAAGATGTATCCGCCCGGTGCGGCAAAGGCATTGATGTCATTCGTTTCGATCACGCCAAAATGCCAGGGTAGCTCCGGTCGCTCACTTTGACTTGCCACCCAAGCCCCGACACGATTGACGTATTGCTGCAATTTGGCATCTTTCACCAGTGGTGCGGCGCCCAGCAGATTCCCCGCAATCTGGTGTCCGATGGCGATCTCCTCTTCCTGGGTGGGGCCGGCCACTTCCTTAACCACGCTCACAATCGCCGGATTGACCGGAAGCTGCTGGATGACCTGCTGCTGTATCTGCGGCGGCACGACTTGCGGTATCGGTTGCGGCAGTTGGGGTATCACGGGCGGAAGTTGTTTGGGCAACTCCGCATTCACCTTGTCTTTCAATGCACCGAAATCGAATGCCGCCGCAGTGCCACAGACTGCGCACAGGATGCCGGTAAATATCCATCTCTTGTTCAAGTTCATAACGCCTCCTATTTGACTGCCGGCAGATAATCGATTGGGCGTGCAACCAGCTTCCCATCCGTGGCGAACTGCTGTGCCTGCGCCCTGTTGACCGCGTAGGATTCGGCCAGCTTCAGCTCTTCCGCATTGAAACTTGCCGCTTTCAACTCTTCTTCGCTGAGACCGCGTATACCCGTGGAGGCCACGACTTTACCCGTACCGGCGCGGCCCGAAGCCACACTGAGCAGACCGGCAGCCTCATTGCCGCCCTTCTTGGCATCCCCCTTGCGTATGCTCAACATACGCACCCAGCCTTTGCTCTTGGCAACCTTGACCTCAAACCAGCCTCCCTCTTTGCGCAGGATATCGACCTTGTCACCGGCCTTGAGCGCACCGGTCACTTTTGCATCACCAAACGGTTCCGCGCGGATCTGGTCGACTTTCAATGCCACACCGGGCTCGCCGGCAAAAGCCATCGCATGGATCAACATCCCCAGCGACGCAGCCATACATTGCTTCATCACACTCATGCTTTCATCTCCTGTCGTTTTTCCCATTCCAAAATCGCTTCCGCGAACAACACCCGCCAGCTCGCCTGGGCTTGCTCGCCCCCCCGTACATCACCCTGATAGGTGAAGCAGGTCGCCACATTTTCCGGCTTGGCCAGATATTTCGCCAAGATCGCCGGCAATTTCTCCAGCACGACCTCGCGGTCGCACTCGATCCGTGTTTGCATTTGCTCGTCACCTGCCGCTGCCACCCAGGAGACCGCGAAGGTATATTCAAACAGCTCCCACAACCCCTTTTGTACCCCCTTCAACACATCCACACTTTTGACCTCGTTGCCGGAACGCTCAAGGGCATTACGAATACGCTCCAACACCACGTCCACCATCAGGTTCTGCGTCCCCTCCAGGCGGATCAACAATAACGTCGCACGCAGCTCGCCGCCACGCTCTGCCGACACCCGCACCATATTCTGTTCCAGTGCCTTGTAGGTGCCGGAGGCATAGATCCGCGCCAGCGTGAAATATGCCACCGCCAATGCGACCGGACCGGTCAGATTGATATAGGTGGTGCTGAAATTGATGCTGGCATAAGAGATGGCGATGAGCAGGAACTGCGACAAACCGAACAAACGGTCTACCTTGTCCCGTCCGATGTTGCGGTAGAACGCCCAGGCCGAGACCCATACCAGCAACAAGGTCAGCAGCAGATAGGCGACTCTGGCCTCGGGGAAGCGCAGATAATCCTCATGCTTCATATTGTCGATGGCGGTCGCCAATATCTCCACCCCCTGATGCATCTTGCTCATCGGTGTGGGCTTGATATCGAACAGGCTGGGAGCGGTCGAACCGATGATGACGATCTTGTCCTTAAACTCATCCTGCGGGCGTTTCTTCTCTTTGCGCCCCATATCCGCGTACACATCACTGAAACTGACGTAGTGATAGGAGAACGGCTTGCCGCGCCAGTTCAACAGCACCTCCTGCGCGGGAGCTTGCGGCCAACCGAGTTCACTCGCCACGCGGGTCGGCAGGGAGGGAATACGCCAACCGTAATCGTTGCGATAGACCTGATAACGGCGCGCAACACCATCGACATCGGGGTAGATGTTATTCAAACCAAGACGACCGCCCTCCAGCGCGGCGGCAAAGTGCGGCAACACCACCGCCACCGTGGCTTCCGCATTCGCCTGACCGGAGAAAGGGGTGACACCGGGGATCATGGCGGGCTTGACCTGACTCAATGCATCACTGCTAGGATCCAGTCGCAAGATCGGAAAGAAGGTATTGTCGCTGGCCGCAATCGCCGAGTTGAAATAGGTATCACTGTCCGGGTTATATACATCGGCATCACTGAACAGGATGTCGAACACCACCGCCTTGGGCTGTTGTTTTTCGAGCTGTTCGAGGAATTCACCCAGCACCTGTCGCGGCCATGGCCAACGGCCATAATCCTGCGCCATCGCCGCCAGGCTGGCCTCGTCGATATCGACGATGACGATATCTTTGTCCGGCTTGGGAGGATTGATGCGGTAACGCACCATCATGTCGAATGCCCCCTGGCGCATCTCCTGTGTGACATGCAGAAAAGCGGTATCGGCCACGGCGAACACGGTAAACACCGCCGCCAGATAGAGGTAGAAGTTCTTTTTCCAGCGCCGGGCCAGCAGTCCGTAAAACAGGAAGAAGAATTTGCGGATGTTATTGATCGCGACGAGATGGATTTTCATAAGCGTTAGTTTAGCAAAGAAGCCGACGATTCATTTCAGATAGGTGCCATACATACGTCCCGCCCGTCGGCTGGGAGCGTCTTTCCGAACAGCATCTGATACGGCACTCTCACCACAGAAGTGGCGATGTCACCGATAAAATCGAACACATCCGATGCCCTCACCCCCACCTGGAAATCGTCGAAACGCCCCTGCACCTCGATAGGCAAGGCCAAACTCAGGAATTGGGGCGTCTTCGCTTTGGGCTGCACGTATAGCTGGAAGGTTTCAGCAGCGAAGTCGGCATTGCCCTTGCCTTTCACCCGCATGCGGCTGGTATCGATCAGAATGCTCTTGTCGGACAGTTTGCCGTTGTCCAGAACAAAACGCCCCATCGCACAATTCACCTTGGAAGCCTGGGCAGGATCGACCACCGGCAAGAGTGCGACCAACACGTTCACCGCCCAGATGTCCAGCACTCCGGATTTCATGTTCTCCGGCCAGACGGCGAAATCGATATGTCCGTTGCCCGTCCGTAATATATCGGATAGATAGCGGGCACGTCCGCTGACATCGATATCCAGGCTGAAGATACCGCGCATATCCGTCTTGGGATCCATGCGCCGCGCCAACACCCCATAATCGAAGCGGCTGACCTTGCTGCGCAGATCGACCGCCACATCGTTGCTACCGGGCTCATATCCCAGCCAGAGCTGGGCGGAACCGCCCGGCACATTGAGCACGACTGGCCCGATATCGGCACGCCCGTTCTCCACTTTCGCATCCAGCATACCGCTGCCCAAAACATCTTTTCCCGACGCGACCTGATCTACCCGCACAGTAAGATAGGCATTCTGGCGACGCAACACAGCCTGACTCAATACCTGCTGAGCCTGGTCGCTCGCCGCAGCGGTCTTCTTGCTCAACTCACCTTTTGCCGCCGGTTGGGCCGTGACCGGAGCCGCTTTCTTTTCCGGCGACCAAGTGCCGGTATTGAAGTCGTTCAACTGGATGAGCGGAGAATCCAGCGCGATATCGATACGCGGCGGCACGGCACGGGTATCGAGTTTGCCGTAACCATTGAGCTGACTGCTGCCTACCTGTAACGCCAGCTTGGCAACCTCGTATCCGCTCGCCGAGGTCTTGAATCTTCCCGAAACGGACCAAGGGCCCCACGGCGGCAGTGATGTATGCACGAGCCGATCCAGATCGGCGAAACGCCCGCCCTTCATCTCCAAACCCAGTTCGACAGTTTCGCCAAGCGGGCGGATGAGGCTGCCGGACAATTGCATCGTCACGCCCGAAGTCTGCGCAGTAAGCTTCAATGGAATGGGCGTTTTTGCATCGATCAGAGTCGCAGTCGAAGCCGTTTCGATCCCGATCATGACCGGCACCTCGTCCAATGCGCCGTTTAGATGCAAATAGACCGCGTCGCCCGCTGCGGCCTTGAGTTCACCGCTATTCAGGTCGATACGCATCTTTGCGCCGGTGTTGGCATCACGCAAAGCCAGATGCCCACCCTCAAAGTTGATCGTCAAGGCGGATTGGGCCAGCATCTGCCCCATACGACTCGCATGCAGATCGAGATAAAGTCGCAACCTGTCTATCCTGGCATCCAGCTCTTTGGCCAAGCCCAGCTTGTTCAATAACGCCCCCACGTCCATCCCGTCTGCCGCCAACCACAGTCCGGCGCTCGGTTGCTGGGTACGCAAGTCGAGTGCGATGGCGCCAGTGAAACCGATATCGGCGATGTTCGCCGCGAACGGTGATGCCGACATCATGCCGTTGCGGATACGTCCGTCAAAAGAAAGATCGCGCAAGGTCAATGGCGATGCACTGGAGATGCGTTTGAGTCTGACCTCGATATCCGCATCGGCCAGACTCATACCGTTCGGAAGGATGGGAATATCGAGCAGCGCTGCTGCCGACGGTGTCGAAGACGGGGATTTTTTTTCGCTCTGCGGCAACAGTGCTTCCAGCTCTGCGACATCGATCATCGGACTGGCAAGTTGCACACTGAGCAGCGCTTTACCCTGTTCAAGCGTACGTTTGACCTCCGCAGTCAGGACTGTCTTGCCCAATTGCACCGCGAGATCGCCCAACTGCCAAGTGTCTTGATGGGCACGCGCAACTCCTTTGATGGACACCGGCACATCGCTACCCGGCTTGAGTCCAAGCCAACTGGCGATCTCTCCCGAATGCGGAGCAAGCAGTTCAAAAGACAGCTGCGAACCAAGACCGTTGCGGGGTGACTGCAACACCCCCGCGACCTTCACACTGGCACTGGCCGCCTGCAACTTGAAATCGAGCGGAACCCGTTCCTCGCGCATCATCGTGACCAGATCACCGCCGCGCAACGTGACAACAACAGGTTTATCCAGCAGCGCACCTTGGATATCACCTTGCAGCGGTTTACCCGCCGGCAGTGCCACGGCAAAACGATCCAGTGCAAAACTGACCGGCTTTCCTCCCGCATGATTACCGTAAGTCAGCTTGCCCCGTTCGATGTCCAAGCGCACATCCAGACTTTCCATCAATGCCGAACCGCGATCTCCGCGTGCGGCGATACGCAGATCGAAACGCTGCAACTGTCCTTGGACATCGGGGATGCCGGCGAGCAGCTTGGCCAGATCACCCAAACTTGAATCGTGTGTACCGAGAGCCAGTTGAAAACGCGCCGGAGAGACGCGGGCATCGGCGCTGGCACTGCCGGACAATACGACATCGGCGACCGTAGCCTGTAACGGCACCGTCAAACGCCCCTGCTCCAGCTTCACTTGCAACATCGCATCGTGTACCGAACCGGGCAGGCTTAACCACTGGCCGACGCGCAAGGTCAGATCAGCATCTGCACGGTTCAACTCCTTCAGGTCGAAGGTGGCATTGGACAGTTCGCGATACACTTCAGCCAGACTGCGCGGCGGCTCCGTCTGGGTGGCCGGTTTATCCGTCATAAACGGACGCAGATCCAGAACCGGAAGTGTGAGCTCCCCCGTTATCTTCGGGCGTGTGCTGCTGTAATCGAAATCAAGCTTGCCGTTGAGCTGGGTATTCCCCATCACACCGTTCAGATTCTCCAGCGCGACCTTGCCCGGTGCATAGTTCACCGTGCCCGAGACACTGGCGATACCGACCGGGGGAAGCTTGGTTTGTAATAAGCGCTCAAACTCACTGATATCTTCGGTACCGAGGCCGAAGTTGATTACGCCATGATTTCCCGACACGCTACCGCTCAGCGACAAACGCGAATTCATGAAGTCCAGCGAGAGATCGACTGGCCAAGGTTTTTCCGGGTGCGTCAGATCCGCGAGCATACCGCCGACAAAATCCAGCTTATAGGGATATTGCTTTTCTACTTTCCCTTGCAGACTCAACGTGAGCGGTTTATCGGCGGGGAAACGGGCCAGCAGCGATTGCAGATCGAAGTCATGACGCTTTGCATCCGCCCCAATGAACTCCACCCGCAGATTCTCCAGCGATACACGTTCGATATCGAGTGCAGCGAGTACCTCGCCGAGTGCCAGCGTATTGCCCTCCCCGGGAGCGGCCACGCTTTGCGGTTTGACTTGAGACGGCTTGAGCGTCCAGTTGTTACTTCCATCCGGCTTGCTTTGCAGGCGGACACGCACATCACTCCCGGCGAGTTCCTCGATCTGCAAGCGCCACATGAATAATGGCCACAGATCCAGCCCTAGGCGTGCTTCGCCCAGACTAACCAGTTCGCCCCCGCCGAAACCGGTTTCATTGGCCAGATGCAATCCGCCGATGCGTAATTTTGGATGTGCAGAGACTTCGAGCTGCAACGGGCCTTCGAAACGCACCTCCCGTCCAACACTCTCGGACAGCATCCGCGCGATATTGCCGCGTAACGCAGAGGCATCGATGACGATACCGATCAATGCGACATACAACAGCGCCACCACCAGCAAAGCGGAACAGGCCGCGACCACCTGCAACACGTAACGTAGCTTGAGATAGGATCGCAAAGAAGAGAGAGATTTTTGCATGGCGGCAATATTGTAGTTCAGTTACAGCGACATGCGCTCCCTTGCATAGTTAATGAAGGCACCAACCACGGCACCGGCGATACGAGGCGAAACCAAACAAAAAGGCGGGACATCCCCGCCTTTTTGCGATCCGTCAGTTGCCTGCCTTACGGCACGAGCACCTGCTTGGCCTCTTTGACCACCGCATTGATTTCTACACGGCGATTCTTGGCGCGCCCTGCCGCAGTCTTATTATCCGCCACCGGATTGGCAGCTCCCTCACCCTTGGAGGAAAGACGCTCAGCTGCAACACCCTGCTTGATCAGATAGTTCTTCACCGCATCGGCACGTGCGGCAGACAGCTTCACGTTCTTCGCCGCATCACCAAGGTCATCCGTGTAGCCGGAGACCACCAAATCAGCCTCTTTGTTGTTATTGGCGAATTCGATGGCCTTGTCCAGACCTGCACTGGCAGAACGATTCAGTACTGAGGACCCGCTGGCAAAACTGGTTCCCTCAAGAGTGATCTTCTTCTCGTCGTAGACAGTCTTGTAGGTCGGATCAGCCGCTTTTTTGCTGGCTGCGGCTTTTTCAGCAGCGGCTTTTTCGGCAGCCGCTCTTTCAGCAGCAGCTTTTTCATACGCGGCTTTTTCGGCGGCAGACTTTCCAGCCAAGGCTTTCTCCGCAGCAGCTTTCTCCGCAGCCAGCCGTTCAGCAGCAGCCTTCTCTGCGGCGACTCGCTCTGCGGCAGCTTTGTCGGCAGCCGCCCGTTCAGCAGCAGCGGAACGTCTGGCACCACCGTATTGGTAGTTCAGTCCAATGCCGATGTTGCTGTTCTTGTTGTTCACACCGTCGGTATCTTTACTATCGGCGGTCCATTCGGCATTCAACGACCAACTATCGGTCAGGCTGTACTCCACCCCGACACCGCCATGCAAGCGCTCTCCGGGTGTAGTGGCAGCCATGCCCAACTTAACATAGGGCAACCAGCGATCCAGCGGCAGGCCGAGACGGGCATCCACCCCCGCATCATCCTTGGTATAGGATTGGTCGTGCGCATCATAGAAGCCTTCTGCGCCCAACAGGAATTGATCGAAATTCCAGCTATAACCAGCTTTCAAACCAAGGTAAGAGCTGTTCTTGTCGGACAGATTGGAAGCCGACGAGGTGTTGCTCCCCAAGAACAGCCCCGCATAAGTACCTTCAAACTCGCCTGCGTGCGCATTGGCAATACTCGCGGCTGCAAGCAATGCGCTCAGAATGGTGGATTTTTTCATCATGGTCTCTATAAGCTACTAATTAAAATAAAACAGGTGCAGTCGCCGCCCAGGCTTCCGAATGGGGGAATTATATCAAAAATCCCTAATCAAGAAGCCAAACTATAGCGGTGATAGCGGTTCTTTCCGGTCTGTTTGGCGACATACATGGCCTGATCCGCGTGGCGCAGCAATTGCTCGGCATCTCCATCATCCTGCGGATAGACTGTCACTCCGATACTGGCGGAAACATGCAGCACGGCGTCCCCTATCACCACAGGTTCAGCCGCAGCCTGCAACATGCGCTCCAACACCTGATCGCCATCCTGCGGCCGCTCCAGATCGACCAATACAGCCAGGAATTCGTCGCCACCAATGCGCGCCAAGGTATCACCTTCGCGCAGAGCCGTTTTCATACGCTGGGAAACAGTGATCAACAATTCATCTCCGACCTGATGCCCGTGGGTATCGTTCACCGCTTTGAAACCGTCCAGATCAAGGAACACCACGGCCAGCGACAGATTCCGCCGCACGCTTTGCGCGATGGCCTGTTGCAGACGGTCTGCCAGCAATATCCGGTTGGGTAGATGTGTCAATGCATCATAATGGGCGATATGCTCAAGCTGGCGCTGATGCTCCTTCATCGAGGTGATATCGGTGAATAGCGCGACATAGTTCTGTACGACATTTGCCGCATCCCTGACCGCGCTGATGGTCAGCATCTCGGCATACACCTCGCCGCTCTTGCGCCGGTTCCAGACTTCCCCGGTCCAATGGTTATTTTCGGACAATGCCTTCCACATCGCGGCATAGAATTCCGGGGGCTGTCGTCCAGATTGCAGCATGCGCGGAGTTTTACCCAGCGCCTCTTCGCGACTGTATCCGGTGATGCGGCTAAAGGTCTCGTTGACATCGATGATGTTCGTCTCGGCATCAGCGATCAGAATACCTTCGCGGGCGTGGGTGAACACGCTGGCAGCGAGCTGCAAGCGCGCTTCGGTCGCTTTGCGGGCATTGATGTCCCAGCAATATCCGATGTAGCCGAGAAACTCACCGTTGCTGTCGATACGTGGTGTACCGACATCGGCGATCCAGCCATAAGAACCATCGGCGCGACGCAGACGGAACTCCATCTCGAACCGTTGCCGGGCATCAAAAGCCGATTGGCAATACGCCGCGCATCGCTCGCGGTCATCCGGATGCATACCCTCGATCCAGCCGAAACCGAGCTCCTGCTCCATCTTGCGTCCGGTATAGTCCAACCAGCGTTTGTTGTACCAAGTGCCCAGATTCCGGGTGTCCGCCATCCAGATGAGTGCGGGCGCATGATCGGCCATGTTGCGGAAGCGCAGCTCACTTTCGCGCAGCGCCTGCTCGGCACACCTGCGCTCGGTGATATTGAGGATCAGCGGACGGAAAACCAGATAATAGAACAGGGGAAACAGCATGACGGCCAGCAGCGAAGCATCCACCAGCGTCTCGGCTGCCCCCGACATCGGTGGAAAAAGTGGCAACAACAACATCACCAGCGATTCCGCAAGAAACACCGTCACGGCCAGCACTATCAGCAACCAAGACGCCGATTGGTGACGGTCTTTTTTTTCGCTCATAGCCGCTGCAACAGATTCATCGTTCATGGCTCGAATGTCCTAATCTACGAGCGCCCCCTAGAAACAGAGGCACGATACTTTAAGCGTTATGCCAGAAACGGGTGACGCAACACGATGGTTTCGTCGCGATCCGGTCCGGTTGAGACCATATCCACAGGAACCTCGCAGATCTGCGCGATGCGCTGCAAATAGTCTCTGGCCTGCACCGGCAGATCTTCGTAACGCTTCACACCAACCGTGCTACCGCTCCATCCCGGCATATCCTCGTACACCGGTTCACAACCGGCCAGCGACTCTGCCCCGACCGGCAGGATGTCACTGTATTGTCCATCTATCCTGTAGCCCACGCCGATACGCACGGTCTCCATGCCATCCATCACATCCAGCTTGGTCACACACAGGCCGGACACACCGTTGATCTGGATGGAACGCTTCAGAGCGGCGGCATCGAACCAGCCGCAACGGCGCGCACGCCCGGTAGTGGCGCCAAACTCGTGCCCCTTGTCGGCCAGATGTTTGCCGACCGGATCCTGTTTCTCTTCGGCATCGTACAGCTCGGTCGGAAACGGGCCGGAACCGACTCGTGTGGTGTAAGCCTTGGTGATACCCAGCACGTAATGCAGCGTCTGCGGACCGACCCCGGCACCGGCACAGGCTGCACCGGAGATACAGTTGCTTGAGGTGACAAAAGGGTAAGTACCGTGATCGATGTCCAGCAACGTGCCCTGTGCCCCTTCGAACAACAGATTCTGCCCCGCCTTGTTGGCCTCGTACAAAGCGCGCGGCACATCCATCACCAGCGGTTTGATGCGTTCAGCGAGCGCGAGGGCATCGTCCAACGTCTTCTGGAAATCCACGATGGGGGCATTGAAGTAGTTCTTCAGCACGAAATTATGAAGATCCAGCACTTCACCCAACTTGGCGGCAAAACGTTCGCGATGGAACAGGTCTTGCAGACGGATCGCGCGACGTGCCACCTTGTCCTCGTAAGCCGGGCCGATACCGCGACCGGTCGTGCCGATCTTGTCCGCACCTTTGGCGATTTCCCGCGCCTTATCCAGCGCCTCATGGTAAGGCAGGATGAGCGGGCAAGCCTCGGACACGCGCAAACGCTCGTAGACCTTGATACCCGCCTCGGCCAGCATGTCCATCTCTTTCAACAAAGCAGCGGGAGACAACACCACCCCGTTGCCGATGTAACACATCACATGCTCGCGCAAAATACCGGAAGGGATAAGATGCAGAACGGTCTTCTTGCCGCCGATGACCAGCGTATGGCCCGCATTGTGGCCGCCCTGAAAACGCACCACCCCCTGCGAATGATCGGTGAGCCAGTCAACGATCTTGCCTTTGCCTTCATCACCCCATTGTGTGCCGATCACTACCACGTTCTTGGACATACTCATTCCTAATCTGCTATGACTTTGTAATTTTTTCGACGACCCACGCACCGTTGCGACTGACCAGTTCGCGATCACAATCAAGTTCAGTGCGGTGTGCAGCTTCGCCCAACAAATCGACCACCACGACCTCCCCCTGCTGGCGCAAACTGCTTATCGCGGCATCCAATCCGGCATCGTTACGGTGTGGCGCCAGGACACCCTTGGGCATGGCTTGTTTGTTCAGCAGGCCGTGCAACTGACGCAGATCCATACTGAAACCGGTGGCCGCACGGGCACGCCCGAAACTCTTGCCCACGTCGTCGTAACGCCCGCCCACCGCGATCGCATCATGGCTACCGGCGTGATATGCCGCAAACACCATGCCGCTGTGATAGTGATAACCGCGCAGTTCGGCCAGATCGATGCCGATATGTTGCGCAAGAGGCTGCAACTGGTTCGCCGCACGCTCCAACTCGTCCAGCGCGGCATGGGTGCTCTTGGGCAACACACCCCGTGCGCGCTGCAAGACTTCCACCCCGCCGTACAGTTCCGGCAGTGCCAGCAGTGCCGCTTGCACGTCTTGCGACAGACCGGCTACCAGCCCCTTCAGCGTCGGAACATCCTTGCTTTGCAATGCATTGAATAAAGCGGCCTCAAGCTCACTGCCGATGGCGGCACCTTTTACCAACGCGCGGAACACGGCCACGTGCCCGAGATCGAGATGCACACCTTGAATACCCAGCAAGGCCAGCGCTTGCAGCATCAGGCGCTGCACCTCCAGATCACTCTCTATTCCGCTGTGTCCGTACAACTCCGCGCCGATCTGCAAAGGTTCGCGCGTGCGCATCAGACCCGAAGGCTGGGTATGCAGCACACTGCCCGCATAACTCAGACGGGTCACGCCCTGGCGATTGAGCAGATGGGCATCGATACGCGCCACCTGCGGCGTGATATCGGCACGCAAGGCCAAAGTGCGGCCACTGAGCTGATCGACCAGTTTGAAGCTGCGCAGATCCATATCCGCACTGTTGTTGATCAACAACGATTCGGCGTATTCCAGCAGCGGCGGGGCGACCAATTGATATCCCGACAGACGCAACAACTCCAGCACCTCACGGCGCATACCCTCGATGCGCCACGCCTCATCCGGCAGCATGTCCTGTATGTTTTCCGGCAACAACCAGTTCGGCATTCTTTATTTCATCCAATAGATCAACAATAGTCCGCTCAACATCAGAGTCAGCCCGAGGAAGCGCATCTGTCCGTCCTGTAGCCGTACCAGCACCGCCAGAGTCTTGCGCCACGCTTCGGGAAACAGGAATGGCATGATCCCTTCCAGCACCAGCATCAAGCCCAATGCGGCCAGCCAGTATTCCAGCATCTGGACTATCGACCGCCCTTGTTCGAACTCTTCAGGTACTTGAAGAACGACGAGCTGGGGTCCAGCACCATCACATCACTCTTGTTCTTGAACGTTTGTTTATACGCTTCCATACTGCGGTAGAAGGCGAAGAACTCCGAGTTGCGACCGAACGCGGCCGCATACAGCGAGGCAGCTTTGGCATCGCCCTCACCTTTCAGTTTCTGCGCATCACGATACGCCTCGGCCAGGGTCACTTCGCGCTGCTTGTCGGCATCGGCGCGGATCTTTTCGCTCTCCGCATTACCGGTAGCGCGCAACTCGTTGGCCACACGCTTGCGCTCCGCATCCATGCGGCGATAGACCGAATCGCTGATCTCCATCGGGAAATCCACACGCTTGATACGCACGTCCAGCACTTCGACACCGATCTTGCGCGCATCCACATCGGTCTTCTCCTGCACCACACGCATCAACTCGTCGCGCTTGCCGGAGACCACCTCGTGGATAGTGCGTTTACCGAACTCCTCGCGCAACGACGCGTTCACCGTCTGGATCAGACGGGTCTGCGCGCGCATCTCGTCGCCGCCCACGCTGATGTAATACTGCTTCACATCGACGATGCGCCACTTCACGAACGAGTCTACCAGCACGTTCTTCTTCTCGGCGGTGATGAAACGCTCCGGATCTTCCCCGTCCAGAGTCAGGATACGCGAATCGAAGAAACGCACGTTCTGCACCAGCGGTATTTTGAAATACAAGCCGGGCTCGGTCTTCTCACCCACCACCTCACCGAGCTGGAACACGATCGCCACCTGACGCTGGTCGACCACGAAGGCGCTCATACTCACCAAGACCAGCGCGACGACCGCGCCCACCAACAGATTACCCATGTTCGCTTTCATCAACGTGCCTCCCTGTCTCTACTGCGCAGCGTCTCACGCCCGGTGGGCGGGAGCTGCTCGACGGCAACAGCCTGCGGTGCAACCTGTTCGGCATTGTTCGCCGGACGGCCTGCCGCCGTCTGCATCTCGTTCGGCTGTCCCGCATTGGTACTCTGGATCAGCTTGTCCAAAGGCAGATACAACAGACTGCCATTACCACTCTTCTGATCCACCAACACCTTGCTGCTGCTGGTCATGATCTGCTGCATCATGTCGATGTACATACGTTCGCGGGTGACCTGCGGCGCTTTTTCATACTCAACCAAAATCTGCTTGAAGCGGCTCGCATCACCCTCGGCATTGGCGATCACACGCTGCTTGTAACCCTCTGCTTCCAGCATCAGCCTCGACGCCGCACCTTTCGCCTTGGGCACCACGTCGTTCGCATAAGCCTGGCCTTCGTTCTTTTGGCGTTCACGGTCTTGCCCCGCTTTGACCGCGTCATCAAACGCCGCCTGCACCTGCTCCGGCGGCTGCGCGTTCTGCATGGTCACCTTGCTCACCAGAATGCCCGACTTGTAACGGTCGAGGATGTCCTGAATCAGCTTGGTCGTTGCTGCGGCAACCTGTTCGCGCCCTTCATACAGGACGAAGTCCATCTTGCTCTTGCCCACCACCTCGCGGATGGCGGTTTCAGCCGCCTGGCGCACATTCTCGTCGGGAGCGCGGTTGTTGAACAGGAAATCCGCAGGGTCTTTCAGGAAATACTGCACGGCGAACTGGATGTCGATGATGTTCTCATCGTCCGTCAGCATCAGCGACTCTTTCAACATCTTGTTCTTCACGTTCTCGCGGTAGCCCACTTCGACGGTACGCACCTGGCTCAGACTGACCACTTCCACGCTTTCGATCGGATAAGGCAGGTGCCAACGCGGGCCCGCCTGGGTCGCCTCGACATATTTACCGAAGCGCAACACGACACCGCGCTGACTGGCATCGACGATATAGAAACCGCTCGCCAACCAGATCAAAGCCACAACCAGCACGATCAGACCGATCCCGCCGGGAATACCGTCAGGTGTCTTGCCCGCACCGTTGCCGCCCGGCGTCTTGCCGCTCAACTTGCCGAACAGTCCCTCGACCTTCTTGTTCAGGTTACGCAGCACCTCTTCCAGATCGGGAGGGCCACCACTGTTCTTGTTACCCCATTGCGGGTCATTTAATCCCATAACTTCTTCCCACCTTTAGTTAATCCTAATGATCATTAAGCGGATGCCATTCCTGGACCTGCTCGGATGTCGCCGGGGTATCGCGCACCTCAACCAGCGCCGCACGCAGATCGTCCAGCCCTGCCCCCGTTATCGCACTCAAATGGATGCTGGAGATTTTACCATACTCGTCGCGCTTCACCGCTGCCGGTATCGCCTGCAGATCGATCTTGTTATACACCACAATCTGGGGGATCTTCTGTGCGCCGATCTCGGCCAAGACCTTATTAACCTCGGCGACCTGATCGTGCCGCTCCGGGCTGTTCACATCGACCACATGCAGCAACAGATCGGCCAGCGCCGTCTCCTCCAGCGTACTGCGGAACGCCGCCACCAGACCATGCGGCAGATGGCGGATGAAACCGACGGTATCGGACAACACCACCTGCACCTTGCTCTCACCGTCCAGGAATATCTTGCGCGAAGTGGTGTCCAAGGTGGCGAACAACTGATCCGCCGCATAGACATTGGCATTGGTCAGGCGATTGAACAGCGTGGATTTGCCCGCATTGGTGTAGCCGACGATGGACACCGACAACACATCCGAGCGATTACGCGCTTTGCGTTGCAGCTCGCGATGGCGCTTGAGCTGCTTCAGGCGCTCGTTGAGCAGATGCACGCGCCGATCCAGCTTGCGCCGGTCCAGCTCCAACTGCGTCTCGCCCGGCCCGCGCGCGCCCACAGCGAACTTCTGCTGCCCCATGTCCTGATTCATACCGGCCAGGCGCGTGGAAAGATATTTGAGCTGCGCCAGCTCGACCTGCACCTTGCCCTCATGGCTCTGGGCGCGCAGCGCGAAGATATCCAGGATCAGCATGGTACGGTCGATCACGCGGGTCTGTAGTTTGGCGGCGAGATTGCGCATCTGTGCCGGAGACAGGTCGTGATTGAAGATGACCAGTGGCACCTCCAGCTCTTCCACGACAGCGGCGATCTCTTCCACTTTGCCGCTACCGGCAAACGTCGATGCATCCGGGCGCTGCCGCTTGCCCTGTATCAGGGCAAGGGTACGCACCCCGGCGCTCTCCGCCAGCAAACGTAACTCCTCCAGACTTTCTGCATAGTCCGGCGCACCAAAATCGAGACTGACCAATACCGCCGTATTAGGGGCAGTTGTTGACAGTGTCATCAGTCAGCGTCGAACGGAATCGTGACTGCGCGTGCGGGGACGATAGTGGAAATGGCGTGCTTGTACACCATCTGGGTGACGGTGTTCTTCAGCAGCACGACATATTGATCGAAAGACTCGACTTGGCCTTGCAACTTGATGCCGTTGACGAGATAGATGGCGACCTGCACATGTTCCTTGCGTAATGCATTCAGGAACGGGTCTTGTAGTTGTTGCCCTTTTGCGCTCATAGCGATGCTCTTGTGGTGATTAACGGGCAGCCACTCTACTGTAAAACAGGCGGATACGGAAGAGCTTCCTCCCGCCGCCTAGCGCCTGCGTCCGACCTTGCCTTTTGCCCACACCTGCAACTCAGCCGCCACGGCACAGGTCAGCAACATAAAAACGAATGTGGCCAGCAACACAGAAGCGAATACAAATACGAATGTAAATTTCATGATGCCCCCCTCTGCCAATCAGTAACCCCATGATTGAGATTACGGCAGCTGGCAGGGCAACTTGAGGGAAATCAGGCTTAAGACAGCAAAGAGCGGCGGTTTCGGATGGATTGTCAGCCGTACAGCCTGCGCCCGCGGATACGGGCACGGTGGGCGGCGCGTTTTTCGCTTTCGGTGAGTACGGTCTTTTTGCCCTCGAAGGGGTTCTTACCGGCCTTGAACTCGATGCGTAGCGGTGTGCCTTGCAACTTGAAGGCGTCACAGAAGCATTTCTCCAGATAACGCCGGTAGCTCTCCGGCACTTTATCCAACGCACTGCCGTGGACGATGATGAGCGGCGGGTTGCTGCCGCCCTGGTGGGCGTAACGCATCTTGGGGCGGAAGATGCTGCCGCGCGGCGGTTGTTGTTTCTCCACTGCGGCCAGCAACACGCGGGTGAGTTGCGGGGTGGCCATCTTGGCCATGGCGGCGGCATAGGCATCGTTCACCGATTTCAGCAGCGCATCGACGCCCGTACCGTTCAGCGCCGAGATGAAATGGTGTTTGGCGAAACTCAGGAAGTGCAGCTTGCGGTCGATGTCGCGCTTGGCGGTGTCGCGCTTGTATTCGTCCAACCCGTCCCATTTGTTCACCGCCAGCACCAGCGCACGTCCGGCCTGCAACACGAAGTCGGCCAAATGGGCATCCTGCTCGGTGATCTGGTCGCGGGCATCCACCACCAGCACCACCACGTTGGCATCCTCAATGGCTTGCAGCGTCTTCACCACGGAGAATTTTTCGATGGCTTCGTCGATCTTGCCTCGGCGGCGTACACCGGCGGTGTCGATGATGGTGTATTGCTTGCCGCCGCGCTCAAAGTCGATATAGATACTGTCGCGTGTGGTACCCGGCTGGTCGAACGCGATGACGCGCTCTTCGCCAAGAATGGCGTTCACCAAGGTCGATTTGCCCACGTTGGGACGCCCGACGATGGCGAGTTTGGGATGGTCGGATTTCTCTTCCGGCTCTTCTTCGCGTACCGGTAATTCGTCCAGCGCCAGCTCGATCATCTCGGTGACGTTGTCGCCGTGTGCCGAGGAGATGGGGATGGGTTCGCCCAATCCCAGTTCGAAGAAATCACTGGTCACGCGCGAACGCTGCATGCCTTCCGCTTTGTTCACCAACAACAACAGCGGGCGTCCAGTCTTGCGCAATTGGGTAGCGATGATGCGGTCTTGCGGCGTAAGGCCGTCGCGCCCGTCGACAAGGAACAATACGAGGTCGGCTTCATCGATGGCCTGACGCGTCTGTTTAGCCATCTCGTGCAGGATGCCTTCTTTGGCAACCGGCTCCAGACCGCCGGTATCCACCACCAGATAAGGCCGTTCACCGACGCGGCCACGGCCATAATGGCGGTCGCGCGTCAGCCCCGGTTGGTCGGCGACGAGTGCGTCGCGACTGCGCGTAAGACGGTTGAACAGCGTGGATTTACCCACATTGGGACGACCAACCAAAACCAGTGTGGGTAGCATAATGTATGTGTCTTAATGAATCGCCAAAGAATACAGACTGCCATCTTCGGTCTGCACCACAAAACCGTCACCTGCCGCGACAGGAGCGGAACGGATCGCACTACCGTCGGTTCTGAAACGCGCCATGAAACGGCCATCGTCGCGGTTCAGCGCATGCAGATAACCCTCGAAATCAGCCACCAGCATAAAATCGTCCAGCGCCAACGGCGCGGTGGTCTTGCGCAGGGAGAGTTGTTCGTTCTTCCAGTACGAACTGCCGCTGAGTTTGTCCAGCGCGAACACCGTTCCTGCCGTGTCGGTCAGGTACAGGTATCTGCGCGACATGGTCAGCCCTTTGTCGCTGGAGATGTCCCGCGTCCACAGGGCACCGCCCCGCTCCGCATCAAAACAGGCCAAACGCCCCTGGAACGCCACGGCGCAAACCTGGCTGTCATCCAGAATAGGCAGGCTGGTGATGTCACTCACCCGCTCCAGCTCGGTGTTGCCGCGCGGCTGGGAAACCGAAGCCTCCCACACGATGACACCGTTATGCAAACCGATAGCCGCGATCTTGCCTGCCGCAAAACCGGCGTACACGATACCGTTGCGTATCGACACCCCGGCATTGCTGCGCGCCACCAGCGCGGGTGTCGCGCGCTCATACAGCCACAGACGTTTGCCCGACTGGCTGTCCAGCCCCGCAATGCGTCCGTCCCCGGTACGCACCACGACCACGCCATCGACCAGCTTGGGGGCGCTCAACACCTCGCTGCTCACCTTGCTCTCCCAGCGCAGCTTACCGCTGGTTTCTTCATACGCCGCGACCTCGCCCTTCAGGCCACCCACCAGCACCAGCCCGTCGCTCGCCCCGACACCGCCCGAAATGGCGGAACGGTTGTCGATGCGCCACAGTTGTTTGCCGCTCTTGCGGTCAAAACGCAAGATGATGCCCTCGCTGCTCGCCGCCACTACCGAGTCGGCTGTGACAGCGGGCAACAATACGTTGTTGCCCATCTCGCCCAGACTTCGTTTCCAGCGCACCTCGAATTTGGCCGCCGCCTTGAAGTTGAGCAATTTGGCGGGCGAGACTTGCTCCTTGTCACTGGAACAGCCCGCCACCAAAAGGGCCAGCAGTAGCGCGATGCCGCGGCTCAATCTCATTTGCCGTCTCCAAGGCCATCCAGTTTCAATTGCACCAGATTGCGGTACATGCTCTGCGCCTCGATCTTTTCCAAAGCCTGCTTATAGGCTGCTCTGGCTTCTTCGATCTTGCCCTGCGCACTCAACACATCACCTTTCAAATCTGCATACAGACCGGTGAATGCTTCGGGATGTGCCGCATCAAGCTGCTTGAGTGCCTCGTCGTATTTCTTTTCGTCCAGCAGGATGCCGGCCAGTTTCAGACGCGCGGTATCCTGCAAGCCAGTCTCGTGGGCATGTTCGATCACCCATTGCAATTGGGTCTTGGCGCGCGCTATATCCCGTGCCTGGACATTCACCTGCACCGCCAGCAACTGCGCACGCGGCGCGTAGGCACTGCTGCCAAAGTCGGCGACCAGTGCAGCGACTGCGTCATTCACGCGCTTGGGATCATTGCTCAAGGTCTGCTTTTCCACCTCGGCATAGAGCGTGGCCGCCTCACCCGCCTGTTTGGCCTGATGTTGTTTCCAGAACTGCATACCGGCGTAACCCAGCAGACCGATGACCACTGCCGCGACCACCCATTTGCCGTTCTCTTTCCACCACGACTTCAGCGCGTCGACTTGTTCCTGTTCATGCAAATCCAACTCTGCCATTTTCATTCCCTCACTTGGTCAATTCACGAATTCTCTGCGCCAATCCCTGCGTGCCGACGCGTTCCTGCTCACCCCCGCCGCGCAGGGGCTTGAGCGTCACGGCATCCGCTGCCACCTCATCGTCGCCGATGATGACCGCCAGTGCCGCACCGCTGCCGTCTGCCTTCTTCATCTGCGACTTGAAGCTGCCGCCGCCGCAATGCAACAACACTTTCAGACCGGCATCACGCAGACTTTCCGCCACGCGCCAAGCCAGACCTTGTGCCTGTTCGCCCTGATGCACCAGATACACATCCAGCGGCGCAGCCGGAGCGGCCATGCCGTCTTCCTGTAGCAAGGCCAGCAAACGTTCGATACCCATGGCGAAGCCGCAGGCCGGAGCGGGTTTGCCGCCGATCTGCTCGATCAGCCCGTCGTAACGCCCCCCGGCACAGATGGTACCTTGCGCGCCCAGCCGCGTCGTCACCCACTCGAACACCGTACGGTTGTAATAGTCCAGCCCGCGCACCAGACGCGGATTGATCTCGAAAGCGATGTCATGCTGAAGCAGGATCGCCTGCACCGCCTCGAAATGCTGGATGGCATCTGCCTCCAACTCATCCATCAGCTTTGGCGCATGACTCACCAGTTCCTGCATCGCCGGATTCTTGGTATCCAGGATACGCAAGGGGTTGCTGTGCAAACGGCGTTGCGCATCGGCATCCAGCGCATCCTTGTGCTGCTCGAAATAGGTGATCAGTTTCTCGCGGTGACGCTGGCGCGCCGCAGCATCGCCCAGTGTGTTGATCTGCAACGCCACATCGCGAATGCCCAGTTTCTTCCACAGCCGCGCGCACATCACGATCTGCTCCGCATCGATGTCCGGCCCGGCGAAACCCAGCGACTCCACCCCGATCTGGTGGAACTGGCGGTAACGCCCCTTCTGCGGGCGCTCGTGGCGGAACATCTGCCCCGCGTACCACAGCCGCTGCGGCGCGTTATACAGCAGATTGTGCTGCAACACGGCACGCACACAGGACGCAGTCCCTTCCGGGCGCAGCGTGAGCTGATCGCCGTTGAGACTGTCTTCAAAGCTGTACATCTCTTTCTCGACGATGTCGGTGACCTCGCCGATAGCGCGCTTGAACAGCGCGGTCGGCTCCACCAGCGGCATACGGATATTGCGGTAACCGTAGGCTTCCAGCCAATCGCGTACCGTGTCTTCGAACCACAGCCACAGCTGCGCCTCTTCCGGCAGGATATCGTTCATGCCCTTTACGGCTTGTAATGTCGGATTACTCATGAATACTGAAAGTGAGCGGTCGTAGCGGCAATCAGCGCCGCCCAGCCCAGAGGTTTAACAGGGGCGCGATATTAACAGAAAAGGCGGTATTTCATAAACCTACAAGGAAGAGGTAGGCCTTTTAGCGCAGGGCTATGCTCCATTCATCCGCAAGGAGTAGACCGTGGCTGTAAGTATGTATATTCCAGCAAGGCTTATATGCACGCTTGCGGTTCCAGCAACCACCGCTTGTGACACATGTTCAATGTTTGATGACATGAGGAAGTATCTTCTCCAGATAACGCGGAATGGCCCGTATCGGTGAGATCACTTTGTCTTGTGCCTGATTGGCCGCCTCTGCTTCCCTCAGTCTATCTTCGGCGGGAATCATATCCTTATTCTCAGCCGATGCATTTTGCTGCCGGACAGCATTGTCACCCTCGCGCAGCTTCTTGATACGGCTACGCGCTAGCTCGGCATATTTTCCGGCGGGGTAACGATCCAGATAGGCTTGTGCTGACTGGATCGTGTAGCTATCTTGCGCGGCCTGCCACAATACCTGCTCTTCATCCGCTATTGAACCCGATGACCGTAGCTTGCTGATACGCGCTTGCGCCAGCCCAGCATAACTGCCTTGCGGGTAGCTCGTGAGGTAGTTCTGATAACTGGCCTCATCCCCCGCCCGTTCTGCCGCCAACCACTCCCTTTGTTCCTGAGTGACCGCCTCCCCCTGCGTTTGCGGCCCTATTTCTTTGAGTCTATCTACCACTTGGAATGCACTACACCGTTCGCACGGAATAGAGTTGGAATACACCGCTTTGTTGTCCATGACATTGCGGATACTCAGTGCCAGCAGATACCCCCCTTCGATCTTGGTGACATTGGCGGTAGCGATCAGCTCGGACTGAAACGCGATGGCGATATTTTCCATGCAGCGTGTCTCATCACATTCATTCTTGGCTGTATTCGATTCGCGTTTGAATATCTCACGCGCCTTTTGCGCCACTTCGTCCCCGGCAAAAACCTCGTACTTGCGCTGCAATCCCTGCACCAGCGCTGTTTCCATCGCACCCAGCATGTTCTGGCTCTCTTCCCCCACGCGCAACGGCATCAACACCAAACGCTCTTTGGCAGAAGTGCCGCCTTGATCCGGCTGGGCCGCTTGAATAGATGTTGATACGCCCGCAAAGATCAGCAAGGAAAGCGCGATCCGGCACAACTGCTGCGCCCCAGCTTTGCCCAGACTGGCGTGTAATTTCATTTGTTCCCGGCCACTCGCAGGGTGAGTTCGTGGCACAACAACTTTAGTCTCTCGAACGAGCAGTGCATACATTCCTGCTGCTCGCTGGCGAGCATATCGCCGCTTGCCACATCATAGAGATGCGCCGTGGCGAGATAACGCTCCTTTTCCACCTGAATCACACGCAACGCCACGATCTTGTCTGCCTGATATTTTGCGGCGATACGGCGGTAGCAACTTGCTTCGTCACAATCTTTCTTCTTGCTTTCCTCCTGGAAAACCTGTTTGACGAATTGATCCACCTCTTCGCCGTATCTCAAGTCGAATCGGGCGGAGAACACAGTCGCCGCGTCTTTGCTCAAGGCAGCCTGTTCAAACGGAGTAAGCGGCCCAACCACCGGCATAAACACCGCGATCTCTTTAGCCTGCACGGTATGCGCGCACAACAGCACGGCGACGACCAACAACTTCAGAACATTTTTCATCTTGCCTCCTTCAGTGTTTGTCCATCTCGGCCAATGCCTTGTGCAACAGCTTCATATTCGCCGGAGTAAAGCCCACCAGATTCATCAGCACCACATTGTCGCTATCCAGCAGAATGGTATGCGGCAAGCCGAGATAGTGAAACGTCTCCTGCATTCCGCCCGAGGTGAGTACGACATGGGACGGTGCGCCGGGCAGCGATTTGATGAACTTGGCCACGGCTTCCGGTTTGTCATCCTGGGTATTCACCGAGATGAACTTCACGCCCGGATATTGTTGCTCCAGCTTGGCCAGTTCCGGCATCTCCTGACGGCACGGCTTGCATGTCAGCGCAAAGAAGTTGATGACCTTGGGCTGGCCTTTATCTCCTTTTAAACGATAGGAATCATCCTCCAGCGTACGCCCGATAAAATTTGGCGCAGGCTGGCCGACCACAGGGCCGTTCCCTCCCGCCACGGCCAATGACGCAAGCGACAACAGTACCACCCCGGCAATCTTGCTCAACAACATAAAGTCTCTCCTCACTTTAAACTCTGCACAGCTTTTTCAGCCGCCGCGCCCCAGTCCAATTCTTCCCGCCCCCAACCAATCACCTGCGCAGAGGCTTTATCCGGCCCGCGTACCGCTTTGCGGCTCTCGATGTCATACACCGTCCGGGTAACGCTCAGCGTCCCTTTCAAAGATCCCATCTGACTGGTCGCCACCTGGCTGCTGGTGGCCAGCAAGGTCAACAGGGTATAACCGCGCTCCTTGGCGATGCTGATGCACTCGTGCTGCGAAGCACAATCGGCCATCAGCCGGTCGGTCGGTGTGTCGCCCGACCTTAATTGGTCCAGCATCCGGCCCAACACATCACCATTCAGGCTACCGTCTTCGTTCAGGGCGAACAACGCCATACGCCCTTTCGCTTTGGCGGTTTCCTTGTTCACCTGTGCCAATGCCTCGTTCAGATGTTTGGCGTGGATACTTCCCGGCTCATCCGGCAGCAGAGTGAAATCGATCTCCGCCAGCAACACCTGAGCCTCTTCCAGATATTTGCGTCGCTGTTTGATATCGCGGTTGTTCTGCTCATCCACGCCCGCAGCCAGCAAGCCTTTAAAGCGATCCATCCGCCCTTTCATCAGCTTTTCGCGTTTGCTCTGCGCCAACGATTCGTTGCTGACCACCATCAGGGTGTAATAGACACAGGTGTCTTTATCCAGCCACTGGCTCTTGGTCTTCAGTCCGCGCAGATCCGCCTCCGAGCTTACCGTCAATTTGCTCGATGCTTCTTTCGACAGCGCACTGCCGCTCATGCGCGTGTTTTGTTCCACTTCGGATTTTAGGCTGACCTGGATATGCTCCACCAAACGGCGTTTGGCATCACTCTCCGATGCCAGTTGTTGCTCATCCTTGCTTCTTCCATCACGTGTCGCTGCCCCCACCCCCACCTTAAAACCGGGCAGAACATAATCGGCATTATTCACCCACTCCGGCCTCGGCTCTTTCGAAGCGCCGTCACACGCAGAAAATGAAAACGACCAGCATGGCGCGGCAAACAACAACCCAGCCAATCCCAGCACCCCGATATTAACGTTGTGATTCATACCC